>NZ_MKWJ01000036.1:0-21290 GCF_001899725.1 Sphingomonas sp. 67-41 | reverse complement strand
ACACCATCTGCAAACATAAGATGAAGCAAGCCGATTTGATCGGCACGGGCAGGCCTTCGGCACGGATCCGCGCGATGCAGGCGTCTCGATCCCAACCCCAGGCGCGCAGCGGATAATGATAGTCGTACAGGTCGCTGATATGGCCTTCGCGATGGGCATAGCGGCGACTATCGGCGGGCGAGCTGTCGTAGCCGATGAGCTTGACAACCTTGCCACCTTCAGCCCATATTTTCTGCGCCGGCGCCCATGAATTAACCCATTGATCTTGGGGCTGTATTTTCCATTTCTGGCTGCAACTGTGGCGGCCGAAGCTGATCGACGGCAGTGTCGCGTTGGTGAGGCAGTTCTCCAGGAGCGAGAAATAGGGCGGCCAGTGCTTGAAGCGCTTCGGCACATAGCGGACGACATGATGCTCGATATGATGCCGGTCCATCCAGCGCTGGAAGATCGGCAGAAAGGCATAGGTTTCCTCGCGCTCGACCCCGGTGTCGGCTGTGAGGACGGCGGACAGGGGCAGCCCCCGCGCGACCCATTCGATGATCATCGCGGTGCTGTCGACGCCCATGCCCCATGCGGCAATCACAGGGACGCCGGATAGGACAGTAAGGCAAGCGTCGTCGTTCGCCGCCGCGGTCGGCGGTCGCTTCGGATCGTACATGGCTGATCTCCAGGAAGGAGGTCGGGAGCCGATAAGGGACGTCGCCGTGACGGTTGGCGCCTGATCCCGGAGGCCGGGCGGCCGGAATGCGACGATCAATTGGCTCCCGAGGCCCCGAGAGACGGGAGGAGTGGCCGCTTAGAAGTCGAGTGGCACACTCACCATCGTATCGGGGGGACATGGCTGCTCGGTCAGGAGATAGCCGAGGCGATTGACGGCGTGCATGCCATCGGTGATCTCGAGACCGTCGTCGCCCTCGATCATCGTCCAGACATTTGCCGCAGGTTGCGAGCGGATGAATTTGAGGTCCGGGCCGGAGGCTTCGAACAGGCATCCGCCCCGGCCGAAGTCGAACCCCGCCGTTGCGAGGAGATGATTGGGCACTGGCTGGAACCTGTCCACAAACTCATCTTCGGTGAGGTCCAGATATTGGATGGCAGGCGGTGGCGCGTCGCAGGCCTCATTTGCGGACTGACGCAATATTCCATCGTTCATGTGGTTGTCCTCGTTAAAGAGAGCCGTTGCCGGCACGTGCAGGCGCCGGATCAGGCGACGAGCGTCATCAGCGCCTGACGGTGCTGTGGCCCCGTGCTGGAGACGCGAAACGGCTGGAGCGGATCACCGGTGCGCAGCACGAATTGGGGGCGGCCCGTCTCGTGCCGCATCCGGAGCGCGACGGCATAGGCATGATCGAAGGACGCAAGTGCTGCGCGTTTGGACGAACAGGGTTGCATCGAGCAGAGGTCCGTCATGACTGGTGCTCCTCGGGCTGGTTGGGGTCCGCGAAGATGGGCAGTTCGGAGCAGGTGGGTTCGTCGCGGTCGAACAGGACCCAGGAGGCATCCCTGTCGAATGCCGAACTCAGGATCGCCCAGAACTCCTGGCTGATGTCGGGCGCCTCACCGCCGCACCCGACGACGCTGGTGTGGACGAAAAAGCCGTAGGCATAGGGCTCGATCACCAGATCGAGATGGCCGACCTCGACACGTCCGTCCGGCCCGCGTGGCGCGACGGCGATGAGGTGATCGATGTGACGACGCTCGGCGACAGGCAAATGAGCGGTCGAGCAGACAAAGAGTGTGGCATGGCGCATCAGGGATCTCCTTCGAGATGGTTTGGTTACGGCTGGAGCGACGGGCTCAGGCCGCTTGATCCAGCGAAAGCGAGATCGTCGTCCTGTCGCCGGAGATGGTCAGGCTGCGGTTGTCGGGAATGAGCCACTGAACGTGCTCGAAGACCGCGTCGCGCAATTGGGCGAGAAGCGCCTCGTCCTCACCCAGCAGCAACAGGTTGGCGAGATTTCGCGCTTCATGCTCGAACGCGAGCGATTGCGTATCCCAGCTATCGTGCCCGCAATCGTCAGAATAGCAGAACAAACTGGCGTGCATCAGGTCGGCAAGCGCGTGCGGCTGCACATTGGCCTTGCCGTCAAAGAGGATGGTCGCCTCGTCGAGCGTCCAGCAGGCATTGTTGCAGACCAGCATGTCCGTGGGCACGCGGTAGATGGTTGGTTCTGCCGGCGACGGGCCGCCGGACCGCAGAAGGATTTCGGCGGAGATATTCTCGACCGGTCCGGACTCAAATTCTTCGGGCAGGGCGATATCGTCGGCATAGCGATGAAGGACGCCATCGCGCTGCACGGTGAAACTGCAGGACAGGAGACGCGGCAATTCGTCATACCAGCGATAGTCCTCGAAATCGCGGTTCTCGTGAACCAGGGGACCACCGAGCGGTGTTTCGTTCGCAAGTGCGCGGGCAAGCGCTTGCTCGATGTCGGGTTCGTGGTCGGACATGATGATCATAGGGCCCGATCGAATGGCCGCGCCCTGGTATCGGTTGGACGTGTCGGCAATGTTCGGCGTCCAGGCATTGAGCCAGCGGTCGGCTTCGGGAAGAGCAATCCCAAGGTCGCGGGCACGCGCCCAGGCCTCGTAGGAGAGCCGATGAGATTTCTCGCGGCAGATGGCGCGGTAAAGCGCGATTTCGGCCGCTTCCCTGAGCCGGCACAGCGCGTCGTTCTCGACCATTTCCTTGCGCGCGGGGAGCACGAGCTGGAGCGCCGGCGCATCGACGATATCGACCCGCACTCGCCAGTTAAGAGGCTTTTCGATTTCGCTCAGGGCGGGAAGTCTGGAAGCGACCGTCACGCCGTGGAAATTGATCCGGGGGGTATGGACTGCCTCCATGGTACCGTCATGGAAGATGCCGATACGACAGCCTTCCCATTCCTCGATCTGGTCGGCGCCGGCCAGAAAGTCCTCGCGCGGAAGCTGCGCGCCCTCGAAATGAACGGGGAGCGGGAAATATTGGGCCGCGAGGCGCAGCGCCGACCCAAGCTGCTCATCCCAGGCGGGCGGCAGCATGATCTGGATCTCGGTGCCGTGCACGATCCCGCACGACTGGATCGCGAGCGGCACACCCCCTTCCCAGCCGTCAGCCGGGATATGGACCGCCCAACCCCGTCCCGCCGCCTTCGACCATGAGCGGACAACCACATCCCGGCCGGCGAGGCTGAATACCCCCATGCCGGCGGGATCCTCGCGCGTCCGAATATCCTCCTGCCAGCCCGAATCGCCGAGGCTCAGGAGGTTGGCCGGATCGTCGATCCCGGAGCCGTCATCGTAGATGGACAGTGCGGTGCCGGCTGGGAGATTGTAAACCGCGACATGGATCGCGCGGGCACCGGCGCGACGGCTATTCTGGAAAAGTTCGTTATGTTATTTGGAATTCGTGGCTTGGCGTGAGAAGCTAAGACCTACGAGTCACGCGTTTTCTTGAGGTTTTCTGGGCCTTTTGCCGCAGCTCGGCCGGGGTCGGACCGGACGGGGTACTCACATGACCGCTGTGAATATCCGATGGCAACTTTTTCCGCTTTCCTTCGGGCATCCCCAGGGGAAAGAGTGGCTCGATATTCAGCACATGCTCGGGTTGGCTTTCAATACCGTGGAGGCCTATGGCCGCGGTCTCGAGCAGTTCCTACGATGGTGCGAGGACAACGAGGTTGCGGCGATCTCTGCAACCCGGCCCGACATTGCCAACTACGTGGGTCATCTGCGGATGCTTCCCGGCGCCAGGATGTCGGTACAGGACGCAACGCAATCTACATCCGGCCTTTCCAGCGCCACGCTGCAACAGCGGCTTACAGCCATTCGTCTGTTCTTCGACTACCTCGTTGAAGAGGGCATCCGTACGAACAATCCGGTTGGACGTGGCCGGTTTGTCCCGAACAGGCCGTTCAGTTCAAAGCGCGACCGCGGTCTGATCCGGCGGCACAAGCGTTTACCGTGGATCCCTTCGGATGAAGAATGGCAGCGGTTTCTCCTGTGCGCCAAAGGTGAACCTATCCGTAATCGATGCATGCTGGCGATCGCATATGATGCCGCGCTGCGACGCGAGGAACTTTGCGCCATTGAGACGCGCGACATCGATCCGGCACATCGTCTGATCCTGATCCGGGGCGAAACCAGCAAGAGCAACAGAGACCGTATTGTTCCCTACTCGGAAACCGCCGGTGTTTTGTTTTCCGCCTATCTTGAGCATCGACGTCGGGTGGGCCGTGATCGCGGCAGGCTCTTCCTTTCTGAATCGCGTCGAAATTACGGAAAGCCCATCACGCTGTGGACCTGGTCAAAGGTGATCAGGCGCATCGCGGTCGCGGCCGACCTCGATAAGTTTTCGACCCACACATTGCGCCATCTTTGTCTGACCGATCTGGCTCGCGTAGGTTGGGACATACATGAGATCGCCCAGCTCGCCGGACACCGGAACCTCGCATCCACACAGCAGTATATCCACCTCTCTGGCAGGGATCTCTCCAGAAAACTGGCCGGCTCCATGGAGCAGATCCACGCATGGCGAACGCGCATGTTGGTCGAAAGCAGCCCGGAGCGCGGCCAATGAATCCGCAGACAATGGACGATCCCGAGCCCGCTACGCGGCATTGGCCGAATCCACTCGCAACGGCCGAATATGATCGATCGCCGAAGCTCACCGTGGGAGAGCGTTCAGCCATTCAAGCGTGGCTGAAAAAGCGCGTGCTGGGCCAATGGAGCCGCTTTGAATATCGCACGCAGGAGCGGGAGCAGCTCCTACGTCTGATGAAACCAATCGAAGACGCGCTCGCTATCATTGGATCGGAGGCGGCGGCCCCAAACGATGCAATGATGGTGCTCCTGAGAGAGTGCCTCTTGTTGAATCGTACATATTGGGGCTGGAAGGAACAGCATTGGGCAAAAGTGCTCGGCCGCACAACGCACGATTTCTTCGACAGAAATAAGAGGAAGGTAGCTACTGGCGTCCGTGTGGACATCGCAGCGATCGCCTATCTCCACAACTGGTTCACCAGCTATTCGACGTTGGCCTCAACACACAGGAAATCGTTGGCTAACCGAATTTTTGGTAGCGCGTCGGTGGCATCTGCGATCGAGCGGCTTACGACGCCTCTCGTCCGGTGGGGCTATCGTATCGATCCGAAATACATGAAGTTGTTCGTGTCATCGGTTCTGCTCGTGAATCGAAGCCCGCGCCTCGAAGATTTGAATCCGGAGATTCTGGAATTTTATCGCGCCGAGGGATCAAACGTGGAGCGGCGCTATTATTACGCGATTTCTAAAGTCTTGGCCAATCAAGGCATCCTTGAACAGCCGCTCGAGCGTGCGCCGCCGAGAACGAAACAAATAGAAAGCATACACATCGGTGTGGCAGACGAATGGTGCGGTTGGATTGAACGCTGGACGCAAACGACAACTATCGAAACCCGTCGAGGTCATCGAACCACACTCTATAAGGTTGGGCGCTGGCTGGCTGCCCATCATCCTGAGATCGTATCGCCCGCACAATGGACGCGCACAGTTGCGGCAGAATTCGTATCAGCGATGGCCAAATTGCGCGTCGGTCAATATGTGGCACCGGCAGCGCCGCACCCGCGGGCGGGTGAAGCGGTGAAAGCAAGCACGATCGCAGGCTTGATTTGCCAGGTCCGTGGCTTTTTCTATGATTGTCAGGAATGGGGTTGGATTGAACGCTCCTTCGATCCGGGCCGCAGTTTTGCGATACCGCAAAGTATCCGCGCTAAACTCGGCCCCAAGCCCCGAGTGATTGCCGATGATCTGTGGGCGCGTCTGCTTTGGGCCGGCCTCAATCTCGAGAAGTCCGATGTTCCTCGCGCTAACAGCAGCGGCCTGCTTTTCGACGTGGAATATATACGCGCGATAGCGGTCGTGTGGCTGTTCGCAGCGCTGAGAAACAACGAAATCCGTCGGTTGCGGCTTGGTTGCATCCGCTGGCAGCCCATGGATTCCGGCAAGGGCCCGCCGATCTGTTTGTTGGACGTTCCCGATCACAAAACCGGAAATTGCTATACCAAGCCTGTTGACCCGGCTGTCGGCGAGGCGATTGAAGCATGGCAGGCCATACGTCCGGTCCAACCGGCATACCCTGATCCTAAAACTGGCGACCTTGTCCAATTCCTGTTCCAATTTCGAGCCATCCCGATGGCCAACGGCTTCATAAATGTCCGACTGATTCCAATTCTATGTAGAAAGGCCGGCATCCCCGATCATGATGTTCGGGGCAAACTCACCAGTCATCGCGCACGGGCCACCATTGCCAGCCAGCTGTTCAACAGTGAAGAACCGATGACGCTCTCGGAACTTCAGGAGTGGCTTGGCCATAGGTCGCCGCATTCGACGCAGCATTACGTGAAGATCACGCCGACGAAGCTGGCCAAGGCGTATACCGACGCAGGGTATTTCGAGCGCAACGCTCGCGTGGTCAAAGTTTTGATCGACCGCGATCAGATGAAAAATCCGCAGGAGGGTGTCCCCTGGCTTCACTATGATCTCGGACATGGTTGGTGCAGCTTCGAGTTCTTCGACAGGTGCCCGCATCGGATGGCATGCGCGCGATGCGACTTCTACATTCCAAAAGCATCGTCGCGAGGACAGCTCCTGGAAGCAAAGGACAACGTCGATCACTTCCTGAAGGCAATCCCTGTCACTGCCGAAGAGCAACAAGCCGCCGATGGCGATCGCATTGCTATCGATCGTTTGCTGGCGCGTCTCGATGATGAACCTACCCCGTCCGGTCCGACCCCGGCCGAGCTGCGGCAAAAGGCCCAGAAAACCTCAAGAAAACGCGTGACTCGTAATTCCACATAACTGAAGCACGTCGCCGAGCGTGCCGTTGAACAGGCGCGAGACCTTGGTGATGAGCGACTGGCCGACCTCGGGCCGGATGATGGCGGGAAAGGACATGGGATGCGACTCCTGTCTGGCGGAGACCAATTCCCCGCCACATGAGCCCTCATCCCCCTCCCCTTTGGATCACGGCGGGATGGAACGGATCGGTCCAGTCGATGTGGTCGATGATCCAGTCGGGAACGAAATCCCAGTCGAAGCAGAGTGGATAATCGTTCTGGACCTCGCGCCAGGCAGCCTCGACGGCATCGGCCCAGCCAATCACCGTTAGTCGCAGCGCCGCGGTTCCTAGCGCATCGAACGACTTGCCGATCGCGGGAGCCAAGCCGATCGCATCGGGATCGGTGATCGGCCTGGTGCGTAAGGTCAGAACTGCCTCCCAGAGGCAGGCGGCGGTCTCGAGACTGGCTTGGGAATATTGAGCCATGACGGGTCCTTTCAATGTCAGGCGGCGCGCAGGTCGCAGCCCTGGTAGAGTCCGAGATCGGCTGCCATCAGCGTGTCGATGCCGGGCGCGAACCGGTCGAAGGCTGCGTTCAGATCGGCGACGGCGACGCGGTAGCTGGCCTCGCCGGGATCGAAGTCCAGGGCGAGCATCAGGGGGGGCAACCGAGCGGTCATCTCGGGAAAGACGGTGTGGATGATGAGCGCCTCGATTCGCCGCGCGACCAGGTTGAGCCGCGCGGCAAGGCCCAGGGGCGTGGCCAACTCACGTTCATACCAGGTAGCGGGCGCTACGACGTCGGCGATGCGGGTCGAGGGCACCCGGCCATTGCCGATCTGGGCCTGGATGACGACGCAGCGCGGGCGCCGCCGGGCCGCGACCTCGGTGAGCGGCACGAGGGCGCGATAGTGGTAGGTCGAGGCGGTGCCCGGGGTGCGGGACCGAGAGACGATGACGTCCATTGGTTGTTCCTTTGATGGTGGAGGCTTGGGGCTGCGCGTTCGGCAGCAGGGAGATCGCCGAGCGAAATTCGCCCGACGCCCCTTCAAAAAAAGTCCTCCCCTCCGGCTCGTTAGCGGGACCGTTCGGACTTCACGGCGAGGAGGTCTGCGAACCGGGCCTGGACCGCGGCAGCGTCAGGGAAATGGTCAGGAAGGCCGTGATGGGCCAGGATCGGCGCGCGGGCCTTCGCGATCAGCGAGGCCTCGGCCATGCTCGGCATGCGGGGTGGCCAGCCCTTCACATAGCGCAACTGCGGGGGCATGGCCGCTTCGAGCGCCCTGCGTTCCTGGGCTCGCAGTTTGGCACGCGCGACCTCGTGAAGACGTGCGGCCGACAGCCATCGAGGCGAAACATCGGCGAGCCATCGTTGAGGCTGAAAGGAGAAGGTCGAGTCCGCCTCGATCGCCACCAGATGGCGGTAGAGATCGAAGTTGCCAGGGGCGGCAGCGGAGGCAGCTAGGTCGTGCGCCGATGCAAGCACGCAGAAAGCACAGGACAGCCGGGTTGTCCGGTATTGGACATAGGCTTCGTGCAACGGCAGCCCGTGGCGCTTATGAATGCCGAACACATCGTTGGCACTCCAGTCGACGGCCGGATGCCAGCTGAGCATGCGCGTCCCGGCGGCGTTGCCCGGCTTTGCGAAGCGTTCGTCGGCACGGGAGACCGGCGTGGCACGACGGCTCGGGCTTTCATCGCGGCGCAGGCCGATGACCGAAACGATGGTTTCGCCCCGATAGCGGCGTGCGAGGTCAGGGCCGATCACCTGGACTTTCAGCTCGGACGTGCAGAAGCGCAGCGATGCCGAGGACCAGGGTCCGATGAGATTGTAGGTTTCGAGCGCCTCGTAGCGGCGCTTGCCCGACAGGAAGCGTTGCTCCCAGCGGCTCACCATGTCGCCTGCCGATCGGCTGACCACCAGCAAGGGCAGCCCAAGCCTGTCGGCGATTGCTGCGACCATCGCCGGGGTCGAGCGCCATTCCGCCCGGCCGAGGTCAGCGTGAATCGCGATCCGGCGATCACGCGGATGGCCCAGGGCGTTGAGCAGCGCGAGTCCGGCATGGGCCGAGGCGGTGGAATCCTTGCCGCCCGAGAGATTGAAGGCGAACCAGGCTCCGCGCCGCGCGGCGGCTATGACCCTATCGTCGATCGCAGGCAAAGGATCATCAGGCGCGGCAAGCAAGCCGCGCGCAAGAGCTGCGCCCATGCGGTGTCTCCTCACGGTGGATCGGCGCGACTGCGCGCCAGTCAGTGTCCGGCAGGCAACCTGTTGTCGTAGAGGGGCTCCGTGCCGGGCTCCCAGTCGCCGGGCATCCAGATCCGGCCGTTATAGCTGATTCGCCCCACAGGCGTTTCGGCCACCAACAGCAGCGCCTCGGGGTACATGCTGGCGCCCAGACCCAATCGGTCGCGGCGCTCGCAATAGAGGTCGGAGGCTTCCTTCCAGCTCGCTGCGGCAAGCTCGGCATAGCCTTTTTGGGCGATGCGAAAGGGTTTGCGCGAAGCACCCCGTTGCCGGATCCCGCCGAGGACCCGGGCGACATGTCCGGCATAGACGGCAACGGTAGCCCAGTAGGCAGCGACAAACACCTTGCGGCTCTCCCAGCTCGATCGCGAACGGTGGCGCGCGTCGGCGGCAAGGTCGAGCAGCAGCACTGCGAGCAAGGTGCGGGTATCGGCTGGCATAGCCTGGAGGAGGCGTGCGGCGGGAAGGCCGAGGACCGGATTGCGAACCTCGGCCCTGGAGGAGCGGCAGGTCATCGCAGGGGCCCTCACCACTCGAAGGTCTCAAGACCGTCGATGCAATCCGCGTCGCGGTCGAGAAGAAGCCAGCGGCAGCCCTGCGCGCGCGCGAATTCGATGGCGGCCCAAAGCTCGTTTGGGACCATCTCCCGTTCCAGGCCGTCGAGCGGATCGGTGAGGACGAACCAGCCATAGCCGGCCTCGGCGACACCAAGCGGGCGCGATTCCGGGACCATCGGCGCCCATTGGTCGAGAAGGTCGGCGGTGGCGGGACGGATATGGCTGGTGCTGATCACGAGATGGCGACCGACGCGTAATGCCTTCGGCGAGCCGATCGGCGGCGCGTCGACCGAGATGCGCTCGGTCCAGAGATATTCTTCTTCGTGCGCGTCGAAGTAGATCGACCCTGCGTCTTCATCAGGGAGCGTCGCGGGATCGCGCGTGTCGCGTATCTCCGACCACCATTCTCGGCAGAATGAGGCGACCTCTGCCATTAACGCCTCGCGGGTGAAGGCGGCATAGAGATCGCCTCCATGACGATGGTCGATGAACGCGACGTGGATATCCGCCGACCAGGGAACTACGTGGTTTTCCACGAGCCGTTCGGCCTGTGCCAATTCGTCGCACAGGATATGTCCTGCCGGGTTTGCGTCGGCGATCGCAGTGCGAGCGCGGGCCAGCAGGCGCGCAAAATCGTGCCTTGTCGTCTGGGTCATGATTCTTTCCTTGGGATGTGTCGAGTGCGCGGCGGGGCGTCCGACCGGAGCGTGTCATCAGCGCCGGTCGAGCGCCCGGCTGATGGCGACGAGCGCGTCGGCGATATGCTGCTCGACCTCGTGCGTGGTGATGCCGAGGCGCGCCGCGATCGCGGTAAAATCTTCGTCGCCTAGTAGATCGGCCATGAAAACCTGGCGGGTGATCTCTGGCAGTGCGGTAAACGCGCTGGCGTATCGGTCGATCTGCGCGGCACCGGCTTCGTCCAGACCGGCTGCATCAACGCGCACCCATGCCCGCACCCAATAGCCGTCGCCATCACGCTGGACCGTTTGCTCGTCGGGGTCGATGCGCAACATATGGGCAGTAGCCCAGCGTTCGCGGGCGGCAGCCACGATGGGGTAAACGGCCGTGTCCGGCGCAAGGAAAGCGTCGATCCGCGCGGCAAGCTCGTAGCTCGTCCGACGCCGGTCGCGTCGCAGGCTGAAGCGGGGATGGTCGTTGAAGAAATCGAGCGCCTCGACAAGGAGGGCGCGGGCGTCATGGTCGGGCATGGTGGGGTTCTCCGTTGCGCCGATCCCTGACCGGCACCCATCCCTGCCCCCTTCCCTCCGGCTGGATACGCGTGCGTCAGGCTGTGTGGGCGAGCAGCGGGAGCGCCGTCACGTCTCCGGCGGGCGTGGCGCGATCGAGAATGGAATAAGGCAGGCTAGGTACCGCCGGCGGCGCGATCCGCGCCGAATTGGTGAGTGGGAACAGATAGAAATGGTTTGGTCCGTTCCGGAAGCCGTCATGTTACGGCCGTTAACGGGCGACAGCATGTCGGAAGCGCAACCCGGCTGTTCCGACGATATTATCGTCATCAGCGTGCGGAAATCACGGATGAAGGGACGTTAGATCAGTCGCGACGAAGGAGCCGGCCTTCCTCCAGCACGACATCATCGAGACGAATGGAAATCGGCTTATCCATATTCGGGTGCACCTCGCCTTGATCGGTCGTGATGAAGGCGTCGTGCGTGACTGCATCCGCCGGGATTGGTCCATAATATGCGAGAAGCGCGTGATTGAATGCGCTGGGTGGTAGCTCAAGGGCCATGCCGAGAAGGGGCGTCCGGCGATGGCAAATGATCTCGCCCAATGCCGCAATAAACCGTTCTGGATTCCTGAGCGGATAAATATGACCTTCACGGAACGGCATTTGGTTCTCCTTCGTCGGCGCTTTATCATTTAAGCGGTCGGAAAATCATAATAGTCGCGCATTGCGCCGCCAGACGGATCACGTCCTTTATATCATTACGGTCAAGCGGCATGAGCCAATAACGGCAGTACGGTGACGTCACCCCCGGTCGCCGCGCGATCGAGCACGGGGTAAGGCAGGCTTGGCACCTTGCGGGCGGCGATCCGGGCGGCGTTCGTCAAAGGAAATAAATAGGTGTGGTTGCCCGGGT
The DNA here is from genome assembly GCF_001899725.1 of Sphingomonas sp. 67-41. Classification (NCBI taxonomy): domain Bacteria; kingdom Pseudomonadati; phylum Pseudomonadota; class Alphaproteobacteria; order Sphingomonadales; family Sphingomonadaceae; genus Sphingomonas; species Sphingomonas sp. 67-41. Next base: position 9,587 of record NZ_MKWJ01000036.1, on the reverse strand, counting down.
GCTTCCGGCGGCGCAGAAAACCGACACGTTCAAGATCGGCGAGCCAGTGGGCGGCATCTTCGCCCGAACGACGGGCCCGAGCACCGGCGGCCACCAGCTGTTCGGCTGCATAGCGCTGACCGCATTCGTCGTTGCGGATCTTGGAGATCGCCCGGCTCGAAATCGGCTGGCCGTTGGGCAGTATGAGATCGATGCGCGCTGACGAGCGTCCGGTATAGCGGCTGCCCATCACGCAATAGAGCGTGCCGACATGGCCGGGCATGAACACCTGACCTTGTTCGTCGGTGCGACGGATCGGATCGGCATAGGAGATGACCGACACGATCTCCGGTTTCTCGCGACGCAGCAGTTTGAAGGCGCGCGAGAGCATCCAGGTTTCGGCGTTACCGCCTGTGTCATCGAGCAGCACGAGGCGCCCGAGGTCGCAGGCGCTGCGCGGATCGGGGAGACCTGCTGATTTCGGGACGCTGGCATTGTTGACCGGGTGGGCGAAGACGCAAACGCCGACCAGGTCGGATTGCCCACCGGCGCCGTTTCGGAAGAGACCGACCGACAGGCGCGTGACAGGCATCGAGGCGGCATAGTGATGCTGGCGTACGAAAGGTGCTGCCTGTTTGACGGTATCGATTATATCGACGGCGAAGCGCCGGGGATCGATCTCGGTGGCGCCGGGCACCCAGCGGCAGCGCCGATCGCGCCAGCGTTGGCTTCTGGTGATGATCATGAGCGGCAACTCCGGTTGCGGTCGCGACTCCTCCCGCTGCGTCGCGATCGGCGGCGGGAGTAAGCCGGGCTGCCTATTGCGCGATCACGCGACGCGTGAGATCGGGGATGCGCGCATTGTCGTAGGGGCTGGAGACCGACATCTCGATCGCGTCGCGTTGGGCGCGATACCAGTCGGTCGCTTCGACCGTATAGGTCTCGGTCGCGTAGGGTTCGCCACCGCTGGAGAATTCAACGGTGACGGTGAAGGTCTGCATTTCGACCTGGGCGGATGCGTGCATGATCGGATCCTTTCGATATGAAAAGGGCGGCTCCGACCTGGGTCGAAGCCGCCTCGGGGTGGACGGGTGTTGAAGGTTGGCCCGTTGGGCCGGACTCGATGGTCAGGCGCCTGCGGCGCTGCGCCATCGGGCGGCGGCTTCATCAGCGGTCAGCTGGCCATGGCTCTCGGTGCAGAAGCGCTGGAATTCGGCTTCCCAGGCAAGGGACGTGGTTTCCAGCGCCTGGATCACTTCCCACAGGAAAGCCGTGGCCGAGCCAGCCTCGGCGACCGGGACCCAGAGGGCGAGATTGTTGCTGTCCGCGCCGCATCGCTCGCAGGTTTGGCTGTCATAGGTCGCGAGCAGCGACCATTGCTGGGTGGTCTCGTCCCAGATGGCGTTCGCGTCCCGGCAGATGTCCGCGCTGCCGCAATGACGACAGCGCGGCATGAGCGGAGCCGCTGTTGGCGTGACCGGTTTCGTCCCGTTCGCCAGCGGCGGATTATCACCTTCGGCGAAACCGGGAGGTAACGCCAGCGAGGGGGCCGCATAGGCGCTATCCACACCGGGCCAGATACCAGTCAGGTAAGTGGCGCCGCTATTTTCATAGTCCTCCTTCTGGCCTTCCCAGTCGTTGTCCTGGACGGCGAGCCGGCAGGCATCTTCGGCGGTTGCCGCCTGATAGGTCCGGTGCCGGAAAATCGGCAGCCGGTAGGTGCTTTCGATCGTGAAGCTCGGCACGGCGTCCTCCTCAGTTCGCCTTGGCAAAGAGCTTGCGCGCCTTGCCCTCGATCTCGAGCCGCGTGTCCTGGTTGGACTTCGCGCGTGCATGCGCGGTGATGCCCTGGACAAAATCGAACAGGCTGGCGGGCGGATGGCCTTCTTCGGCGATCACCGACTGGATGATCTTCGCGGTGTCCGCCTTGGAGAAGCCGTTCTTGCGCAGGAAGGAGTCGCGATCCTCGTCGGACCGTGCGACGATACGGCCGCGTGCCGTCTTGATGCCTTCGATGAAGCTCATGGCCGAGGAGTCGGCGAAGGTCTCGAGTGCGGGCGCTGCTTCATGGGCGAAGCGGTTGGCAGCGAATTTCGAGTGGCGGATGGAGATCTCCTCGAAATTTTCGACGCCCCAAAGATTACGATTCATGCAAACCGCGCGCAGATAAAAAGTCGCAATTCCCAATGTCTTGGAGCCGACTTCTGAGTTCCAGCAATAAAATCCGCGAAAGAAGAGATCGGGATCGCCATTCGGCAATTTCCCTGCCTCGATCGGATGCGTGTCGTCGACGAGGAACAGGAAAACGTCGCGATCCGACGCATAGAGGGTCGTCGTCTCGTGCGTGACGTCGACATAGGGGTTATAGCGCATCGAGCGCCAGTCGAGCACGCCCGGAACCTTCCAGCGCGTATCGGAAACGCCGTTGCCCGCGATCTTCATGACAGCCGCGACCAGCTCATGGTCCCAGATCCGGCCGTAATCGGGTCCGGTAACTGCCCGCAATTCAGCGCGACCCTCATGGGTCTTGAGAAGCTTCACCTGCTCGCCGCGATGGCTAAGGAGGCCATGCTGGAGATTGATGCCGGCGAGCGCGGCGGGAAGGTTGCGCAGATAGGAGGCGGGAGCGCCCACGAGGCTCGACAATTGACCGAACGACCAGTTGGTGGGGGCGATCGGCTCGGCTTCGCCGGGAACGATGAGGCTGAGGCGCTCGGCATTGTCCATGCTCGCCTCGACGCGGACGTCGCGGCTTTCGACGATGCGTGTGCGCGCACGGTCAGCGCGGCGTCGAACGCTCTCATAGAGATCGTCGAGGGACAGGAATTTCTCGTCGTCGGGACGCGAATACCATTCGGACGAGACCCGTCCGATATTGCGACCGCGGGATATGTCGACCTTGTAGGCGCCCGAGACCTGGGGCGCGTCGATATGCTGGGCAAGCGTTGCCATGGGACATCTCCTGGTTGGAACGGCCCGATCCGTTTCGAACCGGCCAACCCTTCCCCACCCCCTTCCCTCCCATCCCGGCGCGTGGCGCCTCGGTTCAGGGCTAGCGTGCGATACTGTCCCGGTAGATGTCGGCCGCCCATTGCTCGACCCAGAGCGTCGTCACGTCCTCGTGGCCGATGTCGCCGTCCTCGACGAGAGAACGGATTTCAGCGCGCGCCTGAGCAATTGCCTGCTCCCAGGGGTCGGCCGGGGTTGGATCCGACTGTGGCAGGAATAATTCGGACTGGCGGAGCACCGGAGCCCCGCGAAGGCGCGCGAACTGGCTGGCCGTCCATGCCTGCATGTGCTGCGCCACAAGGGTGTCGGTCTTCGGGATCCCTTGCGCGAAGGCATCGTGCCTTGCGGCCTGGCCATAAGCCTGGCTGTCGATCGAGGCGATCCGATGCTCGATCCCTTTCAGATGGGAGAGAGCGGTGCCCTTGATTCCGAAGCCATGCAACATGACCCCCTTCGGCAGAATTCGGTCAAGATGATCGAAGACAGCGATCAGCCCCTCCGGACCCGAGGCATGGCGGCGGCACATGCTGCCCACGCCGATCAGGGGCGTACGACCATAGTCGAGTGCGAGGCCGTCGAGGCAGCGCTCATAATCCTCGGGCCGCCGCCCCTGGATCACCGGCATCAAGCGGTGCTCGATGCCGAGATCGCGCGCGCCCGACCGGCAATCGAAATTGGCGCGGATCGTGCGCGATATCCGATCGAGCACTTCCTCGCGGTCGCAGGCGATTTCGGGCTCGACACAATAGTCCATGCTGGCGAACCAGTGGAATGGATAACTCGCCGCGAGCGTGAGATAGTCGCCGGTCGACCAGGGGAAACCACCATAGCGTGCCATGGCGACAAACCCGGCGGAATCAAGTGAGAGGCTGGCCAGTCCGCGAGCATTGTCGAGTTGTCCGAGGTTCCAGCCCTGCCATTCCGGCCAACCTTTGCGCCGGCTCCAGCGCGAGAGCGCGTTGGCCGAAATCAGCGTTGGCACCCGCATGTCGACGGCGCGCTTGAGGATTGTACCATTGCCCAGGTGTGGAAGGCCGACGATGATGTCGATCGTCATGGGGCACCTCGCTATCCGATCGACCAGCAGCACCAGCGTTCGGCGGCCTGGCGTGGGGTGAACAGGTCGAAGGCGTTGGCGCAAAAGGACTGGAACGCCGCATTGAGGGCAAGGCCGGGATTGCCGAGCCTTTCGATGACCTCCCACATGAAGCGATCCGCCGGGTCGGTCACGCCTCCCGGTTCGCTGTCGCGGCAGTGGGCAAGAAAGTCGGCGAAGGTGGCCAGATCGTCCTGCGTGCCGATATAGCGCAGGAGAAGGCCGATTTGTGTGGCCTCGCTCCAACCTTCGCTGTCGGCAAATTGATGGAATAGAGTGTCGGGCATCTTTCGCTTTCAAGATAATGGAGGAGACAAAACGTGGGCTTGTGCTCAGTCGAACAGCGGCAGGCTCGACTGACGGTCACAGACTGCACGGCCGCAGATGCCGAGGGGGCATGGGCCATATTTGCCCTCGCGGTCTGCGAGGAGGTCGCGAGCGGCATGAAGTTCGACGAACGGGCCGCTGTGGCCGCTGGGGCGCCGGCAGCCAGCGCCTGCGGGCGCGTGGCAATCCGGGCATGGGACAAGCAATACGGGATCGACGTCCCAGCATTTGCCGCAGCCTGGCTTGTTGCAGACCGCCGGTCCCTTGACGATGAAGGCCATGGCTCAGGCGGCGTCCCGGCGCAGCCACTCATAGAGCAGATGTGAATCGGGATCATATTCCGAGCCGTTCGAAATCCGCACGAGCTTCCCGTCGCAGGCGAAGGCGGAGGCGCGCGGAAAGCTCAGATAGGAGCGGCCCTCGAGAATGAGATCTCCTGAGCGAACCTGTGTGATTGCTCTCGTCGTTCCGAGCGAACGGTGTCCGGCTGGCGCATCGACGAGCTTCAGGCTGTCACCGGCTCTGACCTGCTTCTTGAACGCGGCAAGGGAGACTTTGGCTTCGACGGGATTCTTTGCTCCCCGACGCGCGGCCAATGCTGCCCAATAGGCCTGCCCGACCCGTGCCTCGCAGTAGAAGGAGCAGGTGTGGTAATCCTGGAGCAGGTTGGAGCGCGTATAGCCGAAGCGCTCCATCTGGTCGCGCACCGCGATAAAAAAGTCGTTCTGCGCGTCACGCCCGGTAAGGTCCGCTGGCGTGTCGAGTATCTCGGCAATGATCTTGCGGCCGCCTGCGAATTTTTCGGTCTTGATCGCGAAGCGCGTGTCGGGAAATTTGGTCTTGAGATGACCGTCGATGCGCGCGGCGAGCGTCGAGAGATTGTCGCCGGTTCGATAGAGGTCGCCCTCATAATGGAAGTTGCCCCGCTCATCGAACGGGGTCTGGCTGTACAGGCGCGTGGACGCGCCCGGCGTCGAAACGTCGATCATGGTTTTTCTCCGTGTTGAAGCTGTGGCGGCCGGTGCTGCGGCCGGCTGTTGTCAGGCCTCAGGGGCCCCTATGGTAATTCCATCGCGATGAAGGCGCGGGCGCGCTTCACGGCGACCTCATCGATCTGGCCCGCGACCTCGGGCGTGGTGGCCGCCAGGCGATCGATCGCGCCAAGCAGGTTTGAGAGCAGATGAAGCGCTGTTGGAGATGCCGTTGAACTATCCCAGCCCGGCGGCGGTCCGGCGTGGCAATAGCCATGATCGAGCGACCCGTAGCGCCTGACGATCGCGAGCGCCTGGTCGGCTGTTTCGCAATCGTCGAGCGCGAAGCGACACGTCATTTCATCGACTGTGATGCCGGCGTAGAAGAGCGCCGCGGACACGCCATTTGCGAGTGTGCACCGCATCGGGCGGTTCGCTTCACGGTGGATATAGGCGATGTTGCCCAGTCGATCGGTTGCACGAATTCGAACGGCGTCACGACGCGGTGCGGCGTTGGTCGTTCGAGGATTGTCGTCAGAGGCGAGCATTTCCGACCGGGCGTCGATCCATGCGCAATAGCCAAGACGGTATCGTCGTTAGCGACCTCGGTTTTCCAGTCGTCGATGGGATGGTCGGGATCGTCTTCCCAATGATCACGGTGGGTCATGAAATGCCTCCCTCAAGCGCCTTTGAAAGCGCTTCCCGCGTGAATTCCATTTCGATCCGGTCCGGGAAAACCGCGCACCACCCTCCGCCGAAACTGTCGAGATAGGGTTTGGTACAGGTGAAGCTCCAGTCGAACCCGACCGGGGCAATCGCCAGCGACGATTGGCAGCAACGCTGGATCACCCCGGCGATCGGCCAGGGCTGAAAATCGATCGTGCTGTAGATGGTAACCGTGCAGGTCTTCGGATCTTCGATGGAATTCGCGACCCGAATGTCGGCGCCGAAGTCGGGAAAGTTCGCGTCATCGAAGATGGCGGTAAACCCGCTCAGCGGTTTATCGCCAATGGTCGGCGGAAAGACTGCCTTCAATTCGTCACTGATGGGGTCGGGCTTAAAATCCCCCATGAGATCGGCGGCAAGCTGCCATGCTTCTTCGATCAGCGCGACTTCAGCGATCGAGCAGGTGAAGGCGAATGAGCCCTGGATGAAGTGGTCGGCCATGGGGCCTCCATGAACATAGTGGGCAGCCCAATTGCCGCGCCACCCACATCCACCCTCCTCCCCTCCCTTTGACTTGAGCACCGAATGAAGGCACGAGTTCGTTTACGCTTGCGCAAGAGCGTCTGGTTCAAGACCTGTGTTTCCAGCAAGAAGAAGGATGTTACATGGCCGAAGCCGAAGATTCGGGCGTCATGTCTTTGACCGTGACGTTACTCAGCGCCTATTTCGCGAACAACACGGTGCCGAGTGGCGAATTGCCGGCGCTCGTGGAGGGGACACGGCGGGCCCTCCTGGGCGGCGCGCCTGTTGCGATACCAGCCGCCGCTCCTGCGACTGAAGATGTTGCGCAGGAGACGCCCGTGGCGGCGCCCGAAACGTCAGCGGCTGCACCGACGACGCCGGTGCCCGTGCCGGAATATAAGCCGATGGTCTCCATTGAGGAAAGCCTGGCCTCGGCCGATCACATATTGAGCCTGATTGATGGCAAGCCCTACAAGGCCCTGAAACGACATCTGTCAGCGCACGGGCTGACCCCTGCGGAATATCGCGGCCGTTATGGCCTTCCGGCGGACTATCCGTTGGTTGCGCGCGGATATTCGGCGGCCCGGAGGGAAGTCGCACTGAAGCTGGGCCTCGGCGGCAAACGTAAAAACTCTCCTTCGCCTGTTGCCGAGAAAGTGTCTTCACCCCCAGTTACCGAGGCGACCGAGCCTGTTGTTTCTGAGACACCCCCGGCAAAGGCCGCGCCGGCACGTCGCCCGCGAACCAAGACGGTGGAGGCCGAACCGAAGCCTGCGGCCAAGAAGCCTAAGCGTAAGGCCTCTCCAGCGCCTGTAGCCGCGGGCGAGCCTGCCTCCCTGGTTGCCGAGGCAACAGAGTCTTCCGTTGCCGACACGCTCCCAGCAGAGACCGCTCAGGAGCGTCACCCGCCGGTCAAGGCTGCAGAGGCGGCACCGAAGCCCGCGACAGAAAAGCCTAAGCGCAAGGTCTCCACGGGCTCTACGGTCAAGGCGCCTGTCGTGAGCGCGGATGCGGCACCAAAGCCGAAGCGTATTCGGGCGAAAAAGACGGACGCTGAAGCGGCTCCAGCGGCTGAGCCCACGCCGGAAACCCCGCTCGCGGCAAGTTGATCGATGCGGTCCGGGCGCGCAGAGTTCCCGGACCGCCTTTCAAGTGTCGATCAGACTTCAGATGGGTCAGGTCCGCGTCATCGCCAGGATCGCCTCGATGACCTCGTTCGACCGGTCGAGTGGAATGAACAGCCGGGTCTTGTACTGAATGACCTCGCTGAACACGCCGTGCGCCTTAAGCCGTTCGCGATCCTCCGGCCGGTAATTGCGGATTTCGAGCCGACGTGACCCGTTGACGAGCGCGGTTGCCATTGTCGCGCCACCCAGGCCTGGGATTGCGATACCCGTGCCTTTCTGGGCGGCGGCGCCAAGTTCGGCAGCGGTTAGCGCGATCGTGCCGTCGAGACCAAACGCTGATTGCAGATCCGCCATCGCCGCCGCAGGGATGAGCCGCCCGAGGATCGAAGTTCCCTGACCATCGTCGATCCGCCAGACGCGGACATCATCTTGTGGAAGTCGGTGCCATACCGGCAGGAGAAGCCCGGTCGCGACGTTGACGGTTTCGATATCGACCTTGGCTTCCGCCTCGTTCGCTTCGGCTTCCCAGAGTTGCTGAAATTTGTCGCGGTCGATCTCTTTCCAGAGGCTGGCCCACATCGCGATTTCCTGCATGCGGGTTCCACCGGTCGGACGAACAAGCTGGCACATGGACACGATGCGCCCTTCCTCGTCCGTGATCGACCAGGACGGCACCTTGAGAGCGACGCGCTTGGACCGGCTGTTCCAGAGATAAGCGATTTCGCTCGTGCCGTCCCAGATCTGCATCAGCCGCTTCCAATGCATGACGCGCGGGCGCAGATGAAGCTCGAGCCGCAGCAACCTGGTTTCGGCCCCGGTCACCGGATCGGTGCGCAGCGTCTGCTCGGATCGGGTGATGATCTGTTCGGCGCGGATGGTCTCGACCCCGACGTCGAATGTGCCGGCCTCGCGCGCCGCATCAATGCGCGCCTGGATCAGGCCCATATATTCATCGAAGATCGCGTTCTGGGTCGCGATCCTGAGCGCGAGGATACGGTTGAGCCAGCGCTGGATCGGCGGCAGTTTCTCCAGAAGTGTGCCGTCCTCGTCGGTGAGCTTGAGGCCGGTCATGCCCTGGAAGCGCTCCATGTTCACGCTCGAGAGCTTGTTGCCATGGAGAAGATGATACCATTGAGTGAGGGCTTCTCGCGCGTAGTCGCTTTCCAGATTATCCGCAGGATCGAACAGGTTCTGGCCACCCGTCTGGCGCTGCCCGCGTGTCAGCGCGCCCAGACTGTCGAGACGGCGCGCGATGGTCGAGATGAAGCGTCGCTCGCCCTTGCAGTCGGTCGTCACCGGCCGGAACACGGGCGGCATGCTCTGATTGGTGCGATGGGTGCGCCCCAGACCCTGGATCGCGACATCGGCCCGCCAGCCCGGTTCCAGCAGGAAATGGACGCGGCGCTTGTCGGCCGTCCTGCAGGTCAGGTCAGCATGATAGGAACGACCGGTGCCACCGGCGTCGGAGAAGACAAGAATGGGTTTCAGCCCGTCCATGAATGCCTGGGTCTCGGAGAGATTGGCGCGTGCGCCGCGCCGTTCAAGCTTCTGGGAACCGTCGCTGCCGATGACGATGCGACGCGATCGGCCGGTCACCTCGGCGACTTGGCTCGTACCGAAATGCGCGAGCAGCGCGTCCAGAGCAGCCGGAACCGGCGGCATGGCGCAGAGTTCCTCGATCAGCGCATCGCGCGTGGCCAAGGCTTCGGCGCATTCGACCATATTGCCCGCTTCATCACGCATCGGCTCTGATCGGAGCGAACCGTCGCTGGTGGCGAAGACATGCATCTGCTGTGTCGGGAAGGCGTTCTTGAGGTAGTCGATCATGGTTTCTTTGCAGTCGCAGTTTATGTCGAGCGTGGCGGCGGTAGGCGCAGGTTTCCTTCGGTT
>NZ_MKWJ01000035.1:0-22561 GCF_001899725.1 Sphingomonas sp. 67-41 | reverse complement strand
ACCGTTGAGGCCAAACACTGCCATCGTCCCATTGAGGCGAACTTCGACCTTAACGTAGGGCCCAATAGCGAGAAGGTCTTCGACGGTTCCCTTGATCCGATATTCTTGACCGTCAAACGAAAAGGTTAGCTGCTTGGTTACGCGGCGCATTTGCACCTGCGAAAATGCGCCGTCTAGGTCGTAGTCAGCAGTGGAGCGATGATGGTTATCTTCTTGCCGTGGAGGCTTGGCAAAGCGTTTGTTGTGCTGTTTGACGTATTCGGAAGCAAATGCATTGGCCTCCTCAATCGTGCGAACCCCCGCCAGGCGCATGGCCTTCACCATTCTATCTTGAAGCACCCGATTTGTGCGCTCGACACGTCCCTTGGTTTGAGGAGTGAGGGCGAAGGAATGGAGAATGTTGAGCTTCAGCTCCTTTACGAGTCGATCCTGCAGGGTTCGATTGGCTCGCTCGACACGCCCTTTTGCTTGCGGCGTTTCGGCACAGATAACCTTAATATAGAGCCGGCTACAGGCTCGTGAGAACTGCGTCAGCGTCCGTACGCCAATCGCGGTGGGATTCGTCGCACGAAAGATGCTGTGCCGGTCAGAGAAGAGGGCGAGGGGGCAACCGAACTCTTCGATGTACGATTTCAGGCACGCCATGTAATTGTAAGAACTTTCGTGCTCCACGAAACGTAGGATTTTCAACTCGCTGGTGGCATCGTCGATGAAAACGAGCAGGCAGCATTCGTTTCCACGCTTTTCGAACCAGCGATGGTAGGACCCATCTACCTGAACAAGCTCGCCTCGACGATCACGTGGTTTTCTAGGGGAATGGATCTTGGGCTCTTTGCTCTCACGATCGACCCAAATACCGTCTCTTTTCATCCATCGAGTGCAGCCCGTCTGGTCCAAACTCCACGTATCGGGCGACCATTCGATACATCGTAGGCCGTGAGACCTCTAGCGAGGCACGCGAATCTCGAGCTTTCAAATCGCCCGCGAGATAGGCCTTTATCGCTTTGATTTCGTAGGATTCATCATCGACCTCAATTTCAGGTTCGCTTACGTCCCTGGCGCACACAACCTCCAAGGGACGGGACAAATCCCGCCAACGCGTGAGGCGAGTCTCATTTCGAATTTGGAGAAACGTCTCACTTGGAAGTTGCGCTTGCACAACCGAAAGATCGATAATATACATTATGTAAAATACAGGTGGCTTCAGGGATGGGGCGTTACGCCCCCTCGCGCATCTTTCCCTGGCCATCCGGCCCCCGGCCAAAGCCGGGGACCCTGGCGAAACGCGGTCATGCGGCGCGGAACAGCTCCGGATCGAGCGCCATCACCGTTTCGCTGCCCGCCTCGATCTTGCGACGCAGGCCGCTCGCGTCCGGAAGGAAGCGCTCGGCATAGAAGCGCGCGGTAACCAGCTTGGCCTCGTAGAAGCGGGTGTCGCCGCCGCCGGCGGCCAGCGCGGCGGCCGCTGCCCGGGCCATGCGCAGCCACATCAGCCCGAGCGCGACGGTGCCGGTAAGCTGCATATAGGGATAAGCGCCCGCGCCGACGTCATTGGGGTTCTTGAAGCCGTTCTGGGCGAGCCACATCGTCGCGCCCTGGAGATGGCCCAAGGCCTTTTCCAGACCCTCCGCCAGCACGGCGAACCGGGCGTCGCCCTTGGCGGCGGCGGCTTCCTCGGCGACCAGCTTGAAAAAGGCCTGGACCGCGCGGCCGCCGTTCATGGCGAGCTTGCGGCCGACCAGGTCCATCGCCTGCACGCCGTTGGTGCCCTCATAGATCATCGAGATGCGGGCATCGCGGACATATTGCTCCATGCCCCATTCGGCGATGTAGCCATGGCCGCCATAGACCTGCTGGCTGTCGGTCGCGACCTTGTAGCCGATATCGGTGCCGACGCCCTTGATCACCGGCGTGAGCAGGCCGACCAGATCGGCGGCGAGCTGGCGCTCCTCCTCGGTGCCGGCGGCATGTTCCAGATCGACCTGGAGCGCCCCCCACAGGCAGAGCGCCCGCAGCGCCTCGGTCTGCGCCTTGGCCTCCATCAGCATGCGGCGCACGTCCGGGTGGACGAACAGCGTGTCGGCCTTTTCGTTCGGCTCCTGCGGGCCGGTGAGCGCGCGGCCCTGGCGGCGGTCATGCGCATATTGGACGGCGTTCTGAAGGGCGACCTCGCCCACGCCCAGGCCCTGGAGGCCCACGCCCAGGCGCGCCGCGTTCATCATGATGAACATGGCGGCGAGGCCCTTCATCTCCTCGCCGACCAGCCAGCCCGTGGCTCCGTCATAGTTCATCACGCAGGTCGAATTGGCGTGGATGCCCATCTTGTGCTCGATCGAGCCGCACGAAACGGCGTTGCGCGCGCCGAGCGAGCCGTCGTCGTTGACCAGGAACTTGGGCACCACGAACAGCGAGATGCCCTTGCTGCTCTCCGGCGCGCCCGGGGTCTTGGCAAGGACGAGGTGGATGATGTTCTCGGTCAGGTCGTGCTCGCCCGAGGAGATGAAGATCTTGGTGCCGGTGATGCTGAACGAGCCGTCCGCCTGGGGCTCGGCCTTGGTCTTGATCAGGCCGAGATCGGTGCCGCACTGCGGCTCGGTGAGGTTCATCGTGCCGCCCCACTCGCCCGCGACCATCTTGGGGACGTATTTCTCCTGCTGCTCGGGCGAACCCTTGACCAGCAGCGCCGCGACGGCGCCATGGGTGAGGCCCGGATACATGGCGAACGCCATGTTCGAGGAGATCATGAACTCCTGAAAGGCCGTGGAGATGACGTGCGGCATCCCCTGCCCGCCGACCGCCTCGGGAAAGCTGAGCGTGCCCCAGCCGCTCTCGACGAACTGGGCATAGGCCTGCTTATAGCCGTCCGGCGTGGTGACGCTGCCGTCGTCATGGCGGGTGCAGCCCTGCTGGTCGCCCGAATGGTTGAGCGGGAACAGCACTTCGGCGACGAACTGGCCGCCCTGCTCGAGCACCGCGTCGACCGTGTCCGGCGTCGCATTCTCGAAGCCCGGAAGATTGGCGTAGCGATCGAGGCCGATCACCTGCTCGAGAATGAAGCGCGTGTCGCGCACCGGCGGAGTATATTGGGGCATTTCAGGTTCCTCGGGGGCTAGTCGCTGCTTTTGAGCAGCTCGACGAATTGCTGGAGCTCGGCGATGTGCGCGTCGATGTCGCGCTTCTGGTTCTCGAGCAGGCCGATCCGCTCGAGGCAGCGTTCGAGCGTGACCTGCACCTGGGTACGGCGGCCGTCGCCGACATCGTAGAGATCGATCATCTCGCGGATCTCGGCCAGGCTGAAGCCGACGCGCTTGCCGCGCAGGATCCAGGCGAGCCGCGCGCGATCGCGGTGCGAATAGATCCGGGTGGTGCCGCGGCGCTCGGGCGCGATCAGGCCCTCATCCTCATAGAAACGCAGCGCCCGCGGCGTGACCGAGAATTCGGCGCACAGGTCCGAAATGGTGAAGGCGTCGCGATCCGGACGCGATTCGATCGGCGCCAGGGCCTCGAGCGGAAAGGCTGGTGCGTTCATGGGCATGGAAACTACCTTCCCTTTACGTGAACGTCAACTCTTTGGGCGCCGAAAGGCCGCGAAGGTCGCGACCCCATCCTCTCGCCTCGCCGTTCGGCATGCGCGGATGCGCCGCCCACAAGGGGCGCGGCAGGATCCATGTTCGCGCATCGACATGACGCGCGTGTTTCAGGGGAAATCGCGGTGGGGAATATGCGTCCCCCTCTAGCCGCCCCCGCAGAGCCTGCGCCCATTGGCGTCGCGCATCGCCGATGCCTCGGCGGCTGATTCGCTCAGCCGGACGACTTCGAGGCCGGCATAGGAGGCGCGCCTGGCGCAATAGCGGTTGCAGCCGTCAGGCAGCGCGCCCGGAAAGGCGATCTTGTCGCCATCATATTTCGCGTCGAACGAGCAGCTGCCGTCCTCGCCCAGCTCGATATGGAGCGACTCCCCTACCCGGCTCGCCCGGCCGGAGCCGCTGCAGGTGATCCGGTCGCCATAGTCGACGAAAGCGCCGATCCGGTAGCCGAGCTGCTCGTCGGGGACGATGCAGATGCGATCGGTGTCGCGAGCATAGAGGCCGGCGATATCGGTATCGGCGGGGTTGCGGATCAGGCCGCGCTCGATAGCGGCCTTCTCCAGGTCCTGGGGAGGCTGGGGCTTGTCGGCCTGCTTGGCGCCGCCGGAGCAGGCCGCCACGAGCAGCGCGAGGAACAGCCCGGCGCGCTTCATTTGCGGACGAGCTTTCCGCCCTCGATTGCGCGGTAGAAGCAACTGGGCGCGCCGGTATGGCAGGCGGGGCCGCGCGGTTCGACCTTGAGCCAGACGCAATCCTGATCGCAATCGATGCGGGCCTCGACCACCTTGAGGACATGGCCCGAGGTCTCGCCCTTCTTCCAGAGCCTGCCCCGGCTGCGCGACCAGAAGGTCGCCTCGCCGCTGTCGAGCGTCGCCTGGAGCGCCTCGGCATTCATGTGCGCGACCATGAGCACCGTGCCGTCGGGCGCGGTGCAGACGGCGGTGATCAGGCCGGCCGCGTCATATTTCGGGTCGAGCAAGGTGCCCGTTTCGCGATTGGTGTCCACGCCAGATATCTAGCGTGCCAAGCCCCCATCGTCATCCCCGCCAAGGCGGCGATCCGGGGTAGCGACGCGACGTCGCGCGTGGCTCTGGCTCCCCGTCTTCGCGAGGATGGCGCTCGAGGGGTGGATGGCGGTCATCCATGCTCCCGGATCGCCTTCGCCAGCGCGCCCTTGTCCATCCCCGAGCGGCCTTCGATGCCGATCTCCTTCGCCTCGTCGTAGAGTTGCTTCTTCGAGCGGCTCTCCAGCGTGCCACCGGGATGGTGGAGCGTGCCCGCCGCCTGGGCGTTGGCGATTCGCGCCGCCTTTTCCTTCGAGGCGCCTTCGTCGCGGAGTTTCTCGTAGAGTTCGCCGTTCCTGATCTGCGGTCCGTGGTCGTGCCCGGGCATGGATCGTCTCCTTCTGCCCTGAAAAACCAACGAAAAACCCAGCAAGTTCATTTCTTTGTGACAGACCGGCGACAAACCGCGCCGAAGCGCCTATATGCCCGCTCGACAGTTCCCAACCCCCTCGAGGGCTGATGCTTACCACGAACCCGTTCGATGACGACAAGCTGCGCGAAGAGTGCGGCATTTTCGGCGTATCCGGCATGGACGGCGCCGCCGCCGCGGTTGCGCTCGGCCTGCACGCGCTGCAGCACCGCGGCCAGGAGGCGGCGGGCATCACCAGCTTCGACGGCCACCAGTTCCACACGCATCGCGCGATGGGGCATGTGGCGGGCAATTTCGATCGCGACGAAGTGATCCGCGCGCTGCATGGCAATGTCGCCTGCGGCCATGTGCGCTACTCGACCACGGGCGAGACCGCGCTGCGCAACGTGCAGCCGCTCTATGCCGAGCTGGCGAGCGGCGGCTTTGCGATCGCCCATAACGGCAATATCTCGAACGCGATGCGCCTGCGCCGCGACCTGATCCGCCGCGGCGCGATCTTCCAGTCGACGTCGGACACCGAGGTGATCATCCACCTCGTCGCCACTTCGCAGTTCCGCACGCTGATCGACCGGTTCATCGATGCGCTGAAGCAGGTCGAGGGCGCCTATTCGCTGATCGTGATGACGCCCGAGGGCATGATCGCCTGCCGCGATCCGCTGGGCATCCGCCCGCTGGTGATGGGCAAGCTCGACGACACGATCGTGTTCGCATCGGAGACGGTGGCGCTCGACGTGGTCGGCGCCGACTATGTCCGCGACGTCGAGCCGGGCGAGCTGGTGATCGTGAAGGGCGGTGAGATCAGCTCGCACAAGCCGTTCGCGCCGGTGGGGCCGCGGCCCTGCATCTTCGAATATGTCTATTTCTCGCGCCCGGATTCGATCAGCAACGATCGCTCGGTCTATTCGGTGCGCAAGGCGATCGGCGCGCAGCTGGCGATCGAGATGCCGGTCGAGGCCGACCTGGTCGTGCCGGTGCCCGATTCGGGCGTGCCGGCGGCGATCGGCTATGCCCAGCAGAGCGGCATTCCGTTCGAGCTCGGCATCATCCGCTCGCACTATGTGGGCCGCACCTTCATCCAGCCGGGCGATAAGGTCCGCCACCTGGGCGTGAAGCTGAAGCACAACGCCAATCGCGAGCTGATCAAGGGCAAGCGCGTGGTGCTGATCGACGATTCGATCGTGCGCGGCACCACGTCGCTGAAGATCGTGCAGATGATGCGCGAGGCCGGCGCGGCCGAGGTGCACATGCGCATCGCTTCGCCGCCGACGCGGCATTCGTGCTTCTACGGCGTCGACACCCCCGAACGCGCCAAGCTGCTGGCGGCCAAGCTGGACGTGGGCGGGATGACCGACTTCATCCATGCCGACAGCCTGGCCTTCATCTCGATCGACGGCCTGTACAAGGCACTGGGCGAGGCGCACCGGGCGGACATCCATCCGAAATATTGCGACGCCTGTTTCACCGGCGAATATCCGACCACGCTGACCGACCAGGACGAGAACGGTCCGCCGGACGACCAGTTCGCGCTGCTCCACGAGCGGGTGGGCTGATCCGGCGATGAGC
Organism: Sphingomonas sp. 67-41; assembly: GCF_001899725.1. Classification (NCBI taxonomy): domain Bacteria; kingdom Pseudomonadati; phylum Pseudomonadota; class Alphaproteobacteria; order Sphingomonadales; family Sphingomonadaceae; genus Sphingomonas; species Sphingomonas sp. 67-41. The sequence continues at coordinate 15,977 of NZ_MKWJ01000035.1, read as the reverse complement.
GAAGGGGCACTTTCGGGGCGCATTGCGCTCGTCACCGGCGCAAGCCGCGGTATCGGTGCGGCGACGGCACTGGAACTGGCCAGGCAAGGCGCGCATGTGGTCCTCACCGCACGGACCGCGGGCGGGCTCGAGGAAGTCGAGGAGGCGATCTTCGCGGCGGGCGGATCGGCGACGATCGCGCCGCTGGACCTGGCGGAGAATGACGGGATCTCCCGCCTCGCCGAGGCGATCTCCGGGCGCTGGGCCGCCCTGGATGTGCTCGTGCTCAACGCGGCGACGCTCGGCACGCTGAGCGCGGTGCCGGCGATCGACTTCAAGGAATTCGCCAAGGTGCTGACGCTCAACGTCACCGCCCAGGCGGCGATGCTTGCCGCGTTCGATCCGATGCTCAAGGCATCGCGCGGCGCGCGGGTGATCGGCGTGACCTCCGGCGTGGGCCGCACGGCACGGGCCTATTGGGGCGTCTATGGCGCGTCGAAGGCGGCATTCGAGAACCTGCTGCTCACCTATGGCGAGGAAGTCGCGCATATCAGCAAGGTGCGCGTCGGGATCGTCGACCCGGGCGCCACCCGCACCAAGATGCGCGCGCGCGCCTTCCCGGGCGAGGACCCGGCGACGGTGAAGGCGCCCGAGGTCGTGGCGGAGCGGATCGCGGCGCTGGCGGTCTCCGGGTTCGAGACCGGACATTTCGAGCGGGTGGCGGGCTAGGACTTCGACGGGCTCCGTTCGGAGTTGCCCGCAACGCCTACTTCGCCGCCGCCTCGAACAGCCGGTTGAGGAATGCCGTGCGTGCCTGGCCATAGGCGTCGTCGCTGGCCTTGGGTGCGGCGGCCGAGACCGCGATCACCACCTTCGACTTCGGATCGATGCGGATCGTCTGGCCGAAAATCCCCTGGGCGCCGAAGCGGCCCTCCGGATAGGTCCACCATTGATAGCCATAGCCCCGGCCCGGCACGCCGATATCGGCATGGGACGCGGTCGACCGGCGGTACCAGTCGGCAGGCACGGCGCCCTTCCCGCCTTCGAGCACGAACTGGCCCATCCGGGCATAGTCGCGCAACGACACCGAAAGGCAGCAGCCGCTGACTTCGTGGCCGGACGGATCGACCATCCAGAACGCGTCCTGCTCCATGCCGTACGGCTTCCAGATCTTCTCGCTGAGATAGGTGGCGAGCGGCTTCCCGGTGGCGCGCATCACCAGCACGCCGATCAGATTGGTCTCGCCGGTCTTGTAGACCCACTTTGTCCCGGGCGCGAATTCGCGCGGGAGTTTCTTCATGTAGAAGACAGTGGGGTCCTCCCCCGCCGGCACCGGCTCGAGGAACATGCGCGCGACATCGGACTTGGGATCCGTGTAATCCTCGTTCCACTTGACCCCCGAGGTCATGGTGAGGAGCTGGGCGATCGTCACGCCGTCATAGCCGCTGCCGGCCAGCTCGGGGATATATCGGGTCACCGGCTCGTCGACCGACTTTATGAAGCCGTCCCCGATCGCGGTGCCGACGAGCGACGAAGTGAAGGATTTGGCGACCGAGAAGCTGGTCCAGCGCCCCTGTTGCGAATAGCCGCGGGCATAGCGTTCGAGCACGATCTTGCCGTCCTTGAGGACGATTAGCCCGGCGATGTTCTGCTGGGCGATGAAGGCGTCGAGATCGGCATCGGGAAAGGCCAGCGGCTTGCCGACGGGCAGCGGATGGACCTTGCCGCCCGCCTGGACGATATGGCCGGGGAAGAGCTTCTCCATGTGCGGAAAATTCTGGTCGCGCTGGGCCTGGCTCCAGAACAGCACTTCGGCACCGACCTTGCGGAGGCCCGAATTGTCACCGGGCTGCATCTGCACGCCGGGCGACGCGATTGCCTGGGCCATCGCTCCCTGCCCCGCGAATGTTCCAAGCGCCAGCGCGCCCGCCAGAAGCCAGTTCCTCATATCCTCTCCTCCTTCACCAAGGTGAGCTGGACGACGTCGATCCCGCCGCCTCTGAACCCACCTTCGCAATACATGAGATAATAACGCCACAAGTCGATGAACCTGTTGTCGAATTTCTTCGGTAGCTCACCCGCCTCCACCACCGCGTCGAACGTTTCGCGCCAGCGCCGCAGCGTCTCGGCATAGTCGGCGCCGAAGCTGGTGCGATCGCGCCAGGACAGGCTCCGCGCCTCGGCAAGCGCGCGCAGGCGGGCTTCCGAGAGCAGCATCCCGCCGGGGAAGACATAGGCCTGGATGAAATCGACGTTCGCGGCATAGTCTTCGAAGAAGGCGTCGTCGAACGTGATGATCTGCAGCGCCGCGCGGCCGCCCGGCTTCAGCGCCCCGGCGATCGCGTCCAGATAGGCCGGCCAATATTCCCGCCCCACCGCTTCGGCCATCTCGATGCTGGCGACCGCGTCATAGCTTCCGCCGACGTCGCGATAGTCGGTGAGGGTGAAGCGCGCGCCATGCGGGACACGGGCTTCCGCCCAGGCCTTCTGCTCGGTCGAGAGGGTGATGCCGTGAACCCTGCGCCCCTCCCGCACCGCCAGTTCGGCGAAGCTGCCCCAGCCGCAACCGATCTCGAGAATCTCCTCGCCCGGCCGCGTGGCCGTCCGGGCGAGGATCGCGGCAAGCTTCGCCTGCTGGGCTTCCCCGAGCGATTGGCCAGGCGCGGTGAACAGCGCGCTCGAATAGGTCATGCCGGGATCGAGCCAGAGCCGATAGAAGTCGTTGCCCAGATCGTAATGGAAATGGATGTTCCGCCGCGAGCCGTGACGATCGTTGCGCCGCATCGCATGGATCAGGCGCTTGATGCGGAGCGATGGGCCGGTGGCCCGGGCCTGGCGGGCGAGTTCGGCGCGATTGCAACCGAACAGCGCAAAGAGCGCCACCGGATCCGGGCTCGCCCATTCGCCAAGGGTCCAGGCCCGGTACCAGCCGATCGAGCCGCCCATCGCGAGCCGGAGCAACGCACGCCAGCTGCGCAGATCCACGGTCGCGGCGGGCCCTTCCTCCCGGCCACCGAGCAGTCGCGCGGCTCCGCCGGGCAGGCTGAGCGACAGGCTGCCCCGGGCGATGCCGGCATCGATCCTGTCGAGTTGGCGGCGGAAGAAGGGAGCGAGTGCCCGCGAGAGCCAGCCTCCCCCTTGCGGCGCGGGGGCGTTCGATGTGGACTGGCTCAGCGGCGCGTGCATTGCAGAGTGCACAATGCACGCGTCACTGAGTCGGGCAAGCCCAAGCTCGGCGCTAGGGTCCGTACTCGATGCGGCGTTTCACGCGCTCGCCATTGAACAGGTAGCGCAGTGCCGGGCTCAGCCTGATCAGCTTCCAGATCCCGTAGGAGCCGAGAAAGGCCGTCAGGCAGAGCAGGATGAATTTGGGCCAGATCGGAAGCGGGGCCAGGTCGATCCAGGGCGTTGCCAGCACGATCAGCGGCTCGTGGAACAGATAGATGACGAAGGAAGCCGAGACGAGTGCCTTCACCCAGCGGCGCTCGCCATCGATGAAATAGGCGAGCGCGCCGAGCGAGGCCTGGGTAAGACAGATCGCGGCGACGCCGGTGAACACGGGACGCCAGACCAGCGGGATCGACCGCGCGGCGAAGACCAGGGCGATGCTTGCGGCCAGGCCGACGAGGAACAGCATCCAGGAGAAGCGGGCGAAGCGCCGGTCGAGCGCCGGGATGCGCTGGAGTATCGCGCCAAGGGCGAACCAGGGCAGATAGTCGAGCGCATAGCGGGCCGAGAGGAAATTGATCGCGAAATTGTCCAGATAGCGGTAGCGCTCGAGCTGAAGCGCGCCGAGGCCGCACAGGCCGAGGACGATGCCGGTGGCGAGCGTGAGCGGCACGAACCAGCGGACGAGCCCCGGCCGCTCCCCCTCGATCCCGGCATGGGCGAGCCCGGGGAACAGCCAGACCAGGCCGGCAAGCCCGGCGGTGTAGTACAGCAGCACCTGCACGAACCAGAGATGTTCGAACGGATTGCGCTCGGCCCAGGTCATGATCTCCCACCAGCGCACCAGGGGCTGCGGATGGCCGGTTTCCACCAGGAGCAGGAAATGCATCGCGGGTACCAGCAGCAGCGTCCCCGCGAGGAAGGGCGGGACGAGCCGGTGGAGGCGTGACGGGAGATAGCTCGCCACCGGTCGGCGCTGGAGCAGCATCGCGGCGAAATAGCCGGCGATCATGTAGAAGCCCGGCATGCGGAACAGGTGGAGATAGTCGGCGAGCTGGATGAAGTCGCGCGACCGCTCGTGCATATTGGCGATCCACGGCCCGGGACGGACGGTGAGCGCGGCGTGATAGGGAATGCCGAACAGCAGGAATACCGCCCGCAAGGCATCGAGATCGTGGCGCCGGGCCCGCTCCTCGGGTGCGCGGAACGTGCCGGAGGTGCCGTTGCCGGGAGTCATCGCCGCCCGACGCGCCGGAGCGGCGTGACTGCATGGGGGATGAGGCCGGCGCTGGCACGGGTCAACATGAACGGTGCGATAGGCTTGCCCGCGCTCAATGCAAGCCGATAGCGATAACAGTCCGCGTTCATGCGGTTCTCAGAGCTTGTGCGGCTCCTTGTCGACCATCCAGGTCTGGCCCTTGGAAACGAGCTTCTGGAGATCGGCGGACTTGCCCTCGCTCGCGGCCCGGTTCTGGGCGGCGACCGCGCTTTCGAACGTCGGCGCGGGATCGTCGTAGAGCACGCCCAGCGCCATCGGGAACGGGCCGAAGGGCATCTCGACCAGCATGTGCGCGATGGCGCGGTTGGTGACGTTGTGGACGATCACTTCCGCTCCCTGCCAATCGCCATCGGCCACGTCGACGACCTTGAGCGTGAGCCGTTCCCGGTCGAGCGCGATGCCCTTGGCACCGCCGGCGAACAGCATCGGCTGGCCATGCTCGACCCACAGCTGGCCCAGCGCCGCATTGGGCTTGGCGGTGAAGGGCTCGAAGACCTCGTCGTTATAGACGATGCAGTTCTGGAAGATCTCGACGAACGCCGCGCCGCGATGGGCATGGGCGGCCTTGAGGACGCTCGGCAGGTTCTTGTGCACGTCGATCCCGCGCGCGACGAAGCGGGCGCCCGCCCCCAGCGCGAAGGCGCAAGGCTTGGCGGGATGGTCGACCGAGCCGAAGGGCGTGGACGGCGAGCGGGTGCCTTCGCGGCTGGTCGGCGAATACTGGCCCTTGGTGAGGCCGTAGATCTCGTTGTTGAACAGCAGGAACTGGCAGTCCAGGTTGCGCCGGAGCAGGTGCATCGTGTGGTTGCCGCCGATCGACAGCGCATCGCCGTCGCCGGTGATGATCCACACGTCGAGCTCCGGATTGGCGAGCTTCACCCCCGTCGCCACCGCCGGCGCGCGGCCGTGGATGGTGTGGAAGCCATAGGTCTCCATGTAATAGGGGAAGCGCGACGAGCAGCCGATGCCGCTGACGAACACGGTGTTCTCCGGCGCGACGCCCAGTTCGGGCATGGTGCGCTGCACGGCCTTGAGGATCGCATAATCGCCGCAGCCGGGGCACCAGCGAACCTCCTGGTCGGTCTCCCAGTCCTTGGGGGTGCTCGGGCGGATGGTGGTGATCTCGTTCATTCCACTGGCTTCCCTGTGCTACGCCAATGCTCTTGGGCCTCGATCAAAGACATGACATTCCTGCGGAACGGCTGCTCCGGCACATACCGAGCGTCAGAATCCTCGATCCAGTCGCAGGTCGGACAACTGGCCGCTTCCGCTAGCACGTGCTGCTCGCAAACGGGGCATGTGGTCACTATGGGTTCACCGCCTCCGGGCTCGGAAGCTGGCTGTCGTCGGACGGGACCTCCTGGTCGAAGTCGGCGCCGATATGCTGGGCGATGGCGGCTTCGATTTCGGCGATGCGGAAGGGCTGGCCGGAGACCTTGGTGAGCGACCTGGCATCGACGAGATACTGGTCACGCAGCAGCGTCTTGAGCTGGCCGGTATTCATTTCCGGTACAAGAACATGCTCGTAACTCTTTAGGAGATCACCGAGATTCTTCGGAAGCGGCCAGATGTGGCGGATATGGACATGGCTGACGTCATGCCCCCTGCTCCGCGCACGCCGCACGGCTTGCGCGATCGGGCCATAGGTGGAACCCCAGCCGACCACGGCGAGCTTGCCGCCCGCCTGCCCCTGCTCGATCGCCTGATCGGGCACCTCGATGCCCATCACCTTGTCGCGACGCGTGTTGGTCATCGCCTGGTGGTTGGCGGGGGAATAGTCGATATTGCCGCTGCCCTGCGCCTTCTCGATGCCGCCGATGCGGTGGAGCAGGCCCGGCGTGCCCGGCTTCACCCAGGGGCGCTTGAGCTTCGCGTCGCGGCCATAGGGCTGGAACTTCTCGCCCTCGGGCGGGACCTCCGTATGGAAGGTCACCGGGAACGGCGCATAGGCCGACATGTCCGGCACCTTCCAGGGCTCGGCGGCATTCTGGAGATAGCCGTCGGTGAGCAGCATCACCGGGGTCATGTATTGCGTGGCGATGCGCACCGCCTCGATCGCGACGTCGAAGCAGTCGGCGGCCGAGCGCGCGGCGATCACCGGCACCGGCGCATCGCCATTCCTGCCATAAACCGCTTGATATAGATCCGATTGCTCGGTTTTCGTGGGAAGTCCCGTGGAGGGGCCTCCGCGCTGGGCGTTGATGATCACCAGCGGCAGCTCGGTCATGATCGCCAGGCCGATCGCCTCGGTCTTCAGCGCGATGCCGGGCCCGGAGGAGCAGGTGACGCCGAGGCTGCCGGCATAGGCGCTGCCGAGCGCCGAGGCGACCGCGGCGATCTCGTCCTCCGCCTGGAAGGTAGTGACGTCATATTCCTTGTAACGCGACAGCGTGTGCAGGATCGCGCTGGCCGGGGTGATCGGATAGCCGCCGAAGAACATCGGCAGGCTCGCCAGCTGCGCGCCCGCGACCAGGCCGAGCGAGATCGACTCGGCGCCGGTGACGGTGCGGTAGAGCCCCGGCTCGGCGGGCGCGGCGGCGACCTGGCGCTGGCTGATGCCCATGGCGCCCAGTTCCGCCGTCTCGCCATAGGCATGGCCGGCGTTGAGGGCAGCGATGTTCGCTTCGGCCAGTTCGGGCGCCTTGGCGAACTTGGCCTTGAGCCAGTCGATCAGGGGCTGGCGATCGCGGTCGAACATCCAGAGCGCCAGGCCCAGCGTCCACATGTTCTTGCAGCGCAGCGCTTCCTTGTTCCCGAGGCCGAAGGGCTTCACCGCGTCGAGCGTCAGCTGCGAGATGTTGAGCTTGAGCAGCTGCCACTTGGCCAGGCTGCCATCCTCGAGCGGATTGGCGGCGTATTTCGCCTTGTCGAGGTTGCGCTGGCCGAACTCGCCCTCGTCGGCGATGATCAGCCCGCCGGGCTTGAGCGCATCGACATTGGTCTTGAGCGCCGCCGGATTCATCGCGACGAGCACGTCGGGCTGGTCGCCCGCGGTATCGATCTGCGCCGAGCCGAAATTGATCTGGAAGGCGGAGACGCCGAACAAGGTGCCCTGCGGGGCGCGGATCTCGGCGGGGAAATCGGGGAAGGTGGCGAGATCGTTGCCGGCCAGCGCGGTTGAGAGCGTGAACTGGCCGCCGGTGAGCTGCATGCCGTCGCCGGAATCACCGGCGAAGCGAACCACGATCGCTTCGGGTGCGGGATGCGCCGACGCCTCCTGGGGCGTGAGCGTGTGCGCGGCAGTCGCCATGGCCGGTATCCTGCGGTTCTCTATCGTTACAAGGACGTGTACGCCCCAATTTCTCCCAACCCAAAGTAGAAAATGCCCTCAGCCCTGCAAAGGCTCCTTTGCGGCCATGCTTCCCAGGGCGAGGACGGAGGCGACATGGCGCCGCGAGACCTCGAGCGCATCCTCGCCATAGCCGCCGCCCAGCGCGCTGGCGAAGGGGGTGCCGCGTGACGTCATGACGCCGGCGATCCAGCGGTCGCGAGCGACCAGCCCCCGGTAGCTCAGCGACAGGCGGCCGAGCCGGTCGCCGGCGAGCGGGTCGACTCCGGCCTGGTAGAGGACGAGATCGGGAGCGAATCCACGGAGCAGCGGCAGGAGCGTGCGCTCCAGCGTTTCCAGATATTCCGCATCGCCCACCCCGTCGGGCAGCGGCACGTCGAGCGTCGAGCGCGCCTTGCGGGCCGGGAAGTTCTTCTCCGCATGGATCGAGTAGGTGGCGATCTCCGGCCGTCCCGCGGTCAGCGCGGCGGTGCCGTCGCCCTGGTGCACGTCGCAGTCCACGATCAGGACGCGATAGCCCTCCTCCACCAGCCGGACGGCGGCGATGGCGAGGTCGTTGAACACGCAGAAGCCCGCACCGGTATTGGCCAGCGCGTGGTGGCTGCCGCCCGCGGTGTTGGCCGCGAAACCATGTTCCAGCGCAAGCCGGGCCGCCAGATAGGTGCCGCCGGGCACGACCTGGGACCGGCGGGCGACTTCGGGAGTGACCGGGAAGCCGATGCGGCGCTCCTTCTCGGGCGGGACGGCGGCGCGCAGCACTTCCTCGACATAGTCCGGATCGTGCACCGCTTCGAGCCAGGCGCGCGGCATCGGCTCGGGCTCGTGCCACACGAAGACGGGCCCTTCCGCGCGCAGCAGGTCGCGGACCAGGCCGTTCTTGTTCCACTGATACTGGCTGCGGGCCGGAGCGGGCGCGACATAGTCGGGATGGTGGACGAGGTGGATCACTTGCCCAAGCTAGGTATCCCGTCATCCCGGCGAAAGCCGGGATCTCTTGCGGCTCCCGCCCTGCGCCCTTGCCCGAGATCCCGGCTTTCGCCGGGGTGACGATATTTGTAGGTGGGAAGGCATGACCGACATTGCTTCCCTTCCCTATCGCCCCTGCGCGGGCGTGATGCTCCTCAACCGTGCCGGCCGGGTGTTCGTCGGCCAGCGGCTCGATTCGGTGCTCGAGGCCTGGCAGATGCCGCAGGGCGGGATCGATCCCGGCGAGGCACCGATCGAGGCGGCCTGGCGCGAGCTGTGGGAGGAGACCGGGGTGCGGTGCGATCTGGCCGAACTGATCGCCGAGGCGCCCGAGGAGCTCTATTACGACCTGCCCGAGGATCTGGTCGGCAAGGTGTGGAAGGGCAAGTGGCGCGGACAGCGCCAGCGCTGGTTCCTGTTCCGTTTCCTGGGCGAGGACGCCGACGTCAACATCGAGACCGCCGAACCCGAATTCCGTGCGTGGCGCTGGGCCGCCCCGCAGGACCTTCCCGACATCATCGTGCCGTTCAAGCGCGCGCTCTATAAGGAACTGTTGACCGTCTTTGGACAACATCTCGTCTGATCCTGCCCTAGTTTCGCTCCCATAACGGCGATACGGACCCGTTCATGCGCGCCCTGCTCCTTGCCCTGCCGCTGCTGCTTGCCAATGCGCCGGACGATGATCCGGCCGCCGCGGCCGATCCCACAGCCATCCCGGCGACGATCCGGGCAATGCTCGACGCCGCGATGGAATCCGGCAGCGAAAGCGATGTCGCCGTCATCGTCAAATATGCCCGCACCGCCTCGCCCGCGACGGCCGACCAGGTGGTGAAGATCGCCGCGGACTGGCGCAACGAGCGGACGAAGAAGGCCCAGGCCAAGATCCGCAGCGCCGATTTCTTCGCGCTGGTGAAGGGGCACGCCGAACTGGGTGGCTATGTGACCACCGGCAATACCGAGAATATCGGCATCACCGCAGCGCTGGAGCTCAAGCGCGAGGCGCTGCAATGGCGCCACAAGCTGCGGGTGCAGGCCGATTACCAGGAAAGCCTGGGCATCACGACGCGGGAACGCTATCTCGCCGCCTACGAGCCCAACTGGAAGTTCGACGACCGCGCCTATCTCTATGGCGCCGCGCAATATGAGAGCGATCGCTTCTCGGGCTTCACCGATCGCATCTCGCTGTCGAGCGGCATCGGCTACAGCGCGATCAAGTCGCCGGCGGTGAAGCTCGACCTCGAGGTCGGCCCGGCCTTCCGCTACACGCGCTTCATCAACGACACCGCCGAGAAGAACGCCGCGGCGCGCGGCAGCATCGATTTCGGCTGGAAGATCACCAAGGGCATCTCGGTGACGCAAGTCGCTTCGGCCTATATGCAGGATGCGAACAGCACGGTGTCGTCCAAATCGGCGCTGCTGACGCGCCTGATCGGGCCGCTGTCGGCGCAGTTCAGCTACTCGCTCCAATATGAAAGCACGCCGCCGCTCGGGCGCAAGACCACCGACACGACCAGCCGCGCGGCCCTGGTCGTCGATTTCTGACGTGGCGGTCGTCCTTTCGGCAAAGGCGCCGGCCCCAACTCCGAAGATCATGCCCTGATTGCATGAGATCCCAGCGTTCGGCGGGATGACGAAGATGGTTTTACGCGCTAGGTGCTCGGGATGACCGAGCTTTCCAAGACAGAATGCGCGGCAGTGGAGAGGGCCGCGGCGTCGCCCATGCTGGCGCGCACCGAGGCCTGGACTGCGATCAACAGCGGCACCCGCAACCTGGCGGGACTGGGCCGCATGGCCGATGCGCTGGCCGATGCCTTCTCCGTTCTGCCCGGCCACCTGGCGCTGCTGGACCCGGAGCCTGCCGAGAGCGTGACCGCCGACGGGCGCGTGGAGGCGCTGGCGCATGGCCGCCACCTTCATCTCGCCGTGCGGCCGGAGGCGCCGGTGCAGATCCTGCTCACCGGCCATATGGACACCGTCTACGGCGCCGATCATCCCTTCCAGGCGAACCGCTGGCTGCCGGACGGCAACCTCAACGCGCCGGGCGCCGCCGACATGAAGGGTGGGCTCGCGCTGATGCTCGCCGCGCTGGAGGCCGTGGAGGACAGCCCGCTCGCGGTGCGGCTTGGGTACGAGGTGTTGATCAATTCCGACGAGGAGACCGGCTCCTTCTCCTCCGCCAGGCTGATCGCCGGCGCTGCGAAGGGCAAGATCGCGGCGCTCACCTATGAGCCTGCTTTGCCCGACGGCACGCTGGCCGGCGCGCGGGGCGGCACCGGCAATTTCTCGATTCTCGTCCATGGCAAGTCGGCCCATGCCGGGCGCAATCCAGACGAGGGGCGCAACGCGCTCGTCGCCGCGGCCGACCTGGCGATGCGGCTGAATGACGCCAAGGCTCCCGGCCTGGCCGTCAACCCCGCGAAGATCGACGGCGGCGGACCCAATAATGTCGTACCGGAACTCGCGATCCTGCGCGTCAATTTCCGCCCCAGGGACAGCGAAGCGATAACCCGGGCGCGGATCGCGATCGACCAGGCGGTGGCGATCGTCTCGGTCAAGCATGACGTGCGCATCCATGTCCATGGCAGCTTCAATCGCCCGCCCAAGCCGCTGGACGCCGGTGCCGAGGGGCTGTTCGAGCTGGTGAAGGCGTCGGGTGCCGATCTGGGCATCCCCGTCGCATGGAAATTCTCCGGCGGCGTATGCGACGGCAACAACATCGCCGCGGCGGGCGTGCCGGTGGTCGACACCATGGGCGCGCGCGGCGGCCTCATCCACAGCGCCGAAGAATTCCTGATCCCGGAGAGCCTGGCCGAGCGCGCCGCCCTCTCCGCCGTCACCATGTTGCGTATCGCCGAGAAGGGGAAAATATGAGTTTCGTGATCCGTGCCGCCCGCGACGAGGATCTGCAGGCGCTCTACGAGATGGCGAAGCTGACTGGCGGCGGCTTCACCAATCTCCAGCCCGAGAAGGAAGTGCTCCGCGCCAAGCTCGCGCGCAGCCACGCCGCCTTCGAGCGCGGCGACGACGAGAGCGGCGACGACGTGTTCGTGCTCGTGCTCGAGAACATGGATACCGGCGAAGTGCGCGGCACCTGCCAGATCTTCACCGCGGTCGGGCAGCGCTGGCCCTTCTATTCCTATCGCCTCGCCACCGAGACCAAGCACAGCGAGGAACTGGGCCGCACCTTCCGTGCCGAGACGCTCAGCCTGGTCAACGACCTGGAAGGGGCCAGCGAGGTCGGCGGCCTGTTCCTGCACCCGGGCGAGCGCGCCGGCGGTCTCGGCATGCTGCTGGCGCGCAGCCGCTACCTCTTCATCGCGCGCCACCGCCATCGCTTCGCCGAGCGGATCCTGGCCGAGTTGCGCGGCGTGATCGACGAAGCCGGCGGGTCGCCCTTCTGGGACGGCGTCGCGGGGCGTTTCTTCGGGATGAACTTCCAGGAAGCGGACAGCTTCAACGCCGTCCATGGCAACCAGTTCATCGCCGACCTGATGCCCAAGCACCCGATCTATACGGCGATGCTGCAGGAGAGCGCGCGCGGCGTGATCGGCCTGCCCCACCCCTCCGGCCGCGCCGCGATGCGCATGCTGGAGAGCGAAGGCTTTGCCTGGGAACGCTATGTCGACATCTTCGACGGCGGCCCGACGATGACCGCGCGCACCGATCAGGTGAAGACGGTGCGTGACGCAAGGACCGCGACGGTGGTGGCGATCGAAGCCGGTGGCGAGGCGGCGCTGGTCGCCACGGGCAGGCTCCAGGAATTCCGGGTGACCCAGGGCCGCGTGGCCGAGCGCGAAGGCTGCGTGGCGATCGACTCGCGTACCGCCGAGCTGCTCGGCGTCGGCATGGGCGGCGAAGTCATGCATGTGGGGCGTTGATGCTGATCGAGATCAACTTCGACGGGATCATCGGCCCAAGCCACAATTATGCCGGCCTCAGCCATGGCAACCTCGCCGCAACGCGAAATCGGGGCGAGACGTCCTTCCCGCGCGCCGCGGCGCTGCAGGGGGTCGCCAAGATGCGCGCCAATCTCGCGCTCGGGCTCGCCCAGGGCATTTTCCTCCCCCATGCCCGGCCCGACCATCGCTGGCTCGCCAGCCTGGGCACGCGTTTCGAGGATGCTCCGCCGCATAGCCAGGCCCAGGCGCTGTCTGCCTCGCCGATGTGGGCGGCCAATGCCGCCACCGTCTCGCCCGCGCCCGACGCCGCGGACGGAACATGCCATCTCAGCGTCGCCAATCTGGTGACGATGCCCCATCGCAGCCATGAATGGCCCGAGACGCTGGCACAGCTCCGCCTCGCCTTCGCCGATCCCGCCTTCACGGTGCACGCTCCCGTGCCGGCACCGTTCGGCGACGAGGGCGCGGCCAATCACATGCGGCTTGCCGCCAGCCATGAAGCGCCGGGCGTGGAAGTGTTCGTCTACGGCATCTCGGGCGGCCCCTTCCCCGCGCGCCAGCACCCCGATGCGAGCGCGGCGGTGGCGCGGAAGCATCGGCTCGAGCGCGTCCTGTTCGTCCAGCAATCCGAGGAAGCGATTGCGGCGGGCGCGTTTCACAACGACGTGGTCGCGGTGGCGAACGGCCCCGTGCTGTTCGCGCACGAGCTGGCCTTTGCCGGGAAGGATCGCTTCTACGCCGATCTGCGCACGATGCTGCCTCAGGTCGAGATCGTCGAAGTGCCCGCTGCCCAGGTGAGCCTCGCGGATGCGATCAAATCCTATCTGTTCAATGCCCAGCTGGTCACCCTGCCCTCGGGCGAAATGGCGCTGGTGCTGCCCGGCGAGGCACGCGACACGCCGTCGGTATGGCGCTGGCTGCAGGAACATGTCGCAGGCAATGGCCCGATCCGGCGGCTCGAAGTGGTCGATGTTCGCCAGTCCATGGCCAATGGCGGCGGCCCCGCCTGTCTGCGCCTGCGCGTGGTGTGCGATCCTGCGACGGTCGACCCGCGCTTCCTGGTGGACGAAGGCAAGCTCGATCGCATCGCCAGGGTGATCGAGGCGCATTGGCCCGAGGCCATCCCCTTCGATTCGATTGCCGATCCGGCGCTGATCGCCCGGGTCGAGGCCGCGCGCCGGGTGCTGCTGGAGACATTGGAGATCCCGGAGCTCCTCTAGCGTCACGAACGGCCGAACCGTCGGAATAATTGACAGTTAACTATCTAATTTAACGCGAAACTACGTGTTTTGGCGCTTGGCCCGGCGCTTGCTTAACCTTTGCCATGCTCCATCGCATCCGTCGCCTGTTCACGATCAAGACCAAGTTCGAGGCCTTTCTGGTCATCTATGGCCTTGCCTGTGGCGCGACCGAACGCGGGGTCCATTATCTGGGGAAGTTTCCGGGCTGGGGTGGCTGGATGCTCTTCGCGTTGTGCCCGATTGCTGTATTCATGGCGGGCGCCAAGATACTGGACAGCTTCGATGTTCCGGATTGAGCGGGGAATTGCGTCTGTAATAGTCGGGGGCTAGGGCCGGCGAGCTGGCCTGTGGGGAGGTTCTGAGCGCGTGCGTTTGTTTCGAGGCATCTTTTCCTCTTTGGCGGCGCAGGCGCTGCTCGCGGCGATCGTGCCGGGCGGCCTGATGGTGTTCGTGATGCACGAGAGCCAGCAGGCCGAGCTGGCCCAGCGCGATCGCGAGCGGCTCGACGCCTTTGTCCAGACGGTTGCCGAAGCGGCCCGCGCCGGGCGCCCGCTCGATCAGGTCGCGAACCTGCCCGGGCCGCTTGCCGGCCGCGTCCTGCTCGTGGATCCGCAGGGCCACGCGATCGCCGGCCCCACCACCTCCCTGGCCGCGCGCGCCGAGCGCCCCGTCCAGGTCGACGGCCGCACGGTGGCGACGGCGCGGGTGGTCCGTCCGCCCGAACTTTCCGACCAGGACCGGCGTGTGCTCGCCACCCAGTATATCGGCGTGGCCGCCATCGTGGTGGTGCTGTTCGTGCTGCTGCTGGTGATGGCCTATGTCTTCGCGCGGCGCTGGTCGCGGCCGCAGCTCCAGCTCTACCGGATGAGCCGCGACGTGGTGAACGGCGACCTCGACCTTTATTTCGACGAGGAAGGGCCGGCCGAAGTGGTGGCGACGATGCGCAACCTGCGCCGCATCGCCAGCCAGTTCAGCCGCCTGGAAACCGCGCGCCGCACCTGGCTGGTCTCGATTTCGGGCGAGCTCAAGGGCCCGACCGAGAATATGGGCGAGCATTTCATCAAGCTGTGCGACGTGCAGCCGCCGCTTCCGCCCGCGCTGATCGGCGCGATCGAGGAGGATACCCGGCGGCTGATCCACATGGCGGAGGACTTGAACGCAGTCGCGCTCGCCGATCTCGGCCGCCTGCCCGTCACCTTCGCCTCGGTCGATCCGCGCGCGCTGATCCACAACGCCATCTATGCCGATCGCAAGCGCGCCGAGGCGCAGGGCGTGCGGCTGGAGACGAGCACGCTCCCCGAATATACGGTGATCGTGAAATGGGACGGCGCGCGAATCGAGCAGTTGTTCGGCGCGCTGATCGACAATTCGCTGCGCTACACGCCGCGCAATGGCCGCATCGTGCTGGGCCTGGAGAGTTCGCGCGACGCCTGGCGACTGATCATCGACGACAATGCGCCCGGCGTGGACGTAATGCTCGCCCAGCGCCTGTTCGAGCCTTTCTACCGCAGTTCGGATCGTGCCGACGAATCGGCGGCCTCGGGCCTGGGCCTGGCGACCGCGCGAGCGATCGTGGAGGCGCATCACGGGCGGATCGAGGCGAGCCGCTCGCCGATCGGCGGCCTGCGCGTGACCGTGATCCTGCCGGGCAATCCACCCACGGCCTGATTCGGTCAGGTGAGCTCGATCCGCGTCGCGGTCGACTCGGTCGCGATTCGGCGCAGCGCATCCAGGAAAGACGTGCCGTCCCGGCACTTCAGCGGCCGCAGCGCCTCCGAATGGGTGAAGACCAGCCTTGTCCCGCCGGGCCATCCCGGCCCTCCCGCTTCCACGGCGTCCCAGAAGGCGTCCAGATTGCGTCCGAACAGGTCCGCCTGCTCGGGGGCGGCAGCGTCGAGATAGCGTTGCCAGAACGCCCCCGGCGACGTCACCCCCGTGCAATCGATATGGATGGTCCGCATAATGCCTGCATCGCAGGGCGCGGCCGGAGCGCCAAGTACGCTCGAACCCCGGAACATAAAAACCCCGCTAAGCCGTTGGCCTAGCGGGGTTTTTAATGGCGCCCCGCACCGGATAAACATAACGAATATATCTCGCCGTTTGCCCTACTATAGCGCCGTCACTCCACGTCAGCTGATGCAGCGTGTCGCCGTGCG
>NZ_MKWJ01000034.1:0-24282 GCF_001899725.1 Sphingomonas sp. 67-41 | reverse complement strand
GCTGCGCTTCATCTCCGTCCTCCTCAATGAAGGACTCTAGCTCAAACTGGAGGAGTTTCAGGGGAGCACGTCACCAGGTCGTAACCACTCCCGATCCTGTCCTCATGAATGAGCCGATCGTTACAGATATCCAAGACCAGAGCTGAAATGGCCAACAGGCAACCGCTTTAACTCCCATTGCGGGCAGGCCAGCAGATTCGAGGCCGATAATCAGAAAAGCGAGCACTCTTCCGCGTTGCGATTGGAACAATGAAATACAGCCATCGCTCTCGACTCCAGGCTAGTGCCAGTCCCTGGAGCCAGCGAGATGCATCTCGATGAGCCTTCGCCCAATGCTAGTCCAGTACATGACACCGCCGGCATCGTGGGTGCCTCGTGCGTCGCGAATATTGGTCTCCAAAAGATCGGGACCATTTTCCCCATGTGCATCGCAGAATTCGAGTGCCTCGGCCCACCTCTCACTGTTGCTAGCTCCGCGAACGATGCAATTTGCGTCTACATCCGGCAATTTGATCAAGGTCACGCCCATTCCCTCGCATGGATGCCGTCAGGCAATCCTTGAATGCTAGGAACCCTCCGCGTGCTGGGGCTGTTCCGCTACGGTCGGATTATCTGTGCACGCCGTACGCGATCGGTCAAATATCGGCTTGGTGCATGCCAACTCCGGCAGAAATTTCCTCGCCGAGCCGACGATAGAAGACAGCCACGTCGGCCAGATCCTGTTGGGAGACCGACATCTCGCTCCCCAGCGCAAAGCGCCGAAGCGGTGTTACGGTCCCCGGGATCTCCGGCCATCCGGCGGTCATGCGTTCTGCGTCTGCCCGGTCGCCGCGAAGGACGCGTCCTTGGCAATGAAAGAGGCATTCCCGGGATCGCCCCAATGCGCGGAGCCGCTCATAATCCGCGAGCGAATGGCGATACTGGAAATCATCGGCCGTGAACTTGTTTGCCGTATTCCGCTGATCCGGAAAGATGGGCAGTCCCGCGACACGCCGTGCTTCGTCGATAAGCAGATTGAGGAAGCGATCCAGCTCGCGTAGCCCATTGGCGATTACTTTAGCACGATATGGCCCCGCGATGGGGTTGGGGCCTACCGGCGCACCGGCTCGCAAGCCTGCAGCCAGAAAATCCGCAGCGCGCTCCAGTGTGACACGCGCGCGATCAAAGCCGTCACGCATTCACAATCACAAGGTCATGGGCGCAACATTGGCCGCGCTGATCGGTCCGCAATACATAGGTTACCCGCGAAGCCGCACAAAGGCTTTCCAGGCCGGACGCCTGCACCGCGCTCGAATGGACAAACGCATCGGCACCGGCGCGGTCAGGACGGATCACGCCGAACCCGCCTTCCCTGTGATAGAAGCAGACAGTCCCGGTTGGCATGAATTTCTCCTATGAGCTCGAACAAGGTCAGCCGTGCGGCGTCCCCGCCACGCGCATCGAAAGCATCGCGTCAATCGCGGCCCGAGCGCGCGGAGATGGCGTGCTCCACCGCCTCGAAGCCCGCCGTACTCGCAATCGCGAGATCAAGAGGCCGCCCTTCCAGCCCGGCATCATAGGCGTTGAGGAAGGCAATCGCAGCGTCCGCCCCGAGCCGATTCCAGGCAAGCAAGGTTATCCGGCTTTGACGTTCGAGGCTCTCGGATGTCAGGCGTACCGAACTGTACGGCTTGCGGAACGACTTGAGCTTCGGCGCTGCAAGACTGGTGTCCGCCGTTTCTTCCGTCTTCGCCATCCGGATCTCCTATGGGTAGAGCTTGCTCTGTGGTGAGGGTTAGGCTGGCATTGCGCGAGGTGCAGGCGCCTGATCCCGCGGGCGCACTGCCGGGGTCAGCAGCGCCATCCCCGGCAGGTCCAACGCCCCACCTTTTTCCGCATCGCGCTGGATGCGCGGTGGGCAGCTTTAGGTAGCCCTCCCCAGTGATGGCTTCGCACCGAGGTCGATCTGCATCTCCCGGATACGGGCTGCATAGCCCCGTGCGAGGCCGCGATGCGCGATCTCGGCTTCACGCGTGGCAGCGCCCTCAGCGCGCATCACAGAAATCTGATAGCGTGACAGAAGATAATTGAGGTCCATGGCTCGTCTCCGGCTAATGTAAGCGGGAGCGCGATGGTCTCTCAGCCGCCGGCGCCTACGAAATCGTTTGCCAGCGATTATCCGGATATAAGCCCTAAACGAAACAAGCGATACCCCATCGCTAAAATATACATGGATCATCGTCCGAAACTATTTTCGCGGCCAAGGCCATGCATGGTTATAATCGTATCATTGGAGCAGAGTATTTTCCGCTCTGACGGATCGAATGCCGGTTGGCCTTTATTGAACGGCAACAACACGCCACCGGGCGCGCCACCTACGGAAAATGGGATCGCCGCCAAAGGGCTCGGCGTCGAACGCATTCTCCCGAAAGTCTTCTAATATTTCCAAAATTATTCCACACACGCACTCGAATTCGGTAAATTTTTGTCCGCCCTTGTAAAGATTGTAAGGGAGTCACACATTTAAAATTGCTACAGTCGCAAATCGTCGGTCTTCGGAGCTTTGCGGCCCCTTCTTCCTTCTGTCTGCCCCTTGCAGCCCGAGGTGGGTTCAATTTGAACCTGCTATTTCAGAAGGAATATCCCATGAGTCATACCGGCACCGTAAAGTTCTTTGACGCCACCAAAGGCTTTGGTTTCATCGCGCCTGATAATGGTGGCGATGACCATTTCGTGCATATCAGCGCGGTCGAGCGCTCGGGCATGCAGACGCTGAACCAGAACCAGCGCCTGACGTACGAGATCGAGCAGGACAAGCGCGGGCGCGCTTCGGCTGCAAACCTTGCCGAAGCGGACTGAATGAGACGGCGGCGCCGAACCCGGTTCCGGCGTCGCCAACTTTCAAGACCCTCGGAAAGGACCCTGTTATGGGCAATCAGCCCGATTTCCGTGCACAGGCGGCAAGGTGTCGTGCCGAAGCCGACGCTGCGACGCTGGAGAATGTTCGCGAACGCAATCTCCGCGCCGAGGCGGCGTGGCTGGAAATGGCGACTCGCCAGGAAAGCATGGCCACCCAAAAGGCAAATCGAGAGGCAGCCGCGCTCTCCGTGCCGCAATCAAATTGAGCGGAAGCATCTCTCGCGGCCTGATTGTATAGTAGCGTTCTAACGGGGCCTCGTCCGGCGACTATGAAGCTGTACGGTCAAAAGCTGCGTGATTGCCCCCCAATGCCGCCTGTCCTGGCCACCGCTTTAGAGTTGAATGAAGAAACGGCATGTTTCGGGATCGTACCGGGACATGCCGAACGACCGAAACTGGGGCGCGTAGCTGCCGGACCGATTTTGGGCCGATTGTGGACTGGCAGCTCTTGGACGCTTCACCGCGATTTCTGCCGCCCGCCTATTGCCTCACAGTGCGCGCGGTTGCCGAAAAGCGCGGCTGACAGTCCGCGCGGGCTCGGATAGGCTCTGTAGCGATGATCGATACGGCAGCCAGCGCAAGCAGAGAAAGGCTCGTCGCCAGCCTCGCCCGAGTCGCCGAAGGCGATCAGGCAGCACTGCGCGCCGTATATGACGCGACCGCCGCGAAGCTTTTTGGCGTGTGCCTTCGTATCTCCGGAGATCGCGAAGCCGCCGAGGATATTTTGCAGCAAGTCTATCTCAAGGTTTGGGACCGTGCCGGGCGCTTCGACCCAGAACGCGCGAGCCCGATTACCTGGCTATGCGCCATCGCCCGAAACACCGCGATCGATTGGCGGCGGGCCAATGGTGGTGCAACACATCTCCCGGAAAATGCGGCTGCGGCTGTTGCCGACGACAGCCCATTGGCGCCCGAGGTGATCGACGCGGCCACGCAGCGCGCGCGGATCTTCGACTGCCTGGAGGCACTGGAGGAGCGCCCACGCCGCGCGATCCGCGCGGCGTTCTTCGATGGGCTCACCTATTCGCAGCTCGCGGAGGCAATGGCGGTGCCGCTCGGCACGCTCAAGAGCTGGGTGCGCCGCGGCCTGATTCAGCTCAGGGGGTGCCTGGGCGATGCCTGAGCCGATGGTTCCCGAAGAGCGCGATGCGCTCGCCGCCGAGCTCGCACTCGGTCTGCTCGAAGGCGATGCGCGAGCCCAGGCTATGCGGCTGCGCCTGTCCGACCCCGATTTCGCCGCAGCCGTCGAGGCCTGGGACGGGCGCTTCGAGCCATTGTACGAGCGGTTCGAGACGCAGCCCTCTCCCGCACTATGGCCGGCGATCCAGCGACGCCTGGCCGGTATGGACAGCCGCCATACCCAGCGCGCGCTCCAGCGCTGGCGGATCGGCGCGGTTGCGAGCGGCGCGCTGGCAGCTTCGCTTGCCGCGATTCTGGTGCTGCGCCCCGTGCCTGCACCGGTAGAGATCGTCCGTGCCCCCGACAGGGCAGTCATCGCCCAGCTCGGCAGCGGCGATGCGCCCGCACTGCTTGCCGCGGCCTATGATCCCGAGGGCGGTGTCCTGCGAATTCGGGCGGTGCGCCTGCCCGCCAGCCAGCTTGCGCCGGAGCTGTGGGTGATCCCTGCGGATGGCGTGCCGCGCTCGCTCGGCCTGGTCGCCGCCGATGGCGTGACCAAGGTTGCCGTAGATGCACCACACCGCGCGCTGCTCAAGGATGGGGCGACGTTGGCGATTACGCTCGAGCCTCGCGACGGCGCGCCCCACCAGGCGCCGAGCAGCGCCCCGATCGCGGCCGGGAAAATCTCGACGATCTGAGCCTCGGCTGCATCCGCCGGGCAACCGGCACCGTAGCTTCCCTGCACCCAGCATTCCGGGTGCCGGAGAAGGAAGCCAAGATGCCCAGCCTCAAAAAGCTCAGCCTCACGATTGCCGGTTCGGCGCTGCTCGCCACCGGCGCCGTCGCGGCCGTCCAGCATTATCCGATGGTCGGCGGTGCCGCGATGTATCCGACCAAGAACATCATCGAGAATGCAGTGAATTCGAAGGACCACACCACGCTGGTTGCCGCCGTCAAGGCCGCAGGGCTGGTCGATACGCTGTCGGGGCCCGGCCCCTTCACCGTGTTCGCGCCGACCAACGCCGCCTTTGCCAAGCTTCCCGCAGGCACCGTCGACAAGCTGGTGATGCCCGAGAACAAGGCGATGCTGACCAAGATCCTAACCTACCACGTCGTGGCGGGCAAGATGAGCGCGGCGATGCTCGCGGCCAATGCGAAGAAGCATATGGGCAAGGCGATGTTGACCACCGTGCAGGGCGAGAAGCTCACCGTTACCAAGGGGCCGGATGGCGCCTGGTGGGTGGTCGATGCGAAGGGCGGCAAGGCCAAGATCACCATCGCGGACGTCAACCAGTCGAACGGCGTGATCCATGTGATCGACAGCGTCCTGATGCCGTGAAGCCGATACCGGCGCGGACTCCCTCGCGCCGGATCGTGCCTGCCGGCGGGCCTTTTCCCATCGGCCAAGTGCCGGCGGGTACATTGTGAAAGCCGCTGCCCGATCCCCGGGCGGCGGCTTTCCTTTTTTGGTGCGTTAGAACACCCGAAGCAGCAGCATGCCTATTCCGGTGCAATTAATTGCCGCGCCCATCCAGAAGCGAAGCGAATATGCATGGACTTTCGACATCTCTCAGCCTCCGAAAACCTGGAACAGCAACACGCTGTTCAAGCCGATTACGGTCAAGGTGATCAGGATCGCGGCGGCGCGCAGCCAGCCGCTGTTGGCGAAGCCGCCCATGATCGCCCGATCGCTGGTAAAGCGCACCAGCGGCACGACCGCGAAGGGTAGCTGGAGGCTGAGCACCACTTGGCTCAGCACCAGCAGCTTGGCCGTGCCACTTTCACCATAAAGTGCCGCGACGATCACGGCCGGGATGATCGCGAGGCCGCGCGTCACGATCCGCCGCAGCCAGTGCGGCAAGCGTAGATCGAGAAATCCTTCCATGACGATCTGCCCGGCGAGCGTGCCGGTGATCGTGGAATTCTGCCCGGATGCCAGCAGCGCCACTGCGAACAGGGTACTGGCGAGCCCCACGCCCAGCGTGGGCGCCAGCAGCGCAAAGGCATCGCCGATCTCGGCAACCTGTGTCTGACCGGAGCGATGGAAAGTCGAAGCGGCGAGGATCAGGATCGCTGCATTGATGAAGAGCGCGAGGCCGAGCGCCACCGTGCTGTCGATCGTCGCCAGCTTCACTGCCTCGCGTTTGCCGGACTCGGTCCGCTCGAACGCGCGGGTCTGCACGATCGAGGAATGAAGATAGAGGTTGTGGGGCATCACGGTCGCGCCGAGGATGCCGATCGCGATATAGAGCATCGCGGGATTGGTCACGATCTCGGGGCTGGGAATAAGCCCCTTGCCGAGCGCCGACAGGCTCGGCTGCGCCCAGGCCAACTCGACCGCGAAGCAGCCGGCGATGACGATTAGCAGCGCGACGATGAAGGCTTCCAGTTGGCGGAAGCCGCGACGCTGGAGCGCGAGGATCAGCAGCACGTCCGCCGCCGTGACAATCACACCCGCCACCAGCGGCATGCCGAAAAGCAGGTTGAGCGCGATCGCGGTGCCGATCACTTCGGCAAGGTCGCAGGCGATGATGGCAAGCTCGCAGAGCAACCAGAGCGCCATCCGCACAGGCGCAGGATAATGCGCGCGACAGGCCTGGGCGAGATCGAGCCCGGTGACGATGCCCAACTTCGCCGACAGTGCCTGGAGCACCATCGCCATCAGGTTCGACAGCAGGATGACGGAGAGCAGGGTATAGCCGAAGGCCGAGCCGCCGGCGAGATCGGTGGCCCAGTTGCCCGGGTCCATATAGCCGACCGCGACCAGATAGCCTGGCCCGGCAAAGGCGCCGAGCTTGCGCCAGAAAAGGCCGGCGCCCTTCGGAACCGCGATGGTCCGAAAGGCGCCGGGAAGGCTGACATTGGCGGGCGGAGCCCCGCCGGCGAAGCGCGCCGCGTCCCCCTCGAACGGCGGCATGGTTCAGGCGCTCGCCGCGCTGAGCTTGATGGCTCCGTTGACCCCGGTCGGGAAGAACCCGCCGCGATCCACCGCCGCCTTGTTGAGATAGGCGATGTTCTGGACCTGCCCAGCCGAGCGGCTGTAGGCGATACCATTTGAGTCGGTCGGCACGATGTTGCTTGCGTTGCCGATGTTCCGCACACCCTGGTCGAGGTCGCTCGATCCATCGAGGCTGTCGCGGGCATTGGAGATCGCCTCGGTCGCATCGATGAGCGAAGGCATGGCGAGGCCCTTGCGGTAAAGCGTCGTGCGGATCAGCCCGGCATGATAGGCTTCCGCCGCAAGGATACCGGCGGCCGCTTCGAGATACGTCTTGTTGGTGATCAGCGGCGACGCGCCCTTATAGGCGGTGACACCGACATCCTCGAAGATGAAGGCCGCGAGCAGGAAGTTCTGGTCGTTCGCATAGGGATCGAATGCCTGCCCCGCGCCGATCAGCCCCGCGGCGCGCGCCGCAGTGGAGAAGGCGCCGTTCACGTCCGCAGACAGGTCGAGCGCCGGCTGGGCCACCGCAAAGCTGCCCAGCACGCTGCGCAGGAAAGCGACGTGCGCCTGCTCGTCCCCGGCGATCTCGCGGGCATAACGGCCGACGGCCGGATCGGTGAACGTCACCTGACGCCCTCCGCTCGGCGCGCCGGGCGTACCCGTGCCGGAGAGCAGGCTGATCGGGATCGAGGTGCCGTTGGCTGCGAAGGAATAGAATTGCGCTTCGAGATATTCGAGGTTGAGCGCGAAGTTGAGCACATCCTGATCGCTGGACGTGGGGGCGGGTGTGGGCGACGGCGTCGGTGACGGTGTCGGCGTGACGACCGAGCCGAAGCCATCATTATTGCTGCATGCGGCCAGCACCGTGGCGCCCGCAACCGCCAGCCCGGCATTCTTCATGAAGGCGCGACGCTCTTCGCGACGCTTGTCGCACGCGCCGAGCACCTCGAGGACGATGTCATGATTCATGTGAACCTCCCGTTGGAGCCCGCGTTCAATTCGCGGCGCTGGTGACGATGGTGCCGTTGACGCCGTTGGGGAAAAACCCTCCGGCAGTGACGGCGGCCTTGTTGAGGTAGACGATGTTGAGCACCTGGCCCGCCGAGCGGCTGAAAGCGAGGCCGTTCGCGTCGAGCGGCGCGATGTTGCTCGCGTTGCCGATCGCCCGGATGCCCTGGTCGAGGTCGGTCGAGCCGTCCAGGCTATCGCGCGCGTTCGATATCGCCTCGGTCGCGTCGATCAGAGCCGGCATGGCAACGCCCTTTACATCCAGCGTCGTGCGCACGAGCGCGGCGTGATAGGCCTCGACCGCGAGGATGCCCGCCGCAGCTTCGAGAAACACCTTGTTGGTTATCAGCGGAGACGCGCCCTTATAGGCGGTGACGCCGACATCCTCGAAGATGAATGCACCGAGCAGGAAATTCTCGTCGCTCGCATAGGGGTCGAAGCTCGCGCCGGCACCGATCAGCCCCGCCGCCCGTGCGGCGTTGGAGAAGGCACTGGTCGGCGAAACGCTGACGTCGATCTGCGGTTGAGCGACTGCCGTCGCGCCGATCGCGTTGCGCAGAAAGGCGACATGCGCTTTCTCGTCGGCAGCGATCTCGTTCGCATAGGCCGCAACCGCGGGGTCGCTGAACGCCACCTGGCGTCCGCCCAGTGCAACACCGGGACGGCCGGTGCCGGTCAGCAGGTCCGGCGTCAGCCCGACACCGGTCGCGGCATAGGAATAGAATTGCGCCTCCAGATATTCGAGGTTCAGCGCGAAATTGAGGACGTCTCCGTCCGTCAGCGTCGCCTGGGCATCGGCGCGCGGAATTCGCGTCGCCATCGCCAAGCCGCCGCCGGCCACTGCCGTCATTGCGAATGCCTTAAGGAAATCGCGGCGCTCTGCGCGTCGCTGGGCCCGAGCTTCGAATACCTCGAGCACTTCGGTGTCGTGATTCATGGGGCACGCCTCCCTGGTTGAAGCAGGGAGGGAACAGAGCCCGATCGGCGCATGTTCCGTTTCGCCAGCGCCACGGTACGCTGTCGTACCCAGCGCAGAAGAATTTCACGCCGAATGCATCCGTTTGCTCGAAGCGGACGAAGCTAGTGCTTTATACCGGCGAGGATTATTCGGGGCATGCTCACCACTAGCTCGATCTATGCGCCCAGCCTTCGCGGGAATCTCTTGTTGCGATCGCTTGCGCCCGGCGATGCGCAATTGCTCGTGCCGCATCTCAAGCGGGTGGAACTCAGGACAGGCGAAATTGTGGTATCGCCCGATGTTCCGTTCACCACTGTCTATTTTCCCGAGACGATCGTGCTCTGCGTCCGCGATGCGATGCGAGGGGATCGCCAACCGGCGCTCGGCCTTGTCGGGCTGGAAGGGATGGCCGGTTGGAGCTCGCTGCTTGGCGCTGTACGCTCGCCCTTCCTGGCGGCTGCGGAAATGCGTGGCGGCACTGCCCTCGCGATCTCGGCGACCCGCGTGCAGGAGGCGAGCGCCGCCAGCGACACATTGCGAGGCACGCTGCTTCGCTACGCCGGTAATTTCATGATGCAGATGGCGTCCACCATCGGCTCGAACGCAGCCGACACGGTGGAGCGGCGGATTGCGCGCTGGATCCTGATGTTGCACGATCGCAACGAGGGCGACACGCTCGACCTGACTCACGATCACATCGCCAGCGCTCTTTATGTACGGCGTGCGAGCGTCACCGACTGCTTTCATGTTCTGGAGGGGGACCAGATCGTGCGATCCACGCGCGGTCGGCTCGTCGTTCGTGATAGAGCGCGGCTCGAGCGCGTCGCCGGATGCGCCTATGGTTCCGTCGAAGCGCGTTACGGAACGGAAATCGCGCCCTTCGGAAAGGCGATCGTCGGCCGTGGGCCGCGCGCATCCAGCGCCTTTATCCCCTCGCCTCTCCAGCCACGCGGAGTCGGCGCATGATCGCGTCGAGCGACCAGGCGCCACCGCCCCGAAAGATCAGCGGCAACAGGATCGCCGCCCAGCTCAGATGAGTCGGCCAGGCATCGGGATAGACGAAGATCTCGATCACCAAAGTCATGCCGAGCAGCGCCAGCGCCGAGAAGCGCGTCGCGAGCCCCAGTACCAGCAGGATCGAGAAGACATGCTCGGACCAGGTCGCCGCCACCGCCGCGATCTCGGGCGGGATCAGCGGCAGCGCATATTCGGTGCGGAAGAGCTCGTAGGTGCCATCGGTGATGTGGAGGATGCCATCGACCTTGCTGCGCCCCGACAGGAAGAACACGCCGGCAATGCCGAGGCGCGCGACAAGCAGGAGAAACGCGTCGGGCACCAGCGCCGAAACCCGGCGAACGAAGCGATCGTGGATCGCGAGCGGGGAAGTCATCGAATGTCTCCGTTGAAACGGCGCCGGGGCACGCAGGGCGGACCCCGGCCGACACGTCAGGCCCTGGGGGTCAGCGAGCCATTGCCCTTGGGCGTCTTGATCGTGGTGCAACTGCCCGCCTTGACCAGCTTCCAGGCATTGCCCTGATAGTTGATCTTTGATGTGCCGGCGCAGCTGGTGCCGGCGCCGGCCTTGCAGTCGTTCTTGCCCGCGAGGGCGACGCCATAGCATTTCTCCATGGCCGGCTTTGTCTGGGCCGAGGCGGCGGGAGCGAGCGCGGCACCGGCGGCGGCGATGGCGAGCGTGGCGGCAAGGGTGGCATTGGTCGAACGCATGTCTGTGATCCTTTGAAAGCGGTGCCTCCAGCGCGCGGCCCGGCC
Organism: Sphingomonas sp. 67-41; assembly: GCF_001899725.1. Lineage (NCBI taxonomy): Bacteria > Pseudomonadati > Pseudomonadota > Alphaproteobacteria > Sphingomonadales > Sphingomonadaceae > Sphingomonas > Sphingomonas sp. 67-41. Next base: position 13,585 of record NZ_MKWJ01000034.1, on the reverse strand, counting down.
GGGGGCGCCGAACCGCGCGGTGACCGGGGAGGAGGCGGAAGCCCGTGTCACATCGCCAATTCGGCGCGGACGGCTGCGGCGTTACAGATTGCCCTCGAAAATTTTCCGCGAAAGCGTGTAACCTTCGGCCCGGCCATGCCGAACTCTTGCTCGAGGAGCAGGAATGCGAGCGAACGAGGAAGCGCTGCGCGGGTTGATGATCGATGGGCTGGCCGGCGATGCCGCCTCCCATGCGGCATTGCTGCGCCTGCTCGTACCCCTGCTGCGCGGCTTCTTCCGGCGGCGCGCGAACGGCTCCGATGACGATATCGAGGATCTGGTGCAGGAAACCCTGATCGCGGTGCACACCCGCCGCGCGACCTATGACCGCGAACGCGCCTTCACGGCGTGGCTGTTCGCGATCGCCCGCTACAAGATGGTCGATCATTTTCGTCGCACCTGCCGTCTACAGCCAATCGAAGGGCTGGAGGAAAGCCTGTTCGCAGAGGACTTCGAAGATGCCACGACCGCCCGGCTGGACATCGAAGATCTCCTGTCGACGCTGCCGCCCAAACAGGCCCGCGCAATCCGGGCGACGCGCATCGAAGGCCTGAGCGTCGCCGAGGCGGCAAAGGCCGGCGGCATCGGCGAATCCGACCTGAAGGTTTCCGTGCATAGGGGGTTGAAGATGCTGATCGCGCGGATCCAGGGAGGCGCGCGATGAATACCGACGATCTCATCACCCGCCTCGCCAAGGATGTGCCGCCGGTGCGCCGAGGCGCCACGGTCATGCGGCTCGCGCTCGGCATCCTGCTTGGCGCGCTGGTCTCGGCTACGGTGGTGGTGCTGGCGCTCGGCATCCGCCCGGATCTCGGTCTCGCCATGCGCGGGACCGCCTTCTGGATCAAATGGGGCTATACCTTCTCGCTCGCCCTCGCCGCGATCGTGATGACCGTGCAGCTGGCGCGCCCCGACAGCGCCCGATTGCGCTGGACCTGGCTGCTGGCGGTGCCGGTGGTGCTGCTCACCGGGCTCGGCGTCGCGGAGTTGGCGCGAACGCCGCCCGCTTTGTGGCTGGCGATGTGGCTGGGGCATAGCTGGATGATCTGCCCCTGGCTGGTGCTGGCGCTGGCCATGCCGATCTTCGTCGGGCTGCTCTGGTCGTTCCGCCGCCTGGCGCCGACGCGGCTGCGCGCGGCGGGCGCCGCAGCCGGACTGGCGGCGGGCGCCTTTGCGGCGACTGTCTATTGCATCCATTGCCCCGAGGTTTCGGCGATCTTCGTGCTGACCTGGTATTCGCTCGGCATCCTGCTCGCCGCCTCGATCGGCGCGCTGCTCGGGCCGCGCCTGCTGCGCTGGTAAATTCGCGGAGGCCTGTAACCGAGCGGCCAGAGCCTGCGAACTGGGGATGCCAAATCGGCTGAACCCCTTTTCGGAGTATCCCAATGACCCTTATCCGCACCGGCGCCAGCATCGCCGCCTCCGCCGCCGTCATCGCGATCAGCGCCGCCGCGCCGACCGCCGCCATCGCCAAGGCCGGCATGGGCACGACCGCGGCGAAGGTCGTCCATTGCTATGGCATCAACACCTGCAAGGGCACCTCAGACTGCAAGACCGCGAAGAACGACTGCAAGGGCCAGAACGACTGCAAGGGCCAGGGCTTCAAGGAAGTCACCGCCAAGGCATGCAAGGCTGCCGGCGGCAGCCTGACCGCGCCGAAGTGAACGTCTGCCCGGCCCGGCGTCCCCACCGCCGGGCCGGACCCGTTCCAATCGAGGATAATTTCGATGATCGCTCCCTTTGCCGGCTTCGGCCTGGGCCTGCGCAAGCCCCATTATCCCGAGTTCCTCGAGACCCGGGTCGCCGTCGATTTCGTAGAGGTGATCTCGGAGAATTTCATGATCGAAGGTGGCCGGCCCCGCCGGATTCTGCGCGAAGTCCGCGAGCGCTATCCGGTGGCTCTTCACGGAGTCTCGATGTCGCTGGGCTCGGCCGATGGGCTGGACGGGGCCTATCTCGCGCGCCTCCGCGCGCTGGTTGACGAGATCGACCCGCTGTTCGTCTCGGACCATCTCAGCTGGTCGCGGATCGACGGGTTCAATTCGCACGATCTGCTGCCCCTGCCCTATACGCGCGAGGCACTCGACTTGGTCACGGCCAATGTTGACCGCGCGCAGGAAGCGCTCGGCCGGGCGATCCTGGTCGAGAACCCCTCCACCTATATCGACCTCGCGCCGGCCGACATGACCGAATGGAGGTTTCTCGACGCCCTATGCGCGCGCACCGGCTGCGGGCTGCTGCTCGACGTCAACAACGTCTTCGTCAGCGCGAGCAACCACGGCTTCGATCCGATCGCCTATCTCGACGGCGTGCCGCACGACCGGGTGCGCCAGATCCACCTCGCCGGCCACAGCCAGGGCAGCGAGCTGCTGATCGACACGCACGACCAGCCGGTGCCCGATCCGGTGTGGCACCTCTATGCGCACCTCCTGCCCAGGCTCGGTCCGGTCGCGACGATGATCGAGCGCGACGACGCGATCCCGCCGCTCCACGAACTCCTCGCCGAGTTGGACCTGGCCCGACGCATCGCGCGCGAAACCGCGCGTGCCACGGCATGAGCCTGCTCGATCTACAGCGCGACATGCGCGCCTGGCTGACGCGCGAGGACGGCGCGGCCGCGATCCGGCTGGGCGGCGAGGACGCGGCCCCGGGCCTCCATATCCATCGGAATAACTTCCGCGCGTCGCTCGCCGCCTGCCTGGAGGAGAGCTTCACCCGCACCCGCGACTGGATCGGCCATGACGCATTTGCCCACGCCGTGGCCGCCCATGTCGAGCGGGTACCACCGAGCAGCTGGACGCTCGACGCCTATCCGCGCGACTTCCCTGCCACGCTGTCGCTGCTCTATCCCGGCGATCCCGAGGTCGCCGAGCTGGCCCGGATCGATCTCGCGCTCGCCGAAGCCTTTGTCGGCCCCGATGCAGCGCCACTGGCCGCCGCGGCTCTCCGGGAAGTCGATTGGGACCAGGCGGTGCTGCAATTGACCCCGACGCTGGATCTCTTCGACCTGACCACCAACGCGCCGGCGATCTGGTCGGCGCTGGCAGACGGTATCGAGCCGCCGGCCGTCGCACTCTTGCCCGAGGCCGGCGCGATCCTGATCTGGCGTCAGGGCGAGGCCGCGCAATTCCGCGCGATCGACCAGATGGAGAAACAGGCGCTTCTCGCGGCGCGCGTCGGCGTGCCCTTCGCTGATCTGTGCGCGGGGCTCGTCGACGTGCTGGGCGAGGAAGACGGGATCGCGCGCGCCGGCGGGATGCTTGGCCGATGGATCGCGGATGGCCTGATCGTCGACGTGTTCGATTCAGTTGATGGAGCGCGTCGGCGTCCCAACTCTTGCTAGAACACCCTGAACTCAAGATGGAAATCAATGTCGATATCGGGCGGCCTGATTGGCCTGCGATCGCGAGTGGAGCTGGATCGGCAGCTATCGCGATCCGCTTCTCCGACGCCGACCGGCAGTTGAGTCCCAAGCCCGGCCATTCAAACCCACCAAGCCGCGATTTTAACAAGCGGCAGGTTTCGGGATCAACGATCCTGACACCGAATGACGACAAATGGCGCACGAAGTTGCCGAGAATGCCTCAGACCGCCCCGACATAGTCACCCGCCTCCTGCAGCCGCGCGATATCCTGCCGCGGCGGCGCGCCGAACAGGCGGCGATATTCGCGACTGAACTGCGAGGGACTGTCATAGCCGACCGCGAACCCGGCCGAGCCTGCGCTCGCCGCGCCCGCGAGCATCAGTCGCCGTGCTTCCTGCAACCGCAACTGCTTCTGATATTCGAGCGGCGTCATCCGCGTGATCGTCTTGAAATGCGCGTGGAGTGAAGAAGCGCTCATCCCCGCCGCCGCAGCGATCTCGTCGATCCGCAGTCGCGCGCGGAAGCCCTTGCGGATCGTCGCGATGGCCCGGCTGACCTGCACGAGATGGCTGTCCCCCGACGCCATGTGACGCAGCATCGCGCTGTGCGGACCGGTGAGCAGGCGATAGAGAATCTCGCGCTCGATCAGCGGCGCGAGTGTGGCGATGCTCTCCGGCTGGTCGAGCAGTTTCACCAGCCGGCAGGCAGCATCGATCAGATCAGGGTCGCCCGGATAAGTGGCGAGCACGGGCAGGTCGTTTCGCGGCGGACCGCGTCCGTCGGCCACAAGCAGATCGGCGAGCGCCGCCATGTCGAGGTCGATCTTACAGCACAGATAGGGCGCGTCGGGGCTCGCCTCCAGCACATGGCCGACGAGCGGCAGGTCGACCGACACCAGCAGATAGTGGGATGCATCGTAGACGAGGCTGTGGTCGCCAATCGAGACGCGCTTGGAACCTTGGGCGATCAGGCAAAGCGATGCCTCATAGACGGCGGGCGTCGGCATGCTCGGCTGGTCGGCGCGGATTAGCGTGAGGCGCGGCACCGCGGTGCTCGACATGCCGGTTTCCGGGCCGTGACGCAGGATAAGCTGCGCGAGTTGGACAATCCTCTCCATGTTGCCCCGATTGCCGATACGCGGCGATGGGGCAAGGCTCGATGACCAATATTGGAGGATCGTGCAATCAGATCGGTCGATCGCGCTACCGTTCGCAGATCATGCAGGCCCATTTCCTGCTCCGTCATCCAAACAGAAGGAACTCAACCATGACGGGACTTAACGAGAAGGTCGTGCTCATCACCGGCGCATCGAGCGGCATCGGGGAGGCGACCGTGCGCGAACTGGCCACAACCGGCGCAAAACTCTTCATCGGCGCGCGCCGCGGCGAGCGGCTGGCTGCACTAGCCGCGGAACTCGGCGAGGCGGTCGCATGGCGGGAGCTCGATGTGACTGACGGCATGCATTTCGACACGTTCGCCGAGGCGGCCGCCACGCGCTTCGGCCGGATCGACGCGCTCGTCAACAATGCCGGCGTGATGCCGCTGTCACCGCTCGCCGCGCTGAAGCGCGACGAATGGAGGCGGATGATCGACGTCAATATCCACGGCGTGCTCAACGGCATCGCCGCGGTGCTGCCGCGCTTCGTCGCGCAAGGGCGAGGGCATGTCGTCAACGTCGCCTCGGTGGGGGCGCACCTCGTCCTGCCGACCGCCGCAGTCTATTGCGGCACCAAATATGCGGTGTGGGCGATCACCGAAGGGCTGCGGCAGGAGCATGACGAGATCCGCTCGACGATCATTTCGCCCGGCGTCACCGCGACCGAACTGAGCGATGACATCAGCGATCCGCAGGTGGCATCCGCCCTCAAGGAATGGCGCCGGAAATCGCTCAGGCCCGATGCGATCGCGCGGGCGATCCGCTATGCTCTGGAACAGCCCGAGGGCGTCGACGTCAACGAAGTGATCGTGCGGCCGACCGCTGCCAACATGTAGGCTCGCGAGCAATCGACAATGTCGGCTTTCGGGTGCGCCGGACGGCTACCCGAAAGTTCGGAACTTAGGGCGCCAAGCTGCCGACGGCGTCCTGCACGCGAGCTGAGTCTCTTCTAACCGTTGCGACTGCGTCGGCGAAGACTATCAGGCGTCGCGGCGCGCCGATTCAAGTTACGGCGCTGCTCGCTCGATCGCCGCTACGTCGCGCGACAGGAAGGGCATCGTCCGTTGCGCGATCCGCAATTCGTCGAGCGCCGCCTCGCGTCGACCGAGCGCGAGCAGCGCGCGCGCCAGCGAATAGTGAAACTCGCCGATATCCGGATGTGCGGCGACCAGCCGCTCGGCCTCCTGCCGCGCCTCTCGGGCAAGGGCGGCATCGCCGACATGGCCCAACACCAGATCGGCCTTGACCCGGACCAGCAGCGATTGGACGACCGGAAGCGCACCGCGTTCGGCCAGCAACCGTTCCAGGATCGACCGCGCGGCGACCAGGGCTTGCCGGTCGCCTCGCCGCCAAAGCCCAAAGGCGCGGGCGTAATCACCCCGGACGGCATCGGGTTGCACCGGCATGCCCTCGTCACCCAGTTGAAGCGACAAGGCGCTTATGACGGCATAGGCATTGCTGGCGAAATGGGTGAGCGAGCGATCGACGCTCGCAGGGTCATAGCGATAGGATTCAGCAAACAGAACCGCGCTCGACGGACCATCGAGCAGTTCGGTCGACAGGCGCAGATCATTATCGTCGCGATCGAGCGCAAGCCTCGCCAGCAAGGACGGCGGTTTGCCGGGCGTTGGCCGATCGAGCACGCGCACGCCGTCGATCTTCGACAGATCGCGAACAAGACTGCGCCTGGCCCCTTCCCAACCGGCGGGATCGACGTCGGCGGGGGGCGCCAGGCTTTCGACCAGCAACGTGGGAACGACTGCAGTGCCCGTCGGCCGCGCCAGCAGATGGACGGCCACTGCCGCCATTAAGGCCAGCGCGGCAGCGACGGCCGCCAATATGAAGCTGCGGTCGCCGCGGCGCTCCGGCGTTTCCACCAGGCCGATGGAGAGTGTCGTGCGATAGCCGATGTTGCGCACCGCCTCGATCGCGTGTTCCGGAACACCAAGTGGTGCGAGGCCGTCGCGCAGGAGCTTGACACGCTGCTTGATGGTCTCACGCGTCACCTGGGCCTGCCACACGGCACTTTCGATCTCGGCATATGTGACATCCGCGGGCGCGCGGCTGGCAAGCAGGTCGATCAGCCGGAACGACAGGTCCGGCAGCCGCACTTCGCGCGATCCCTCCCGGACCGAACGCCGCCGACGGCATAGTCGCAACAACGGCGCGTCGGTGTCGGTCTCACGCATTTCACCAAATTTCACTTTTCTTTTCTTGCCGGCCGCGCGGCGGCGGCGGCAGTCCGGTTGGCGCAGAGCCGACCCGCGCCCCCATCAAACCATGTTCGAGGTTCCATGAGATCGCCCTTCACGCTGAGTGCCTTCATCGCCCTGATCCTGTTCGGGTGCAAGGCGTCCGCCGAGCCGACCCGAGCCGATGCGGCGACGGCCCGCCGCATCGCCGACTCTATACTTGCCGCGCAGATTGAAGCGAACGGCGTGCCGGGCATGGGTGCCGCGGTATGGCGCGGCGGCGCGCTCGTCTGGAGCGGCTCGGTCGGGCAGGCCGATCGGGAGGCGCAGCGGCCAGTCACCGCCGATACGGTGTTCCGGCTCGCCAGTGTGTCGAAACTCTTCGCCGTGACCGCGGCCGCGAAATTGCGTGAAGCGGGAAAGCTCGACACCAATGCGCCGATCGGCCCCCTGTTGCCGTGGCTGCCGGGCCGGTGGCCGCCGATCACCAGCGCGCAACTGGCCGCGCATATCTCCGGATTGCCGCACTATCAGCCGGTCGACGATGGCCGCGGCGGGCACGCGTTCAAATCGGTCCGCGAAGCGGTCGGCCTGTTTCAGGATCGCGCGCTGCTCAGCGCGCCCGGCACACGCTACGAATATTCGACCTGGGGCATTACGCTGCTCAGCGCGGTGGTCGAGCAGGCGGCGCACCGTCCGTATCTGGACTACCTCGCTGCACAGATCACCCCTGGGCTGAAGATCGGCGCCGATCGCACGGGTGCGGACCCGAACGCCTCGGTCGCTTATGCCTTTGCCGACGACGGGCGGGTCGTTCGCGCCGCACCGCATGACTATAGCTACAGCTGGGGCGGCGCTGGATTGTCCGCCACGATGCCCGATCTGGCGCGATGGGGCGGGCAAATCCTGAACGGCAAGGTCGTCTCGCCAGCGACGCTCGACTGGATGCTGACCCCGGCGAAGCTGGCCGACGGCAGCGATGTGCGGGAAGGCCGCTATGCGATCGGGTTCGGCTGGCGGACGCTGCGCGACAGTGACGGCCAACGCATCGCCTACCATGCCGGTATCGCGGAAGGGGCGCGGAGCGCGCTGGCGCTCTACCCGACACACGGACTCGCCGTCAGCCTCGGCTCGAACGCGATATGGGTTTCGGCGATCGAGCAGACCGCACAGATGCTCGCCGCCCCCTTTCTTGCCGGCCCCCTTCCTACGGGCGTCAGCGCGGTAGGCTGCCCGGCCTGGGTCACCGGATATCGCGGCAGCTATGCCGGCCAGGAGATTTCCGGGTCGGCGTCCTTCGGTCTGCGCGATGGCCTGTGCACGGGCACGATAGCATTGGAACCCGGCAATCCGTTCGGCGCGTGGTTGGACAGCTTTCCCCAGCGTAATGCGTCGGCGCTGGCGCTGATCGGCGTCGAACCGAAGCGCGGCGGGCGCTTCGCCCTGGTCACACCGATCGGCGTCTATGACCTGCGAAGCCCCGACGGCCGCCACTATTCGGCTGCGCTGGGCGGCAGCCGCATGCTGACCCTGACGCTGCAATAGCGGCGCGACTGAACCGGGAGAATTCGATGATCCGTATCGCAATCGCCGCCGCCTTGCTGACGGCCGCACCGAGTGCGCAGCCCCCCTACGGACAGGCCGCGGCCAAACGCGACGTGCGCGCGGTGATCGAGACGTTCCGCACCGCAATCATCCGCCGTGACAAGGCCGCGTTCCTGGCCCTGTTCCACGGTCCGGTCATCTGGCAAGGCGTCGATAGTGACGCGCTGGCGGCTAGGTCGAAGCGGACGCCCGGCGTGGACATGAAGGCCGCCTTCGATCCGGGCAAGACGCCGGCATCCTTCATCGAAGACATTGCGAACGAAAAAGACGGCAGCGAGGAACGCTTCGACAATGTGGCCATCGATACCGATGGTGACATCGCCTCGGTAACCTTCGACTTCGTCTACCTGCTCGGCGGCCGACCGATAAACGCCGGAAAGGAGGCGTGGCATCTCGTGCGTACCGAGCGCGGGTGGAAAATCGTGTCGGTAATCTACTCCAACCACGATCCAGTCTAGGGTCAGGACTCATTGGTCATAGCCAGAAGATGATGGTGGCGGCGAGCGCGATGGCGGAGAAGAAGGCGGTGGGGCAGCGGTCGTAACGGGTAGCGACGCGGCGCCAGTCCTTGAGGCGGCCGAACATGATCTCGATGCGATTGCGGCGTCTGTAGCGGCGCTTGTCGTATTTGATGGGCTCGTTGCGCGATTTCCGGCCCGGGATGCAAGGCTTTATGCCTTTCTCCTGCAGCGCTCGGGCTGTAGGGGGCGCTGGCGATTGCTCGAAGATATCGGTCTCAAGTTCGTCCTGCTCGCAGTAAGGGGTCAGTTCCTCGTCCAGGGCGACAAATATCGATGCCATTCTCGATATCGTCGTGGAAATGAAACGATGGTGAAGCATCGCCTGACCAGAAGCGCCTCCGGTCGCCTCACAAGAACAATGTTCCCTTCATTTTCGAGTAGTGAGGGCTGAGTCGTGAGATTGCTAACCAAATACGAAATCGATCTGGTGGCCGGCGGCTGGGGCACCACCGGCGAAACGCTCGACGGGATGCTTCTTGACAAAGATTCCGAGATAGTCGTCACCGGACGCCGCCCCACCATCATGCCCGGCTTCGGCTTCAACTGGGGATACGCCGGACCGGACTTCGGCGGAAACTACGCCGATGGTGGTGGCAACGGCTTTGGCAGGGACTTCCCGCTGAGCATCAACATCAACATCGATCTGGACAAGGTGTTGCCGCTCGAGGTCATTCGCAACGGGGTCGAGAATGTCCTGACCAACAAGAATCAGGAAACCACAAACAACCTTGCCAACTCCAAGCCCGGGGCGCCGTTGGACCCGCACAACTATTGGCTCCAGAGTTTCGACGGTAAGCTCTATGGTGACCTGAACAAAGACGGCAAATATGACGCCATGTACACTGATCGAGGCTTCGGCCGCTGGACGGTCAGCTTCGATGGCGGCGCTACCTCCACAAACATGAGCGGCCCGCCCAACTGGGTTAACCACGCTTACGGCGGTTAAATCTGGTCCGGTATAGAGGCGAGGACATGCGTCGAGAAATCACATGCCTGCTGGCCGCTATATCGGGATGGTCGCAACCTGCCACCGGGCAGGTTGCGACCGGCAGCCAGGATGCGCGAAACAAACTGCAATTGGAGTTTCATCAGGGGAAGGGTTCCGGCATCTGCCCGTACAACAGGGTGACGATTGATCCCGCCTTCAGGCATGTCACCCTTTGGCGCCAGGAAATAAAGCTCTCCGGCGCATACAACCCAAATAGCCCGGGCTTCTTTGCTACATTAGACCTCGCCCGATATGACGAAGAGCGCGCGAGATCGAGCTATTCGGCCGATTGGCAACTTGAACCCATCCGCTACTCCGAAACGGGAAACCTCATCGCGCGAGTTGGGCCTGTGCTTCTTGAGATCGTGCCCGGCAAGCCCGATCCGGTATCCGTCGAATATCTGCCGCTACCCTGGGTGTCGGTTCGGCTGACGGCGGTCAAGTTCGGCGGCGCGGCGCCGTTCAAGGACCGCGCGACGCTTGACCGGCTGGAAGCGATCGAGGCCGGCAAGCCGCTGCGCGTGACCGCAACGGTGGCGGACCGCGTCGACTTCGCCTTCACCGCCGCCGGTCCGACGATGATCCATCATCCAGAAGGCACGTCGGCAGGCGGGCTCATGATGTCGGTCGAGGCGCCGGTGACAGATCCCGCCCGACCGCAGGCGCTGATCGTGCGCGGCGACCAGCTTGCTGCCCAGTTTCCAGGCGCTCCCTTTCTGGGGCACGCTCGCCCGCTCTTCGATCTTGCGACCGGACGGATCGTCGGCCGCTATGGCATCGGGACGGTCGAGAGGTGGAATCCGAACGCCGCCCGCCTCGAGGCGGTGCCGTTTGCCGCCAATGCTCGCATGTTCATCCTCGACGCGGTCGCCAATGGCGACAAGATCGCAATCCTTGCCAAGACATCGAGCAAGATCGACGTCGTCCGGCTGGACGGTAAGGGGAGGCAGCGGTTCGCCATTTGCGACAATGACGATTATCTTCGCCATCTTGGCTTCACGCCGCCGCAAGCACAGGTGCAGATGGAACGCCGACAGGTTCTGTTGGGCGATCCACATTCCGGGGACCCGACCTTCGGCTATCTCTATACCCCTGCCAAGGCCAATGGGCGGCTGTTCGTCTATTTCCATGGCGGCCCGCAGGGATCGCTGGAAGACCAACTGCCCATGCCGGTGGAGCGCCTCGCTCCACAAGGGTACAGTGTGCTCGCGGTCGAATATCCCAGCAGCATCGGCGCAGGTTTCGCGCATTCCGATGCGCTCGCCCGTCGGGGGATCAGCGTTCTCGAACAATCGGTCTCGCGCATCGCCGCTTGGACGCGGAAGCACGGATATCGCGATACGTTCGTGATCGGCTATAGTTTCGGCGCGGTTCCCGCCGCGATAGCGGTCGCGGATCACCCCAAGACTTTCGGGAAAGCGTTCTTCCTCGCCCCCCTCATCACCTGGCGCGAAGCCAATACTACGACCGTCGACCTGGGCCTGCCCCAGAAGGTCAGTGTCGAGAGCCAGCATCGCGCCGATCTCGCCATCTTCGGCGGGCGCGAGAATCTCGACCGGTTCAACCAGGCGCTTTCGGAAAAATGGAACAGGATCGCACCGGGAACTTCGCGCTTCTACTTCGGATCACTCGATCCCATTTCGACGCCGGGCGACCTTCCGGCCAAGCTTCGCGCCGGCGCAAGCATCCTGGTGCAGGAGAAGGTGCAGCACGGGTTCGTCGGAAGCTTCGGCTTGAAGGGCGATGAGGTTTGGGCTGACATAATCAAAGCCGTGAAACCCGGCCTCTCGCAACAGCTACATGGACAGCGTCCCGCCGGGCCGAGCCTCGCACGCTCACAGCGGCCGATCAAACCTCTCCGCCGCAGCCATGACGACATCACATTTCATCGACCTGCCACCCCAATTTTTCTCTTCCGATAGATGACGACAAAGTATCGACCCTCCACTGATGGTCATCGCTCTGCCCCCGGTAATCGGCCCAAATAAAAATTAGAGTGCAATTCCCGGTATCGTCGCGGAAGCGAAACAATTCTGACGCATCGCGCGACCAGAAGCGACGCTCGGTCGCCTCACAAGAATAATGTTCAATTCATCTGCAAAATGTGAGGACTGCAAGCGCGCTATGTCAATAGAACACCCTCTGTTCAGGCAGGAGGTTTCCGAATATCGCCGTCAAGGATTGCACGGCGAGATCATCCTCACCCAATCCGTTTCGATCTCACTTCTCGTGGCCGCCATCGTCGCAATTGCCGCAGCCGCCCTCGCCTGGGTGATGCTCGGATCCTATGCCCGAACGGAGACGGTGCGCGGAATACTCGTCACCGAGCGCCCCTCCGCCAAGGTTGCCGCCCCTGCCTCCGGCGTCGTCGCCGAACTTGCGGTTCGTGAAGGTTCAGTGGTTCGCAGAGGCGATCGCCTGGCGGTGATCAATCTGGACCGCCACGCGGCTTCAGGAGGCGCCGTCTTGGCGGACGGCATTGCCAGCATCGGGGCCCGCCAGTCCCTCGCGCGCGAACAGATCACCCTCAACGCCCGCCGCGGAGCCGCAGACCGCGAACGGCTGACGACGGCAATGGCCACCGCATCGCAGCAGGCGCGCGACATCGAGGGCCAAATCCAGTTGCAGGAAGACGTGGTCCGATCGAACCAATCGATGTTCGACCAGATCGCGAAGGTCGTCGAACGCGGGTTCGTCAGCAAGGTCGAGATGGAGCGCCGCCGCCAGAATCTCATCGCCTCGCAGCAGAGCCTCGCCGGCCTTCGGCAGCAGCTGACCCAGAAGCGCGCCGACGCGAACGCCGCTCGAGCGCAGCTTGCCGGGCTCTCTGCGGATGCCGCCCGGGGTGAGTCCGAGATCCGCGCGTCGCTTCAGTCCCTTTCGCAGCAGCGAATGCAGATGGAAGGCGAGCGCGCCTATGTCATCACGGCGCCTATCAGCGGCCGAGTGACCGCCATACAGGCAGGCGTCGGGAAACTGGCTCCGACCCAGGCGCCGCTGCTGACCATCGTGCCCGCCGACACCTCCCTCAAGGCGGAACTGTTCGCCCCGACACGCGCGATCGGCTTCGTGCGCTCCGGGCAGGAGACGCGCATTCTCTATGACGCCTTTCCCTATCAGCGGTTCGGATCCTTTCCCGGCAAGATCCAGGCGATCTCGCGGATCGTGATTGATCCGAGGGAAGTCGACCTTCCGGTCAAGCTCGAGGAACCCGTCTATCGCGTCACCGTCAGCCTGGATCGTCAGGCGATCGACGCCTACGGCGAGAAGATTGGGCTCCAGCCGGGCATGGCCCTGGAGGCGACCATCATTCTCGAACGCCAGGGCTTTCTCGACTGGCTGCTCAAGCCGCTCCACGCAATCTCGCGGCGGACCGCGTGAGCGCGGAATTGCTGCAGTTGGGCGGCGCGCGGCGCACGCCGCTGATCGCGCAAAGCGAGGCCAGCGAATGCGCACTCGCCTGCCTGGCGATGGTTGCCGGCCATCACGGCTTCAAGACCGACCTGATCGAGCTGCGCCAGCGCTTCGCACTCTCGCTCAATTGCGGGCGTGCTACGGGGCCGCGAGAGGTTGCGGGGTTGGGGGCGCTGGTTCGGGCCTGTGGCTCTTAAGGGGTTGATTTTGTTGGGTCGCGGAGGTTGGGCAAAGAAAAGCCCCGCCAAGTCGTTGGACTTGCGGGGTTTGTGTGTGCGGTTGGTTGCGGGAGTAGGATTTGAACCT
>NZ_MKWJ01000033.1:0-24768 GCF_001899725.1 Sphingomonas sp. 67-41 | reverse complement strand
TCCGCCCCTTCAGCGCCACATCCAGCTTCTCGATCAGCAACGGCACGTTCGCGCGCTCGTTGAACGTCGGGATGACGACTGCCAGCTCGAGCTGATCGGGGATCACGCGAGTTCCCTGAGCACCGCGTCGCCCATCTCGGTGGTCGACAGCGATCCGCCGAGATCCGCCGTCCGCGCGCCGGCGGCAAGCGCCGCCGCGACGGCGGCCTCCACCGTCTGCGCCGCGTCCTCGTTGCCGAGCGAATGGCGCAGCAGCATCGCCGCGGAAAGGATCGCCGCACACGGGTTCGCCTTGCCGGTGCCCGCAATGTCCGGCGCCGAGCCGTGGATCGGCTCGTACATGCCGTTGTCGCCGCTCCAGGCACGCAGCGAGGCCGAGGGCAGCATGCCGATCGAGCCGGCGCACATGCTGGCCTGGTCGGAGAGGATATCGCCGAACAGGTTGCCGGTGACGATCACGTCGAACGCCGCCGGCGCGCGCACCAGCTGCATCGCGGCATTGTCGACATACATGTGCGTGAGCTGGACCTCGGGATATTCGGTCGCCAGCTCGTTGACGACGTCGCGCCAGAGCTGCGACGTCTCGAGCACGTTCGCCTTGTCGACCGAGCAGAGCTTCTTCCGGCGGCGCTTGGCCATCTCGAAGCCGACCCGGGCGATGCGCTCCACCTCCGCCTCGTTGTAGCTCATGATGTCGAAGCCCTGGCGCAGGCCCTCGGCATCGTGCCGCCGGCCCTTCTCGCCGAAATAGACGTCGCCCACCAGCTCGCGGACGATGACCAGGTCGAGCCCCGCGACCACTTCGGGCTTGAGCGGCGAGGCATCGGCCAGCGCCGGGAACAGCGTCGCCGGGCGAATGTTCGCGAAGAGCTGCAGCTCGCGGCGCAGGCCGAGCAGCGCCGCCTCGGGGCGCAGCCGTCGCTCCAGCGCCTCGAAGCGCGGATCGCCGATCGCGCCGAACAGCACGGCATCGGCCTTCTTGGCGAGGTCGAGCGTCTCCTGCGGCAGCGGGCGCCCCGTCACCAGATAGGCCGCGCCGCCCACGGGCGCCTCCGCAAAGTCGAGGCCCAGCGCCAGCGCTTCCAGCACGCGGCGCGCCTCGCGCGTAACTTCCGGCCCGATCCCGTCACCGGGCAGAACAGCAATCAGTGGCAATTCATGCTCCCCACGTCGTCGTCGCCTGCTTTGCCGCCCTTGTGCCCGTCACGCAACAGCGCGCTTCAGCCGATCGACCAGCCGGGCCCGCGCCGCGAGCAGTTCGGCGCCCCTTCCGATCAGCAGGTCGCGCTCGAGGAAATGGCCGGTGAGCCGGAAGCCGTCGAGGATATCGCCCCATCCGGCCTCGCCGCCCTCGACCAGGAAGCGCGGCAGCCGGAGCAGCCGATCCGCATAGCCTTCCGCCCCGATCCGGCTCACCGCGATGCCGCTCCTGGGGCTGACATAGGCAAGATCGTCGTTGCGGCCGGTGGCGGCGCAATGCTCGAGGTCGAGCCCGAAGCCGAGCTCGGCGAGCAGCAGCAGCTCGTAGCGGACCATCGCCACCGCCCAGCCCCGCGCCGCCGGCGCCGCCTCGATCGCGGCGAGCACGCCGCTCAGTGCGTCGTAGAGCCGCGGATAGGGCAGCCCCTCGGGCAGGGCGAAGGCGGAAAGTGCGGTCGCCCACTGGAAGGCGGCGGCGGGCAGGGCTTCGGAGAACATCGCCGCGCGGCTGTGGAGCAGCTCCACCGTCAACCCGGCCAGCGCATCTTCGGTCCGCGAACGCCATTCGCCCTGCACCAGGTTCGCCGGCTGGAGCACCGGCCGCAGCGCCCGCCCATGCCCGCCACGGACATAGCCGGGCTGCACGCCGTGATCCTCCGTGAACGCCCGCACGATCGCGCCATGCTCGCCATGCGCGCGAACGGAGAGGATGACGGCTTCGGCGCGAAGATGCATTGGACTGCTATATAATTCCTCTCCCGAGCTTGTCTCGGGGAGGAATCAGGATCCCCGGCGCACCTTCTTCGCCAGCGTCTCCAGCCCCACCCGCTTCACCAGCGCCTTCACGCCGGCGACGCCGCGGTTGAACCCGCCCAGCGCCGCCATCGTCACCCGATTGGCCAGCGACGGGCGCAGCAGGAACAGGTCGACGCACGCCACGCCGCCCGTGGCGAACTGGCGCTTGTGCTGGCCCTCGCCCTCGGTGAAGTCGAAGCGGGCGAACTTCCCCTCCTCGAACAGCTCGCGCATCGCCTCGAGCTGGAGCACCGCGCCGGGCGAAAGATCGTTGAACGCCGGATCATGGCCGACATGGGCGTAGATCACCACGCCACCCTCGATCACCGGGCAATAGAGATACGCGGCCGGCTCGCCCGCGACGTAGAGCAACCAGGCGCGTACCTGGTCGGCGGCGCCCTGGGCGAGCATCGTCGCGATGAACTCCGGACTGTCCGGCAGGCCCGAGCCGAGCAACCGCTCCTGATAGGTTCGCAACGAGATCCGACGGGCGACGTCGTGGAAGGCCTCCAGTTCGTGCGGCCCGCGAAAGGCGCGCACATCGAGCTCGCCGCCGCTTTCCGCCGCGATCTTCCTGGCCTTGCGCTTGATGCCCTGGCGGGCGTTGGACGAGAGCCCGTTCCACCAGGCATCGAACCCCATCCCGAAATCGGCGAAATAGCGCGTGTAGCGCTGCCGGACGAAAGGCAGCATGTCGCCCGATGCGTTCACCAGCGCCGGCACCAGATGCTCGGGCAGCGACGTGACGACATAGCCATGCGCCTCGCGCGGCAAGGGGGGCAGCACCGGCAACCGATCGGCCCGCGCCTGGTCGAGCGTCAGCGGAATGCGCACCAGGTGGCGCTGGATCGTCGCCAGCGTGCGCGCGCCGATCTCGAACTTCAGGCTGGTGGGCCTGGCCTGGGGCGCTTCGGCGGCAACGTCGCTCATCGCGTTCACGCGGCACGCTCCTCGACCAGGTTCGACCAGAGCTGCTCGGCCTGGCGCCAGCGCGTGCGCAACAGGCTCGGGCCGAGCGGCACATCCTCCTGCCCGAGCGCCATTCTCGGCCTGTCGGCGAAATGTTCGGTCACCAGAACCCCCCGGCGGCTGGCCAGCATGCGGCACAGCGCTTCGAAGCGACGCACATGCACGGCGTTAGGCCGCGTCCCGGCGCGATTTGCAAGCTCGAAGCCATGGCTCACGATCGTCACCGCCGCATGGCTGCGCACCACGGCATGGTCGAGCGCCGCGCGCATCTCGCCGGCGGAGAGTGCGCAGATCTGGAAATGGCGCAGATGTCCGGCGCGGTCCTCGATCAGCGTGACCGGCACCTCGATGATCCCGCGATGGGCGATCGGCGCAATCTGGCGCGGCTCCAGCCCGATCGCGCTCGGCCAGGGATGTTCGGAGCCGTTATGGCTGGAATCATATTCGAAGCCGAGCTGGGCCAGCGCGCCCAGCGTGTCGTCGCTCGCCGAATAGCTGCCCGAGCGGAACGCGACCGGTTCGGCGGCGCCGCAGGCGACCAGCATGTCCGATGCGCCCGCGAGCAGTTCCACCTGCTCGTCGAAGCTATAGTCGATCAGCTCGAACGCGCCATAGGTCGCGCCCTTGTCGCCCGCATGCGCGCCGGTCCAGTTGGGATGGAGGTGCAGCTGCACTTCCTGCCCCGCCTCCAGGATCGCGCCGACCACGCGCCGGATCGGGTCGAGCCCATAGACCAGCGCCGGCATCGGATCGACGAAGAAGCAGGCCTTGAGGCCGTGCCGGGCAAGCTGCTCCAGCTGCCAGGCGACGCCCACATTGGCGGGCTCCAGCGAGCGCTGGACGATCGTGTCGACATCGAGCCCGGCGACATGGTGTCGCCACATGATCTCGGTATCGATCGTGATGAAGACCCGGGTAGCCATGGTGCCCGAGTATCGCACGGGCATGAAGAAATGCCGAATGCCCGCTCGGGGATCAGGGCTTGATCCCGTAGCGGGCAAAATCCTCGTCGACCTGGGGGAAGAGCAGCTCGGCCTCGGCCAGGGCGGCATCCCCTGCCTTGGCATCGCCGGTCCGCCGCAGGATCAGGCCGCGCAGGAACAGGCTGTTCGCGGCTGCCGGCCGCTGCTCCAGCGCCGCATTGATATCGGCCAGCGCCTCCTCGAACCGGCGCATCCGGAAATAGACCAGGGCCCGGCTGTCGAGCGCCGCCGCCGCGGCGCCGCCCGATCCCAGCTCGATCGCGCGCGTGCAGTCCTTCAGGGCGGTATCGAGCTGGACGTCCAGCGTGCCCTTGATCCAGCAGCGCCCGTTGAGGAAGCCGGCATTGCCCGGCCGCTTCGCGATCGCCGCGTCAAGGGCCGCCAATGCGCCCGCGGCATCGCGGGCATGGCCCAGCGCGGCTCCCTTGGCCGCCAGCAGGTCCGGCTGGTTCTCGCCTTCCTCGTCGATCCTGGGCTGGAGCAGAGCCAGCGCTTCGTCCAGACGGCCGAGCTTGGCGAGTTCGCTCGCCAGCGCATAGAGCGTGCCGGTGTTGCCCGGATCGAGTTCCTGCGCCGCACGCAGATCGGCGAGCGACTCCGCCTTGTGCCCGAGCGCCCGGTGCAGCGCGGCGCGTTCGCGATAGGTCGCGGCCGTTGCCTGCATGCCGATCGCCTTGTCGAAATCGGCCAGCGCCTTCTGGCGCTCGAAGATCTTGGCCAGGAAGCGTGCCCGCGCGAGATAGCGCGAAACGTCCTCGGGCTTCTCGGCGATATAGGCGGCATAGCGCGCGAGCACCTTGTCGTACTTGCCGGCGCGCTTGGCGGCCTCCACCCCGCGCCATGGGCCCGGTGCGCCCGGCAGCGTCCGCACGCGCAGCACGCGGTTGTTGAGCTCGGCAAGCTTCGCGCGCGCCGCGGGAATCTCCGCCGGGGCGATCTCGGCCCCGGTCTGCGCATCCTCGGTATCGATCGAAAGCAGGCCGCCGGCCAGCGTCGCCCGGCGCACGACTCGCTTGCCGCCCGGCAAGGTGGCGTCGAGCGCGGCATCGCCCTCCAGCACATAGCCGCCCATTTCCGGCAGCCGCACCCGCATCGCGTTCGAGGTGCGCATCGGATTGCCCGTGGCGATCGGAATGTCCTTCCAGTTCGCCCGGGTGCGATCGGGAATCTGATAGGCGATCGGCGCCGCGGCATCGAGCCGGAAGCGCCCATCCTGGTACCGCCAGCTCCGATTCAGGATGCCGGACAACGCGATCGTCGCCGTGCCGCTCGCCTCGTCGAAGCTCACGTCGCTGCCGGTGAGCAGCATGTCCTGGCCGAACGCGGGCACGAGATTGCGGAACATGTCCAGCAGGCTCTCCTTGCTGCGCAGGCCCATCAACGCCTTCAGCCCGCCCTCGGCGGCGCCGCGCGTCGTCACTTTCATTTCGAACGGTGCAGGAACATCGATGCCGCCAGTCAGGTCGATATCAAACACAGTCGCCCCGGTCGCGCGTACCGGCGCGCGGGCCGGCACCTGCAGCAACCCCGCCCCCTCGGCGCGCAATGGCAGCACCCAGTCGAAGGGCAGCACATCGTCTATGTCCTCCAGGCGCGTGCCCGTGCCCGTCCCGTCGAGCCACAGCAGCTGGCCGCCCACCCTGGCGAGCACGAAGACATGGTTGAAGGCGGCGGGCGATGCGAGCCGCTCGGCGACCAGATCGCCATTGGCCAGATTCGCCGCCGCCGGCTCTGCCTCGATCCCCAGTTCGCGGAGGATGGCGAGCAGCAGCAGCGTCTTCGCCTTGCAATCCCCGTATTTGGTCGTCCAGGTCTCGGCGGGCGTCTGCGGCACGTAATTGCCATTGTCCATGCCGCGGAACAGGTAGCGCACCTTGCCCTGCACCAGGGCCAGCGCCGCCGCCGTGCGCTTGCGCGGGTCCTTCTCCGCCGCGGCGATCTTCGCCACTTCCGCGGCCAGCGCGCTGCCGGGGGCGATCAGCCCGTCGACGCGATAGAGCGGCGCCATCGCCTTGGAGACGGATTGCCAGTCGGCAAAGGTCGTCGCCTCCGCGATCGGCGGCCTTGCGAACCGCCCCGGCATGCGCGCGGGCATCTCCGGCTGCCGGGCGACCGGCAGCTTGAACACCAGCTCGTGCCACCCGCCCGCATCGCGCACCTGCGGCTCGGCCCCCACCGGATAGGTCTTCCACTTCACTGCCTGGTCCGTAGGCCATAGCAGCCGCGTCCGCACGAAGCCGACCTTGATGGGCTCGGCGACGACCGGCCCCATGATCACCGCATTGCCGCCGAGAGCCGGATCCCTCATGGTGACCGAATAGCGCAGGTCGAGCACGTCGCCGACCTGCAGTCCCTCCACTGCCAGGGTGGCGGTGAGCCGGCCGTCGAACTTCATCTCGTCGAGCCCCTGCTCGCGCCGCAACACCGTGAAGCTCTTGCCCTTCAGCGCATCGATCCGCTTGCCGCCGCGCAGGATATCGACACCGTGCACCATCAGGTCGCCATGCGCCGGATGCCATTCGAGGTTGATGGTGCCCGCCTGCGAAACCGCCAGAATCGAAGCGAGGCGGGTAGCGCGCTCGTAATAGGTCCAGCTCTGCCCGTCTGCGATGCGGGCCTGCACATCGCCGATGACCATCGCCGGCGCGTCATCGGTCAGGCCGGTGGCTGCGGGTTCGGGCGCCAGCCGCACCCAATCGGGCACCGGCTGGTAGAGCGGCTTCTCGCCGGCATGCGCCACTCCGGACACGCCAAGGAACAGGATCGACGCCAGCGCATTGCGGTACATGAGAACCCCCCGTTTTCGCCGCCGTATCTAGCCTTTCCAGGGATCGCGGCAAGCCGGCCCGCGCGAAGATTTCGCACGGAAACCGTGCGGAAAATATTTATCGCATATGAAAATGGTCGTAGATTTGCTGCGCGACTCCCGCGCTTACGCCGGGCGCCTTCTGCAGATCCTCGAGGCTTGCCGCACGCACCGCCCGCGCCGTGCCGAAATGCATCAGCAGCGCCTTCTTGCGCGCCGGGCCGATCCCGGGAACTTCGTCGAGCGGGCTCGCTCCGATCGCCTTGGCGCGCTTTTGCCGATGCGCGCCGATCGCAAAGCGGTGAACCTCGTCGCGCAACCGCTGGAGATAGAAGAGCACCGGCGAATTGACCGGCAGCATCAGCTCGCGCCCGTCCATCAGGTGGAAAACCTCGCGCCCGTCGCGGCCGTGGTGCGGGCCCTTGGCGACGCCGACCAGGCATACGTCCTCGATGCCCAGGTCCTCCAGCACTGCCCGGGCGGCATTCAGCTGCCCGCGCCCGCCGTCGAGCAGCACCAGGTCGGGCCAGCTCCCGCCCTGCCGGTCCGGGTCCTCGTCCTGCGCGCGGGCGAAGCGGCGGGCAAGGACTTCGCGCATCATCCCGTAATCGTCGCCCGGCACGGTCTCGGCGCGCTTGATGTTGAACTTGCGATACTGGTTCTTCTGGAAGCCCTCGGGCCCCGCGACCACCATCGCGCCCAGCGCATTGGTGCCCTGGATATGGCTGTTGTCATACACTTCGATCCGCTCGGGGCTTTCGGGCAGCTCGAAGATGTCGGCGATCTCGGCCAGCAGCCTGGCCTGGGTCGTCCCCTCGGCCAGTCGTCGGTCGAGCGCTTCCGCCGCATTGCGCGTCGCCTGTTCCAGCAGCCGCCGCCGCGGCCCTCGCTGCGGCACGCCCAGCGCCACCTTGTGCCCGGCGCGTTCCCGAAGCGCCTCGGCCAGCAGCGCGGCCTCCGCCAGGTCGCGATCGACGAAGATCGTCCGGGGCGGCGGCACTTCCTCGTAGAATTGCATCAGGAAAGCCGAGAGCACCTCGTCCTCGGACACGTCGTTGGTGTGCGCGGGGAAGAAGCTGCGATGCCCCCAATTCTGCCCGCCGCGGATGAAGAAGGCCTGAATGCCCATCACGCCGCCCTTGCAGGCGAGCGCGAAGATGTCGGCATCGCCCACGCCCTCGGCGTTGATCGCCTGGCTGCCCTGGATGAAGGTGAGCGCCTTCAGCCGGTCGCGCAGGATCGCCGCCAGCTCGAAATCAAGAGCCTCCGCCGCCGCCTGCATCTGCGCACCGAGCTTGGCCTGCACCTGGGTCTTCTTGCCCATCAGGAAGTCGCGCGCGTCGTCGACCAGTTCCTCATAGGCCTCCGGCGTGATGCGATCGACGCACGGCGCCGAGCAGCGACGGATCTGGTAGAGCAGGCACGGCCGGTCGCGCGTGTTGAAGAAGCCGTCGGTGCAGCTCCGCAACAGGAACAGTTTCTGGAGCGCGTTCAGGGTCTTGCGCACCTGCCCCGCCCCTGCGAACGGCCCGAAATAGTCGCCCTTCACCTTGCGCGCGCCACGATGGAGCTGGATGCGCGGGAAATCATGGTCGCGCCTGAGCAGGATGAACGGGAACGATTTGTCGTCGCGCAGCAGCACATTGTAGGGCGGGCGGAAGCGCTTGATCAGCTGGGCTTCCAGCAGCAGCGCCTCGGCCTCGTTGTTGGTGGTGACGATCGTCATCGATCGCGTCTGCGCCACCATCCGCTGGAGCCGCTTCGAGAGCCGCTGGACCTGAGTGTAGTTGGTCACCCGGTTCTTCAGCGCCCGCGCCTTGCCCACGTACAGCACGTCGCCGCGCGCGTCCTGCATGCGATAGACGCCGGGCCGCGCCGGCAGCGTCTTGAGCACGTTGCGAATCGCCGCCACCCCGGCTTCCAGATCGGGCGCATCGGCGCCGCGCACGGCGAAGGTGGCGGTCTCTTCGTTGAAGCGGTCGGGCGCGTTGGGATCGGACATCGTCGCACGGGATTTAGGCGGTGCGGAGGGCGACCGCCACTCCCCTTCTCGTCATCCCGACGAAAGGCGCGATGGCGGCAGGGGAGCGCCTTGAACCGTCACGAGGATGTGCGATGCTCCGCGCACATATCTTAGGAGAGTCGTCCCATGAAGCTCGTCCTGTCCGCCGCGCTGCTCGCGCTGGCTGCCCCACTCGCCGCCCATGCCCAGACCGTCCCCGCCCCCATCGCCGCCGCCCTGGGCGATGCGGGCCGCCCCCAGGCCGAGAAGGACCGCGACGCCGCCCGCCATCCCGGCGAGATCCTCGCCTTTGCCGGCATCGCGCCGGGCCAGAAGGTGGCCGACTTCATCATGGGCGGCGGTTATTGGACCCGCATCCTCGCGCCGACGGTGGGGCCGAAGGGCAAGGTCTATGCCTATCAGCCGGCGGAGTTCATCCAGTACCGCGCCGCCTATGCCGACGAGCAGAAGGCCGCGGTGGAGGGCCGCGCCAATGTCGCGCCGCTGCGCGACAGCCTGAGGAGCTTCGCCTTCCCGGAGCCGCTCGACGCGATCGTGACGGTGCAGAACTGGCACGACCTGCACCTCAAGGCGGCGGCGCCGGGCGCCGCCAGGGGCATCGCGAAGAAGCTCTATGATTCGCTCAAGCCCGGTGGCGTGCTGCTGGTGATCGACCATGTCGCGAACACCGATCCCGATTTCGCCGTGCCGCAGACGCTCCACCGCATCGATCCCGCCGCCGCGCGCGCGGAGATCGAATCGGCCGGCTTCAAGTTCGAAGGCGAGCTGCCGCTGCTGCGCAATCCGAACGATCCGCACACCGCCAATGTCTTCACGCCCGAAATCCGGGGCAAGACCGACCAGTTCATCTACAAGTTCCGCAAGCCGGCGGCGTGAATTTCCAACGCTTCCCCCGGCGCGCCGGGGGAGGCGCCGCGCAATCCTATCGCCCCGCTTCATTCTCCAGCGCGTTCGCCCGCGCCTCGATGCGCTCCATCGTCTCGTGCGTCCGTGCGCCGATATCGCTTGCCTGGCGATGGTCCTCCACGGCGCTGTGCCAGGCCACTCCGATCAGGAAGACGAGCAGCAGCGCGGTGAGGGCCGTGGCGAGCTGGAGCCAGCGTTGGATGGTCATGCGGATATCCTAGCCGCCCGCCCTCCATGCCGCCAGCACGGGAAGGGCGGACGCGAAAAGGGCGCGCATCCAGGGGGATGCGCGCCCTTTTCGCACGAGCCTCGCCGAAGCGGGCCGTCAGTTCAGGCGGCCAAGCCCGGCGATCGTCTGGTCGACGAGCTTCTTGTCGGCTTCGGCGCCATGCTTCTCCGCGATGATCGCCGCAGCGGCGGCGGCGGCGGCATCGGCCGCCTTGGCGCGAACCGCGGCGATCGCGGCGCGCTCGGCAGCGGCGATCTTGTCCTCGGCCATCTTGGCGCGGCGCCGGGTCAGTTCCTTGGCATCCGCCTCGGCCTTCTTCAGCAGCGCCTTGGCCTCGGCCTCGGCATGCTCGACGATCGCCGCGGCATCCGCCGCGCTCGCCGCATTGCGCGCCTTGGCCTTGGCCAGCTCGGCCTCCGCCTCGGCACGAAGCGCGGTGGCCTCGTCCAGCTGCTGGCGGATCGAAGCGATCTTCGCGTCGAGCATCTTGCCGATCATCGCCGGCACGCGCTTCCACAGGATAACGCCAAGCACGACGAGCATCGCGATGGCGACGAAGCCCGGCGCGGTGATGCCGAACGCCGCAGGCTCATGATGGAGTTCCACGGTGCCGGTCTCCGCCTTCATGCCATGGGGTTGTTCAGCCATTGGCCAGCGCCGCCTTCACTTGCTTGGTGACCGACGCGCGGTCGGCCGTCACGCCCGAGAGCTTGGCGACGATCTCCTGGACGGCATCCACCGTCCCGGCCTCGATCTCGCCCAGCGCCTGGGCCTTGGTCGCTTCGATGCGCACGGTTGCCTCGGCGACCTTCGCCTCGGACGCGGCATCGCCCTTCTTCACTTCGGCTTCGGCCTTGGCAGTCGCCTTGTCCTTGGCCTGGCTCAGCGTCGCGAGCGCCGTGGTCCGGGCCGATTCCAGCCCGGACTCGTAAGCGGCATCCGACGCATGGGCCGCGTCTCGGGCAGCCTCGGCCGCGGCGAGGTCTCCGGCGATGCGGGCGTTGCGGTCCTCGACCGTACGCTCGATCTTCGGAACCATCGCCTTGCCGATCCCGAAATAGATGAGCGCAAACACGATCGCGAGCCAGAAAAGCTGCGACGCGTAGATCTCAGGGATTTGGGATAGCTGCGGCATTGGCTGTCCTTCGACCTTAGCCCTTGACGACGAACAGGATCAGGATCGCGACGACGAACGCGATCAGGCCCAGAAGCTCGGCACCGGCGAAGCCGATGAACAGGCGGCCCTGCTGGCCGTCGGCGGCACCCGGGTTGCGCAGCGCGCCCTCGAGGAACGAACCGAACACGTTGCCCACGCCGAGCGCGGCCAGGCCGATGCCGATCGCCGCAAGGCCGGCACCGATGTACATTGCACCAACGTCAGTCATTTCAAGCTCCCTACGTAATCCAAAAAACAAACGAACAGCGCGACTTAGTGCAGGTGCACCGCGTCGTGGAGATAAAGCGAGGTCAGCAGCGCGAAGACGTACGCCTGGATCGCGCAGACCAGCAGTTCGAGCGCGCTCACACCGATGATCATCAGCATCGAGGCGAACCACACGCCATAGCCGATGCCGCCGGCATTCAGGCCCTGGACGGCGAAGCTGCCGAACACTTCGAGCAGGATGTGCCCCGCGGTCATCGCGACGAACAGTCGCAGGCCCAGCGAGAAGGGGCGCACCATGAACGAGATGAATTCCACCGGGATGATCACCGGCATCAGCCACAGCGGCGCGCCGTGCGGCACGAACAGGCCGAAGAACTTCAGGCCGTGCTTCCAGAAGCCGACCGCGAGCACGATGGCGAACGAGAAGAAGGCCAGCACCGCGGTCACGGTGATGTGGCTGGTCACCGCGAAGGTGTGCAGCCCCGGCACCACCGCCAGCGGCAGGATGCCCACCAGGTTGGCGAACAGGATGAAGAAGAACAGCGAGAAGATGTAGGGGGCGAACTTCTTGCCGCCCTTGCCGATGCTGGTGTTCACCATCGAATCGATGAAGCCCACCGCGCCCTCGGCCATCAGCTGCCACTTGCCCGGGATCAGCGCGCGCTTCATCCCGCCCAGCATGAACACGAACAGCAGCGCCGCCACGACGAACATGAACAGGGCCGAGTTGGTGAACGAGAGATCATAGCCAAGCAGATCGAACTTGATCAGCTTGCCGACCTCGAACTGCTCCATCGGATTGATTGCGCCGGCGCTCACTCAACGCGCTCCTTCGAGATCTTGTAGATGTTGCGGAAAGCCGCCGCGATCGACAGCACGAGCAGGGTCAGCAGCAGCCACGGGCTGGTGCCCAGCCAGCTGTCCAGCGCATACCCCAGAATTCCACCGCCCAGCGGCATGCCGATCAGGTCCATCAGCACGCGCGAACCCTGCTTGTAGCCCTTGGCGTCGGCAGGCGCCTTGGGAACCGCCGATCCGGTGCGCGCAGCCTCGGCCGCCTTCGCATCGGCGATGCGGCGGTCAAGGTCGCTCGGAGCACGGTCTTGGGTCAAGGCGGTCAAGGCGTTCCAGATATGAAAAAAGCCGCCGACAGCGCCGACGACATACAAGCATCGCCGGCTGTTCGGCCGCGTTGCTCGGGCGCTTTAGGAACGCTGGCGGACCGAGTCAACTCCGGGTCAGGTCTCGCCGCCAAATCGGCGAAATCCTCGCCTTGAATAACGGCGCATTTGCAGGAACAAGCCGGACATGTCCGAACGTTCCGACAATAGCGGCCACCGCGCGCGCCTGCGCCGCCGCCTGTTCGAGGGCGGGCCGGACGCGCTGCTCGATCACGAACTCGTCGAATACCTCCTCGCACTGGCGATTCCCCGGCAGGATACCAAGCCGCTGGCCAGGGCGCTGCTCCACGAATTCGGCGGCATCGCCGGGCTTCTCACTGCGGATGCCGAGGCGCTGGCGCGCGTGAAGGGCATGGGCGAGACCAGCGTCGCCGCCTTGAAGACGGCCCATGCCGCGGCGCTCCGCCTGCTGCGCGCCGAAGTCGCCGAGCGCCCGGTACTCGCCAATTGGCAGGCATTGCTCGATTATCTGCGCGCCGACATGGCCCATCATGCGATCGAGCGCTTCCGCGTCCTCCATCTCAATTCCAAGAACATGCTGATCCGCGACGAGCTGATGGGCGAAGGCACGATCGACGAGGCCGCCGTCTATGTCCGCGAAGTGATCCGGCGCGCGATCGAGCTCGGCTCCGCGGCGCTGATCCTTGTCCACAACCACCCCACTTGGTCATTTTGACCCCAGCACACCCTAGCGCATTACCGCGCATTTTCGCGGTTTTTTATCTCTATTGACAGGGGACGGTTATGTGGCAATTCTTGGGGGTATGGACGTTAACCGCCCCCACTTTACGGCCCCAGTTTTAGAGCCGTCCCCAGCGTAGGAATGACCCGTGGTAGCTTTGACAGATGGCGAGATCAGACAGGCGATTAAACTTGCCGAAGCCAATCGAAGAGAGAGGAGCCTCCCTGACGGGGAGGGCCACGGCACAGGTCGGTTGACGCTGATTCTCAAGCCGATGCCAAAGCGCGTTACAGCGGTCTGGTACGCGGTCCAGTGGAGGGACAAAAAGCGCATCAAGTCGAAGGTCGGCGAGTACCCGTCGCTTTCGCTGGCAAATGCGCGCAAGATTTTCGAGCGAGACTATGCGCTTCCGATCCAGCGGGGCAGCAGCATCAAGGTCGCAGGCGACTCCCGACCCGGGACGGTGGCCGACCTGTTCGAAGCTTATACGGATGCGTTGAAGGACGCTGGAAAGCCATCTTGGAAGGAAGCCAAAAAGGGGCTGAACAAGATCGCGGATACGCTCGGGCGAAATCGGCTAGCTCGGGAAATCCTGCCGGAGGATGTGTTAGGAGTGATCCGACCCATCTATGATCGAGGAAAGCGATCGATGGCGGACCATGTCCGCAGCTACATCCGCTCGGCGTTCTCCTGGGGTTTGAAATCTGAAAACGATTATCGAAGCGCCTCGCCACGTCGCTTTCGCCTGACCTTTAATCCGGCTGCAGACATCCCGACTGAGCCGAAGGTGGTTGGTACGAGGTGGCTGACCGAGGAGGAATACGTGCGCCTCTACAAATGGCTGGAATGTCCCGATGCACCTGTGCATCCCCCATATCTCAGAGCGGTCCGCTTGCTCATGCTGACCGGCCAGCGCGTCGAGGAGATCGCTCGGCTCCATGTCAGTCAGTATGATCGAAAGGAGCAAATCCTCGATTGGTCAAAGACCAAGAACACGAAGGCGCACGCAATCCCGCTTCCCTCGATCGCGGTCGAGCTGCTGGAAAGCATCACGCCTAACGAATACGGCTGGTTTTTTCCTTCGGCAACCGACCCGAGCAAACCAGTCGCACATGGTACTCTCTATTCGTTTATGTGGCGAGTGCGAGAGCGCGGCGTCATTCCCGACGTGACCAATCGCGACCTCAGGCGAACCTGGAAGACATTGGCGGGTAAGGCTGGCGTCTCCAAGGAAATCCGCGACCGGCTTCAAAATCACACGCTTCAGGACGTGAGCTCGAAGAGCTACGATCGCTGGAATTATATGCCTGAAAAGCGTGCCGGAATGAAAAGATGGGATAAGTTCGTGACGGCGCTTCTCGCTCGCAAGGCGCTCCGGCTGGCAGCCTGAAAGGCTCCCGCTGCCGGGGCGCTTCCACACAGATCAGTAGTTAGGAGCCCTCACTCGAAGGCATCATCCCCGAAACGCACTCTCAACTTGATCGCAACGCTATTCGCATATCTCCGCTGACGCCATTCGGTAGGGCTGTGGTAGATGCCAATGGCCTTCCAGTAGTCGTTCGATAATCTGAGAGCAGAGAGGAAGATCCAGCGCGCGGCCTGCACATTGAAGCACGGATCGCTTTTGAGCCAGCCTCTCACCTGCTCCGGTGGTCGCCCGGTCAGTCTCGAGAGCTTCGGCACCCAGAAGCTGTTGACCTGGAGTGGTCCAAGATCATGGGTGCCGTTGCCGTTCGGCACTTGCGCCCCGATCCAGCCCCCTTCTTGGTCGCGCAGTCCCCAAAGGGTTTTCTCAAGCCAGGCGCGACCTCCCGCTGCCTGCCGGATGCATTGCCCGAGGCGCGCCTCGTGATCGGCCGACGGTGTACCTCTGGCGTCTGCATGGCCTGCTGATGCCAGGAGGATCGCGAGCGGTAGCAAGCGCCGGGCTGGTTTTAGATCAACGGTCATGCCCGCCTCCGTGATCCCGAGCGGGGGCGTGCTGAGGCTCGGGTGGCGGCTGTTGGGCTGAGGACGGCTGCTGCGGCCCCTGCTCGCGGTCGTCTCCCCTGCCCGAACTCCGCTCGAGCAGAGAGATAATCCACCGATCGAGGAAGCTCGCTGCCGATTGCGCCCGCCCCGCGATATAGGAAGAAAGGCCGTTAGCCCTGGCCACTTCCGGCTGTGTTTGGGCCGTCGAGAGACGGTCCTTGCGGGCCTGCCGCTCGACGCGCTGTTCGTCGCGCAGCCGATCCCAGCGCTCCCCATGGAGCGCGGTGCGCCCTTTCACGCTGTCCTTCTCGATCCGACCCAACCCCTGGAGTGAGGATGTCTTCTCGCCCGACCGGAGGGTCAGTTTTTCTACGAGCCGCTCG
This sequence comes from Sphingomonas sp. 67-41, assembly GCF_001899725.1. NCBI lineage: Bacteria > Pseudomonadati > Pseudomonadota > Alphaproteobacteria > Sphingomonadales > Sphingomonadaceae > Sphingomonas > Sphingomonas sp. 67-41. The sequence continues at coordinate 9,256 of NZ_MKWJ01000033.1, read as the reverse complement.
CGGTCCTCGGTCCAGAGACTCGCACCGAACCGGGCGCGGGTGATCGCTGTGTAGTAATTCTGACCGGTCACCAACGGCGAGTTCACCGGCGCGAGAACATAGACTCGATCGTAGGTCTTGGACTGCGCTGAGTAGACGGTCTCCCCATAGCCATGGTCCCAGTTCTTGTGGCGGGAGAGGTCGATCTCCTGCGCCTTCCCGTCCCGATCCCAGCGGATCGTAGCGATCATGCCGTCGAGCCGTTCGACCGTTCCGCGCTCGGCATTCTTCAGTCCGAGTTCCTTGTTGACCAGACGCCACTGGATCCGGTCGCCCTCGGCGAGGTCGCGCTTCTCGTCCTTGAAAACGTTGATCTGCGACGCTCGGCCAAGGCGAGGATCCCACTGGATGGTCCGCCCATGCTCATCGACGATGTTGACCATCTGCCGGCCACGAGCATCGCGCCCGACGCCCACCACCTTATATTCGGCATCCCGTGCGATGCCGAGGCCGGCATTGTCACGCGAGAACACCACCACCTGCCCACGCGAGTAGAAGCGCGCAAAATGCTTCTCCTGATCGGTCATGCCCGAGGGCGACAGGATCGAGAGCCGCGCATCCTCGGCGGCGACGGCGCCCTCCACCTTCAGGGCTTCGCGCACTTTGGTGTTGACGATCAGTCGGGTCGCGTTTTCGAGGACGAGGATGTTGGTCCTGTCCCGGGTTTCGGGGGGTAGCCGCGTCCAGTCGGCGACCAGCGCGACCGCGAGCTTCTCCGCGCTGTCGCCGCTGATCACCTTGTCGAGCGCGCCGAGCGATCCATCATAGTTCTGGAGCCGCGCCAGGCGGACCGCCTGGGTGATCTTGTCAGCCTCCTGTCGTACCGTCTCCCGCAGTTCCGCCTTGGGTAGGCCGAGGCGCTGCATCAGCCAGAAGGGCTTGCCCTGCTCGATCGCCCCCGTCTGGCGGGTGTCGCCGAGCAGGATCAGCCGCGCGCCGGTGGTCCGGCTGATCTCGAGCAGGCGGACCGCCTGCCGATTGCCGAGCTGCCCGGCCTCATCGACGACGAGGACATGGCCGTCGTCGAGTTTGGCGCCGCCAGAGGCGAGCAGGCTGGCGACCGTGCGCGATTCGATGTCCGCCTTCTTGCCGAGTTCGCCGGCGGCTGATGAGGTGGGAGCGAGCGCGATGAGGGTCGCTTCCTCCCCCGCTGCCTCGCGAAGCGCGCCGATGATCGTCGACTTGCCTGAGCCCGCGACACCATGGACGCCGACCACCCGGTCGGAGGAAAGCCCCAGATGCAGAAGAGCCGTCCGTTGGTCAGGCTTCAGTCCGTGCGCGATCCCCGCATCACGCAGGCTCTCGACCGAGGCGAGCGGCTTCGCGTCTCCCAGCGCCAAAGCCAGATGGTCCGCAAGGGCCATTTCAAGGCGCGCGGTCTTGCGTGACGTCCGGCCACGTGTGTGGACTTCGTCGCCGGTCGGATGCCGCGTTTCGAGGAGCTTGGCGCGCGCCTGGTGCTCCTCGACGATCGGCCTGACGTCCGACAGCCGAACTTCGCCCACATGGGAGGCCAGAGCCGTCTGCAGCAACCGGCCGAGATTGTTGACGGCTTCCTTCCCTTCCGACTGCCGGAGCCCGAAGAGCATCGCCCGGGCCGCGACCGGCTGGGGCACCTCGATGTCGCGCGCGCCCGCTTTCTCGGCATCGGCCCGCGTGTCATGCACGGCTTCGGCATGCTTTCCGAGGCGACCTTCCCAGCTCTCGTGGAGAGCTTCGAGGGACATTTTCTGCTTGGGCCCGCGCGTCACATAGAAGGAATGCTGACGCGCAGCCTGCCCGGTCAGCCCGTGCTCCTTCGCATGGGCGTCGATCTGCTCGGCGCGCTGCGACATGTCGATGATCAGAGCCTTGGGGACACCCCGGATCTCGAACAGCCCCTTGCGCGGGTCGAACTCGACATCGTAGCCGCGCTCGCGCAGGAGATGCGCGAGTTCGTTGCGATAGACCTGACCAGCTGTCATCTGCTCGGCAAACATGGCGCGGGTTTCGAGACTGACTTTCTTCTCACCGTCCCGCTCGTCGGTGATGTTCATGACGACGACATGGGTGTGGAGGTGGGGATCGAGTTCGCGTGAGGCATGCTCGGTGAAGCGCGCGTAGATCAGCCGCCCGGTCGTCTTCTCGGTGACCTCGCCATCGACGCGGTGGCGCATCGTGGCATGTTCCTCGAGATAGGAGAGCGCGACGCTAACGGCCTGCTCATGCGCCTCGACGATCCGCTGATCACCGGCGACCAGCGCCATGATCGACACCGACTTGGGGGCGTTGACAGCGAAATCCCAACCCGGATGGTGCTGGATTTCTCCGTTGGCCCGGCGCCGGCCCAATTGCTGGTCCTCGACCTTTCCGGCTAGCAGTTCCTTGAACATGACCGGATCGACCTTGCCATCCAGGCCGAGTTCAGCGGCGATCTTGCCACCCCATTCGGAATGCTCGTCGGCGCCTTTGGTGTAATAGTCGCCGACCGTGTAATAGCGAGCGATATTGGCGGGCTTGCCCTTTAGGCGGATGGGATTGATCATGCCGGCCTCGCTTTGTTGCGGGCGCCGTCACGACGACCGTGCTGCTCAAGGCGGAAGCCTGCAGGCTTGCCGAACAATTCGAGGCGAGGGCGTGGAGCCTGCTGTTCTCCCCCTCCAGGCGGATCGGCGGGCGGTGGCATAGGACTCTCGCTCGAGGCGTCCACGGGCGCGGTCGGCGGTTCATGCGGTTGCGGGAGCGGAAGCTCGGCAGGTTGCTCTTCGGAGCCAGCCCGCCGCCGCTTCGGAGGGGAAGATTTGGGCCTGGTCGGCGAGGATGAGGCCAGCGGTGCCGGGGGGAATTCGACGACCGGCCCAGCCAGCCTGATGGGAGTGGTTGTCCGCTCCTCGAACGCCTCGGCGACCGACGCCACCTTGTTGTAGCTGTCCTCGAAGCGGACCACCGGCAGACTGCGACCGAACCTCAGGTAGCCCATGAGGTTCGGCAGGTTGGTGACCTCGGTGTGCATGACCAGCGGCCGGGTGACCTGCATGCGCGAGAGGTTCACACCATCGCGCATGTCGTTCACGCCGTAGGACATGCCCTCATTGGCTTCGACCTGCTCGACCTGCCCGAGATTCTCGCTGACATGCTTGGCGGTGGGGGTGTCGTTGGCGCGGAGAGCCACCCAGGTCGAGCAATAGCCGGTGATCGCCGCGGCATCCTGAATGCCGTAGGTCGCCTCGAGCTGGGGGTAGCTCTGGAAGCCGAGGATGCCGCAGCCGCCATATTTGCGGGCACGGGCGAGGAAGTCGCCGAGCGAGGGCAGCTTCTGGAGCGTCGGCAGCTCATCGATGACACAATAGAGGCGCCGGTTGCGATCGGGCGTCATGCTCATGATCGCGCTGATCGCGATGTCGAGCCACACCGTGATCAGGGGTCGGAGTGAGGGAAGCTGGTCAGCCTTTACAGTGATGAACAGCCAGCTGTCGTCCTTCTCATTGGCGACCCAGTCGCGGATCGAGAACCCGTCGGCGGTGTCGTCGAGATAGGAGAAGCTGCGCATCACGGAGGCGAGCTCCGCCTGGATGCCGGCACTGGTGCGCTCACCCTCGGTCGATATGAACGCCGCCGCATCGGTGCCTGCGGCGAAGGCGGCGAGATCCTTCAGCTTGGAGCGGAGCAGCGTGTCGAGCAGGATCGAGACGAGGGTACGTTCCTGCTTCGCCAATTTCCGGAGCACGGCGACCAGCGTGCCCCGCGCAGCCTTCGCCCAGAAAGGATCGCCCGTCTTGTCGGGGATCGTGGACTCCGCGATCTGGTCGTAATGATAGTCGCGCGGCACATCGACCCAGGGCGACCATGAGTCTGCGCGCGCATCGAGCGGGTTGAGCAGGGCGTCGATGCCGGGCCGGTAGAATTTCTCCACGAAGGTGCCGGCGGTGTCGTAGACGATCGCCCGGCGCTTCCGCTTGCGGATCCCGTCGAGCATCTTGACGATGATGTTGGTCTTTCCCGTTCCAGGAGCACCGCAGATCAGGATGTGCTCCGGTTCGAAAGCGTCGGGCACATTGACGCCGCCAATCTGGAAGCTGCCCTTGGCCTGACGCCAGAGCGCGCGGCGAACCTGCTTGACGGTGCCGAACCGCGCCCCGCGCAGAAACTGATTGGAGCCGAGCCCCCTCCCCGTCCGGGTGAAGTAGAACCATGCCCAGAACAGCATTGCGAGGGCGAACAGACCGGCAAGCAAAGCTCCGTGGAGGAGATAGGTTTCGAAGGCCGCGAGCGTCTTATGGGCGACGCCCGAACTGACGAGGCTCTTGGGAGTGGTCCAATATTGTTTGCCGGCCGGTGTCTTGAACAGGATCGGTGTCGCGTTACCGGGCAGCGTATCACCCATGAAATAGGCCTGGGTGATCTTGAGCATCACGAAGCGTTCGTATTCGGACGACTTTTCGAGTGCGTACCAGATGATGCCGCCGATCCAGATCACCAGCCCCGCGAGGAAGGTCTGGTAGAAGACCTGGGTGGTCATGCGGACATTGTGGACGATGGCCTGGCCGCCACGCGTCCAGGAGCCAAGCGTGTCATGGCGGAAGATGCTCACGGCCGGTCCTGCTCGGGATCGAGCAGCCCCCTTTCGCGGAGGAGCCGGCGCGCTTCACCCAGTCCCTTCTGGAGAATGTCCGGCGAGCGCTCTCCGACCGAAGTAGCGAGGATCGCGAACGCCTGGATGACGGTCGCGTGGAGTTCGTCGAAGCGGGCATGATAGCCCGAAGGATCACTGCCTTCGAAGCGTTCGAGGATGTCGCGACAATAGGTCGCGGCGCCGAGACCTGCGTTGCGCGCCTGGACAGAAAGGCGCGCATAGAGGTCATCGTCAATGCGGATTGTGATGCGTGCCAAGCGGCGGACTCCTTGTCCGACACGCCAGCAACGTGGTGAAGCGCAGCCTTTATAGCCGATTTACACCGCGATCTCAACAATTTATCGAAACTGCCGCTGGCAGCCACTAAGTGCCAAGGCAGATCAATCCCTTAGGGTAAGAAGCGACAGGACATGGCTGCCACCGGCAGCCGATCAGTGCCAGATCGACAGCCGCTTTGTGCCGACGAAAAGTGGCGGAAATCCAGGCGATTCGCGCCCGCAGCACCCGTGCGTGGGGTGCATTACATCCGCCTCCGGCGTGCGTCCCTCCTCCGCAGCGCGCTTGCCCGCTGCGCCCGTCGACTCGACCGTGGGCGGGTCTCCCCGGTTGGGTGCGTTTGCGGGCGTGATCGCATTCCGATCGCGGGGAAGGCATTGCATGGCGGTGGTCCTTGGTGGATAGTCGAGGGCGGCGGGCAGACCTCCTTGAGCAAGGAGTCTAAGAATGCCCAAGATGACGGAACGCGAACGGCTGGCGAAGATCGAGGCCGATCAGCAAAATCTCGCGCGGGAAGCCGAGACGGTGCGGCGTGGATTGCGCGCCCATTATGGGAAGCTGGCGACGGAATTGCCGGTCGAACGCTTAAGCGAGCGCGAATTTCGCGACGTGCTGAGCCAAGCGATTCGGGTCGGCGGCGGCGTGGCGATTGCCGCGCTCAAGGGGCTGACGGCACAAGGCGTCCAGGCGGAACCGTCTGCTGGGTCGGCTCGCAAGCGCGCGGTTGTTCCCCCGGCTGGCGGTGATGACGCCTCAACGGCTGTGCATCTTTAGCGGAAAGGGGAGCGACGTTGGCGGGCGGCACGCCCGGCAAAAGGAGCGGCGCGGGGAAAACCGTTCGGGTTTCCCCCGCTCGTGCCAAAGGCACGACAAGGGGCCGGGAGCGGTTGCCCGCCCCGGCCCTTCTCTTGGTGGCTTCGCGATCAGGCCGCTATGACGCGGCGCTTCTTTTTGATCGGGACATCGGGCGCCTGATCTGCCCGCATGAAAACATGGGTCGGGACGCGGTGGCCCTTCTCCGGGTTGAACAGGTCATAGAGGCTGGACTGGATGCCCGACCCTTCGCATAGCAACGCCTCGACGGGCATAAGCTCGGCAATGTTGCGATTGCGCCGGAAGGCTTTGCCGTTGCCGCGCCCATAGAGGCCGAACGCGATGCAGACCACGCCCCGCTGTGCGGCCCATGCTGCGGCGGCTGCATCCACCCCAAGGCGCTGCCCGGTGGTGACAAGCACCATGTGAGGAATGCGCGTTCTGATCTGGTCGAGCCGTCCCCAGATAATCCGCCAATCGTGCCAGTCGGAAGGGCCGGACACGACCACGACGGGGCCTTGCGGGTCGTATCGGTCACGCTTCCGTTCGGACCTTGCGCGCAGGAAGTCGAGCGCCGAAATCTGGCTGGCGGTGGTGACATGGGACGCGCGCGAACCCTTTGCGGGCGACCATGGGCGACCGGCATAGGCACGATACATTGCCGCCGCATAGTCGCGCATGGCTTCCATGGCGGCGCGCTGTTCCGCGACCGACTGGCATTCAAGCTGGGTGTCTTCCAGTTCCTTGTTGAACACCTCGCCCGGTTCCAGACGGCGGGCCATATCGCGAATGGTATCGGCCAGCCTGTCCTCGCGGCCTTCCAGCTTGTTTGCGACGAAATGGAAGCTGTTTACGAAGCCCCATGCGAGTTCCGGGGCAAGCGGGTCCAGTCGGGTATCGCCTAGCAGGTCGAAGATGGCGGCGATGATGCCGCCGCATTCCGCCTGTGCCGCGAGCGGATCGGGCATGAAATGTTCGGCCGGTTCCTCGTCCGGCTCGATGATGGTGAGGGGCAAGGGGTCGCCGAAGGATGCCACGAAATCGGGCGTGGCGATGGCTTCGGCATAGAGTTCCGGCAGGTCGGCAAAGCTGCTAACGCTGCGCAAGGCCGTTGGCTTGCTCATGGGATGGGTTCCTTTGGTCGGGTGACGGTTCAGGGTCCGGGGAAGCGTTCCAGCGCTCCCCCGGCCCGCCTTTGGTGCCGCTTAGAAGGGCACCTCATCGTCAAGGCTGCGTCCGCCGCCGGTATATCCGCCGTCCGGTCCTGCGGTGCTGCCGCCGGAGAAACCGCCGCCGGTCCGTCCGCCGAAACTGCCCGACCGCTGACCGCCGCCATTGCGCCCGCCAAAGCTGCCGCCCTGCGCCTCGCGCTCGCGTTCGCGCCGCCACTGGACATCGAAGCCGTTCGTCTCGTCCCCGAAAAGGGCGATGGGCAGCGGCTCGCGGAAGCTCGGATCGTCCACCATGCCGGACAGGAACACCTCGTCATTGGACTTCATGCGGCGTTCCCAGACCACGCCGATCTGGATTTCGTCGCCAGCGCGGTTCGTCTCGTAAATCTCATAGACGGGGGCACTGTCGCTCTGTCGATCCTCGACGCGGCGCATGATGAGGTAAGGAAAGCGCATTTCGCGGGTGGCGATCTTGCCGATAATGTCGCTGGCGCGCTCGTCGAACTTGAAGCTACCGATCTTCATGACTTCATCCTTTCTCTGTGCTGTGGCTCGTTTCTCTTTCCCGGCCACATCTGAACCCTACTCCCTCCCCTCCATTACTTCCATGGCATTGATTTCTTGACAGAAATCCATCGTACCTGGTGAGCCTGAGCAAGAAACAGCCGCGCAGCGGCCAACAGACACAAAGACGCACCGGCCGCGTCAGCGGACGGTTCTGCTTGAATGGGAAGGGAGCGTGGACCGGCTGACAAGTCATCGCACCCGGAGCCGCCTTCGCAGGTCCGAAGGCGCAGGGCGGGGCTCTTGTCCGCAAGAAGCACGGGAGGGGCTCTAGCGAAGCTTGGCGAAAAGGGGCCGGCGCTTCTGTTGAAAACAGACAAACATCGCCGGCCCCTTTTCGCCTAGCGTAGCTTTGCCCCGACGCAATTCTTGCGGACGAAACCCGTCCTGCAACGCACGGATCCTGCGAGGGCGGCGAAGGGGGTGATGGCTTGTCTGCTGGCTCCACGATCCGCATCGCGCGACTAGCGCGATTCCTTAGGCGAAGCCTGCATTGCGATGGACGTGCCGGGCATTCTGGCGTTTCGGGAAGAATGCCTCCCTGCCCGGCATCCCCGCGGAAGGGATCGTTACGGCGTCAGCCGCCAAGACCCCAAAGGGGGCTTGGTCGGAGCGGAGCGGAGATAGAGCCCGGTGCCCGCTTCAGCGGGCATCCGCCCGACCTCGGGACGCTTATCCTGTCGTCTATCGCTCGGAGTGCAATCCCGGAATGCCCCGCTTTCACGACAAACCGGAGGCTTGACCTAGTGCAATCCGCCGGATCGTGGTTGCCGGATCATCGCCCCGTGCTGAGCTTGCGCCATCGGGCACCATGGGTCGTGGACCGCTCGAAGCCATAGCCGGCCAACATAAGGTCGTCATCAAGATAGGGGTCGTTGGCGAGGAGGTAGCGAACCGTCATGCTGTTGCCATGCTGGACCAGATATTGCTGGTTGATCATGCGGGCGGCGTCAGGCGGCAGGGTGGAATTGCTGAAGCCCGGTGGGCCACCGGCGATGATGAAGGCGCCACAATATCGATCGAGCGTGAGCCACCAGGTTCGCAGGTCGTTGAAGAAGGCGCCGAAGATGGATTGATGGCCCGGCGCCGAGATCATCAGCGTGGGGTTCGTCGATGTCCGCAAAGGGATCGGCGAATGGCAGACCATCACGTTGATGGCGTCGGCGTCCTCGGGGATATTCATGTCCATCGCGCCCTCGCGAAACAGGGCGTGCGCATTGTCCGCGGACGCCGCGATCCATGTGTGCATCTCCTGTTCGTCCTCGCTCAAGTTGCCGTCGAGCGCGCCATCCGCGAAGCGGGCGGACTCAGCCTCGATGAAGCGCAAGGTCTCAAGGTTGCGACGTTGGAGGTGACGGGCGAACCCATAGATCGGGATCTTGTCGGTCTCGGCGAGACTGGTGCCGGCACCCTCGACGATCTTCCTCCAGGTCGCACTGTTGGAGAAAGGCGTCTCGATCATATGGTTGATCGGGCCTTCGATCGACCTTTCGACACCGTCCGCGACATAGTCGTGGAGGGAGTCCTCATAGCCGATGCGATCGATGGATTTGCGGTCGATGGCGAGGATATCGCCATGTCGTTCGACCACGCGAACCTTGTTCGCGTCGTCCGGGCAGGCAAAGCGACGGAGGTAGAATTGCGGCACATAATGATGCCGCCTGGGCTTCTCGGCGGTCATTCTGGACTTGTAACGGTTTTGTGCCGGTCACCTATCTCATTATGCCACCTTGGCTTCGAACGCGAGCGGGCTGATGCCGCCCAGATATGAATGACGACG
>NZ_MKWJ01000032.1:0-224024 GCF_001899725.1 Sphingomonas sp. 67-41 | reverse complement strand
CTGGAGTGAAATCATGGAAAACCGAAGGAAACCTGCGCCTACCGCCGCCACGCTCGACATAAACTGCGACTGCAAAGAAGCCGTGTAATGTTGAGCTCAACATTAGACGTATTCGCGCGGCGTGATGTCGATCTCGACATCGCCCCACTCCCCGGTCGGGATGTCGGCGAGCCTGCGTTCCATCAACGCCTCGCCGGTCGAGACGATCTGGAGGACCGGGCTCGCCCCGGCATCGAGATCGGCCTCGATACTGGCGATGACGCTTGGCGTCTGCATCGCCGTGATCAGATGATTGAAGAAGCGCTGCTTGGCGCTCTCGAACGCGGAGCGCGCCGCCGACCTGGCCTGGCGGTTGAGCGTGCCTTCGGCGCCGGTGACGTTCGCGGCCCGGAGCGCCGCATCGAGATTGTTGTGGATGACCTGGAAGGCGTCGGCATAGGCATCGTAGATGCGCTGCTGTTCGCCCGACAGCGGATGCTCGAGCAGCTCATATTCGACGCCTTCGAACGAAAGCGAGCGTGCCGAGTAGAGGCCGAGCGCCTTCAGGTCGCGCGCGACCACTTCCATCGCCGCCACGCCGCCCGCCTCGATCGCCGAGACGAAATCGGTGCGGGTCGCGAAGGGGAAATCCTCGCCGAGCCAGAGGCCCAGCCGTTCGGCATAAGCGAGGTTCTGGACCGTGGTCGCACCGGTCGCCGAGACGTAGATCACGCGTGCTTTGGGAAGTGCCCGTTGCAGGCGGAGGCCGGCGCGTCCCTGCTGCGAAGCGGCCTGGTCGCCGCGCTCGGTCTTGCCGCCTGCGGCATTCGCCATGGCGTGTGCCTCGTCGAACACGATCACGCCGTCGAAGTCGGGACCGAGAAAGTCGACGATCTGCTGCACGCGGCTGGCCTTGCCGCCCCGCTCCTCGCTCCTGAGCGTCGCATAGGTCGTGAACAATATGCCCTCGCCGAGACGGATCGGCGCGCCCTGGCGAAAGCGCGACAAGGGCGTCACGCGAAGCGGCTCCTGCCCAAGCGCGCGCCAGTCGCGCTGCGCGTCCTCGAGCAGCTTGTCGGAAAGCGATACCCAGAGGGCCCGCCGCCGACCCTGCAGCCAGTTGTCGAGGATGATGCCGGCGACTTCACGGCCCTTGCCCGCGCCCGTGCCGTCGCCGCAGAACCAGCCGCGGCGAAAGCGGATGGCGGCGTCGTTATCCTCCGCAACGGCGGTCATCGTGTCGAACGTCGCATCGACGCTCCAGGCTCCGGCGAGGAAGCCTGTGTGCGCCTCACCGGCGTAGATGACCGACTCCAGCTGGGCATCGGACAGCACGCCGTCCGCGACCAGGCGCCGGGGCAGCACGGGCCGGTAGGACGGCTTCGGCGGAGCGACTGACGCCATCGCGGCGGACTGGACCAAAGCTGTCGGATGCGGCCGAGCCCCCGGGATTCGGATCGACTGCAACTCGAACGGTTCGTAGATGCCGCTCGACAGCCGCACCGTGTCGGGCCGCCAGTCCAGCGTGGCATAGTCGAGCGGTTCGGCGTCGGCATCATCCGGCTTGGCGCCAACGAGGTCGAGGCGCGGCGACCGTCCCGATGTCGCGCGCGCATTGATCGCGGACGGGCGGGGCTCCGGCGCCACGGCCGTTGCCGGGCGCGGCGGCACCGACGCCAGCACCCAGTTGAGCAGGGTCGCGAGGTCCGGTGCCTTGCCGTGATCGGGGGCGAAGTCGCTCGGCACGTCGGCGGGCAACCGATCGATCACCGTCAGCCGGGTCTCGGTGGTGGTGCCATGGCGCGCATAGACGCACCCGGCGATCGACGCGGTGAAGACGATGCGGCCCCGCTCCTGGAGCGCGACGAACGCGTCGCGCCACGCCGGTGAGTCCGGCGCGCAGCCCGCGCCGGTGATCGCGACCAATCGTCCTCCGGGACGAAGCCGGGCAAGCGCGGATGCGATATGCCGGAGCGCCGTTCCGGGCATGCGGCGCTCGACCCCCGCCATCGCGGAGAAAGGCGGGTTCATCAGCACGACGTCCGGTATCAGGCCGGGATCGAGGCGATCGTCGATCTGTGCGGCATCGTGACGCGTCACGAGCGTATCCGGAAACAGACGATCGAGCAGCGCGGCTCGCGCCTGGGCCAGCTCATTCAGGGCGAGACGCGCACCGAACAGCTGCGCGAAGATCGCCAGCATGCCGGTCCCTGCCGAGGGCTCAAGCAGTTGCTCGCCCGCGCCGATCCTTGCTGCAATGGCCGCGACAAGGGCAAGCCCCGGCGGAGTCGAGAATTGCTGCATCGCCTGCCCGGCCTGCGAACGGCGCGTGTGCGTCGGCGCAAGGGCCGCGACCCGTTCGACGAGGCGCAGCCACCCCTGCGGATCGCGCGCGGGATCGAGGATCGCCGGGCCATGGCGCCGCAGGAACAGGATCTCGGCAGCTTCGCAGCTGTCGTAGGCCTGTTTCCAGTCCCAGGCGCCTTCGGCATCGCTCGCGCCAAAGGCCTCCTCCATGGCACGGCGAAGCAGTCGGGCGTCGATCGGTGCGCCGCGTTCGAGGTTGGGCAGCAAGATAAGCGCGGCGCGGTGGCACGCATCGGCTGCGGCGGTGTCGGGACAGGAACGAGCGGGCGCGCCGAGGGGCGTCCCGCCGAGAATCGGCAGGTTCATGGTCGGTCTCCAGGATTTGGGGGCTGGGCGCATCGGCGCGCCCGCGCGAAGATTGGGGTCAGCCGGCGGGATGGGCCGGATCGGCGGGCGGCCGATAGAGATCGAAGGGGTTGCCATCGGCGAGATGGCCGAACGGCGTCATGCAATAGGCGCCGTCGTCGAAACCGACCGCGCACAGCACGCAGCGCGGCTCGCCCGAGACTGCGTCGGTGCATTCGAGCAAAGCGAGATTGCCGTCGGCAGCCGCGCGCAGCAGCGTGTCGAAATTGGCGCGATGCGCGTCGGGAATTGCCATGACAGGCTCCTGAGGCTGGAAGGGGGAGCGGGACGCGAACGCGCCCCGCTCCCAGAAGTCACTCGGCGGCGATCGCCAGTGGCGCTTCGCCCTCACCCTCGCCGGGCTCGGCGAGGAACGCCGGAAGCTCGGCCACGGCACCGCCCAGTAGCTCGGCCTGGGCCGGCAGCTCGGGCGTGCGCAGCGGCTCGGGCAGCCAGCGGGCATCCTCCATCAGCCGTTCGGCTTCGCGCGCCATATCCGGCTTCTTCAGATGGTCGATCAGCGATGCGGTATCGGCGCCCTTGCCCTCGGTCACCGCTTCGAGGATCCGCGCCTTGGTCACCTTGCCGAAGAAATTGTCGGCGGTGGGCTTCCAGCCGCCAGCGACCAGGTCGAGACCGACCGCACGGGCGAGGATGTGGCTGTGCGCCAGGCGGCGATCGACCATGTGCGCCGAGATGCGGCCATTGTCGTACTTGGGCGCGACCTCATAGAGCGCATTGACCGCATAGGCCGCGCAATGCGCGAACAGCTCGGCCTGGGCATCAGCATCGAGCTGGAGCAGCGCGTCCCAGAGGTCGCGGTCCGACTGCGGAAGCCGCTCTTTCCACATCGCATGCCGGGCGTCGATCGCGAGCGCGGCCGGGCTGTGCTTCATGCCCGTGGGCTGGAAGCCGAAGCCGACCTTGGACAGGCTGACGGTCAGGCAGCTTTCGGTCCGGCCATAGTAGAAGGTCGCCAGCACGAAATTGTGCAGCACCGCAGCGAAGGCGACCTTGGGATTGCCGGCGATCGCCTCCTGAAGCGCGAGCGTGCGCTCGGCAGTCAGCTCGGAGATGAGGCGGTCGGGCAGCGGCTTCAGCCCTTCATCCTCCTCTTCCGCCGATTCAGGCTGGATGGCCGTCCCACCTTCACCCTCGCCGCGATGCTCGCCGTCGCCCTGGCCGACCTCGGCGTCGTCACCGACCTCTCCGGGCTCGGGCTCGACCACCGGCTCATCCTCGGCACGGACCCAGCCGGCTTCGATCTCGAGCGCGCCCGTGCGGTCGATCGTCACGAACACGCCAGCGATCGTCATGTCGGCGGGATCGTAGTTCCAGCTGCCGCCGGCCAGCTCGGCGATCCGCTCGTCGATCGCGGTGATCCTCGCGTCGACCGCGTCCGGGATCTCGTCGGCATTGCCCCATTCGGTCTCGAGCGCGTCGGCCTCGGCCTGGAGCGTCGCCACCTCGGCGAGATCGGCCTCGGTCGGCGGCGTGTGGATCGGCTCGATCGGCCGCATCCCGTGCTGGAATCCATAGGGCAGGTCGATCATAGCCTCGACCCATTTCCAGCCTTCGCCGCGGATGCGCTCGGCTTCGGCGCCGAGTTGCTCGAGCACGAGCCGGTCGAGCAAGGCCGCATCCTGCAGCCAGCCGCCGCGATCCTCCTCGAACAGGTCGCGCAGCACGCAGCCGCCGCCCGCGACATAGACGTCGATGCCGACGAACAGCGCGCGCGGATCGCGCGCCGGCACGGTGGTCTCGTTGAGGCGCGCGCGGATGAAATGCGCGGACTGGTTGTGATGGCTCTGCACCAGCTCCCAGACCTGCTCCTGGCGGGCATGGTCGTCCGAGACGGTGAAGGCCATCAACTGCTCGAGGCTCATGCCGCCGGCGGCATAGACCTCGTGCAGCGCCGGCGACACGCAGGCGAGCTTGAGGCGCTGGCGCACGACCGCAGGCGTGACGTGGAAGCGCGCGGCGACATCCTCGATCTCGCCGCCCTGGTCGACAAGGCTCTTCATTCCGCGGAATTCGTCGAGCGGATGGAGCGCTTCGCGGTGCGTGTTCTCCGCATAGCTGTCCTCCTCGGCGGAAACAGCCGCGTCGGCAGGCTTGACGACGCAGGGGACGATCGCGTCGGGGGCGAGGCGCTTGCGCTTGACGAGGATCTCAAGGGCGCGGAAGCGCCGGCCGCCGGCCGGCACATGGAAGGTCCCGGTGTCCTGGCCCTCGGCGTCCAGCAGCGGCCGGACGCTGAGACCCTGGAGCAGGCCGCGGCGTTCGATGTCCGCCGCCAATTGCTCGATGGTGACGCCGTTCTTGACCCGGCGGACATTGGCCTGGGACAGGACCAGCTGGTTGAAGGGAATCCCCTGCGCGGGCGCAAGGACGAGCTTGGGTAGGGCTTTCGCCATGTCAGTTCTCCATGGCGGAGCGCCGGAAGACTCTCTCCCGGCCTTCACTCCGCCATGGGAGCGGCGCAGCCCTCTACCTCTTGAGGCAGGAGAGCTGCGCCATGCACGAGCGACGCGGAAGGGTCATGGGTCGCCGTCCACGACGAGCGGCGGGATTGGGAAATCGGCTGCGTCGAAATGGCCGATCACGGCTTCGATGGAGCCGAGCTGCAGCGCCGTTTCGCGGTCCACCAGAATGCGGTCCTCCTCGTCGGCGACGAACGACGCGGGCTCGCCCGCGCCGGCATAGACGACGCGCTCGGATCCCCAGGATCCGGCATAGCCGCCTGACCAGCGCGCGAAGGGAACGCGGTTGGCGACGCACCAGTCCTCGACCGGCTCGACCCGACCCCAGGCGACCTCGTGCGCAAAGAGCTTTAGCGGCTCCCCGCGAGTACGATGGCCGGGCTCGAACGGCGCGCCGCCCCACTCGATCGACAGCCCCTCAAGCTGGATGAGGGCGGTGACTTCTTGATACTGGTCATCGGTAATGGCGCCGCCCAGCGTGAGGGCGACGGAAACGCGATCGGCCATGATGGCCTCCTGTGAAAGCAGATGTGGGAGACGCCGGGGCGCGTCGCGCCCCGGCGTCGGCGGTCAGTGGACGGCGGACAGGAGCTTCGAGGCCTTGCCCTCGAGATCGAGCCGCGCATCCTGATGGGGCTTGTCCCGCGCGAGCGCAGTGATCCCCTGGACGAAATCAAAGATCGAGGCGGGCGGATGCCCCTCCTCGTCGAGCACGGTCGCAGTGATCCTGCCGGTCTCGGCCTTGGAGAAGCCGCGCTTGCGCAGGAAGTCCTGCCGGTCCTCGTCGGTGCGGGCGACGATGCGCTGCCGCGCCGCAAGGATGCCCGACATGAAGGGCTGCGGTGAGGAGGTCGCGAAATGCTCCAGCGCCGGAGCCGCCTCGTGCGCGAAGCGGTTGGCGGCAAACTTGCTGTGCCGGATGCTGATCTCCTCGAAGCCCTCGGCACCCCAGATGTTGCGGTTCATGCAGACCGCGCGGAGATAGAAGGAGGCCATGCCGAGTGTCTTTGCGCCGACCTCGCTGTTCCAGCAGTAGAAGCCGCGGAAGAACAGGTCAGGGTCGCCATTGGGCAACCTGCCCGCCTCGATCGGATGGGCATCATCGACCAGGAACAGGAACACGTCGCGGTCGCTAGCATAGAGCGTGGTGGTGTCCTTGGTCACCTCGACATGCGGGTTATGGGTCATGGTCGACCAGTCGAGCAGCCCCGGCACCTTCCAGCGCGTGTCGCCGGTGCCGTTGCCGGCGATCCGCATGACGGCCTCGACCAGCTCATGGTCCCAGATCCGGCCATAGTCGGGGCCGGTCACCGCACGCAGCTCGGTCCGCCCGTCCTCGGTCTCCAGCGTCTTCATCAGCTCGCCGCGATGCGTGAGCAGCCCGTGCTGGAGATTGATGCCGGCAAGCGGCGCGGGGAGCTGGCGCAGATAGCCCGATGGCGCGCCGACGAGGCTGGCGAGCTGCCCGAACGACCAATGGGTCGGCGCGACCGGTTCGTCACGGCCGGGCACGATCAGCGCCAGGCGCTCGGCATTGTCGCGGCTCGCCTCGACCCGCACCTCGCGCGTCTCGATCGTCCGGGTGGTGGCGCGCTTCGCCCGCGCCAGGGTTGCGGCGTGCAGCTCGCGCAACGAGAGATATCGCTCGTCATCGGGGCGCGAGAACCATTCGGACGAGACGCGCCCGATGCGCCGGCCCCTCGAGATATCGACCTTGTAGGGCGCAGTACGCGGCGGCGGCGCGGGGGAATGGTTGAGGACAGTGGCCATGGAAATTCTCCGCGACGGGCGCCGGGAGACTCTCTCCCGGCCCTGACCCGTCACGGCCGAACGGCCGCCCTCTTCCTCTCACCGGAGCGATGCGGGGCGGAGCGTCCGCGGAAGGGGTATGGCCAGACGCGGCTGGCCGTCACGGGAAGGCCTTCCCCTTTCGGATCGTTGTGGCGAAAATCGGCGGCTATGATCTGCGGCTCCAGACCATGGCCGCGCGCGTTTGCGTGCCGAAAAGTGCGTTGGCACTTCCGCAATCAGGACGACACGCGACCGGAAAATCGATCTTTACGTATCTGGTAACATATCATATGTGGCAGTTTATAGGATACAACACGTCATATCTGGATTGTTATCATGTCTTCGGCAAAAACCCGGTCGGTCTTGATTCGGCTCGGCAAGGATCTGCGGGCCGCGCGCCTTCGCCGCGGCATGGCGATCGGCGACCTTGCCGTGCGCGCCGGCGCTTCGACCAGCACGATTATCCGGATGGAAAAAGGGGAACCGGGAGTCGGGATCGGCACGCTCGCCGACGTCATGGTCGTGTTCGGTCTCAATGAACGTTTCGCCGACCTGCTCGATGTCCGGCACGACGATCTTGGCCTGGCCCTGAGCAATGAACGGCTTCCGCAACGTGGCCGCCGCCGCTCTACGAAGATTCCTCGCCAGCAAGGCGACAAGGATTCGGCTTCGCCGGAGGGTGGCGACAGCAACGCTGACGGCCTCGCCTTCTGATGACCGACTACCGCGCAAAGGTGGCGCTAGGCGAGGCGCTGGTGCCGGTCGGGCAGTTGCGCTTCACGCGTGATGGGCCGCGGCAATATTCGAGCTTCGCTTATGATGCTGGCTGGATCGAGGATCCGCGCCGGTTCGCGCTCTCGCCCGACATGCCGCTCGACAGCGGCCCCTATCATCATTCGGGCCAGCAAGGCGAAGCGCGCGACGCGCTTGGGGGCGCATTCGCCGACGCAGCACCAGACAGTTGGGGCCGGCGACTGCTCGAGCGCGCTTATGGCAATGGCCTGAGCGAGTTCGAATATCTGACCCTGTCCGACGATGCCTGCCGCCAGGGGGCATTGCGCTTTCTCGACGATGCCGGCGCGGTGA
Source organism: Sphingomonas sp. 67-41 (assembly GCF_001899725.1). Classification (NCBI taxonomy): domain Bacteria; kingdom Pseudomonadati; phylum Pseudomonadota; class Alphaproteobacteria; order Sphingomonadales; family Sphingomonadaceae; genus Sphingomonas; species Sphingomonas sp. 67-41. Next base: position 215,973 of record NZ_MKWJ01000032.1, on the reverse strand, counting down.
TCACCGGCGGCGCCGCCGACGCGGTGCCCCGCCTCATCGACCTTGCCGCGATTACGGCGATCGCGCGCGCTTAAGAGCAGGGTAATGAAATCTCTGCCGAGGATTTGCAGGCGCTGGCCGGCGCCGGCGGCTCGGGCGGCGCGCGCCCCAAGGCCAATGTCCGCGAAGGCGAGCATCTCTGGCTGGCCAAGTTCACCTCGGTGCTAGATCAGCAGCCGGTCGAGCGCGTCGAAGTGGCGACGCTTCGCCTTGCCAAACTGTGCGGCATCGCGGTTCCGGAGGTGCGTCTCGTCCTTGCCGATACCCCTTGGCCGGTGGCGTTGCTGCGCCGGTTCGACCGGCAGGGCAATGCCCGGATTCCCTATATTTCCGCGCGCACCGCGCTTGCCAAGCGCGGCACGGAACTCGGGTCCTACACCGAGATCGTCGATTTCATGCGCGGGCATGCGGCCGACCCGTCGCGCGATTTCCGCGAGCTGTTCCAGCGGCTGATCTTCACCATCCTCGTCTCCAACAAGGACGATCATCTCAAGAATCACGGCTTTCTCTATGTCGGCAAAGGCCAATGGCGCTTGTCGCCAATGTTCGACGTCAACCCGGCGCCGGATCGTAACCCGCATCTCGAGACCGCCATCCTGGAAGGTGGCGCGCATGACCGCTCCATCGCGCTTGCGCTCTCGGCTTGCGAGTTCTTCGAGATCGAGGAAGGCGATGCGCGCACGATGATACGGGAGATGGCCGCACGCATCGCCGGAAGCTGGCGAGACGCCTTTCGCGAGGTAGGGGTAACTGGCGCCCAGGCCCGCAGCTTCGAAACAGCCTTCGAGCATGACGAAGCAAAGCTGGCGTTGAACTTTTAACATTCATATTTGATTTCTTATCGTGAATAACACGTCATATATGACGTTTTGGATTCAACCGCCGAACTGGCCGCCCTATTCCTCTCCGGGGCGTTGCGGGGCGGAGCGCCCGCAGAAGGGGTACGGCCAGACGCGGCTGGCCGTCAGGGGAAGGCCTTCCCCCTCCCGGATCGACCTCCGGAACCGAGCAGCATCCTGCCCGGCGATTGTATCCTGGGGGAAAATCAAAAAAAGGGAGGCCGTGGGGCCTCCCTTTCGAATTCCGACCATCCGCTTCATGGTCTTCCCGAAACTCTCCCCTTATGGGCTTGACCTCGGGAAAGGTGCTAGCGCGGACCTGCAAGGTTTTTACGCCCTGCCTCATATTTAACGACCCTGAGGTTGATACAAGGTCGCGGATTGCTCCGATTGACGAGCTTCTAACTGGCTATCCATGGTCGTTCGAAGAAGGGCCGCTGGAATATCCGATGCCGGGATGTGTGGCTTCAGCGCCTCGTTGGCAAGACTGGCGGAGTAGCCGGCCGAGGCCGTCCCTCTTTCCGGACAAAGGGGCGTTGCGGAGCAGGCTGTACGCAAACTCGCCCAGCGAAGACCAGCGGTTGGACCTGGGCCACCCGCCCCGCCTCCAACCCGGAGATGCGCGCGGCATATGATTGTGCAACGCGCCAAACGCACGAAGCTCAAGCAAAGGTGAGGCGTGCAGTCTCTCGTCGGTCAGTGAGCCGGAGTGCCGTCCGTCAGCGCTTCGAGCAGCGGGCAGCCGCTATTGTCGCCGCGTTCGCACGCCAGCACGGCCTCGGCCAGAACTCCCGCCATGCGTTCGAGATCGGCTAGCTTCGCGCGCACCTCCGTCAGATGCCCTTGCGCGAGGTCGTGCGCCTGCTGGCACGATTGTGCGCCACCCTCAGCAAGCGTCAGCAACGCCCGGATCGCCTCGATCGGGAAGCCAAGCTCGCGGGCGCGGCGGACGAACGCAAGCCGGCGCACGTCGCCCCCTCCATAACTGCGGTAGCGGCCTCGGCGGGCCGCCAACGGCAGCAAGCCGATGCGCTCATAATAGCGGATGGTTTCGATATTGCAGCCGGTCTGGCGCGAGAGCTCGCCGATCGGGATCGTCCCGGATGTCGTCATGAAGATTCCGCTTGAGTCTGTAGCGGCTACAGACGCTAGGGCGAGTCCATATCCGCCGCAAGGAGTCGTCATGCCCCGACCATCAACTCGTCGACCCACTGGCATCGCCGCCGCTTCGCTTGCGCTGGGCGGGATCGCAGCGGCGTTCGGGGTCGCCGCCTGCTGCGCGTTGCCGTTTCTGCTCGCCTCAGCAGGCATTGGAGCCGCGTGGCTGGGCGGTATTGGCATGGCGGCAGCGCCCTATCGCACCCCGCTTCTCGCCATCGGCGCGCTGTGCCTGCTGACGGGCGCGCTGCTGCTCCTCCGCCAACAGATCGCGGCCTCCCGTTGCGGGCCGGACGGGGTCTGCACGCCGCCAGCGATAAGGATCGTCACGCTCATCGGGCTGCTCATCGGCGCGGTGTTGCTCTATCTCGGCTATCGCTATGTCTGATGCCGCCATTGAATTGCGTTCCACACTCACCTGTCCGCACTGCGGCCATCAGGCGACCGAGACGATGCCGACCAACGCCTGCCAGTTCTTCTACGACTGCACGGGCTGCGGCACGCTGCTGAAGCCCAAGCCGGGAGACTGCTGCGTGTTCTGCTCCTATGGCACCGTGCCGTGCCCACCGATCCAAGTCGAGGGCAAGGGCAGCGGCTGCTGCGGCTGAAGGCATAGCTGAACGGCCGAGGATCGTCTTTCCGGCCGTTGCATCCATTCCCGATTGGCTGACCTATGCCGATAGAGGTGGAAGCGTGTTGTCGACGCCTCCACGAAGCTAACACCATGACAGTCCTCCCACGGGGCGAGCAGCAGGCCGTACAAGGCATCGGTTGTGCCAGCACCGCCATGGCCGGAGGAGCCAAGGTGAGTCTGTCCGAAATTTGTTGTTGTTTTTCGGACAATCGACTATAAGCGTGTCCGAAATATGTAGGCAAATTTCGGACATGGACACGCCCGACCTCAAGACGCAAATCGTGCGGCACATCGCCAAGGCGAAGCCGCGTGCGGTGTGGACACCCATCGATTTTCTCGATCTCGGCACAAGGGACGCGGTCGACAAGGTCCTGCAGCGCCTGGTCAACGCCGGCGACCTGCGCCGCATCGACCGGGGCCTGTACGACAAGCCCGGCATCAACAGCCTGACGCGCCAGCCCACCGCGCCCGATCCGCGCGAGGTGATCGACGCGATCGCGCGCCGCGACCAAATCCGGGTGCTGGTCGACGGGATGACTGCCGCGAACGATCTGGGCCTCACCAATGCGGTGCCCTCGAAGATCGTGGTGCATACCGACGCCCGGCTGCGCTCGATCCATCTCGGCAACATGATCATCACGTTCAAGCCGACCGCGGCGAGCAAGCTCTACTGGGCGGGCAGGCCCGCCATGCGGATCGTGCAGGCGCTGCACTGGCTGCGCGATACGCTCGGCGATCCCGACGGCCTGGACGATCTCAGGCAGCGGCTCGACGACCTGCTGCACAGCGGCCCCAACGCCACCAAGGTTCGCAACGACCTGCGCGACGGGCTATCGACGCTGCCGGCCTGGATGCACGATTTCCTGAAACCCCTGCTGACCGCGAGGCGCGCCGCCGGTTCGGCCGGTTATCCCTGATGACCGACCCGGCCGACATCGTCGCGCAATTTCAGCGAGAGCCGCTGCTGCTTCCCTGGCCGGCCGACGGTAATCCGGGCGGCTTTCTGTCGTTCGAGACGGGCGCCCAGTGGCGCGACTTCATCGCCGGGCTCGGCATCGACCCTCACATCCCCGACATCGTGCAGGCCAAGTTCGATCGCGCGCAGCGGCTCTATCTGCTCGGCTGGATCGACTTCAACCTGATCAAGGCGGGCGAACTAGCCGCGCTCATCGCCCTCGAGCTTGCGCTGATGGATCGGTACGGCGGGGCGATCTCCAAGCGAAAGCGCAGCTTCTCGACCTTGCTCCTGCACATGGTTCAGGCCGACGGCCTGACCGACGCCCAGATCCCGATGTCGGTTCGCTGCGGCGGCAGCGCGCTCGGCCAGCTCACCGGCGAGACTCACCCGACCCTGGCCGAGCGGCGCAACCTGCTCGCGCATGGCGACCCATTCGATGGGTTCCCGACCGGCGGGCTGCTCGAGCTGGTGCGCGACCTGATCAACTATGCCTATCGCGGCTATATCGCCGAAGCGGCGGCGTTCGGCCGACGGGCATGATTTGAATCGCGTCGGCGAACCGCTAGCCTCCGCGCGAGGCCAGCCATTTCAGCGCGCCCGGGGTAGCAGTCCAGCCATCCTGCGCATTGGCTGCGTAGATCGCCGCTTCATCGGGCGACCCGAAGGAATAGGATGCGGTCGGGAGGCGGATCGACACCAGGCGCCGGTTCAGCGCGGCGACGACGTGCGGATTGCCGGCGATCGCCTTGTCGAGCAATGCGTCGGCTTCGGGCGCGCCGTCGCGGAACGCATGGAGCGCCAGCCAGTATCGAACCTCGGTCCGATACTCATCGCGATACCGGCGCGCGATCCGGCGCGCGGCCGGCCAATTGCCGGCCGAGGCTTCCCACCCCATCAACAGCAATCGCGTTCCGGCGCGGTCGTTTGGATCGAGCCGCAGGGCGCGCCTTGCATGGCGCAGCGCTTCCTCGCGGTTGCCTGGCCGCGCCGCCTCCCAGAGCAGTCGGGCCAGATTGCCGAGCGCACGCACATGCGCGTGCAGGTCGTAGGCGACAGCTTGACTGCACTCACCTTTCTCGAACGCCGCAGCGACGCAGACAGCTTCCTTCAATAGCGCGATCGCTTCCGCCGGGACCTCCGTAGCCGCCGCCAGCACGACATAGGCATCGATCACTTCGGGGCGATGATTCAGGATGGCGCGGGCCAGCACGACGGCGTGCTCGGTCTCGCCCATGCCGAGGCACTCCCAGGCGTCGTCGATCTGTCGCCGATAGTTTGTCACTGCCTTTGCCCCCGGCTAGTCGGCGTCCTCGATCGTCAGGATCATCAGATCGACGAGCTTGCCCGGACGGTCCGACGAAACATGTTCGAGATGGATCGCATAGCCGTCACCTTCATTGGCGCGCACCCGGCGAACCAAGTTCTGGAACGAGGCCAGGTCAGTCTCGCGATCGCTGGCAGGAGCCAGTGACGCACCACCTTCGGTCCGCGTGAACACGAAATTCCCGCCACCCTCAACAAGCTCGTCGATAAACGCCAACGCCGATTCCTTTCGCCCCCGTTTCGAGCGTCCGATCGCCAGTGTCCAGTGACCACCCTGCCGCCACGGGCCGTATTCGAACAAGGGGCACGCGAGGGCGTGCGCACAACCCCATCCGGCAGACTTGAAGGGCAGGTCGACCAAGGGCACAGTTCGGTCCCGGCACAGCGCACCCTCGCGCGGTACCGGCGCGAGGCGCACACTTTGTCCGACCTGGATCGCTTTGACTCCATGTTGCTGGCCCCGCGGCCCCGCCGGCCGTGCGCCGCCGGACGGATCGCGCAGCCCATCGGCCAGGGCCTGCTCAAGGTGCCGTTCGCGCGGTGCGGCGACGGGGTGGCGCGCCACGTCTCCGCAGTCGCCGGCGCGAGACAGGGGCCCTTCCATTGCCTGGACTGCGGCGAGCTGCTGAACCTTCGCCAGCCGGTCGACAAGCGCCGGCATTTCGCGCACCGGCCGGACTCGCTGTGCACCGGCGAGACCGCGCTTCATCGCTACGCGAAGGAACTGCTGACGGCAGCGAGGACGCTGACGCTTCCCGCGCTGGTCCTTGAAGAGGAACGGGTCCGCCAATTGGTGTTCGAGGCCGGGACCTATGCCTTCGACGCCGTGTCGCCTGAGCACAGGATCGGCACGTTCCAGCCCGACGCGCTGGTGCGCTATCAGGAGTTCGAGCTGGCGGTCGAATTTCTGGTCAACCATGCGGTCGATCGCGAGAAGCGCGCCAAGGTGCGCGATCACGATATTTCGATGGTCGAGATCGACTTGTCCGGGCTGAAGGCCGGGCAGATGGACGGCGATGCGCTCGACGCCGCGATCCTGCACACGGCGCCCCGCACATGGATCCATCACCGCAAGGCCGCAGCCGCCAGGCGCAGGCTCGACGCCGCCGTCGCGAAGGAGAAGGCCGAACGCGGCGGGCGGCTCAAGGGGCATATTCTTCGCCGGCGCCGGGCCAGCGTGCCCGACGGCTGGAAAGCCGAGGCAATGGCGGCTGTTCGGCGAACCGGCCTCGAGGCCTTGATCGGGATCGAGGTGGAGGGCGGTCACTGGTTCACCGTTCCGGCCAAGGATTGGCAGGCCGAGGCGCTGTTCGCCGTGGTGATCAAGCCGAGCGAGCAATATTCGCCAGGCGCGACGCTCAAGGTCAAAGGCGATTTTCCGAACGAGCGCGATCTGTCGTCGATGCTGCCGGACTGGATGATCCGAACGGACCTCGCCGCGTATCCGGTGAAGCGCCTGGCCGAGGCCGGGTTCAGCAAGGAGAGCTATGGCAGCCCGGATGCCGCGGTCTGGCACTATCTCGCGGAGCTGACGGCAAAGGGCGAGGCAGTATTCTGGAGCCGCGAGGACCAGTGTTTCTATGTCGAGCCCGAGCTTCAAGGCCTGCTGCATCGCCGGTCCGAGTTGCAACGGCGCGTGAAGAAGCTGCTCAGGGCAACAGACGTCGAGGACGTTGAGACAGCCTACTTGCATTGGGCGGCGACCTATCGCAGCAGCGGCATGTCGCCGTCCCAGCTGATCGAAGCGGGCGGCGATGCGTATGGCGATTTGCTCGCCCGGATCGCGCGGCTCGAGACGATGGTGTCCGGCTACGCGCCAAAGGTGGTGGACGATCTATGCGGTTTGCCCCTCGCGGCGATCCGCCTGTGCAACCAGGAGGCCATTGCTGCGGCCGAGGCCGACAAGGCGGCCAAGCTGGAAGCGGCGGCATCGGAGCGACAGCGATCCATTCGCCTGCAGGCCGGACAGATGCTGGAAGGCGAGGCGACGGCCTGGCTGGCTCAAAAGGTTGCAGGCACCGACACCAGCTTTGCGGCGTTCGCTCGCGAAAGCGATGACGCACTGCTTCGGCTGGAGCGGCAATTGGCCAGGGACAGCGACGCGCGCCGCAAGCGGATCGCGGCCGAGCGCGAGGCCAGCCGGCTTCGTGGCCAGCTGTCGGAGGCGGCAAAGCGGGCCTTTCCCACCGAGCAGCTGGCGGAGCTCTTCCTCAATTCGGCGCATCCGAAACTTCAGGGCAGCCGGCCGATCGACCGCTGTCACAGCTCCCAGGACCTGGCCTTCATTCTGAGCCTGATGCCAAAGCGGCGCTGAGCGTCAGGCCTTGGGCTCGTGATTGGCTGGAGCATGGCGGCCCCACCTGCCCCAGGGGAGCGAGCGCAGCCCGTCCTTCTCGACCATGTCGGCGCATTCGCGCATCATCTCCGCCACCGCTTTCCAGCGGGGACGGTCGTCCTTGGCATAATAGACCAGGGCCGCTGCACCCGCCGCGATCCAGACCTCGCCGACGTCCCAAAGGAAGTCCATCTTTCGCCGTCCGGCGGGAATCGCGTAATCCTTCATGTCCCAGAACCAGCGGCTGAAGCTGGTATAGAAATCCTTGCGCCAGGAGTCGCTTTCCCAATAGCGGGCATGCTTGCCCGCCGGCGGTTGCGCCGCGCCTTCGGCGGGGGCCTGGAGCTCCGCGATCTCGGGCTCGGGCCAATCGGGCTCAGCTTCCGCCTCGCCGTCAGGCGGCCCGAGACGATCCCGCACGATGCGCAGAACTTCTCCCACCGCTTTCCGGTAATCGGTATTAGGCTTGAACCGGTCATGGGTCGAAAGCAGTCCGTTCACGCTGTGCTTGAGCATCGCGAAATAAACCGCGGCCTCGTTGTCGCCGGGATTGCGGCTCCAATGCTCCTCGACGATCCGGTCCATCCAGACCGCCACCACATCGTCGAGCGATCCGTCCCTCACCAGCATTCTCCGATTCCGCGTTCACGCCCGGTCGAGCGCTTATGCTCGCCACGATTCCATTCTGTGCCGCTGACACGGCGGCGACCCTAGAGATATCTCGAGATTGCCCGGAACTCCTCGATCGCCCTGGCCGCACCCCCTTCATCGGCGGCGTGGCTGAGGCAATGATCGATGTGATCGTTGATCAACGCACGCTTGGCGCTGGCCACGGCCTTTTCCACCGCGTCGAGCTGTTGGGCAAGGTCGATACAGGCCCGCCCGTCCTCGATCATCGTAACGACGCTGCGCAGATGTCCCGCGGCACGGTTGAGCCGCTTGACGATCGCCGGATGGCTCGAATGCTTGTGCTCGCTCATCTCGCGTTCTTCGCGCCGAAAGCGGCTTTTGTCGAGGCATTGACATATCCCCCCTGGGGGATATGCGCGGGCCATGCTCCGCGTCCTCGCCAATCGAACCTATCGGCACCTGTTCCTCGCGCAGGTGATCGCGCTGATCGGTACGGGGCTCGCGACCGTGGCGCTGGGACTGCTCGCCTACGACATCGCAGGCGGTGATGCGGGCGCGGTGCTGGGGACCGCGCTGGCGATCAAGATGATCGCCTATATCGGCGTCGCGCCAATCGCCGGCGCCTTTGCCGACCGGGTGCCGCGCAAGGCATTGCTGGTCGCGCTCGACCTGGTTCGCGCAGGCGTCGCGCTGTTCCTGCCCTTCGTGACCGAGATTTGGCAGGTCTATGTCCTGATCTTCGTGCTGCAGTCTGCGTCGGCCGCGTTCACGCCGACCTTTCAGGCGACGATCCCGGACGTGCTGCCGGACGAAGCGGACTATACCCGGGCGCTGTCGCTGTCGCGACTGGCCTATGACATGGAGAGCCTGACCAGCCCGATTCTCGCGGCGGCGCTGCTGACGCTGATCAATTTCCACTGGCTGTTCTCGGGGACCGCCATCGGCTTCCTCGCATCCGCCGCGCTGGTCGTGACATCGGGTCTGCCCAGGGCAATGGCGAAGCCGCGCGAAGGGGGCATCTACGAGAAGACCACGCGCGGCATCCGCATCTACCTCAAGACCCCGCGGATGCGCGGCCTGCTCGCAGTCACGCTCGCAGCGGCGGCGGCAAGCGCGATGGTCATCGTCAACACCGTCGTCATCGTCCGCGGGCTGGGCCTGGGCCAGCGCGAGGTGGCGCTGACGCTGGCGGCGTTCGGCGGCGGCTCGATGCTCGCGGCGTTCACGCTGCCGCGCATCCTCGACCGGATCCCGGACCGTCTGGTGATGGTCTGCGCCTCGGCGGTGCTGGTCCTCGGGCTCGGCGCACTGACCGCCTTTTCGACCGCAGTGACCGGCCCCGCCTATTGGCACCTGGTGCTCGCCGGCTGGGTCGTGCTCGGCATCGCCTATTCGATGAGCGTGACACCCGGCGGCAGGCTGCTGCGCCGCTCGGCCAGCGCCGACGATCGCCCGGCGCTGTTCGCCGCACAGTTCGCGCTGAGCCATGTCTGCTGGCTGATCGCCTATCCGTTGGCGGGTCAGCTCGGCGCGAAGGTCGGCATGACCGCCGCCTTTGGCGGCACCGCGCTGCTCGCGGCGATCGGCGTAGGGGCGGCGCTGTTGCTCTGGCCAAAGCGAGATCCCGATGCCGTGCCACACCTGCATGCGGACCTGCCCGCCGGGCATCCGCATCTGAGAGAGGCTCATGGCGCGGACGGTGGGCATGATTTCGTGATCGACGGCCTCCACCGGCACTGGCCCAAATCGTGATGCGCGAATTGCTTCCTGAGTCGCGCATCACGGAGGCGGTCAATCGGTCAGGCCGTACTGCCCGGACGGCTATCGACGTTGATGAGCAAGGTCGAGATCGCGGTGACCAGTTGCGCCGGCGCGAAAGGCTTCTGCAACAGGACGCTGTTCGGAACGCCCCTGGCGGTCCAGTCTCCAGCACTATCGCCAGTCATGTACACGACCGGTAGCTCGGGCCTAAGCTCTCTTCCATGGTGGGCGACCTTCCAGCCGCTTGGGCCTTCGCCCAAACGGATGTCGGTTATGAGTCCAGCGATTTCGGCAACTCGGTCATCGAGCATCCCAAGAGCCTCCATACCGCCCCCCGACCAGATCACGTCATATCCGCGATCGGCCAAGGCAGCCTTCATCAATTCCGCGATGAGAGGGTTATCCTCGACGAGCAGCAGTAAGATCGTATTCCCCACCGCATTGCCTCGTTAAGAATTTTCGGTTGGTGACACCCGCGGCCATAGCGCTCGTGCTTTTGTCCGAGCGGTCACGCTATGGCCGCAAACGCCCCCCCGGATGAATTCGGTTAACTTGCCTTCATGTTCGAAGAAACATTGCCGAAGGTTTTCTTGAGCTGATTCCCAAGCCCCTGCATCGCCGCGATCGCAGCCACCGCGATCAGGGCTGCGATCAAGCCGTATTCGATGGCGGTCGCGCCGCGTGTGTTGCGCAGGGCCGAAACGATATAGTGAAGCATGATTTTCTCCGTTGCCCGCCCGCTCTACGGATGATTGGTTGAGAGCGAATTAACCATGTCCGGCCGCGAACACGACGAGCGAGAAGGCTCCGCTCCGCGCCCGCGCGGAGATGGTTACCGTCTCAGGCTCAGCCGGCGGCGCTTTGGCGGCTCCGGGCCATCCGGTTCCGCCGGCATCGCGTGGCGCAACAGACACTTGTCGTTCTCGTCCCTGACTTCCGCGGCAGTCACGCCCAGCCGACTCATCTTGATCGGAAATTGCTCCTTGGCGTGCCGGACAGCGGTGAGGAATTCGTCGTGGAAACTCGTTTCCACGACAGTGTTTCCGCTTAACCAGATGACGGTACAGGTCACGTCGATTCCTTATCCAGGCGGCGGGCAGGAGTCCGCTGCTCCCCGATCGCTTCGCTAGGTTTGCCTTACCCGCTTGCGGCGCCGGCCTCGGGTTCAAGGAATTTGCTCGCGCCGGACTGAATGGCGTCGGCATGTTCGTTGCCAAATCGCCAGATTTCCCCATCGATGGCCCGCAGCACCGCATCTGCTTCGATCGCCGCCTTGTCGTCTCCTCTTCGCACCGCGGACTGGATTTGATCGACCATATGTTGCGGCGCCCTTCGCCCGTAGGACAGGATAAGCTCTCGTGCTCGCTGTACCGCTTCCACGGGTAAGGGGGCAGTTTGCACATCGTACCTCGATGCGATGGAATTCCAGCCTGTCACACGATCCCCCGGGCGTCCCGATATTTCTTGGTCGCGCCCGTACAGCAATATTTGTAAGGTCGCAGCAAAAATCGGATGAAGATATGCCGCTCAAGACTGACCTCGAGTTCACGACCGCTCAAGCGACTCCATCCATCTCACGAGCGTTCGACGGCTTCGCCGTCGAGCATTTCGAATTTCAGGAGAGCGCGCCGTTCGATTACGCGCGTGAAGGCGATAGCTGGTATCTCGCGCTGCATGACATCCAGCTTGAAGCGGCCGAGGCTCGGATTAGCGACGGACAGCGAAGCGAGCGTCTCGACTTGCGCGACACGCTGACGCTGCTGCCGCCCTCGGCCAGAATCGAGGGCTGGTCAAAGCCGCTGACGGGGCGGCACTCGTTCATCGCACTCTATTTTTCACCGGAGTTGTTGGCGCCCGAACTGGGACGGCAATTCGAGACGACGCGGCTCCAACCCGTCCTTTATGGCCGGGACCGGGCAGTATCCCTGACGATGCGGAAAATGACGAAGCTGCTACGCGAGGGGCATGAGGGACGCATGCCTCTCGAACAGCTCGCAATCGTCGCGGCATGCGAGGTGCAGAGCTTCTTGCGCCCCCAGGCGGTCGCCGACCGTCCGACCCGCCTGTCCGCGGCGCAACTCAATCTCGCGACAGACTATATCGCCGCGAACATGACCGGCGACATTTCCCTGGGAGACCTGGCACATGCGGTAGGGCTGAGCAGGTTCCACTTCGCGCGCGCGTTCGCCGCTACGACAGGCACAAGTCCCTACGCATTCCTGACCGCGCAGCGCACGAAACTCGCGTCGGACCTTCTGGCGTCAACGGCGCTGCCGCTTGAAGAAGTCGCGCTCCGGTCTGGTCTTGGGACGGCAACGCGACTTCGCAGGGCAATGGCCAAATGCCATGGCGTCACGCCATTGGCATATCGCCAGCATCACAAGTAGGATGCGTCAGATACCCTTCAGCGCCACATAGCCACCCACTACCACCACGATGAGCGCGAAAACGCGCTCGAGCAGGCCTTTGCGCGTGGCGAGCCTGGCGCCCAGCCAGATTCCGGCAAAGGCGCCCGCGATCCCGCCGAAAACGAGAAGCGCCGCGAGCGGCCAGTCGACATAGCCCGAAAGCGCATAGGAAGTCGCGGTCGTGAGCCCAAGCGCCGTGACGACCACCAGCGAGGTGCCGACGGCGAAGCTCAGCGGCATCGCCGTCGCGGCGATGAGGCCGGGAACGATGAGGAATCCGCCTCCGATCCCGAAGAAGCCCGCGGCAAGCCCGACGCCGAGGCCAATCGGCACCAGGCGCGACAGCAGCACCGATGCGGTTTCGCGGGTGAGGCGAACATCCGGCGCCTCGCCCTTGCCGCGCTTTCGCAGCATCGAGAGGCCGACGCCGATCATCAACAGGCCGAACAGCATCAGCAGCCGCTGCCCGTCGAATGCCTTGCCGAGCTCGGCACCGATCGTCGCGCCGACAACCCCAGCCGCCGCGAAAACGGCGGCGCAGCGCCACTTCACCTTGCCAGCGCGCGCATGGCCGATGAGGCTCGCGAACGCGTTGGCGGTGACCGCCACCGCGGCGGTTCCGATCGCAGCATGGGGAGATCCTAGCCCGACGAGATAGACGAGAAGCGGGACCGCGAGGATCGAACCGCCGCCGCCCACCAGCCCGAGTACGACGCCAATGATGCCGCCGGACGCGAGCGCGAGCAGGACTTGGGCGAGTGTCATGGCCGGCTCAAACGGCCGGAGCCGAGCGGTTCCACGGCAGCCGGCGCAGCAGTGTCGCCATCCCGCACCAGCCGGTAGCGCCCGCTAGAGTCAGGCCCGCGCCGACAAAAGCCGATAACCCGAAAAAGGCCGGCGCGACGAGGAACCCGAGGATGACGCCGAGCAACACCAGCCCGCCGGCGACAAGCTGGACCTGCCGCATGATTTCGAGCGGCCGGCGTCGATCGAGCGCGGTGGGCAGGCCGCCCGCGCGCCAGGCGTCGATTCCGCCCGCCAGAATGTAGCAGGGAGCGCCCGCGGCATCGGCCAATTGGCCGGCGTTGGCCGCCGTGCGCATGCCCGAACGGCAGTGAAATATGACCGGGCCGGACGGGGGGCGCATATCCGCGATCGCGACCAGCGGTACGTTGAGCGCGCCCGGGATATGCTCGCGCGCATGTTCGTCGGCATCGCGGATATCGACGAGCGTGGCGCCGGCGGCGACAAGCCGCTGCGCGTCGGCGGGGTTGAGCGAGACAGGCGTCATGGATCAGGCTTCCTTGCAATAGAGATGGTAGAGGGTGGAGAGCAGCGCCTCGGTGCGGGGATCGGCGATCCGGTACCAGAGCGTCTGGCTTTCGCGACGGAAGGCGACGAGGCCTTCGTCGCGCATCTTCGCGAGATGTTGCGACAGCGCCGATTGCGACAATGCAATTTCACGCGCCAGGTCGCCGACCGTCATCTCGCCATGCTCGACGAGCTTGCACAGGACCATCAGGCGACGGCCATTCCCCATCGCCTTGAGCAGGTTCGATACCTCGCCCGCCTTCGCCTCGAAGGTGCCAAGATCCATCGGAGGTTTGAGCATCGCCGCTTCCTTATATTAGGTATTGCTAATTTAATGACCTCTAATATATTGTCAAGCGACACAGGAGATTTCCAATGCCCGCCCAGCCCATGATCGAGGCGTTCTTCGACGAGCCAACCAACACCATCAGCTATCTCGTCGCCGATCCCGCAACCCGCGACGCTGCTGTCATCGACCCAGTCCTCGATTTCGACCTGGCGAGCGGCGAGGCGGATACGCGCTCGGCGGAACGCATCCTGGCGTTCGCCGCCGCGCATGAATGGCGGATCGTCATGGTGCTGGAGACGCACGCCCATGCCGACCATCTTTCCGCCGCGCCCTATATCAAGGCCAGGACAGGTGCCGTGATCGGCATCGGCGAACATATCCGCGATGTTCAGAAGATATTCCGCCCGGTCTTCGCGCTGGAGGACCTGCGCACCGATGGATCCGATTTCGACCAGCTGTTTAGCGACGGCGAGCGGTTTCTGATCGGGGAGATGGAGGTCGAGGTATTGCACGTGCCGGGTCACACCCCGGCCGACATTGCCTACAGGATCGGCGATGCCGCGTTCGTCGGCGATACGCTATTCATGCCCGATTATGGTACTGCGCGTGCGGACTTTCCCGGTGGGGACGCGCGCCAGCTATTCCGTTCGATCCGGCGGGTGCTCGCGCTGCCGGAAGAGACGCGGTTGTTCCTGTGCCACGACTATAAGGCGCCGGGCCGCGACGACTATCGCTGGGAGACGACAGTCGGCGAGCAGCGCCGCAGTAGCGTCCACGTCCATGACGGGGTTAGCGAAGACGCATTCGTTGCGATGCGCGAGGCGCGTGATGCCACGCTGTCCGTGCCGAAATTGCTGCTGCCCTCGATTCAGGTTAACATCCGCGCGGGAACATTTCCCAAGGCCGACAGCAACGGTGTCTCCTATCTCCGCATTCCGGTGAGGGCAGCTGCCCGGGGTTGCGGACGTTAGGGGAGGCGTCTGGGTGGGCGCCGCGCGTGCCCAATAACCGCCAATTCTCCCGGAAAGCGGAACGGCGACGCTCGGCGACCCCCAGGGACAGGTCGCACAATGTGGTGGGGATGCGACCCGACACGTCGCACCGGAACTGAGTGCCTTGCCCAAGGTTATTGCGGAAACGGGGATAATCTGATGCCGGGGAACCAGTTGCTGGTCGTTGAGGATGAGACGATCATTCGGCTGCTGGTGGAAGAGGTGCTCAGTGATGGGGGTTACAAGATAGCGTCGGCCACGACCGGCCTGGAGGCGATCGAATTCCTCGAAAATCCCGCGCAGGAATTTGCTGAAATCGTCACCGATGTCAGACTTGGCGGCGATCTGACAGGATGGGACATTGCCCGCCATGCGCGTGAACTGCACCCCGAGATATGCGTCGTCTATGTGAGCGCCGACAGCGGCGATGAATGGCTATCACAGGGCGTGCCGGGTAGCATGTTCATACAAAAGCCGTTCGCCGCGGCGCAGATCGTCACGGCGATTTCGACGCTGCTGAACGAGGCCGGTGGTCAGGCGGGGCATGCGCCAGATTGATCGCCTGGACGGGCGACATTCGGTCGTGCCGCGCGACCGGGGTGCTGACCAACACATGGGCGCGAACGGCGGCGCTGCAGGAATGTCCGACGATACTAGCTTCCATGCCAGCCTCGAAAGTCCATCGGGCGGATGCCCATTATCCGCGCCGTCGGCAAAATTCTCCTGGATTCCCGTACCCGAAAAAATGATGGCGCCGATTGGCAGCACCGACAGGATCGCATCGTTGCGCTTGAACGGCGCCGCTTTCTTGTGGCGCGTCCAGTCGGTGCTGTCGATCGACGGCATTGCTCTGGCCCAGGCCGTTCGGGCGAGATTTCCATCGGTTCCGGTGATCGTAACCTCAGGCCACCTAGGAGGCCGAAGCCTGGACGGAATCGCGCATCACGCGGGATTTGCCGACTCTGCCCATTTCAGCCGCACCTTCACGCGCATTCGGTTTGGCGGCAGCAGCGCTACGGCTTGACGGGAGCCTGGGTCCACTCTGAGTCGATCACTCCACCCAACGGCTCGAGACCTTACTTCGCCTGGCCGCGCAGGAAGCGGTTGAACGTGTAAGGCTGGAATCCCTTGCCGTCGGGATCGAGCTCGAAGCGCTCCTGATATTCGTCGGGCCCAAGGAAATCATAGGTGTAGCGCGCCTTCCAGCCGGCGGGCACATTCTCGAGACTTTCGGACGTCAGGACCAGATGGCCCGGACGGCTCGCGGCGGGATCCTCGACATAAGTCGACACGAAGCCGAGATTGTCGAACTGCCGCAGGATGAGCCGGTGGCGGGCCTTGGCCGTTCAGTATGACGCGATCGCCACGACCCTCCCTCAGTTCGTTCCAAAAGCGATCGCGCAACACGCCGACGCGGATCATCGGCTCCATGTCCATGGCCAGCTCGCAGGCCGCACCGAGACCGACGGCAAGCAAGGCACTCTCCGTTCCAGCACGCCTCCCTTGCTCGTGCCCTGCGCCATGGATCAGAGGCTCAAGCGCGACATCACGGCGGATATAAAGCGCGCCGACACCCTTGGGTGCGTAGAGCTTATGGCCAGCGATCGTCAGTAGATCGACGCCAAGCGCATCGACCCTGGCCGGAACCTTGCCGACCGATTGTGCGGCGTCGGTGTGAAAGCGGATGCCGTGCTCTCTCGCAATAGCGCCTATCTGTGCAATCGGCTGGATCGTGCCGACCTCGTTGTTGGCGTGCATGACGCTGATCAGGATGGTGCGCGGGGTGATGGCACGGCGCACGGCCTCGGGATCGACGCGGCCCGTCGAGTCGACGGGCAGATAGGTCACTTTCGCGCCGAGCCGTTCGAGAAACCGGCAGGGCGCGAGTATGGCCGGGTGCTCGACCGCGGTGGTGATGATGTGCTCGCCCTTGTGGCCGAGCGCGAAGAACATGCCTTTGATCGCGAGGTTATTGGCCTCGCTACCGCCGCTCGTGAACACGATTTCATTGGATGCACAGCCGAGCAATGTCGCTACCTGGCCCCGGGCGTTCTCCAGGGCGGCCTTTGCCGGCGTACTCGCCCAATGTCCGCTGGATGGATTGCCAAAGGATTCTTCCAGAAGCGGCCGCATGGCTGCCACTACTGCCGGATCAATCGGCGTGCTTGCGTTATAGTCGAGATAGATCGATCCCATCTGAGACCTCCTGTCGTTCCCGCTGGGCGACCTCGGGTGCGATCGGTTGACTCGGGGGCTTCCCTATTTCCTGCATTACGATGGCGACCACGGCGCCTGACAGAAATGTCAGGGCAGCTATCGAAGCGATCGCCCACGACAGCCCAAAGCGATCGGCGATGAGACCCGCGGCGAGCGCGCCGATGGCGTAGCCGAGATCCCGCCAGAACCGGTAGACGCTGAGCGAACGGGCGCGCCAGGTCGGGTGCGAGGCGTCGGAGACGGCAGCGATCAGGCTCGGGTAGACCATGGCCGTGCCGATGCCGAGCAGGAGGCTGCCGACGAGCCACCACTCGAACCGGTGCGTCGCCGCGGTCAGGAACAGGCCGGCGGCCTGGACCCACATGCCGGCGACGATCAATCCCTTGCGGCCCCATCTGTCACTCAAGGGACCAGTGGCGATCTGCAGGATGCCCCAGGTCGCCGGATAGACCGCCTTGAGGATGCCGATGCGCTCGATGCCGAGACCGAAAGAAGCGAAGAATAGCGGGAAGATGCCCCAGCTCATGCCGTCGTTGAGATTGTTTACGAGCCCGGCCTGCGAGGCAGCAAACAGATTGCGGTCGCGGAACGAGGTAAGCGCAAAGATCTCGCGGAAGCTGATTGGAGGAGCCTGTGGGTGGGATGAAGCCTCCAGCCGGACGTGGTCCCGCGTGTCGCGCACGAGCAGGATCGACAGTACAGCGCCGAGGACCGCATAGCCGATGCCGAGATAGATCGGCACCGGCCTCAGCCCGTATTGCGCGGCCAGATAGCCGGTGAGGAATGCGGTCACGCCGACAGCGAGATAGCCGGCGAACTCGTTGAGGCCGACCGCGAGGCCGCGCGACTTTGGTCCGACGAGATCAACCTTCATGATCACCGTCATCGACCAGGCGAGCCCCTGATTAATGCCGAGAAGCGCGTTGGCGGCAATGACCCATTCCCAGCTCGGCGCCCAGATGATCATGAACGGCACCGGCAGACCGAACAGCCAGCCCAGCACGAGAACGCGCTTGCGCCCCCAGGCATCGGCGAGCTGGCCGGAGACGAGATTGGCGAACGCCTTGACGACGCCGAAGCTGACGATGAAGGAGACGACCAGGGTCGTCGAGACGATGCCGAACTCCTCGGAGCCGATGAGCGGCACGACCGTTCGTTCGATTCCGATCATGCCGCCGACAAAGGCGTTGATCACCACGAGCAGCGCGAATTGTGGCCAGTTCTCCCTGAGGCCGAGCCTGACGGGTAGACCCGCCCTGCCTGGAACCGATGCCGCTTTGTCCATGGATCAAGCCGCCGCCGCAGCCAAGGCGGAATTGGCCGCCCGAAACGCAGCGGCCTCGGGCGGAGCCGGCGGAATCTCGGCGAGCATGAAGCGGATGAACTCGACCTCATCCTCGATCCGGAAAGCCTCATTGTGACGCTTCTCGAACCCGATGGTGGACCAGGGCTTGCCGCTCAGACGCCGGCCACAGACGGAGCCGGCATAAGCACCGGGGAGCACCTCGACATGGTCCGGCAGGGCCCTGAGCCGACGGGTGCTCTGAAACAGATCCATTGCGCCTTGTTCGGCGCTGATCGCGAGTTCCGTCCGGCCGAGATCGCCGACCATCAGCGTATGACCGGTCAGCACGAACCAGGGTTCGTCAGCGCGTGTGCGGTCGCTTACCAGCAGGCAGATGTGCTCGGGCGTGTGGCCAGGCGTAGGCGGCGTTGCGCGCGAGCGCGTCGGCTTCTCAACCGCTTAATACGCACGCACGCGCGCGATCCCTCACGGACCGAAGCGTCGCGGAACTCTCACTGCTTCCGCGCACAAGGAAACCGCACCTTACGCTAGTCGGTTGGAGATCGCCTTGATCGCTTTCAAGCCCGATCCGAAGCGCGCAATCGCGTCCTTGTTCTTCTCCAGTTCGCTATAGGGCAAATAGGAAAAGTCCAGATCTGCCACGCGGCTGAATGCTGGCCTGCGCAACTGCGCGCGCACATCTGCTTCGCGTGCGTCGGGCGCGACCAGAAATAGGCCGGCCGCCGCATGAAGATCGCTGCCGGAAAGCGCGAGGTCGAGCATCCGCACGATGCCCGAATAGATCGATGTCGAATGTTCCACTTCAAATGCGGCCGCCACGCCTGCGTGCGTTCGATCCAGCCACAAGACGTCGATCAACCGGATCGAGTCGGCCCCCGTCGCGGTCGCAATGGTATCCGGAAGATGCTCGAGGCAGCCTCGCCCGAGCGGTACGCCCTCGTGAAGCCTTCCGCGATCGTTTGCCGCGATCCAGACATCATAGCCGAGCGACAGCCCGAGATCGCGCAGCCAGGCTTGGATCTCGGCGTGCGTACGATCGGTCTCGTTTTGCGCGGACGCGACCTTGTCGAGCTTGCGCGCCTCGTCCCGTGCCTCCTCCAGGCGCGACAGCCAATCCATGCCGGCGGCGCCGTCGTCCGGCGGAGGCGCGGGATACCGGCCTGATCCGATGTCGAAGAGCAACCCGCCGATTGCGCCGAGATCGTTGGAGAGTAGGTCGCGATGGCGGTCGTTCAAATCGAGAATGCCGGCGCGCATCGCCAGGAAATGATCCCAGGACCCGAGCTTCACTCTGGCGCCGGTCAGCGCGTTGTAGCCGTTGACGATCGCGGTATTGAATGGCGGTATCAGTGTGGGGTGCAGAAAATACAACAGGTTGGCGACGGCCGGCCCCAGACCTTTGATCTTGAGACGATCGATCGCTCGAATATGCGCGATGACCTCGTCGGCGCTATCGCAGCATGAGCAATTTTCGAGCAGCTGACCGAATGCGCGCTGGTTGACGGGATTCTCGTAGATGTCGGGAATGCGGAGCTTGGGCTTCCACAAGAAGGCGTGGTCGGCCCCTTTGAAGATCTGCCGTTGCTCGGCGACCGAATGAACGACGGTCTCAAGCGACGATCCGCGATAGGCGACGCCGAAGCTGCCGGCGTGGATCTCCGCAACCACCTGCGCGAGACCTCGCCGGATCGACCTGAAATTCTTCAGGCGCTCGTCCCAAAGAAACCAGCTTCGATATGTCGCGCCGGGATCGTCGCGCCAGCGGCGGATCAGTTCCCGCGTTAGATCGATCGAAGAGACGTCAATTTGTGGCATCGAACCCGATTCCGTTTCTGGCACGCGCGATGGTTCTGCATCGTAGCGTGCCGGTACTCCGATTGCAGCATATCATCCTGCATCCAGGTAATGTCTTGGCTTGGGGCTGCACAGCCCACAGCTTCCGACCGGTGATGGCGCCCGAGGCGAGGGGCGTCGCGCCCGGCTCGTCCGGCCGGCCGGCGCCGTCTTGCTGCGGACCGAGCCGCACGCGAGGGATGGAGCCTCCCGGTGCGTACTAACACCCAGAAGCAGTCGGTGCGGTCCGAGCGGCGCCGACATTTGGGGGGCGACGATGGACGCCAGTCGACTTCACGCAATCCCGCTGCGGCGCAATTCGGCAGCGGCCGGGCCGGCGGGAGCAAGGCGGTGATGGCGCTCATGGCACCGGGGCATCTCGGCACCGCGTCGAGAAGCTATATTCAGTCGCACAATGCGATCCGGGGATTCGCCGCGATCGGCGTCTTTGCCTATCACCTTCAATTGGAGAATGCGTACGGGGTCCCGCTCGGTTTGGCTGAGGGCTTGGTCAAGCGGGGCTACGTCTGGGTCGATCTGTTTTTCATACTGAGCGGTTTTGTCATAAGCCTTACCTACCAGACGCGGCTCGCGGGCTTGTCCTGGTCTCCAATTCGGAAATTCCTGTTGGCGCGCGTTGCGCGCATCCTTCCCCTTCACCTGTTTGCGCTCCTGTACCTGGGAGCGCTGGTGCTTGGCATGGAAGGACTCTACCGGCTGCTCGGCTGGTCGCCCCACTGGAGTCCGGTGACCTGGCGGGACATCGGTGATCTCGGACTCCAGGCGGCGCTTGTTCAGATATGGAGTCGCGACGCGACGATGAGCTGGAATATCCCCAGCTGGTCGGTTAGCGCGGAGATGCACATTTATATCCTGTTCGTCCCGATTGCCGGGATGCTCGCGCGGCGACCACGGGCGACGATGCTGTGCCTCGCGGTGATATCCGTGGCGATCTATCTCTTCATTCTCTTGAATTACGCAAATCTCGACATACTCACGCCCGTGGCGCTGCTGCGCTGCCTGGCCGGCTTCGCGCTCGGGACCGTCTTGCAGAACATCCACCGCACTTACCCGATAGCCCCCGCTTGGCTGATCGCCGCGCAGTCGGCAGCTCTCCTTGCCATAGGCGCCGTTCTGGTATCGGGCTTGCACGACGTGTTCCTCATTCCCGCCTTCGTCCTCCTCGTCGTATCGACGGCTTCCGACGGCGGACTCGTCGGGCGCGCGACCCGGGGGCGGCTGGCCCAGTGGCTGGGCGACATCTCCTATTCGATCTATCTGCTCAACTTCCCCATTCTCCTCTCGGCAGGCCTTTTCTGGCCGAAACTCGAACCGCTGCTGCCTGCCGGCTGGTTGATCCCTGCGCGGCTGGCATGGATGGCGCTGCTGCTAATGTTGCTGGTCGCAGCGGCGGGCCTCACCTTCCGCTTCATCGAGGTACCAGCCAGGCGGCGCATGCGGGGAACCTCGAGGCTCGCGTCATAGCTGACCGGCCACGCCCATAGGTTCGCGGAATGCGCAGACTTTGCATCCACCGTACATCAATGCTTCATTAATGACGGGGGCGCAGCCCGCCGGCATCCTGACAAAGAGAAGGTTAGATAGGGCGTTACGCGCGTACGGGGACGGCGCGTGTTCGCCATGGGCGGAAGGACTCGGTATTGCGGCAGATTAAGGGACATTCTCTCGCGGAGCAGGTGCATGGAAGCTGACAAATATACGCCGGCGCTTGGCTGGCATGCGCTGACCGGACTTTATGATTCCGCGCTCGCCTTGCTGACGCGCGAGCATCGGTGGCGCGCCGCGCTGCTTGAACAGGTCGCAGCCCAGCCAGGGGAGACGATTGTCGATGTCGGTTGCGGAACCGGCACATTGGCGATCGCGCTCAAGCGGCGCGCGCCGGAAGCCCATATCATCGGAATCGACCCCGACCCCCGCGCGCTGAAGCTCGCCGCCGAAAAAGCGGATCGTGCCGGCGTCAGCATCGACTGGCGACAAGGCATGGCGAGCGCGCTCTCTGCCCAACCGCAAACGGTCGACAAGGCAGTTTCGAGCCTGGTGTTCCATCAGGTGCCGCCCGCGGGCAAGCGCGCCGGCATCGCCGCGATGGCCGCCGCGTTGCGATCCGGCGGCGAACTGCACATTGCCGATTATGCACGCCAGACCGGCCTCGCGCGGCTGGCCTTTCGCTGCACGGTCCAACTGCTCGATGGCATCGCGGATACCCAGCCCAATGCCGACGGCATGCTCGAGAGCATCTTGGCGGAAGTCGCAGGCGCTGCGGTCAACGCGAGCTGCGCCTTCGGCACTCCGACCGGAACGATCAAGCTATTCAAGGTCACCCCGGCTTTCCACGCGGATCGACAGTAATCCTCGATGCCCGCTTTGAGCGGCGTCGGCGGCTCTTCCTGCTTGTAGCCCGCAAGGAGACGAGACGGCTTCGCGCCGGCGCCGCCGGCGCGCACAAGCGACACCCACAAGGCTGCGGCTAGCGGCGGGCCAGGCTTTCGAGGATAGGGCAATCCGGGCGCGCGTCGCCATGGCAGCGTTCGGCCAGGTCAACGAGTGTCCGGCGCATTGCCTCGAGCAGCGCCGCCTTGCGTTCGAGCTCCGCCGCGCGCGCGGTGGCCAACGCCTTGACCTCCGCGCTCGATCGGCCGCGATCGCTCCATAGTGCAAGCAGCATCTGGATCTCCTCAATCGGAAATCCGAGATCGCGCGCGTTGGCGATGAAGCGAAGGCGATGGACGTCGGCGTCGGAATAGTCCCGGTAGCCGCTGTCGCGCCGCGGCGGGGTCGGGATCAGACCGATCTTCTCATAGTGGCGGATCATCCGCTGCGAGACGCCGCTCGCAGTCGATGCCTGGCCGATGTTCACAGCTCTACCCGATTGAGGCGGAGCGCATTGCCGACCACGCTCACCGACGACAGCGCCATCGCCGCCGCCGCGATGATCGGCGACAGGAGGATGCCGAAGAAGGGATAGAGCAGGCCGGCGGCGATCGGCACGCCCGCCGCGTTGTAGACGAAGGCGAAGAACAGGTTCTGGCGGATGTTGGACATGGTCGCCCGGCTCAGCCGCCGCGCGCGGACGATCCCGCCAAGGTCGCCCTTGAGCAAGGTCACGCCGGCGCTCTCGATCGCCACGTCGGTTCCCGAGCCCATGGCGATGCCGACATCGGCGGCGGCAAGCGCGGGCGCGTCGTTCACGCCGTCGCCGGCCATCGCCACGACATGCCCGTCACGCTTGAGCCGCTCGACCACCGCGCTCTTCTGATCGGGCAGAACCTCGGCCTCGACCGAGTCGATCCCGAGCTCGCGCGCGACCGCCTCGGCGGTCGTCCGGTTGTCGCCGGTGAGCATGACGACCTTGATTCCCGCGGCACGAAGCGACGCGAGCGCGTCGGCGGTGGTCGCCTTGATCGGATCGGCGATCGCGAGCACGCCGGCGACGCGGTCGTCGAGGCCGATATAGATCGCGGTCGCGCCGTCGCGGCGCAGTTCGTCGGCGGCTTCCTCCATCGCGCCCAGCTCGATGCCGCTCTCGCGCATGATGCGGGCATTGCCGAGCGTGACTCGCCTGCCTTCTACGGTCCCGACCGCGCCCTTGCCGGTCGGGGCTTCGAAATCCGCGACCGCGGGAATCGCGATGCCACGCTCCTCGGCGGCCGCGACTACCGCAAGCGCGAGCGGATGCTCGGAGGCGCGCTCGACCGCGGCGGCGAGCCGCAGCACCTCGGCCTCGTCCGCGCCCTCGGCGGTCACGATGCGGGTTACCGAGGGCTTGCCTTCGGTAAGCGTCCCCGTCTTGTCGACGATCAGCGTGTCGACCTTCTCCAGCCGTTCGAGCGCCTCGGCATTCTTGATCAGCACGCCCAGGCCCGCGCCGCGTCCGACGCCCACCATGATCGACATCGGCGTCGCGAGGCCGAGCGCGCAGGGGCAGGCGATGATGAGCACGGCGACCGCCGCGATCAGGCCGTGCGCGAGCCGCGGCTCGGGGCCCCAGATACCCCAGGCGACGAACGCTGCCACCGCCACGAGCAGCACCGCGGGGACGAACCACCCAGCCACCTGGTCGGCGAGCCGCTGGATCGGCGCGCGCGAGCGCTGCGCCTCGGCGACCATCTGGACGATCCGCGCGAGCATCGTGTCGCGGCCGATCTTCTCGGCGCGGATCACCAGCGCGCCGCTCTGGTTGAGCGTGCCGCCGATCACCATGCCGCCGGCTTCCTTGGCAACGGGCATCGACTCGCCAGTCACCATCGATTCGTCGATTGCGGAACGGCCTTCCTCGATGACGCCGTCGATCGGCACCTTCTCGCCGGGCCGGACGCGCAGCCGGTCGCCGACCGCGATCAGCTCGAGCGACACTTCCTCGTCGCGCCCGTCCGCGGCGATCCGCCGCGCGGTCTTGGGCGCGAGGTTGAGCAACGCCTTGATCGCGCCGGAAGTGCGTTCGCGCGCGCGCAACTCGAGGACCTGGCCCAGCAGCACGAGCACGGTGATCACCGCCGCCGCCTCGAAATAGACCGCGACGGTGCCGCCTTCGCCGCGGAACGCCGCGGGGAATATCCCGGGGGCGACGGTGGCGACCACGCTGTACGTCCAGGCGACGCCCGTCCCCATTGCGATCAGTGTGAACATGTTGAGGTTGCGCGTCCGGAGCGATGCCCAGCCGCGCTCGAAGAACGGCCAGCCGCCCCACAGCACCACCGGCGTCGCCAGCAGGAACTGAAGCCAGGTCGACGCGCGTTCGGAGACGAGATGATGGAGGGCAGGAAAGAGATGGCCGCCCATCTCGAGGACGAACACGGGGATGGTGAGCGCGACCCCGATCCAGAAGCGGCGCGTCATATCGACGAGCTCGGCGCTCGGGCCAGCGTCGGCGGTCGCGATCTCCGGTTCGAGCGCCATGCCGCAGATCGGGCAGGCGCCGGGATGGTCCTGGCGGATCTCGGGGTGCATCGGGCAGGTCCAGATCGTGCCTGGCGCAGTTTCCGCAGCCGGCTCCTGGCGATCGCCCAGATAGCGTTCGGGGTCGGCGAGGAACTTCACCCGGCAGCCTGCGCTGCAAAAATGAAAGTCGTGTCCCGCATGGGAAGCATGGTGCGCCGTCCGCTCAGGATCGACGGTCATCCCACAAACCGGATCCTTTGCCTCGGTCGCTAGCGGACCGGCTGGACCATGGCCGGCATGACCAGCGCTGCCGCCATGCCCACCCGAATGCGTCCCATGTTTCGAATCAGTCACGGCTCTTCTCCTCCTCGACTCGATCTAGGGTTTGACATCGTGTCAGGGTCAAGGGGTAGGCCTTGTTTTCCGGACATCAACGGAGAGGGTGCCCGATCCATGCCCCAACCCACCGACAACGAGTATCAGATCTTACCGATTGGCCTTGGTCGCGGCGAACCGCCTTAGTGCAGTCCCTCCCGAACCGGCGCGCCGCGATCGAGAGAAGGGTGCTCTGAGCAAGCCCGCCGGGCTCGCAACCTTCATATATCCGCTCCACTTCCGCCCTTGTCCCATAATACGCATCGGCAAGGCATTTCCCCCACCGCCTTCGTCCGGCCCACGCTCGGGAAGCACAACTCGCTGGCGGCGCCGGAGGGGCCGTGCCGGCCGCGGGACAGTTGCAGCCGATACGGCGAAGATGACGTGAGCCCACCCGCCCCTTGACCTCGAGCTGGAAATTCGAGGAGCAGTGAGGGGTGCATGCGTCGCCTGCGTATTGTTCGTAATGGCGCGACATGGCTTCATTCCGGCAGCGACTCATTCGCGGACTCTGCGGTGGGCCTGGTGTCTGCGCACGTCGGCGCGCGGCACCCCGGACATGGCCGAAGCGTTTCGTCGCGCAGTTCGGGCATGACGCCGGACGAGCGGCAAACAAGCCCGGCGAAATCGGCCGATACCGGCGCTCCGGTTGCCGCTTACGCCTACATGGACGCCTTTCGCTTCATGCTCGCGCTCGCGGTCGCATTTGGCCATGTCTGGGCATTGTTCATCCGGGATTATCAGCCGACGGCGGATACAGGGGTCAATATCCTCTATTTCGCTGCGGGCTTCGCGCATCCCGGCGTCGTGATGTTCTTCGTGCTCAGCGGCTATTGGATATCGAAGAGCGTGATCGGTCGCGCTGAGGCAGGGTGGAGGTGGAGCGGCTATCTGATCGACCGGCTCAGCAGGCTCCTCGTCGTTCTCATCCCCGCGCTGGCGATAGGTGGCGCACTGGATGCCGCCGCACTCTATCTGATGCACTCACCGACGCATCTCGGCGAAACGGATACCTATGTGCTCAAGACGGACGTCGCTGCCAACCTCGCTCCCGATGTGCTTCTCGGGAATCTGCTGTTTCTCCAGGGCATTCTGGCGCGCCCCTTCGGGTCGAACGGGCCGCTTTGGAGCCTCGCGTACGAATTTTGGTACTATATCTGGTTTCCGGCGATCTTTCTGACGTACCGGCGGCGCAGACTGTCCGCCGCGTTGATTGCATTGGTGCTTGCCCTGCTGGCGCCCGAGTTGATGTTCGGGTTCATCTCCTGGAGCTGCGGCTCCTTGCTTTTCTTTCTGGAGGCAAGGCTCCGGCAAAAGGGCGCGCGCGTCACTTCGCTGGCAAGGCGGCTTCTGCTGCCGGCAGCGATGCTGTTCTCCATCATCCTGGTCTGGGGACGCACCGGGGACTTCAGCTACGAAGATCCGATGCTCGCGGCAGGCTTCAGCGCCTTCCTGCTGGCGTTGCTCCTCGCCAATCCTGCGCCCTTCCGGGGCATTGCCGCCCTGGCGGCCTATGGCGCCGGGGCGAGCTTCTCGCTCTACGCGATCCATTTTCCGATCATGGCCTTTGCGGCCGGACTATTCGTCGGCGCGCAGCGTTTCGCACCGAATTCTTCCTCGATCGGGCTCGCGGCATTGGTGCTCCTCACGACAGTTGGCGCCGCCTGGCTATTCTCGCGGGCAACCGAGAGCAGGACCAACACGGTACGACGGGCCGCCCGCGGGATTCTTGCCGGGCGCTGAGCGAGAGGCGGCATTGTCCTTGCCGCACGCCCAACAGGAAATGAGGGCTGCGCGACCGCCCTGCGTATTGAGGGCATGGGTTGGGAAGGGGTAGATTCCGATGAGCAATACCAGGCGCATTTTTGTCCTCGCGGTCGCGCTGGCCGGTCTCGCGATGGGATCGCCGGCACTGGGCCATAACGATCATGAAGCGCTTGGAGCCGGGCCGGGGCCCGCGAATGCGGTCGCGCCTGCTCCACAGAATGCGGATGCCTCGAACGGTCACATGGAGATGGGCAGCATGAATGCGCCCTCCGACACGGACATGGACCACGGGCATGATGAAGCAGGCAGTGCGAACAAGACATTTGGCGAGCGGCTGGTGAGTTGGCTCGGGCGACTCCACACCATGGTGATCCACTTCCCCATCGCCATGTTCATCGGAGCCTTTGCCGTGGAGGTGTTCGGACTTTGGCGCGGGAAGCGCGATTATCAGCATGCCGCCTACATCATGCTCATCGTGGGCTCGGCAGGCGCGATCGCCGCCGCATTTCTCGGATGGTTCGCAGGCGGCTTCTATCTGACCGACCGCAACCCGGTTCTGATGACACACCGGTGGCTGGGGACAGGCATTGCGATCTTCGGATTCATCCTCGTCTATCTCGCTACCGCCTCTCGCAAGTCGCCCGAGCGCTCGCGGACCTTGTTCTTTTCGCTGTTGGGAATCATGGTGGCCGCGATCGCGATCCAGGGCTTTTTGGGCGCGACGTTCATGCACGGCGGCCTGCGTCATCTCGCCTTCTAGACAAGATACCGACGGACGACCCGAATCGATAAGGAGAAAGAAATGCGTGCGGGACTCATGATGATAGCGGCCACGTCCCTGGCGATGCCGCTTGCTTCCGCAGCCGAGCAACCTGTCGGCCGCCCCACCGACGTTCAGGCCGTGCAAGGTGTGCTGGCGCGGTACATGGCTGCGATCGAGAAGCTGGATGCAAGCGGCACCGAGATTCTGTTCGTCCCGGACTCGCAAATATTCGAGACCGGAGGCTCGGAAGGCACCTACGCCAACTATCTCGCCCATCATCTCGGTCCGGAGCTGGCCGAGTTCAAATCGTTCAAGTTCTCGGATTACAAGGTGAGCGTCAGGTTCGAGGGGCCAGTCGCGCTCGCAACCGAAACCTACCGATTCCGCATTGAGCCCAAGTCCGGGGAAGCCGCGGAGCGGGTGGGCGTGACGACGAGCGTGCTGAGGAAGGTCGGCGACAGCTGGAAGATCGTCGTCATGCACAATTCGGCAAGACGTCCCAGGCCTGCCTGACCCTTTCTTACGTCTCCCATGCCGGGGCTATTCCGCCCCGGCATCGACGCTAGCCCGAGATAGGGGGCGCGAGCGTTCCGAGCCAGGCGACGAGCGCCAGGATCGCAAACGCCAACACCGTCTCGACGACAAGGCTCCGGCGCAGCGTGGATGCGGCGCTTGCAGCATCGTCCTGTTCGAGCGCCGCGCCAAGGGCCGGCGTAAGGCGAAACCGATGGCTCGCCGCCAGCCAGAGCATGGCGGCGAACAGAGCGATTTTCGTTATCAGAAGCTGGCCGTAGAGCGTCGTCCCGAGCAACCAAAAAGCGTCGAAACCGACCAAGACCAAGCCGTTCAAGACTCCAGTGACGATGATCAGTGCAACGAGGATCGAACCGACCGTCGCGAAGCCCGCCAATGCGCGATGGGTTATCCGTACGCGCTCGGCGGTCGGCTCCCGGCGCATCATCATCAATCCCGTCAGCACGGCGAGCGCGCCGAGCCATGCCGATGCCGCGAGGAGGTGAACGATGTCACCCGCCAGATGGACGATAGCGGCTGTCCCCTCGCTCGCGGCGGCGTGGCCGGACCAGGCCAGCGTTCCGACCGCGACCGCGCCCGTGGCCGATGCCAGGACCAGGAACGGGACTGGCTTGCGGGGGATCCGTAGGCAAAATGCCAGCGCAAGGATCAACGCGGCTTCCCGGGCAACAAAAGCCCATCCGACCGCTGTCTCCGAAATCAGCATCATCATGATGCCGCGATCGAGGCCGGCGAGGCCGGTACCAGTCATCGAAGCGGCCATCGACGCGAAGCCGAGCAGGCTCAAGATTGCGCCCACCGCCGCAAGGGTCCCAACAATCAGTCTGAACGGGAGCAATTGTCCCCGCTCCTCGCCTCTCAAGGCGTAGAGCGCGAACAATGGCACCCCGAACAGAAGCCCGAGGTCGGCGTAAAGCGCGAGCCTCGTTGCGACGATGGGCCAGTCGGTCTCCACTTACTTTACGGTGAATGTCAGCTTGCCGGTGATTCGATGGGTGTCGGCCGACACTGCATGCCAATCGATCTGATAGGTTCCCGCAGGCAGCGCCTTGGGAAGCGTTGCGACCAGCGTCTTGCCGTCGGGGCCGACCGAGATCTTGAACCCGGTCACTTTCATCGGCTTGTGGTTCGCCATTCCGGGCATGCCGGTCATCGACAGATCGATGCCCGACAGCTGGGGCATGAGCCGCTCGCTGAAGGTCAGCGTAATCTGCTTCACGTTGCTGACGACGGACTGCGCGGCGGGCGTCGACGAAACGAGCTTGGGATGGGCCATCGCCGGGCTTGCGGTCGCGATGATGGCGACCGAAACGGCCGCGCCCATGATGCGAGAGAATTTCATATTGGGACTCCTTGTTCGATTCACTGCTCAATACGCGCGCCCGCGGCCGAACCCTCATCGGAAAGTGCGGGGCCGTGCTATGAGGGGTTGCGACGATAGGTGCGTAATATCAAGGAAGAGCGCGGAGAAACACGCATGACCGACATTGATGCAGCACTCGCACGGCTGCGCGAGATGCCCCTCCACCCGCGACTGGCGGCAATCGACGCGACTGTGCTCGACCATATGGCGACCAGGTCCGTATCGCGACCGGTTCCCGGCATGGTCTTCGGACTGGCCGCGCTCTCTGCGCTTACGTTCGGTATCGCCAGCGCGGCGGTTCCGGGCACCCCGGCGCGTGCCGCCCAGCTCGCTCCCTTCGGAACTTCGCCTGCACTGGCACCTTCCACCCTGTTGAGCAGCGCCGAATGAACGACCGGCGCCGCCTGCTCCTGATCGCGCTCATCGCTTTCGCGGCAGCGCTCGCCGGCGTGTTCATCGGGCGCGCCTATGTCGCGCGGCAGCTGCCCGTCGAAACCGAACTGCATGCGCTGCTCCACCATGATCTGAGCCTCGACGACAACCAGAAGGTGCAGCTCGACGCGATCGAGAAGCGCTTCGCGGTTCGCAGGCAGGCACTCGAGCTCGAACTCCGCGCGGACAATGCCCGGCTGGCGGAAGCTATCGAGGCCGAGCACGGATATGGGCCACGCGTAGGCGCGGCAGTTGATCGCTCGCATCAAGTGATGGGCCAGCTGCAGAAAGAGACGCTCGAGCACATTTTCGCGATGCGGGGCGTGCTCCGTCCGGATCAGGCCGCCAAATTCGATGCCGCGGTGGTGAGAGCGCTCACGGCCAAGGAGCAGTGACGCTCGATCTTGGGGGCTGCTCGGACGGCGAGCTTGCCGCATTGGCCGTCGCGGGGAGGCAAGCTGCCTATACCGAACTCATGCGCCGCCATCGCGACGGCGTATATCGCCTGGTCCGGGGCCACACCGGCGATGCAGATGCCGCGCTCGACGTCACGCAGCAGAGTTTCCTCGCCGCCTTCTCCGCACTCGCCCGATACGATGGCGCACGGCCATTCCGGACCTGGATCGCGCGCATCGCTCTGAACAAGTGCCATGACTGGGCGCGGCGCCGTGCGGTGCGCCGCATTTTCTCATTCGCGCTTCCCGTGGAAACGGCAGAACACGTCGCCGACGAGGCGCCGACACCCGAAACGCTTTTGGCGGACCGCCAGGAGCTCGATCGCGCCATGGCGGCGATTGCCGCCCTTCCGACCTCGCTTAAGGAGGTCCTTATTCTGCGCACGGTTGACGGCTTCACCCAGCCCGAAGCGGCGGCGGTGCTGGGCGTGAGCGAGAAGGCGATCGAGACCCGTCTCTATCGCGCTCGACTAAAATTGACGGAAGTGCTGAGGGATTGATCTTTTCTGCGCGTATCTTCGTTAAGGCCGCGAATTCAGGGACTCAAGGGTGATGCATTCATTAAATCTCGATCGCCGGGCGCTGTTGCGCGGGGCTGCTGTCGCAGGCGGAGGGCTTTCGCTTGCGAGCTGGTTTCCGGCATGGGCCCAGTCGGGATCGGCCGGTATTACGCGGCCGCTTCCGACGGTCAGCGGCACCGACATTTCTTTGCGCATTGCCCATCAGATGATGATGATCGACGGTCGGGAGAGTCACGCGATCGGCATCAATGGTACGATCCCGGCGCCGCTCATCAGGCTGCGGCAAGGCCAGACGGTCCGGCTGTCGGTCACCAACGATCTCCATGACGAGGACAGCTCGATCCACTGGCAC
The DNA here is from genome assembly GCF_001899725.1 of Sphingomonas sp. 67-41. Taxonomy (NCBI): domain Bacteria; kingdom Pseudomonadati; phylum Pseudomonadota; class Alphaproteobacteria; order Sphingomonadales; family Sphingomonadaceae; genus Sphingomonas; species Sphingomonas sp. 67-41. The sequence goes on along the minus strand of NZ_MKWJ01000032.1, from coordinate 184,479 downwards.
GGGCTGCTCGTGCCCTTCCAGTTCGACGGCGTTCCCGGCATCAGCTTTCCGGGCATCAAGCCCAAGTCGACCTTCGTCTACGAGTTCCCGATCATTCAGTCGGGCACCTATTGGTATCACAGCCACTCAGGCCTCCAGGAGCAGCTGGGGCATTACGGCCCGATCGTGATCGATCCCGAGGGCGAGGATCCGATCGCGTCGGATCGCGAGCATGTCATCGTGCTGTCGGATCATAGCCAGATGCATCCGCACTTTATCTTCAGAAAGCTCAAGCAGCAGGCCGGCTATTTCAACCATCAGAAGCAGACGCTCGGAAGCTTGCTCGCCGGCAAGGATCAGCCGCTCAAGGACCGGCTTGATTGGGGCAGGATGCGGATGGATCCTACCGATGTCTCCGACGTGACCGGGGCGGCCTATACCTATCTCGTCAACGGCCACGGCCCCAAGGACAATTGGACGGCGTTGTTCCGGCCGGGCGAGCGGGTACGCCTGCGGATCATCAACGCATCAGCGATGACCAATTTCAACGTCCGCATTCCCGGCCTGCCGATGACGGTGGTTCAGGCCGATGGCCAGAATGTCCAGCCGGTGAGCGTAGACGAGTTCCAGATCGCGATCGCTGAAACCTATGATGTCATCGTCACGCCCTCTGACGAGCGTGCCTACACATTTGTCGGCGAGGCGGTCGATCGCTCGGGCCTTGCCCGGGCGACGCTTGCACCGCACGAGGGCATGGCCGCCGAAGTCCCCGCGCTGCGCGAGCGGCCGCTGGCGACGATGAAGGACATGGGGATGGACATGTCCGGTATGGACATGGGCGGCATGGATATGAGCGGTGACAGCGGCGGCACGCTCGATCTCAGCGCGCCGGAGCCCGCCATGCCGGGAATGGATCATGGCGCGATGGCGGGCGCGGCTGCTCCCGCGCAATCAGGCCCCGCGATGGCCGGCATGGACCATGGCGCGATGGGCGGTATGAGCATGAATATGCGCGACCCCAAGAACGCGCCGCAGGTCAAGCTCGGGCCCGGCGTGCAGACGATCGCGCCGATGCCGATGGATCGCACCGGCGAGCCCGGTACCGGCCTGGAAAATGCCGGTCACAAAGTGCTCGTCTATCGCGACCTTATGGCGGTGACGCGCAACCCGGATGTACGCGCACCCGACCGCGCGATGGAAATTCACCTGACCGGTAATATGGAGCGGTTCATGTGGTCGTTCGACGGAGAAAAGCTGAGCGAGGTCAAAGCGCCGATCCCGTTCCTCAAGGACGAGCGGGTTCGCGTCACCCTGGTCAACGACTCGATGATGTCGCATCCGATCCACCTGCACGGTCACTTTTTCGAGCTGGTGACCGGCCACGCGGAATATGCGCCGCGCAAGCATACGGTGAACGTGCTGCCGGGAGGGAAGGTGACGTTCGATGTAACCACCGATGCCGTCGGCGACTGGGCGTTCCACTGCCATATGCTTTACCACATGCACGCCGGGATGATGCGGGTCGTGTCGGTCCGTCCGCGCGGAGAAGCAGCATGAGAGGTGTTCTGCTTCTGGCGGGCGTCGCCCCCTTGCTGTTCGCTGCCCCGGCCGTGGCCCAACAGACCGATCATTCGAACATGCCTGGCATGCAGATGCCGGCGCCAGCGGCCCCGGCGGCCAAGCCTAAACCCAAACCGCGCGCCAAACCCAGGCCCACGGCACGGGCGAAGCCTGTGCGGAGAACACCCGCACCACCTCGGGCCGCTCCGGTACCCGGGGCCGATCCGCATGCCGGCCACGTCATGCCGGCAACGCAGGCTGCCGACATGCCCGACAAGCAGACGCCGCCGGCGCCCGGTGCACCGGCTCCGCAAACTGGGCACGACATGCCCGGGATGCCTGGCGTGCCCGAAGGTGACGCAGCGCCCCAGCACGGGACGGGCGGTACCGCTCTGCCAGCCGGAGACGCACCGGCTCCGGCGCCGCCTGCCGACCATTATGCCGACCGGATATTTCCATCTGATGAGATGGCGCGCGCGCGGGCGAGGCTGACCCGCGAGCACGGAGGCACCTCGACCTATAAGGTGATGGCCAACCTCGCCGAATACCAGCTGCGCCGCGGTCGCGACGGCTTTCGCTGGGATGGCGAAGCGTGGTTCGGGGGCGACATCAACCGGCTGACGCTCAAGTCGGAGGGTGAAGGTAGTTTCGGCAGCGGCGTCGATAGCGCCGACGTCCAGGTGCTCTATAGCCGGGCGCTTGACCCTTATTGGAACTTGCAGGCCGGCGTCCGCCAGGATTTCCAGCCTGGGCCGGGACGGACCTACGCGACCGTCGGCATTGAAGGTATCGCGCCGTACTGGTTCGATATCGAGGGGGCAGTCTTCCTTTCCGACAAGGGAGATTTGCTGGCTCGAACCAGCGCCTATTATGACCAGCGCATCACCCAGCGCGTGATCCTTCAGCCACGCGTCGAATTGAACTTCTCTGCCCAGGACATGCCTCGGAACAGGATAGGGTCAGGATTGGTGAATGCCGAGCTGGGCCTCAGGGTGCGCTACGAAATCACGCGTGAATTCGCCCCCTATGTGGGCGTCTCATGGGAACGCAAGTTTGGAAACACCGCCGATTATGCACGGCTGCGCGGCGAGGATACCGGCGGCTTCAGTTTCGTTCTGGGGCTTAGGACATGGTTCTAGGAGAGGCGGACGCGCGCGTCGCGACTGCCATTTCGGTGCGAGAATCCAGAAGGCGCGCGAAATGTGCGACCAGGCAAGAGGGCCGATGCTGACGCCCGGGCGGCAACAGGAGGAAGGCGAGTGACGAAGAACCCTTATGCGAGTCTCGCGCTGCAGACGGTCCTCGGCGGCATCGTCATGTATCTGGTGATGTTCGTGATGATCGACGGGCTCGGCAGCTTCTACAACAATCTCAACATGCTCTACATGACGCTGATGATGGCCACGCCGATGATCGTGCTGATGATCCTCGCCATGCCGCACATGTTTCCGTCGCGGGCGCTCAACATCGCGCTCCTGGCCGGCTCGGCTGTCCTTTTCCTCGGCTCCTTCGCGCTCATCCGCACCCAGACCACGATTGGCGACCGCGAGTTCCTCCGCTCGATGATCCCGCATCATTCGGGTGCGATTCTGATGTGCAAGGAAGCGTCGCTGCGCGATCCCGAGATCGTTGCGCTGTGCCGCGAGATCATCCGGTCGCAGCGACAGGAGATCGACCAGATGAAAGCCATCCTGGCACGAAAGTAGATCTGGCGGTTGCCAGGCGCCTGCCATCAAGAGAGACGGTAGGCACGGGCACTCATGGCCTAGACCGATTCTGGGGGGAAATGTGTTTAATGTTGAGAGAAGCGGCGGCTGCGCCGGCAGCGTGCGCATGACCAACGTACGAGCCTGGTCGTGAGGAGCCGAAAGCTCCGGCTGCACATCGGCGCGAGCCGGTTGCACCGCTGGCTTGGGCTGCTGCTCGGCGTCCAGCTCCTGCTGTGGTTCACCAGCGGGCTGGTGATGAGCCTGCTTCCGATCGACCGCGTTCGCGGGGAACATCTGGTGGATCGGGAAGCGGCGGCCATGCTTCCGGGCGATACGGGCTATGCGCCCACGCACGCGATATTGGCTGCCGGCAAGGAACCCATCCGGCAGTTCCAGGTGCGGATGCTGCTCGGCCGCCCGGTGGTGGAAGTGCAGACCGCTTCGGGTGCAGTTCGGCTCCACGACGCCAGAACCGGCGCCGTCCTTCCGCCAGTCGGATCCCGGGACGTGGCGACGATCGCTTTGGCCGCGTATCGCGGCGGCTCGAAAATTGCCCCGCAAGTCGAGCGAGTCTCCGCGACGAGCACGGAGTATAAGGGCAAGGTCCCTGCATGGCGCGCGGTATTCCCGGACCCCGACGCGACGCGGGTCTATGTCGACGACACCGGAAAGATCGTTGCGGTGCGGACCGGCACATGGCGCCTCTATGACTTCTTCTGGGGTCTGCACATCATGGACTGGACCGAGCATGAGCACTTCAACACGCCCTGGATGTGGGCCTTTGCGACCGGCGGGCTCGCCCTGGCGATCGCGGGCACCATACTCCTTTATTTGCGCTGGCCGCGGCGCAAGCGGAAACCGGCCTGAAGATGGCTGGTTCGCCGCATCGGCTTCGGCCGGCGGCAAGCGGTGAAGAGGATCCGCCCTGTTGGCGGAGAGAGACGGGAAGAACGATGATGAATCGAATCCGGATATTGTTTGCCGCGCTCGCGCTGGGGGTGCCCGCGGCCGCGATGGCGACCCAGCAGATCGCGGTCTACCGCGATCCCGGCTGCGGGTGCTGCGAGAAATGGGCGGCGCAGGTGAGAGCCCAATTCGGGCGGCAGGTCCAGCTTGTCGATGACCGGCAGCGGGCGGCGCTGCAGAAGCGGCTTGGCGTTCCCGCAGATCTGGCCTCGTGCCATACCGCCATCATCGACGGCATGGCGTTCGAAGGACATGTTCCGATCGCCGACATGAAGCGCGTACTCGCGCAACGCCCCAGGGGCGTCAGCGGCCTCGCCGTTGCCGGGATGCCGCTCGGGTCGCCGGGGATGGAGGTGCCGGGCGTGCGCGGGCAAGCCTATGAGGTGATCGCATTCGGGCCCGCCGGGCGCCGCATGTTCGCGCGTCACGGCGGCTGAGTCACTCAGCGCGGAGGCCGAAGCCCGGACAGCGTGACTGCGACGAGCCGTTGAACGGCATCCTCCGACTTTAGCCTGCTCGCGGCGGTAAGCGCATAGAGGCAATAGTCGGCAAGTTCGTCGGGCGCGATATCGTCCCGAAGGTTCCCGGTCCCGGCGACCTCCACCAGCAATTCCCGGATCAGTTCGGCGAGCTGCTGGTGCGACTGATCGACATGTTCGCCCCGATGCAGCAGCGCTACCAGTTCGGTGTCGTGCTGGCCCCGGTGATGGGCGATCAGGGCAAATGCCCCGAGCACGGCTCCGAGCCGTTCGCAGGGGTCGCCGGGCCGCTTGCGAAGTTCGGCCAGATGACGAAGATGGGCAGCTACATGGCGCTGATGCCAGGCGGCCAGGATCGCTTCGACCTCCGGAAAATATTTGTAGAGCGTCGCCCGGCCGATTCCGGCCTCCTGCGCGATCCGTGACATCGTCACGGATGCCAGCCCCTGTTTCGTTACCAGCCCCCAGGCGCTGTCCAGGATCGCGTCGCGCACCGCGGCGCGATGGGCTTCGATCGTTTGATTCCAGAGCTTTGGCACCGCCGCACTATAGGCTCGCGGTTTTCCAAGACAATACGACTCGACAGAGACATATTGTCTCGATAAATCTGCAGAATGGCCTATCGACTTCGAGGCTGAGCGAAGGAGGGACAATGGCTGACCCGTCCGCATATCCCGGCATGCCGCGCTGGGCGAAGCTGCAGGGGATCCTGGTGGCGGTTCTGCTCCTGCTGACGCTGGGGATGGCTGCGGGGCTGACCGGTCATGGTGCCGCGGGCGATCACGCAACGCGCCACGGTGGCCATTGATGATCATGCCACCCCGCCTCCGCAGGTTCGCGCTCACCGTGCACGTCATCTGCTCGATCGGCTGGATCGGTGCGCTTGCGGCCTTTCTCGCGCTGGCGATCACGGGTTTGACCAGTCAGGATGCCGATATCGTCCGCATCGCCTATGGCGCGAACGCGATAATCACCGCGTACGTCATCGTCCCACTATCGCTCGCTGCGCTCCTGACGGGCATTGTCCAATCCCTCGCCACCGAATGGGGATTGTTCCGGAATTTCTGGGTGCTCATCAAGCTCCTGATCGTCCTCGCCGCAACTTTCTTGCTGCTGATGAAGACGGGGCAAATCGACTATCTGGCGACCGCCGCTTCGGAAACCGCCCTGGCCCCCGCCGGTCTCAGGGGGTTGAGAGTTTCGGTTGTGGCCCATGCCGCCGGCGGTCTGCTGGTGTTGCTCTGGGCCGCCGCGCTGGGGATGTACAAACCGCGCGGGCTGACCCGGCATGGCTGGCGCCAAAAACAGGCAATGCGCCAACGGTCGATCGCCTCATCAGGATAACTTCGATCGGCTCATCAGGACAACAATGTCGGGGTCGCGGTAACCTTCTTGTCCGCGGTCACGAATTGACTTCCATATTGCAAAGGAGCATTTTCAAACGGTGCTGAGACTGCTGCGCCATCTGTTGTGCATTGGAATCCTGTTCGGCCTTGCCGGAAACGGGGTGGCGGTTGCTGCCCCGTGCCTGCTGATGACGCAGGACCAGGCCGCCGCGAGTTCGGCGATGCCCGACTGCAAGGTGGCCACGGACTGCACCGACTGCGCCGCCAAGCCGGCGAAGAGCGACGAGGGCTCCAAATTGCCCAAATCCTCCGGTTGCATGCTGATGGCCGGTTGCAGTGCGGTGCTCGGCGTGAAGGAGCCGCACGCACCCTCCACGGCGCGACCGGCGCCGATCGCGACCTTCTGGCCGACATCGGCAATACTTGCGGGGCATGACACCGGCCCCGAACTGGAACCGCCCACCTTCCTTGGCTGACCTTCGCACGCGGGTGCGCGCTTCCTGAAGCTGTGAACGGCTTGCGGAGTGCCGAACGGCCCGCGACAGGACGACTTTCAGACCAAGGACAGTATCATGAAGACGATCAATATGTCGGCCGCGGTGATCGCGGTCGCGCTTTCCACCTTCGCAATCGCAGCGCCCGCCTTCGCGCAGGATGCGCCGGTAACAAATACCCGCGGCCATTATGAATGGCGCTCGGTGCCGCAATACGGGCCCCACCCGACCGGGCCCACGCGGGTCCGCGTGTGGGTGCCGGAGGCCCGGGAAATGGCCAGTTGCGACTGCGCGATGATGCAGGCGAGCCCTGCCGACTGCATGAAAGGAGCGGTCAAGCCGAATAACGGCTGACCCCGTCGTCGGCGACTCGCCGGAGCGGGTCGGCCGGGCTGCGGTCCGGCTGGCCCGTTCCGGGGGCGGCGCGCCTCCGCAGACGCGCCGCCCCCTTACCAAAGGGGAATATCTTGATGACCATCATGCCAAGGCGCGTTCGGCGCCGCCTGCTTCTGGCGATCGGGGCCGCGGCGCTGGCGATTGGCGCAGTGTTGCCGGCCTCGGCCGATCCGCTGACCTTCGACGAAGCCCTGGCGCTGGCGGTCAGGCAGGCACCCTCGCTGCGCGCACGGTCGCTCGATGTCGATGCGCGGCGCTCGGGCGTGATCCCGGCCGGCCAACTGCCCGACCCGAAGCTTACCTTCGGGTTCGACAATTTCCCGGTCTCGGGCCCACCCGCCTTCACCTTCGGCGGCGACGAGATGACGATGGCGCGGGTCGGGGTCAGCCAGGATCTGCCCAATCTGGCGAAACGCCGGGCACGGACCGGCCTCGCCACCGCCGACCTCGGGGTCGCCGAGGCGGTGCAGATGGCGGAAGCGCGGCGGGTGCGCGTCGCGACGGCGCTCGCCTGGATCGACCTGGCCTATGCCGAGCGCAGGCTCGCTACCCTCGATTCCATCCTTGTCGAGCTTCGCGAACTGGTTTCGGCAGCGACCTCGGCGGTTGCGTCGGGCACGGCGCGCCCGGCACAGGCGCTGGAGGTGCGACAGGCGATCGCGGGCCTCGAAGATAAGCGCAGCGAACTCGCCGCCGAAGTTGCGCGGGCGCGTGCCACCCTCGCGCGCTGGACAGGTGATCCCAATCCCCAGATCGAAGGTGCCCTTCCGGAGTTCGTCATCGATCCTGCGGCGCTTCGCGCGGGGATCGACCGGCACCCGGACCTGGCGATCGCGGCGGCACGAACGCGCCAAAGCGAAGCGGGCATCGACGTCGCGCGCGCCGGCAAGCGCCCCGACTGGAGCTTCGATCTCAGCTACCAGCGACGCTATCCGCGCTATGGCGACATGGTTTCCGTGGGGGTCACGGTCGATCTGCCGCTGTTTTCGCGCCGGCGCCAGGATCCTCTGATCGCCGCGAGCACCTCGGCTGCGGGCGCCGCCCGCGCCGACCAGGAGGATCTGCGCAGGGCCCTTGCCGCCGATCTCGAGGCGGGGCTGGCGGATCACGCCATGCATCATGAGCAATGGATGCGCGCACGCGACGAGCTGCTGCCGCTCGCGCGCCAGCGCGCCGAGCTGGAGCTTGCGAGCTATTCCGCGGGCCGCGCGACGCTGCTCGATGTGATCGCCGCGCAGTCTCAATATTCCGACGCGGCGCTGTTGGCGCTCGATCGCGAGGCACTGGTGGCGCGCGACGGTGCACGCCTGGTCCTGACCTACGGGAGTGATCAATGACCGCCCAACTTTCGCGCCGCGCCCGGTTGGCGCTCGCCGCAGCGGGAATCGCGCTCGTCGCCGGTGCCGCCGGCTACGGCATCGCGCAGCTCGGCGGACAGGGCGGCCAGCCGCAGTCCGCCGCCGCGGACGGCCGCAAGATCCTCTACTGGTACGACCCGATGGTGCCGAGCCAGCATTTCGACAAGCCGGGCAAGTCGCCGTTCATGGATATGCAGCTGGTCCCCAGATACGCCGATGAGGGGGCCTCTGGCGCGGGCGTCCAGATCGACCCCGCGCGAACGCAGAGCCTGGGTGTCCGGAGCGTCACGGCTGAGCGCGGGACGCTTGCGGGCGGTCTCAGCGCCACCGGCACGATCGATTTCAACCAGCGCGACGTGGCAATCGTCCAGGCACGCGCGTCGGGCTTCGTCCAGCGCGTCTATGGCCGTGCGCCGGGCGATGTGGTCGGCGCCGGCGCACCTTTGGCCGATCTGCTCATCCCGGAATGGGCCGGGGCGCAAGCCGAGTATCTCGCGGTCAGGCGAACCGGCGATGCTGCGCTGACGCGCGCCGCACGGCAGCGGCTGACATTGCTCGGCATGGCGCCGGGGACGATCAGCGCGGTCGAGCGCAGCGGCCGGCCGAACAACGTGGTCACGATCTCGACGCCCACCGGCGGAACGATCAAGACGCTCGGCGTCCGCGCCGGGATGACGGTGTCGGCAGGCCAGACGCTCGCCGAGATCAACGGGCTTGGCACCGTCTGGCTGAACGCCGCGGTGCCCGAAGCGATGGCGGGGCAGCTCAAGCCCGGCCAGAGCGCGACGGCCACGCTTTCGGCTTTCCCCGGCGAGCGCTTCACCGGGCGGGTCGCGGCGATCCTCCCTGACGTGCAGGCCGAGAGCCGCACGCTGACGGTCCGGATCGAGCTCCCGAATCGCGGCGGGCGGTTGCGGCCGGGCATGTTCGCGAGCGTCGATTTCGGCGGAACCAACCGATCGGCGTTGCTCGTGCCCTCGGAGGCAGTGATCCGCACGGGCAAGCGAAGCCTGGTAATGCTCGTGTTGCCGGGCGGCCGCTATCAGCCGGCCGAGGTCCAGACTGGCGCCGAAGCTGGCGGGCAGATCGAGATCCTTGCCGGACTGTCGGAAGGCGAGAAGGTCGCGGCGTCTGGACAGTTCCTGCTCGATTCCGAGGCGAGCCTGTCGGGTATCCAGGCGCGGCCGATCGCTGGGTCTCTCGCGGCGCCGGGCGCGTCACCCACGCTCTATGAAGCCGTTGGCAGGATCGAGAAGATCGACGCGACCGGCATCACGCTTGCCCACGGACCCGTACCCGCGATTCGCTGGCCGGCTATGACGATGCATTTCCGACTCGGCTCACCCGCGCTGGCCCGAGGGTATAAGGTCGGCGACCGCGTCCGCTTCGCCTTCGACCAGCCGCCCGAGGGCCCGACACTGCGGCGCCTGGCACGGGAAGCCGGCCGATGATTGGGTCGCTCATCCGCTGGTCGGTGGCCAACCGCTTCTTCGTCGTGCTCGGCGCGCTTGCGCTGGTCGCCGCAGCGCTGCTGGCGGTGCGCGCGACCCCGATCGACGCGCTGCCGGACCTTTCCGACACGCAGGTCATCATCCGCACGTCCCTGCCCGGCCAGGCACCGCAGATCGTCGAGAATCAGGTGACCTATCCGCTTGCCACCACGATGCTGTCGGTGCCGGGCGCCAAGACGGTCAGGGCCTATTCCTTCTTCGGCGACAGCTTCGTCTATGTGATCTTCGAGGACGGCACCGATCTCTATTGGGCGCGCAGCCGCGTGCTCGAATATCTCAATCAGGTGCAAAGCCGGCTGCCCGAGGCCGCGAAGAGCGCGCTCGGACCCGACGCGACCGGCGTGGGCTGGGTTTACGAATATGCGCTGGTTGACCGCACGGGGGGTCATGACCTGGCGCAGCTGCGCGGGATACAGGATTGGTTCCTGCGCTACGAGCTGAAAGGCCTGCCCGGCGTCGCCGAGGTCGCGAGCATCGGCGGGATGGTCAAGCAATACCAGATCGTGCTCGATCCGGCGAAGCTTGCCGGCTTCGGCGTCACCCACGCCCAGGCGGTCGAGGCGATCCGGCGCGCCAACCAGGAAGCCGGTGGCTCGGTGCTCGAAATGGGCGAGGCCGAATATATGGTCCGCGCCTCGGGCTATCTCAAATCGCTCGATGACTTTCGTGCGATCCCGCTGCGCACGGCGGCAGGCGGCGTGCCGGTGACGCTGGGCGATGTCGCCACGATCCAGATCGGGCCCGAGATGCGGCGCGGCATCGCCGAACTCGACGGCGACGGCGAGGTCGCCGGCGGTGTGATCATCCTGCGCTCGGGCGCCGACGCGCGCACCACGATCGCCGCGGTCCAGGCCAAGCTGACCGAACTCCGCAAGAGCCTTCCAGCGGGTGTCGCGATCGTCCCGACCTATGACCGCTCGCAGCTGATCGACCAGGCGATCGACAATCTCAGCCACAAGCTGCTCGAGGAGTTCATCGTCGTCGCGATCGTCTGCGCCCTGTTCCTCTGGCATGTCCGCTCGGCGCTGGTCGCGATCGTGACGCTGCCGCTGGGAGTTCTCGCGGCGTTCGTCGTGATGCACCTCCAGGGCGTCAACGCCAACATCATGTCGCTGGGGGGCATCGCGATCGCGATCGGCGCGATGGTCGACGCCGCAATCGTGATGGTCGAGAATGCCCATAAGGCGATCGAGCGCTGGGAGCACGATCATCCCGCCGACAAGCTCGAAGGCGCCACGCGCTGGACCGTCATCACCGAAGCGGCGATCGAGGTCGGTCCGGCGCTGTTTTTCAGCCTGCTGATCATCACCTTGTCGTTCGTGCCGGTGTTCACGCTCCAGGCCCAGGAAGGCCGGCTGTTCGCGCCGCTCGCCTTCACCAAGACCTATACGATGGCGGCCGCCGCGATCCTCTCGGTGACGTTGGTACCGGTGCTGATGGGCTGGCTGATCCGCGGCCGGATTCCGTCGGAGCAGGCCAACCCGATCAACCGCGCGCTGACCGCAATCTATCGTCCGGCGATCGACTGGGTGCTCAAAAAGCCCAAGACGACGTTGCTGATCGCGGCGCTGGTGTTCGCGACCACCGCCTGGCCCGCATCGCGGCTCGGCGGCGAATTCCTGCCCGCGATGAACGAAGGCGACCTGCTCTACATGCCCTCGGCGCTGCCGGGATTGTCTGCGGCGAAAGCGTCGGAGCTGCTCCAGCAGACCGACCGGATGATTAAGACCGTGCCCGAGGTCCAGAGCGTATTCGGCAAGGCGGGCCGCGCCGAGAGCGCGACCGACCCGGCGCCGCTCGAGATGTTCGAGACGACGATCCGCTTCAAGCCCCGCAACCAATGGCGCCCCGGCATGACCCCCGAGAAATTGGTCGAGGAACTCGACCGGGCGGTGAAGGTGCCGGGCCTCGCCAATATCTGGGTGCCGCCGATCCGCAACCGGATCGACATGCTCGCGACCGGTATCAAGAGCCCGATCGGAATCAAGGTCTCGGGCGCCGATCTCGGCCAGCTTGACCGGATCGCACACGATATCGAAGGCGTGGCGAAGACCGTGCCCGGGGTGAGTTCGGCGCTCGCCGAGCGGCTGACCGGCGGGCGCTATCTCGATGTCGACATCGATCGCGCCGCCGCGGCGCGCTACGGACTCAACATCGCAGATGTGCAGGGGATCGTCTCGGGCGCGATCGGCGGCGAAAATGTCGGTCAGACCGTCGAAGGCCTTGCGCGCTATCCGATCAATATCCGCTACCCCCGCGAGCTGCGCGACAGCATCGAAGGGTTGCGGACGCTCCCCGTTCTGACGCCGTCGGGGCAGCAGATCACGCTCGGAACCGTCGCGCGCATCGAAGTCGCCGACGGCCCCCCGATGCTCAAGACCGAGAATGGACGGCCATCGACCTGGGTCTATATCGACGTGCGCGGTCGCGATCTCGCGTCCGTCGTCGGGGATTTGCAGGCGGCGGTGAGCCGGCAGGTGAAGCTCTCGCCCGGGGTGTCGATCGCCTATTCAGGACAGTTCGAATATCTCCAGCGCGCGGTCGATCGGCTGACGCTGGTGGTGCCCGCGACGCTCGCGATCATCTTCCTGTTGCTGTTCCTGATCTTCCGGCGCCTCGGTGAAGCGGCGCTGATCATGGGCACGCTGCCGTTCGCGCTGACCGGCGGGTTCTGGATCCTCTATTTTCTCGGCTATCACCAGTCGGTCGCGACCGGTGTGGGGTTCATCGCCCTTGCCGGTGTCGCCGCCGAGTTCGGCGTGGTGATGCTGATCTACTTGCGGCACGCGCTTGACGAGCGGGACCCTGACGCTTCGGACTATGAGGTCGCATCCGCGGTTCGCGAAGGTGCATTGCTCCGCGTCCGCCCCAAGGCAATGACGGTCGCGGTGATCATCGCCGGGCTCCTGCCGATCCTGATCGGCACTGGCGCCGGTTCGGAGGTGATGAGCCGCATCGCCGCCCCGATGATCGGCGGGATGCTCACCGCCCCCCTGCTCTCGATGTTCGTGATCCCCGCCGCCTATCTGCTGATGCGGCGGCGGCGAGCAGCACCTCACCCGCAACCCCAAGTTCAACCCTGAAGGAGACGACGATGAAGCCCCTCTATCTGCTTGCCATGATCACCCCGGCAATGTTGCTCGCAGCGTGCGGCGAGAAGGCCGCGACCAATGCGACCGCCGCCAACACGTCCACCGAAACCCCTGCGACGATGGCGGGTACGGACAATATGTCCGGCGATATGGGCAACATGGCGATGCCCGACGCGAAGACTGCCAAAGGCAGCGGGACCGTCACGGCGATCGACAAGGCAGCGGGCACCATCACACTCGATCACGGCGCTATTCCGGAAGCCGGCTGGCCGGCGATGACGATGGCATTCAAGGCCGCGCCCGCTTTGCTCGACAGCGTCAAGGTCGGGGACAAGGTCGCGTTCGAGCTGGCGCTCAAAGACGGGTCGGGTGAAGTGACGTCCATCACCAAGCAGTGAATGACAGCCGGCCGCCAGGATCGCTTCGGCGTCCTGGCGGCCGGAACTGCGGGAGGGAGACTCAGGGACGGTTGCGATGCGGCATATGCTCGCGTCCATGGCCTTCGACGAGCTCGCAGAACAGTTCGCGGGCCCGGTGCTTGGTGATTCCGGGGCACATCGCGGCCAAGAACGGTCGCTTGATAGAAACGTCGGCGGCGCGCCGCTAGAGTGCATGGGCCCGGGCGATGGCGCGATCCGCGCCGTAAGCCGGATGCTCGGACACGCTGGACCCACGCTCGGAGAGGACAACCATGGACCTGGTAGTAATTGCCACGGTGGCCGCGCTTGCCTCGGCGCTGACGCTCTTTTCGGGGTTCGGGCTTGGCACCATCCTGCTGCCCGCCTTCGCGCTCTTCTTTCCGGTTCCGGTCGCGGTCGCAGCGACCGGGATCGTCCATCTGCTGAACAATCTCTTCAAAGGTACGCTGCTCTGGCGGCGGACCGACTGGAAGACCGTGCTGCGTTTCGGTCTTCCCGCAATCCCGGCTGCGGTGCTGGGCGCCTGGCTGCTTGCGCTGCTTGGGGACACGCCACGCCTGTTCGCGTGGGAGGTATTCGGCATGCGCTTCGGTCCTACCGGCGCCGGCCTGGCGATCGGACTGTTGATGATCGTCTTCGCGCTGCTCGAATTCCAGCCATGGTTCCAGAAGCTGAGCGCACCGGTACGGCTGATGCCGTTCGGCGGCCTCGTCACCGGATTCTTCGGCGGGCTGACCGGGCAGCAGGGCGCGTTCCGCTCGGTGTTCCTGCTGCGTGCCGGACTCCCTGCTGACGGGTTCATCGCTACCGGCGTGATGATTGCGATCCTGGTCGATGTCTCGCGCCTGACCACGTACGCGGCATCCCTCTCGACCGCAGGCTTCGATCTCTCTGGACGCGAGACCCTGCTCGTGACGGTTGGTACCCTGTCGGCGTTTCTGGGTGCCTATGTCGCCACGCGCCGGCTCGAGAAATTAACGATCGGGTCGATTCGAGTCGGCGTCGCGACGCTGATGCTGATGATTGGCGCTGCGCTGGCAGCAGGTATTCTCGGTTCGCCTGGCTGAATGTCAGCAAGGCTTCGCCGAAGATCCCTCCGGCAAGCTGGTCGAGCCCGCCACCTGCTGAGGTGCTGCAGAGGCGTCTGGCGTCGCACGGTGGTAAGGGGCAGCCCCGAGCGCGCAGCCGATCCACCGCAAGCCGCATCTTCAATTGCCTTTTCGCTCTGGAATCGACGTCAGCCGCGCCAGAATAAATGGTAGCGGAACGCCTGCTCGGCGCCCCAGGGCGTGCGGTGCGTTTCGTCGCGGGTGTCGATCAGCTCGAATTCATAGCCGAGCAGCTCGGCCAGACTTTGCGCGTCATGCTGGACGATCTCGAGTCCGCTGCATTTCAGCGGGCCACCGGGCGCGAAGCCGGCGATGATCGCCCAGCCGCACGGCTTGAGCGAGGCGCGCAGGGTGTCCGCATAGGCTTGCTGATCTTCCCTCGCCGTCAAGAAGTGGAGCACGGCGCGGTCGTGCCAGAGATCGAAGGGTTCCTCGGGACGCCAGCGCGTGATGTCCGCCGCGATCCAGCGCACGCGATCGGCCTCGCTGTCAAGGCGCGCCTGCGCGTGCCGAAGCGCCTCTTCGGAAATATCGAGCACGGCGAGCGAAGAATGGCCCGAGGAGAGGAGATGATCGGCCAGCGTCGATGCGCCTGCCCCGACGTCGAGCATCGAAGCGGTGTCGGCCAGGCCGGTCGCCTCGATCAGTTCGAGCGAGACATCCGGCCGTTCCTGAAACCAGCTGACTTCGTCCGGAGTCTTGGCGGCATAGACGCCCTGCCAGTGCGCTCGCCGCTCGTCCTCGACCGTTTCCGTCATGTCCACCTCGCTACCTTGTATTCTGGGGATTGCTCCAGCGCCGCGCAACCAGACCCCCACAATCCCTTGATCGCGGCAGGCCTGTTTGGGCAGCTGCCAGCGATGCCCGATGGTGCCTGCGCGCTGGCGCGGCCCGGCCATGCGACGGACCCAGCCAGCACCAGCAACCCGATCGCGACGAGCGTGGGCGTGGCGATCGCCGGCTTGCGTGCCGCGCGCGAGCGGTCGGCAATCGCGGCGACCCGTGCCTGATATTCTGGGTGCTCGGTGCCCATCCAGCGGTCCCACCAGCTGAAATAGAGCCCGTAATTGGTGCGCCCGCTCTGGTGGTGCAGGTCGTGATGCGTGGTGGTGTTGAGCCAGCCCCTAAGCCGCGAGCGGCGCCCGGACACCGGCGAGAACTCGACGCCGGCATGGCCGATCACGTTGCGCGCTATCTGCCAGGTCATGAAGATGTAGAGCGCGGTATCGTGCATCGGCACGATCGCGGCCCAGATGGGAACGAACGCGACCATGACGATCGCCTCGGGCGCATCGAACGCATAGGCGGTCCAGGGTGTCGGCGTGCGCGACTTGTGGTGCGTCCAGTGAAAGGCACGGAACAGCCGCGGGTGATGCATCGCCCGGTGGGTCCAGTAGAAATAGGCGTCGTGCGCGACGATCATCAGCACGAGCGTCGCGGCTAAATAGGCCGGACCCTGGACCGAGAAACCACTGTAGACCGTGAGCCAGCCTG
Organism: Sphingomonas sp. 67-41; assembly: GCF_001899725.1. Classification (NCBI taxonomy): domain Bacteria; kingdom Pseudomonadati; phylum Pseudomonadota; class Alphaproteobacteria; order Sphingomonadales; family Sphingomonadaceae; genus Sphingomonas; species Sphingomonas sp. 67-41. The sequence goes on along the minus strand of NZ_MKWJ01000032.1, from coordinate 168,567 downwards.
CGCGGGCGGCGAGATACATGCCGAAGCCGGTCAGCGCGAAGATGAGCACGGTCCGGACCGAGGCCAGCACCTCGCGGCGATAGTCGCTCGCGGTCGCGAACCGGCTCTGGATCTTTCGGTGGCGGAACCAGCTCCGCCAGAAGGTCCAGGTCACGAGGCTCACCAGTCCGGCGGTGACGATGTACCGGCCGCCTTCGAGCATCAGGACGTGGGGAAATATAGCGACGAGCCCGTGCAGTACGGTGTCGAGCGAAATCATGCGCCTGCTCCCGCGTTTTCGAGTTCGAGTGGTGGGGCCGCGAAGTCGAGGTGCGCCATATCCTATGCGCCCCCGCCGGGATTACCCGGCACGCCATGCTTCGTGGCGACGATGAGAATTGGTCCGGTATGCTCTGCGGTGGAAACGTCGTCCGGGAGGCCGACCGTGAAGCCCGCTAGCTCGAGCGCGGCGACGATCTCCTCAAGGGTGGGGAAGTGGTAGACGTCGACGGGGAACGCCTTCACCGCGGCAGCATTGGCATTGGTACGCAGCACCAGGACGAAGCGCCCGCCAGGCTTCAGGACACGCGCGATCTCCCGCAGCGCTGCGCCAAGATCGGCCCAGAAATAAACGACGTGCACGCACATCGCCTTGTCGAACGTGGCGTCTGGAAACGGCAGCGCCTCGGCACTCGCGATCACGACGCCGATGCGCCCGGCACGGACCAGCCGGCGGTTCCGCCGCACAGCGATCTCCACCATGAGCGCCGAAGGGTCAGCGCCCGTGACACGGCCTTCCGGAGCAAGCGCGGCGAGCGCGGCCAGGCCACGCCCATGGCCGCATCCGATGTCGAGGACATGGCTGCGCGGCTCGACCTCCAGGGCTTCGATCGCGCACCGGTTCACGGCCCAAGTCTCGCGCGCCATGATCGAGGCGATGAGCCGGCCCAGCAGTCCTTTCGCATTGCGTGCCTGCTCGGCGATGAAACGCGGTCTGCGCATCTTCAGCGCTCTGCTGGAATGAAGGCGCGGGCGATGATGGTTTCTATGCGAGTCAAGCGATGCTCCCTGCGCCGGGATGGCGCGACGGGAGCCGCTTTGCAGATGGCGGCGCGCTTGGCTCGCCGCAGTCGAAATCAGGCTAGCCGAAATCGAAGCGCTGCTCGCCGAATCCGAAGGGCGCGTGCCGGATCAGGTGCTCAGGGGGCGGCGCTTGCGCCCAGCGAACGCGCGCGGAACGCGCTGGGGGTCAGCCCGGTTTCCGCCCGAAAAGCGCGGTTGAAGGGGCCGAGCGACGCGAACCCGGCGTCGAGCGCGATCGTCGAGATCGGCACTTCGCGCTGCGCGCGGTCGGCGAGTGCATCCTTCACCTCGCCAAGCCTCCATTGGTTGAGAAAGGCGTTGAAATTTCGATGACCGAGCCGCTGGTTGATCAGGCGACGCAGGCGATATTCGGGCATCCGCAATCTCGCAGCGAGCGCCGCCACCGTCAGCCCCGGCTCCCTCGACAGGCGCTCCTCGCGCATCAGTCGCTCCAGGATCGCCGCCGCGCGCGCATCTTCTTCCTCCAGTTCGGCGGGTGGTGTCGAAGTATCTTGCGCCGGTGCTTCCTTGCCGGGCCCGAACAGCGCTGCATCGGCGCGCAGGAATGCCAATACCCCAGCCATGCTCATCGCGAAGAGCAGCGCGGCAGCCAGCGGCTAGAGCGCCTGCGCCGATCGGCCCAGAGCTTCGCCGGATTCGACGATCGTAATCGCCAGCGCATAGACTGCACCGGCGGCGAGCACCGGCCCGCGCAGGCGCCGCCGCGACTCGACCAGGTCGCTCTTCCAGCCTCGTGCGATGACGAACAGGACGTGTGCCATCAACAGGGCGCCGATGATATTGTGGGCGAGCCAGAGTCCCTTGGCGATAGCGTCCGTCGCGATGGTCTGGCTCAGGCCAAGCAGGAGCAGCGCAACGGCTGGCACGGCACGCTGAGGTTCGAACCGCCGCCGATCCTCGAACAGCTCGATCGCAAACGCCCAGAACAAACCGGCGGCCGAGACCGATAACGCCCAGATAAATTCCCAGGCCGGCGCCAACGCAGGCCTGATTTCCGGCAACTGCGTCAGCGTGTGCGCGGCTGCCGCAAGGCAGAACAGGATGCCGGTAACCCGGGCTCGCGCCGATCCCCCACGCCCTATGGCGATGGCGAGGGCAAGGAAGCCGCCCACCGCGGCACCGCGCACCAGAAGTTCCAGGGCGGCGGCGTTCGACATGGGTACGAATTAACCGAGATGCGCTGGACGGTCCACCTGCGCCCGCTTCCGCGGGACCAGGGCGAAACGCGCCTTCGAGAATTCGACACACGGAGATCATCCCGTGGTAGTCGAGCGATATTCGACTCTCATCGAAGAATGAGGACGCCTGCGTGCTTTCGCCCGGCCTCGGCTAACCGCGCAACACCGCGCCAATCGGCCGTTCAAGCATCGGCCACAGATAGGCGAGAACCATTATTGCCGTCGCAAACCCCATGATGACCAGCGTGGCCCGCGCCGGGCGCTTGCCGGAGCGCTTCGACTGATAGGCGACCCATAGCCAGCCCGCGACGACCGCCGCGACGGCGATCGGTGTCAGCCAGCTATAAGCCTGTGCGAACCAGGCGATAGTGCCACCGAACATCCCCAGCATCGCGGCCGGAATCGCAAGGGGAAGGACGCAGCAGACGCCGCAGGCGAGAGCGGCGACCGACGCTGTGGCGGCTACGGTGCCGACTGCCCGGTTTCCCCGCCTTTGAGGCTCCGCGTTCATGCGCCGCACCCTCCGGTGCAACCGCAGGCAGCGGTCTGCAAAACCGTTTCCTGGAACAGACCGAAGAGCGACTCCGCGGCGTCGCGCGCGATCTCGGGCGCGGTGATCGCCAGCGTCACCACCTCTTCCCCCTCCGTCAGGTCGAAGAGCAGGAACGCGCAGCATGCCTGCTCCTGCGCGATCAGTTGCTGGACATCGGCAAGCGCTGGCAGCGCATAGTCGAGCTCGAGACGGAGATCATCACGCCGCACCGCCTTGAGCGCGCGTGAATTGAGGTCGGCGATCCACGCCATCCTGGCTTTGAAGCTGCCCCCATCCAGCGTGCACGCGATCGGCGCCAAGTCTGTCAGTCCATCCATGGTTGCTCCTGTCGAAAGCGCGGCCGAATGGCCGCAATCCTTGCTGGCCAAGACTATACAAGTTGAAGTAACTTGAGGTTCAAGCGCTAATTTCGAGGGATTTATGGCATCGCATAGGATCGGCGCGCTCGCCGAGCGCACGGGCACCAACGCGGCGACGATCCGCTATTATGAGGGCATCGGGCTCCTTCCGCGCCCCGATCGCCAGGAGGGAAACCAGCGCCGCTATGGCGACGACGACGTCCGCCGGCTGACCCTCATTCGCCGCTGCCGGGATTTCGGATTCTCGATCGAGCAGGTGCGCACACTGACATCGCTCGTGGAGGATCAATCGCGATCCTGCATCGAGGCTAGGGATCTTGCCCAAGCGCACCTCAACGCGGTGCGCACCAAGCTGCGTGAGCTTAGGGCATTGGAGAAGAGTATCGCACAATTCGTGGAAGTCTGCGACGCCGAGTGCGTCGGGGGACCGGGACCGGATTGTGTCATCCTCGACGACCTGTCTGGCAAGCGCCCGATCGCATCCTCCTGCTGCGGGACGGTCTGATGCCGACAATCCTTGCTTATGCTGGCGCGGCCCTCGCCGAGATCGGCGGCTGCTTCGCCTTCTGGGCATGGTTGCGGTTGGGCAAGTCGCCATGGTGGATTGCCCCTGGGATCGCGTCACTCATCCTGTTTGCTTGGCTGTTGACGCTGGTCGACAGCGAAGCTGCGGGCCGGACCTATGCGGCCTATGGCGGTGTCTATATCTGCGCCTCGCTGTTCTGGCTCTGGGCAATCGAAGGCTTGCGGCCCGACCGCTGGGATGTGACCGGCGCTGCGATCTGTCTGGTCGGTGCCGGCATCATCCTGTTCGCCCCACGCACCTCCTAGGATCGCTTTCAATCGGGGAGCCGGCTCAGCTCGGATCAGCGAGGAGGCGACAGGGCCTCGATGATGCGACAGTCCGCGATCGTCGAGCCAAGGCAGCTGTCGAGCCGCCGGACCAGCTCGCCGCGCAGTGCCTGCAAATCGGCAAGCTTGCGGTCGATCTCGACGACGTGCGCAGTCGTGATCGCATCGACTTCGCCACAGGGAGCGGCCGGGTCATCGGCGAGGCGGAGCAGGGTACGGACCTGATCGAGCGTGAAGCCCAGATCGCGCGAGCGGCGAATGAAAGAGAGGCGGTCGAGATGCGCCTGCTCGTAGATGCGGTAATTGCCGCTGCTGCGCGAGGGCGGCGGAATCAGGCCCTGAGCCTCGTAGAACCGAATGGTCTCCGGCTTGGTGCCGGTCGCTTGCGCGAGATAGCCTATTTTCATGCTTGACCCTCTAGTTACTTGAGGGTGCATGGGGAAGTCCGCTCAGGCTGCAGGACAGATTCGATGGCAGATGATTGCTGCTCCAGGAAAAGCGACGCGATCGCCGCGCTCGCCGAAAAGGCAGGACAGCGCCGGGTGCTGGTGATCGTCATGATCATCAACTTCGCGATGTTCGTCATCGAGTTCGGCGGCGGACTGGCGGCGCGATCTTCCGCGCTGATGGCGGATTCGGTCGACATGCTCGGCGATGCGTTCGTCTATGCGCTGAGCCTCTATGCGCTCCACCGCGGTGCCAGGTGGGAGGCTGGCGCGGCGATCGTCAAGGGCGGGTTGATCCTTGCCTTCGGCGTGGCGGTGATCGTCGAGATCGCCGACAAGCTCGCCAATGGCGTTCCACCATCGAGCGGACTTATGCTCGCCTTTGGCAGCGCCGCGCTGGTGGCGAACCTCACCTGCCTCGCCATGCTGTGGCGCTTCCGCGGCGCCAATGTGAACATGCGCAGCACCTTCGAATGCTCGCGCAACGATGTCGCGTCCAACGTCGGAGTCCTGGCCGCGGCTGGGCTCGTCGCTGCAACGGGAACCGCCTGGCCGGACATCGCGGTCGGCGCGCTCATCGCGCTTCTGTTCCTGCGCTCGGCATGGCGCGTCCTTGCCGAGGCGATTCCAGCGTGGCGGGACGCGCGAGAAATCGCCTCGGATGCGCCGCGCTGACAAGGCAGGCGACACCCGCAGGCCGGTTCTGACAATTCCAGTGGCGCTGGAGGCGCCGTCGAACTCTCTGGCCCAGCGGGCTTGCCGCAAGAGCCGGCCCCATGGAATAGTTGCGCGATGCAGCTTGACTTTCGCGACCACGGCCCAGCGCACGCCGAGCTTGGCCGCTTGGTACGCTCGGCATGGAGTCTCGACTATGGCGGCGGCGCCCAGCGCCTCGAAGGCCTGATCGCACCGGATTGCCAGGTCGAGTTCGTCTTCCAATTGGGCGACCCTTGCCGCCTTTCGGATGGCGCGTCGGGGCAAATCACGCCGCGCGCGATGCTCTATGGGCTTCGGCATGGTACGCTGCAGATGGTGCCGAACGGCGCGAACAGGATGGTGTCGTTCCGCGTCGCCCCGGCGGTTGCGGCCGCAATCGTACGCGCGCCCCTGGCTGATTGCTGGGACCGGCCAATCGCGCTTTCGGAGCTGATCGGGTCGGAAGCGGACCGCCTGCTCGACCGGCTCGCTAGCGCACCGCGCGACGCCATCGGAAACGTGATCGAAACCTGGTTGCTCTCGCGACTGACCGACTGGAGCGCCGAGGACGCGCGGCAATGCGCACTTCAAGATGTGCTCCTGTCGCGCTTTGCCGGACAGCGGCTCTCGGTACTCACTGACGAACTCGGCATCTCGCCCCGGACGCTGCGCCGCGACTGCGAACGCTCGGCCGGATTGTCGCCCAAGCAACTCGTCATGTCGGGGCGGATGCTGCGCGGGTGCGTCCTGCTGCGCGACCGTCCGGACTTGCCTATTGCCGACATCGCCGACCGGTTGGGCTTCAATGACCAGCCAGCCTTCGCCAACGCCTTTCGTCATTATGTCGGGATGACGCCTGCTGCGCTGCGCGCCGAGCCGCTCGTCTATTGCGCGCTGCCCTGACCGCTTTCTGCAAGACGCGCGCGACGGGATCGGATTAGGTTCGGACGCAAAGGGAGGCGGTATGAAGCACGCGATCACGATCTTTGCTGCTGCATTACTGGCGCTGCTGCCGATGGCGGCGCCGGCTCAGAACGGCAGCGACCCGCTCGCGCCTGTGGCGATGTTGGCGGGCGACTGGACCGGCACCGGCGAGGGCGATCCCGGCACGTCGGCGGCCTTCCGACATGCCGCGCGGGCGCATGAAGGGCATTACCTTCGTATCGAGGGGCGGTCAGTCTATCCGAGGCAGGACAAGAACAAGAAGGGCGAGATGCATACACAGACCGACTGGTGGAGCTACGACAAGGCGCAGCAGCGTCTCATCCTGCGCCAGTTCGACAATCTCGGCTTCGTCTCGACCTATGCCCAGGACCTGGCGGCCAGCCGACCTGGGCATATCGTCCTGGTGTCGGTGCAGCTCGAGAATGTGCCCGCCGGATGGAAGGCACGGTACACCTATGACCTGATCGGCGACGACGCGTTCGAGGAACGGTTCGAGCTCGATCCGGACGGAAAGGGCTTCCAGCCTTACACTTTCAATCGCTTCCTGCGAGATCGGCCGGACTGAACGCTTCGTCTGCTCGCAGGCGAGCGACAGACGGCCTTGCCTTACCCCAAAGCGGGTTGCGTCAAGCTGCGGCCGAAATGTCTGATTGCGCTTGAGCCTTCTTCCAGGCGGCCAGCGCGTCCGCGGCATAGACGACACGCCGCCCAATCTTGCGAAAGGCGGGGCCGGTACCCATCCAGCGGTAGGTCTGCATCGTCCCCACCGTGAAGCCCAGCATCGCCGCCGCAGCGCGCGTGTCCAGCCATTGCGTGCGGATGACTGCCCCAAGGACAGGATCGGACGGGAGCGCTTCGCTCTCAGGCTCCTTGGCCCAGAACGTCTCGAACGGATCGCCTTCCGCGACGTCGTTGGCGGCAAGCACCTCCAGGCCCTCGCCGAGACACCGCGCGATCTCGTCCGAAATCCGCTCTGCCGCGCTCTTGAGCGGATGGTCGGAGAGGTGCGTGTAACGCTCGGTGGTCTTGGCGCTGCGATGACCGAGCAGCGCGCCGATGATCAGCATGCTGTCCCCGGTGGCCGCCCCGATCGAAGCGAAGCTGTGTCGCAGGTCGTGAATGCGCACGTCCTCCAGCCCGGCGGTCTTTCGAATCCGGACCCAGACCGCCTGGAGGTCCGTGACATGCGTGCCGTCTTTCTTGCCCGGCAGCAGATAGGGGTTGCCCTCCACCGTCGGCACCATGGCGATGATCCGCATCGCCGGGCCACCCAGATGGACGACCTTGGCGCCCGTCTTGGAGTCCGGCAGGCGCAGGCAGCGATGATAGCGATCGATATAGCTGTGCTTCAGCTTGAGGATCTCGTTCTTGCGGCAGCCGGTCAGGACCAGCAGGCGCAGCGCCGCGATGGCATATAGGCTTTCCACGCCGAGCGACGCGGCGGCGGCCAGCGCCTCGCCCAGCCGGGCCAGTTCCGCCGGCGAGAGAAACCGCTCCATTTTCTTGCCGGGAAACTTCCGGACGCCGATCGCTGGATTGTCGATCCGCAGCTTGCGCTCGACCGCCACGCCCAGCATTGCGCTGATCGTCGTCACGCACTGGTTCGCCGCCCCCTTGCCGCCGCGGACGCGCGAGAGTCTGCGATGCCCCTTCTTGAGCGTGCGCGCGGTCTTTCCGACTGCGATGTCGCGCAGCATCTGCTCGATGTCGCTGCGTTCGATCTTGGACACCCGCCGCTTGCCGAGCAGTGGCAGGATATGGTTCTCGATATTGTTGCGCGCCTGCCGGACCGAGCTCTCCTTGGCGGTGAACAGAGTCTCGTTCAGATAGATCTCGCTTAAATCATCAAGCGTGAGTTCTTTGCGCTCTGCTATCTTTTCTTGCTGTGGATCGATGCCATCTACGATCTTCCCCAAAAGGCTCTGCGCCTCCGAGCGTGCCGTTTCAGGCGTCCAAGGCGAGCCGTGGGCCCCGATCTTGAAGCGCCGCTGCCTGCCCTCGACGCGGTACTGCAGGACATAGACGAGCTTGCCCGCAGGCGAAATTCTCAACCCGAAACCAATGACATCGCTATCCCACAGAAAGCGGTCAGTCCCGTCGGCCGAGAGGCCGTCGACGAGGCGCTTCGTGATTCGAACGCGTTCGGCGGACATGCTATACTACTCCAACCCGACCTCAGCCTTCCGAAAGCATCCGAAATTTGGAAGCAGATTGGAAGCAAGAGGCAGAATATCGTGGGTTGAAGTGTCGCGTTATCGGCTAGGCGAGTCAAGACAAAATGGCTGAAATCGTAGCTTTGGATAGTATAGCGCAAGTAAAAAAGCGTCTTGGTAAGGCTGAGGTCGTGAGTTCAATCCTCACCGGCAGCACCACTCGCCCCTAGAAGGCGAACAGATCCCCCATGCGGGGCTCCCGCTCCAGAAACGCCGTCACCGCGCCATAGGTCGCGTCGAGATCGGCATCGTCGATGCAATAGGGCGGCATCACATACACCGTGTTGCCCAGCGGCCGGATCAGCACGCCGCGCTCCAGCGCGAAGGACCTGAGGCGCGGGCCCACCGAATCGAGATAGGCCGATTCGCCCGTGCCGATCTCGGCGGCGACGATCGTGCCCAGCCGGCGCGGATTGCGGACCAGCGGATGCCGGGCCAGCGCGTCGAGATGGTCCTGCTGGCGGTCGCCCAGGTCGGCGATGCGTTCGCGCACCGGCTCGTCGCGCCAGATCGCCAGATTGGCGTTGGCCGCCGCGCAGGCGATCGGATTGGCGGTGTAGCTCGACGAGTGGAAGAACATGCGGGCGCGATCGGTCGACAGGTGCGCCTCGAAGATCGCCGCGGTCGCCATCGTGACGGCCAGCGGGATCGCCCCGCCGGTCAGCCCCTTGGACAGGCAGAGGATGTCGGGCACCACGCCCGCCTGCTCGCAGGCGAGCAAGGTTCCGGTGCGGCCCCATCCCGTCATCACTTCGTCGGCGATGAACAGTACCTCGTGCGCCGCGCAGATCCTGCGCATCTCGGCGAGCAGGCTGGCGGGGTAGAATTTCATGCCGCCCGCGCCGAGCACCAGCGGCTCGACCAGCAGCGCGGCGGGCTTGTCGCGGCACTGTGCCTCCAGCGCGTCGAGCGTCGCCTTGCTCTGGCCAGGCTCGGGGAAGGGGATGGTCGCCACGTCGAACAGCAGGGGCTGATAGGGCCGGTTGAACACGCCGCGCGCGCCGACCGACATGCCGCCGATCGTGTCGCCATGATAGCCATGCTCCATCACGACGATGCGGTGGCGGGGCTCGCCGCGATTGTCCCAGAAGCCGAGCGCCATCTTCAGCGCCACTTCGACGCTGGTCGAGCCGCTGTCGGAGAAGAAGACGTGCCGGAGCGGGTCGGGCATGATCCGCGCCAGTTCGCGGGCGAGTGCCTCGGCCGGTTCATGGGTCCAGCCGGCGAAGATGATCTGGTCCATCCGGCTCGCCGTTTCGGCGATCGCGGCCATGATCCGCGGATGGCAATGGCCGTGCGTCGTGACCCACCAGGAGGAGATCGCATCGACGAAGCGCCGCCCGTCCCGCGTGTGCAGCGCCGCGCCTTCGGTGCGCACCACTTCGGGGATCGGCTCGCCGAGACCGTGCTGGGTGAACGGATGCCAGACGGGGGAAGTCATGCGGTGAAGTCCGTGAGGGTGAAGGCCCGCGCGAAGGCGGCGGCAAGGGCGGGGCGGTCGAGCGGGTCGAGGATCGGCAGGCGCCCAAGCCGGCGGACTCCGCCGATCGCGGCGATGGTGGCTTCGCTGTCCTCGTTCGCTTCCCCGACGAACGCCACGCCGAGGATCGGCACGCCGCGCGCGCGGAGCGCCTCGATCGAGAGCAGGCTGTGGTTGATGGTGCCCAGCGCAGTGCGGGCGACCAGGACCACCGGCAATCGCCAGCGCGCGAACAGGTCGGCATAGAGTAGCTCGCGCGTCACCGGCACCAGCACGCCGCCGGCGCCCTCGATCACCAGCGGGTCGATCGCGGGCGGATCGAGCCGCGCCGGATCGATCGCCACGCCGTCGATCTCGGCGGCCAGATGCGGCGAGCACGGAGTGTTCAGCCGATAGGCCTCGGGCAATGTCGCCGCTCCCGACACGGCGGCGACCCGCTCGGCATCGCTGGCGCCCTCCAGCCCGCTCTGCACCGGCTTCCAATAGGCCGCGCCCAGGGCTCCGGCCAGGCCGGCCGCGAACACGGTCTTGCCGATATCGGTATCGGTGCCGGTGACCACGATCCTCATGCCAGGCCCCGCAGCGCATCGGCGAGGGCGGCGACGTCGTCCTCGCCGGCGTTGAGAGTCAGCGAGATGCGCAGCCGCGAAGTCCCTGCCGGCACGGTCGGCGGGCGGATGCCGCGCACGTCGAAGCCGAGCCGCTGCAACTCCGCCGCCATCGCCATGGTCCGCGCATCCTCCCCGATCACCAGCGGCAATATCTGCGAGCCCGTTGCCCGCACGCCCACCGGGGCCAGCAGCGCCTCCGCCTGCCGGATCAGCCCGTGCAGCCGCGCGCGCCGTGCCGGCTCGGCGATCAGCGCCAGCGCCGCGCGCACCGCCTCCGCCATCAGCGGCGAAGGCGCGGTCGAGAAGATGAAGGCCCGGCCGCGATTGACCAGGAAGTCGCGCACCACCCGCGGCCCGCACAGCAGCGCGCCTTCGCAGCCCAGCGCCTTGCCGCAGGTATGCAGCGTGATCAGGTTCTCGCGCCCCGCCAGCCCTGCCGCCAGCCCGCGCCCCTGCGGCCCGAACACGCCGGTGGCGTGCGCTTCGTCGACCAGCAGCACTGCTTCGTGCCGGTCCGCCAGCGCGGCGAGTTGGTCGAGCGGCGCCTGGTCGCCGTCCATGGAATAGAGGCTTTCCACGGCGATCCAGATGCGCCCGGTGCCGCCCGCGTGCCGCCACGCCGCGATGGCGTGCTCGAACGCGCCGACATCGTTGTGCGCGGCCTCGCGCGCTTCCGCCCGGCTCAGCCGCATGCCTTCGTGCGCGCTGGCATGGATCAGCGTGTCGTGGACGATCAGGTCGCCGCGCTGCGGCAGCGTGGCGAGCAGCGCCGCATTGGCGGCATAGCCGGTCGAGAAATAGAGGGCGCTCCCGGCGCCGAAGAACCGTGCGGCTTCCGCTTCCAGCGCCTCATGCGCTTCGTGGTTGCCCCGCAGCAGCCGCGATCCGCCGGACCCGATCGGGATGCCCGCATCGATCGCCGCGCGCACCGCCGCCGCCAGCGCAGGATCGCCGGCCAGGGCCAGATAGTCGTTGGAGGAGAAATCCCGTCCCGCCCGCTGGGCCAGCCGTCGCGCACGGCTGCGTTCGGCGAGGTCGGCAAGGTCACGGCGCTGCGCTTCGAAATGGGGCATCCCCGCGCCCATAGGCGCAGTGGGCGCGATCGGCCAAGCGCGGAAGCCCGCGCGCCCGGGCTCAGCCGCCCCGCGGCTCCGTCATTTCCAGCGCGTCGCGCAGCATGGACATCGGACTCACGTCGCCGCTGGCGACCAGCACCGCATATTGATTGACGAGCTGCCACTTGTTGCGCTCGACCACCAGGACCAGGTCCTGGTTGAGCGGAATCTGGCTGCCGTCGATCCGGACGGCCGCGAAGAACAGCCCGTCGATCCAGAAGAGAGCGAGGCTGTTGTTGCCGTTGAAGAACTTGCCCGGGCCGTCGCTCGCGTTGAGCGTCCGCGGCACTGCCTGCATGCCGGGCTGATATCGGTTGCTGCCCGATTGGCCCCAGCCCGGAATCGTGCCGCCCGAGGTTCCCAGGCCGTTGATGCTCAGGTTGAGATCCTGGCTGGTCAGGTTCATCACATAGACGTTGCCCGCCGCTGCGTTCGGAGCCTCTACCATCCTTCTCTCCCGCCATCCCGCGCGGCCGGAAAAATAGCACGGGCCTCTCGCGGCGTCGCCGCGGATTGCCGCCGTTTCGGCGATATCGGCCCTGTGCGGCCGACGGCTTGCCTCGCCCGGGGCAGTGGTGTATTATTTAAATAATACACATATGGGAGATGCGGGATGCAGCGATCCTTTGTCGGCGATCATGGCAGGCCCTTCGGCACGGTGGCGGCGCTGCTCTGCCTGTTGCTCACCATCGCGCTGATCGTGCTCGGCGACGTTTCGCACGACCTGGCCGGCGCCTCGGAGCCGTTCGCGGCGATCGCCCGGGGCAGCTTCGATGCCGCCCGCGCCCATTGGGGCCTGCTGCTCGCCGGCGAGATCGTCCGCTGCGTGTTCGCGGGTGCGATCCTGCTCGCGATGCTGACGCTGGCCGGGCCGATCGGGCCGCGCACGCCGGCGCGCGACGCGGCGCTGTTCGTCGGCGCCGGGGGAATATTGTGCCTGGCCGTCGCTGCGCATTTCAGCATCGAGGCGGCGGCGCTGCTCGGTGTCGGCCGGATCTCGCCGCGGGGCGATCTCGTCGCGACGCTCACGGCGCTCGGCCATGCCGGCATCGCGCTCTGGGCGGTGCTGAGCGTGCGCGAGGCGGGTGTCGCGCGCAGCCTTCCCGGCTGGGTGCTGCTCGCCGGCCTCGCCTTTGCCGGTCTCGTCCTTGCCTCCGGCTTCGCGCGGGCCCTGCTGGACGTCGCCGCGTTCGCCGGGATCGCCTGGTGGGGCGGCATCTTCCTGACCCTGCGCAAGCCGGAAGACCGCATCCCGCGCTGACTCCCATTGCAACCGGGCCGGGTTTCCCCGATCAGGCCTGCGAGCAAGGAGCAAGACCCATGAAGACCCGCGCCGCCGTCGCCTTCGAAGCGAAGAAGCCGCTCGAGATCGTCGAGCTCGACCTCGAAGGACCCAAGGCCGGCGAAGTGCTGGTCGAGATCATGGCGACGGGGATCTGCCATACCGACGCCTATACGCTCGACGGATTCGATTCCGAGGGCATCTTCCCCAGCGTGCTCGGCCATGAGGGCGCGGGCATCGTGCGCGAAGTGGGTGCGGGCGTCGCTAGCGTGAAGCCGGGCGACCATGTGATCCCGCTCTACACGCCCGAATGCCGCCAGTGTAAGTCGTGCCTGTCGGGCAAGACCAACCTGTGCACCGCGATCCGCGCCACCCAGGGCAAGGGCCTGATGCCCGACGGCACGACCCGGTTCTCGTACAAGGGCCAGCCGATCTACCATTATATGGGCTGCTCGACCTTCTCGAACTTCACTGTGCTGCCCGAGATCGCGGTGGCGAAGATCCGCGAGGACGCGCCGTTCCAGACCAGCTGCTATATCGGCTGCGGCGTCACCACCGGCGTCGGCGCGGTGGTCAACACCGCCAAGGTCCAGGTCGGCGAGAAGGTGGTGGTGTTCGGCCTGGGCGGGATCGGCCTCAACGTGATCCAGGGCGCCCGGATGGTCGGCGCGGACGTGATCGTCGGCGTCGACATCAATCCGGACCGCGAGGCATGGGGCCGCCAGTTCGGCATGACGCACTTCGTCGACGGCAAGGGCAAGTCGCGCGAGGCGGTGATCGCCGAGGTGCTTGCGCTCACCGACGGCGGCGCCGATTATTCCTTCGATGCCACCGGCAATACCGAAGTGATGCGCACCGCGCTCGAATGCTGCCATCGCGGCTGGGGCGAATCGATCATCATCGGCGTGGCGGAGGCGGGCAGGGAGATCGCGACGCGCCCGTTCCAGCTGGTCACCGGCCGCGTCTGGAAGGGCACCGCGTTCGGCGGCGCCAAGGGCCGGACCGATGTGCCGAAGATCGTCGACTGGTACATGAACGGCAAGATCGCGATCGATCCGATGATTACCCATGTCCTCGCGCTGGAGGAGATCAACAAGGGCTTCGACCTGATGCATGCGGGCGAGAGCATCCGCAGCGTCGTCGTCTATTGAGGAGAGCGCCATGTTCAGCCACGTCATGCTCGGCAGCAACGATCTTGCCCGCTCGCGGGCCTTCTACGACGCACTGTTCGGCGCGGTCGGCGGCAGGCCGGCGATGACCGACGACAAGGGCCGGCTGATCTACCTGCACAATGGCGGGATCTTCATGGTCTCCATGCCGCTCGACGGCGATCCTGCCTGCCATGCCAATGGCGGCACGATCGGTTTCGCGATGGACAGCCCCGAGCAGGTCGTGGCCTGGCACGATGCCGGCGTCGCGGCGGGCGGCAAGTCGATCGAGGATCCGCCCGGCCTGCGCGACCTGCCCTTCGGCAAGATGCACCTCGCCTATCTCCGCGACCCCGACGGCAACAAGCTGTGCGGGCTGTGGCGCGTGCCGGCATGAGCGAAGTCGTCAACCTGGCGGAGAAGTTCGCCGGCTTCTCGGAACATTGGGCGCCGCGCATCGTCGCGCGCTACAACGACAATGACATCCGCATCGTGAAGGTGGAGGGCGAGTTCGTCTGGCACAGCCATCCCGAGACCGACGATTTCTTCCTGGTGCTCGAAGGCGTGCTCGACATCGAGCTGCGCGACCGCATCGTGACCCTCCGCCCGGGCGAGATCTTCGTGGTGCCGCGCGGCGTCGAGCACCGGCCGGTCGCGCGCCAGGGCGAAGTGAAGCTGATCGTCATCGAGCCGACCGGCACCCCCAATACCGGCGACGCGGCCACGGCGACGCAGGTGGAGGCGCTGTGATGTCGCGGTGCCCGGCCCGCCGCGCATGACCGCGCCGGCCTGGATCCTGACTCTCGATTGCGAGGACCGGCCGGGCATCGTCGCGGCAGTGAGCGGATTCCTTGCGGCGCGCGACGGCTTCATCCTCGACAGCCAGCAATATGCCGATCTCGATTCGGGCCGCTTCTTCATGCGCGTCGAGTTCAAGACGGTGGGGGAGCCATTCGAGACCGCGGTGCTGCGCGGGGATTTCGCACCCGTGGCGGAGCGCTTCGGCTTCGACTGGGCGATGGCGGAGAGCGACAGGTTCCCGCGCATCCTGATCGCGGTGTCGCGGGGTTCGCACTGCCTCAACGACTTGCTCCACCGCTGGAAGACCGGCGGCCTGGGGGTCGAGATCGCGGGCGTGGTCTCGAACCATGACACGCTGCGCGACCTCACCGAATGGCACGGCCTGCCCTTCGTCCTGCTGCCCGAGGACAAGGCATCGCAGGAGGCGGCGCTGCTCGCCGAGTTCGACCGCGCCGATGCGGACTATCTGATCCTCGCGCGCTACATGCAGATCCTGTCGCCCGCGCTCGCCGATCGGCTGGCGGGGCGCTGCATCAACATCCATCACAGCTTCCTGCCGGGGTTCAAGGGCGCCAGGCCCTATCATCGGGCGCATGCGCGCGGAGTGAAGCTGATCGGCGCCACCGCGCATTTCGTCACCGGCGACCTCGACGAAGGGCCGATCATCGAGCAGGCGGTCGAGCGAGTCGACCACCGCGCCTCGGTCGACGACATGATCCGCATCGGCCGCGACATCGAGGCGCAGGTGCTCGCCCGCGCGGTGCAGTGGATCGGTGCACGCCGCGTCTTCCGCAACGGCAATCGTACCATCGTCTTCCGCTGAAGGGCCGCCCATGGAACTGCTTTCCTCGAACAAGTCCCAGGGCGGCGTGCAGGGCGTCTATCGCCATGCTTCCGAAGTCACCGGCACCGACATGACCTTCTCCGCCTTCGTGCCCGAGCATGCGCCGGGCGCGAAGCTGCCGGTGCTGTGGTTCCTCTCGGGCCTCACCTGCACCCATGCCAACGTCACCGAGAAGGGCGAGTATCGGGCGGCCTGCGCGCGGCACGGCGTGATCCTGGTCGCGCCGGACACGTCGCCGCGCGGGCCGGACGTGCCCGACGACGAGGCCTATGATTTCGGCCAGGGCGCCGGCTTCTATCTCGATGCGACCGAAGCGCCCTGGGCGGCGCGGTTCCGGATGCGCAGCTATGTCGAGCAGGAGCTGCCGGCACTGGTCGGCGCGGAATTTCCCGCGGACATGGGCCGCCAGGGCATTACCGGCCATTCGATGGGGGGGCATGGCGCGCTCACCATCGGCCTGCGCCATCCGGAGCGCTTCCGCTCGGTCTCCGCCTTTTCGCCGATCGCGGCGCCGAGCCGCGTGCCCTGGGGCGAGAAGGCGCTGGGCGGGTATCTCGGCGCGGATCGGGGGGCGTGGCGCGCATATGACGCCGTTGCCCTGATCGAGGACGGCGCGCGCCTGCCCGAACTGCTGGTCGATACCGGCGCCGGCGATCCGTTCCTCGACACTCAGCTCAAGCCCGAACTGCTGGAGGCTGCCTGTAGCCGGGCGGGCATCGCGCTGACCCAGCGGCTCCAGCCGGGCTATGACCACAGCTATTATTTCGTCTCCACCTTCCTCGGCGACCATGTCGCCTGGCATGCGGAGCGGCTGAAGGCATGAAGTACGACGTCCTCATCGTCGGCGCCGGCCATGGCGGCGCCCAGGCCGCGATCGCGCTTCGCCAGAACAAGTTCGAAGGCAGCATCGGGCTGCTCGGCGACGAGCCCGAACTGCCCTATGAACGCCCGCCGCTCTCCAAGGAATATCTCTCGGGCGAGAAGGCCTTCGAGCGGCTGCTGATCCGCAACGCGGCCTTTTGGGAGGAGCGCCGGGTGACGCTGCTCCCCGGCCGCACCGTCACCGCGGTCGATCCCGTCGCGCATGAAGTCACCGTCGATGGCGAGCCGATCGGATATGGCCGGCTGATCTGGGCGACCGGCGGCAAGCCGCGTCGCCTGGCCTGTGACGGCCATGACCTTGCCGGCATCCACACCGTGCGCACCCGCGCCGATGTCGACCGGATGATGGCCGAGCTGGACGGCGTCGCCCGGGTCGCGGTGGTCGGCGGCGGCTATATCGGGCTGGAGGCGGCGGCCGTCCTCGCCAAGCTCGGCAAGCAGGTCACCGTGATCGAGGCGCTGGACCGCGTTCTCGCCCGAGTCGCCGGCGCGCCGCTGTCGCGCTTCTTCGAGGCCGAGCATCGCGCGCACGGCGTCGAGATCCGGCTCGGCGCGCAGGTCGAGGCGATCGAGGGCGAGGTTCGGGTCGCCGGCGTGCGCCTGGCGAATGGCGAAGTGATCCCCGCCGACATGGCCATTGTCGGCATCGGCATCCTGCCCGCCGTCGAGCCGCTGCTCGCGGCCGGCGCGGTCGGCGGAAACGGCGTGCTCGTCGATGCGCAGTGCCGTACCAGCCTGGCGGACGTCTTCGCGATCGGCGACTGTGCGCTGCATGTGAACCGCTATGCCGCCGATACCGCGGTCCGCCTCGAATCGGTCCAGAACGCGAACGACCAGGCCAATGTCGCGGCGAAGACGATCTGCGGCGTCGAGGCGAGCTACGACGCCGTGCCCTGGTTCTGGTCCAACCAATATGACCTCAAGCTCCAGACCGTCGGCATCTCGGCCGGGCATGATGCCGCGGTGGTCCGCGGCGATCCCGCCGCGCGCAGTTTCTCGCTGGTCTATTATCGCCGGGGCCGGGTGATCGCCCTCGACTGCGTCAACGCGGTCAAGGACTATGTCCAGGGCCGCAGGCTGGTGGTGGAGGGGCTTGCCGTGGATCCGGCGGCGATCGTCGACGCATCCGTTCCGATCAAGGAAATCGCGAGCTAGCCGAGCCTGACATTATGTCAGGTCTTGTTGACAATCGCACGCGACTCGCTATGTAAGGTGTACCTGACAAGGTGTCAGGTCATGGGGACATGCCGAACAACGGATGCGAAACCGGCTGAAAGTGCTGCGCGCCGAGCGTGACTGGAGCCAGGCGGAGCTTGGCGGCCGGCTCGGCGTGTCGCGCCAGGCGGTGAACGCGATTGAGACGGGCAAGCACGATCCGTCGCTGCCGCTCGCGTTCAAGATCGCGCGCCTGTTCGCCATGCCCATCGAGGAGATATTTTTCGATGGCGAGTCGGGAGGCGGGGATGACTGAGCATGCGGGGCCCGGCGAACGTGCCGAGGTGGCGCGCCGCAATCGTTTCTGGCTGATGATGTCGGGCTTCATGCTGCTCGGCGCCGTGATCGGCGGCACGCTCGTCGCGATCGAGAAGAGCCCGTCGGGCAGCCTGCCCGCGATCTGGGCGATCGCGATCACCGTGATCTTCGTCGCCGTGCTGGGCGGCGGCACCTGGTATTTCTACCGCGATATCGACGAGG
This sequence comes from Sphingomonas sp. 67-41, assembly GCF_001899725.1. Taxonomy (NCBI): domain Bacteria; kingdom Pseudomonadati; phylum Pseudomonadota; class Alphaproteobacteria; order Sphingomonadales; family Sphingomonadaceae; genus Sphingomonas; species Sphingomonas sp. 67-41. Next base: position 150,384 of record NZ_MKWJ01000032.1, on the reverse strand, counting down.
TGGAGCGGCAGGACAATCTGATCGCGGGCACGATCGCGATCAATTTCTACGCGCTCGTCTATCCCGCCTGGTTCTTCCTGTGGAAGGGCGGCCTGGTTCGCGAGCCCGATCATGAAACCCTCTTCGTGGCGACCGTGATTGTCATGAGCGCCGTCTATTTCTGGAAGAAACTTCGGCCTTGAGGGCCGCGCAACTGGAGTGATCCCGCGATGTTGAAGAAGAAGTTGCTCACCGTTCTGGCGGGCTTCACTGCTCTCGCCACCCTGCCGGCCATTGCCCATGCCCAGGTCGCGCCGGCCACCGCCGCGGCGCCGGCCGCCAGGGAAGCCGATCCCGCGCTCTGGGTGGTCAAGGATGCCGATACCACCGTCTATCTCTTCGGCACCGTCCATGTCCTGAAGCCGGGCCTCAGCTGGTTCGACAAGGCGGTGAAGGCCGCGTTCGACAAGAGCGACACGGTGGTGCTCGAGATGGTGATGCCCGAGCCCGCGGTGATGCAGGGGGTGATCACGAAGGCCGCGACGGCGCCGCAGGCCGACCCCGCGCTCACCGCCAAGCTGCCCGAAGATGCCCGGCCGGCGCTTGCGGGCGCGCTGGCCAGCCTCGGCATGCCGGCCACCGCGCTGGACCGCTTCGAGCCATGGTATGCGGCGATGATGCTCAGCATGCTGCCGCTGGCCAAGCTGGGCTATGATCCTTCCAGCGGCGTGGAGGTGACCATCACCGCCGCCGCCAAGTCGGCCAACAAGCGGCTGGAAGGGCTCGAGACCTTCGAGCAGCAGATCGGGTTCTTCGACACGCTGCCGGAAGGCCTGCAGGTCAAGTTCCTGGCGCATACGGTGAAGGAGTTCGACAAGATCGGCCCGCAGCTCGACAAGATGGTCGAGCAGTGGAGCGCGGGCGATCCCGATGCGCTCGGCGCGACGCTGAACGAGGAAATGCGCAGGACGCCCGAGCTGGCCAAGGTGCTGCTTGCCGACCGCAACGCCCGCTGGGCCGATTGGATCGACGCGCGCATGGCCAAGCCGGGCACTGTGTTCATCGCGGTCGGCGCGGGCCACCTGGCCGGCGGCGACAGCGTCCAGGCCTATCTCGCCAAGCACAATCTCAAGGCCGAGCGCATCCAATATTGATTGCCCCGATATTGATGTGACGCCGGGAGCCGGGCAGGGAGGGGCGCATCGAGCCCATCCCTGTCCCGGAGTTCCCGATGGCAAAGCCCCGCCCGTTTCTCGGTCTTCTCGCCGGTGTCGCCGCGGGGCTGGTCGCTTCCGCGGCGATGGCCGCCTTTCAGCACCAGGCGGCGAAGCTGCTGCCCGAGGATGGCAAGGACGCGGAGCCGGCGACGGAGAAGGCCGCCGACAAGGCGAGCGAGGCGCTGATCGACACGCCGCTGCCCGAGCCCCGGCGCGAACAGGCCGGGATGGCCGTCCCCTATATCGCCGGCGCGGTGCTCGGCGGCATCTATGGCGTCATCACCGAATACAAGCCCGAGGCGAGTGCCGGTTTCGGCGGAGCCTATGGCATTGCCACAAGCGCGCTGCTCGACGAAGCCGCCGGCCTGGCGCCGGGGCCGGAAGACACGCCGCTTGCCCAGCATGCCTATGGCGCGGCCTCGCACCTGGTCTACGGCATCGTCCTCGAAGGGGTGCGCTGGCTGATCGCCGGGCGGCGCTAGATCAGAACAGCAGCCGCTGGGCCGGAGCGTTGTGCCCCGCCGGCGCCCCGCCGCGCCGGCGCGCCAGCTCGGTCTGGGCCGTGAAGCGCACGTCCTCGTCGCGATCGTTCAGGAAGACGGCGAGCGAATCATCGTCGATCTCGCCCCATTCCTTGCCGCGATCGGGCCCGAAGCGGACGCGCGGCAGCAGCCCCGGCGATCTGGACCATTCGACCAGTTGCGCGACGCCGACCTCGTTCAGCATGTCGCGCAGATGATGCGCAGTGACATAGGCGTCGGGAAAGGCGCGGTGCGCGGGCAGGCCGCGCTCGTGCTCCAGCCCCTCGGGATGGCGCCAGTAGCGCAGGAACTGGTTCGAGAAGCCGCCGCTGTCGGGCCACAGCCGCAGCGCGCATTTCCAGGTGCAGATCCAGTCGGCGCCGCGAGTGAGGGCCGGGGTGCAATATTGCTCCTCGAAGCTTGCCCGGTGCGCCGCCAGCGCCACCCGGCGCGGCCAGGGATCGAGGATCGGCCGCGCGACGTCGTGCCACCAGGGCGCGTCGGCGACGTCCTCGTCGCGGATATGGTGGATCGCCATGGTGAGCGGAGGGATCGGCCGGCCGGGGTTCACCAACCGGTTGCCGCCTTCGCCATGGAGCTCCCAGCGCCCGTCCTTGCCCATCGCGACGTCCTGCCAGCCGATCTCGCACACGGCATGGGCCGGCGGCTTGTCGCCGGTGGTTTCGAGATCGATGACGCGGATGATGGGCGGGTGGGATGACGCCATGACCCCCAAATGGGGGGAGGGACGCGGAATTGCGAGTCAAATCGCCCGACGGGGCATCAGGCGGTGGCGGCGATCCAGCGGCGGACGAGGTCGCGCAGCGCATCGGCATGGGCGGCGACGTCGTCCGCGTCGCGCAGCTGGATCACGCCGCGATCGGGCGCCGGCCAGGCCGCGAGGCCCGCGGGATCCTCGAACCGGAAGCCGGTCGCCGTCTTCGCCGTGGCGCCGCGATGCAGGACGATCCGGACGCCGCCCTTGCGGTCGATGCCGAGCGTCACCTTGTGATCCTGCGCGTCGCGGAAGCTCGGCGCGTTCCACTTCAACTCCTCGACCAGCCCCGGCGCGGCCTCGGCCACCAGCCCTCGCAGCGCATCGACGGCGGCGCGGTGGCCGGAGTCGAGCGCGTCGAGGAATGCGGGGATCGATCCGGCCGCCATCAATGCGCCACCGTCTCTCCGCGCATCAGGCCGCTCTTGGCGAGCTGATCGTCGATCTGGGCGAGCAGCCGGTCGAGCCCGGCCTGGTCCCCGGCCTCGGCACGGGCGACGAGCACGTCCTGCGTGTTCGACGCGCGCAGCAGCCACCAGCCGTCGGCGGTGTTCACGCGTGCGCCGTCGGTGCGGTCGACATCGGCGCCTTCGGCTTCCAGCCGGTCGAGCACTTCGTCGACCACCGCGAACTTGCGGCTCTCGTCCACCTGGAAGCGCATCTCGGGCGTGTTGACCAGCCTGGGCATCGCGTCCCTGAGCTCGGTCAGCGACTTGCCGATCACATGGATCGCCTGGATCAGCCGGATCGCGGCATATTGCGCGTCGTCGAAGCCGTAATAATCCTGGGCGAAGAAGATGTGGCCGCTCATCTCGCCGGCGAGCGGCGCATGGGTTTCCTTCATCTTGGTCTTCACCAGGCTGTGCCCGGTCTTCCACATCAGCGGCTTGCCGCCCAGTTCCGCGACTCGGTCGAACAGCATCTGCGACGCCTTCACATCGGCGATGATCGTCGCGCCCGGCTCCACGCGGAGGACGGGTTCGGCCAGAATGGACAGAAGCTGATCGCCCCAGATCACACGGCCTTGCCCGTCGATCGCGCCCAGCCGGTCGCCGTCGCCGTCAAAGGCAAGTCCGAAATCGAGCTGCTTCTCCGCGACGAGCCTCTTCAGATCGGCGAGGTTCTTCTCGTCGGTGGGGTCGGGATGATGATTGGGGAAATTGCCGTCCACATCGGTGAACAGCGTGTGATGCTCACCGGGCAGCAGCTTCACCAGCTTCTCGACCACCGGGCCGGCGGCGCCGTTGCCCGTATCCCATCCGACGCGATAGGCGCCGCCGGCATAGCCCGCGATCAGCCGGCCGACATACAGGTCCTCGACATCGGCGTCGGTCACGGTCTCGCTGCCGTCGCCTTCGTCCCAATCGCCTTCCGCCGCCATCCGGCCGAGCAGCTGAATCTGCTCGCCGAAGAAGCTGGCGTGCTGAAACACCATCTTGAAGCCGTTGTAATGGCCGGGATTGTGGCTGCCGGTTATCTGGATGCCGCCATCCACTTCCAGCGTTGCCTCGGCATAATATAGCATCGGCGTCGGGCCCATGCCGGTGCGCACCACCGAGCAGCCCGACTTGGTGAGCCCGTCGATCAGCGCTTCCTCGAGTGCGGGCGAGGAGAGGCGGCCGTCGCGCCCCACCGCCACGCGCGTGCCGCCGGCGCGGCGCAGCAGAGTGGCGAAGCCGCGGCCGATCGCGCGCGCATCGTCCGGGCCGAGGGTCTGCCCCACGATCCCGCGAATGTCGTACTCGCGCAGCGAAGTGGGGTCGAAGCGATGCGTCATGATGCCTCCCGGGGGAATCTCTGGCGGCCTAATTCGCGAATATCGGGGAAAGTTCAATCCGGCATCGCAAGCGCGGGCAAGGGCTCAGCGGCCGTGCCGCAGCAGCGTGTCGCGCGCCGAATTGATCCGTCGGGTCAGCTCGGCCGAGCCGCCCTTGTCCGGATGCACCGCCGAGACGAGCCGGCGATGCGCCGAGCGGATCGCCTCGTCATCGGCATCGGCCGCCACGCCCAGGATCGCGCGCGCCTCTTCCTCGGGCATGCGCGGGCCCTTTGAACGCGGCTTCAGCACGAGCAGGTACAGCGCGTAGAGGACCAGCGCCGCGATGATCAGCTTCGCCATCAGGCGAACAGCGGCATGGTGACTTCGGGGAGCGCCAGCCCGGCCATCATCTCGCGCAGTTCCTGCCGCGCGGCGACGTGCGCCAGGCCCATCTCGCCGAACTCGCGGCTGTCGAGCATGGTCAGCCCCTGGGGGAACAGCTCGCGATAGATCACGCGTTCGGAAAGCCCGGAGATCACGCGGAAGCCGACGCGCTTGGAGAGCTGGTCGATCGCCTCCGACACGCGCTTCATGTTGCGCGCCTCGATATGCTGCATGCGGTTGCGCAGCACGACCCAGTCGATCGTCTCGCCGTCCGCCTTGGCGCGGCGCTTGCGCGATTCCCAGATCAGCTCCGAATAGAAGCTGGGGCGGACGACCTTGAAGGTATCGGGATCGACCTGGCCGATCAGGTCGAAATCGACGAAGCTGTCGTTCATCGGAGTGACCAGCGTGTCGGCATTGGTGACGGCGATGCGGGCGAACTTGTCGTCGCGGCCGGGCGTGTCGATCACCAGGAAGTCCGCGCCGGTGCCCAGCCGGTCGAGCGCCTCGGAGAAATAGGCCATGCTCTCGCCGTCATGCGTGTCGTAGACCGGCATCGGCAGCTCGCGGCCCATGCGCTTCATCGTCGCGCCGCGATTGTCGAGATAGCGGCCCATGGTGCGCTGCCGATGGTCGAGATCGAAACAGGCGACGCGCGCGCCCTTCGACGCGAGCGCGATGGCGGTGTGGACCGCCGTGGTGGATTTTCCGGTGCCGCCCTTCTCGTTCGCGAATACGAGAACGTGCAGCCGCTTCGATCCTTCGCTCAACGTCTCAACATCCTTTATTGATCGATCGGCCCGCCCCCCATAGAAGGCCGCGCCTCCGTCTTATCGAAAGTGTTAACGCGTGCAAACAGTCCGTCAGCTCGAAGCCCTTCGCGAGGCGGCCGCCGCCTGGCGCCAGGCGGGCGAGCGCATCGCCCTTGTTCCCACCATGGGGGCGCTGCATGACGGGCACATGGCGCTGGTCGATGCCGCCCGGCGCGCCGCGAACCGCGTCGTCGTCTCGATCTTCGTGAACCCGAAGCAGTTCGGCCCCAATGAGGATCTCGCCAAATATCCCCGCAAGGAAGCCGCGGATTCGCGCATGCTCTCGGGCGCGGGCGTGGACCTGCTGTGGATGCCGCCGGTGGAGCTGGTCTATCCCGAAGGCTTCGCGACCAACGTCTCGGTTTCGGGCGTGAGCGAAGTGCTCGAGGGCGCGCACCGGCCGGGCCATTTCGACGGCGTGGCGACGGTGGTCGCCAAGCTGTTCGGCCAGGTCCAGCCCGACATCGCGTTCTTCGGCGAGAAGGACTGGCAGCAGCTCGCCGTGATCCGTCGCATGACCATGGACCTCGACTTGCCGGTCGAGATCCAGTCGGTGCTGACCCAGCGCGACGATGACGGCCTGGCCCTGTCGTCGCGCAACGCCTATCTGATGCCCGAGGAGCGTGCCAAGGCCGTGGCGCTGCCCCGCGCGCTCGGCGCGGCGGGCAAGGCGATCGTGGAGGGCGGCGATGTCGAGGCGGCGCTTGCCCAGGCGCGCGAGACGCTGGCCGCGGCGGGCTTCGAGATCGACTATGTCGCGCTCGCCGATGCCGCCACGCTGGCGCCGGTGACCGCCTATTCCGCCGACCGGCCGCTGCGCCTGCTCGCCGCCGCCAGGATCGGGGCCACCCGGCTGATCGACAACATCGCGATACCCTGAACAATTACGGTTAACGCCGTTAACCATTTGTTTTGGATTCGAGTGCCAAACCCCATCCACCACGAAAGGGTGGAAAGGGGTAAGCGACATGGGCAGCAGCCTGAAGAGTGCGCGTTTCCTTATCGAGAGCCGGCTGCGCGATGCGGCCCGCGGCGATGCCAATGCGTGCTACGATCTGGGGATGGTCTATTCGAGCGGCGCGGATGGCATCGGCGTCGATCTGATCGAGGCGCACAAATGGTTCAACATCGCCGCGGTCACCGGCGACACGCGCGCGCAGGAATGCCGCGCCGAGATCGCCGAGGACATGACCGCGCGCGAGATCATCGAGGCACAGAAGGCCGCGCGGGCCTGGCTCCGCGGTTTCGAGGTGCGGGCGGCCTGATCCGCCGGCCTCGCCTCAATCGAGGCTGAGTTCCATGTCGACCCGGTGCATTCCGGGGCCCCAGCCATCGGCGATCCGGCCGCGCGACCGTGCGCCGTAGCGCGCGAAGAAGGGCTCCGAGAGATGGCTGGCCGCGATATCGATCCTATGGGCGCCGCCGGCCCTGGCCGACGCCATCGTCGCGGCGATCATCGCGCCGCCGGCTCCCGATCCCTGCACCGCGGGGTCGACCATGATCCAGTTCAGCCGCGCCCGCGCGCCGTGCAGCGCGACTCCGAATGCCGCGACCACCCGGCCATCGCGCTCGCATAGCCGGTACTCGCCGGCATGCGCGCGCAGATAATCGACGAACTCGGCGCGCTCGTTCGGAGCGAAGAAGCGCGGGCAATTGGCATCGAACAACGCCAGGCAGGCGGGCAGATCCGCCTCCCCGAACGCGCGGATGCCGTGCCTCATCCCGCCTTCGCCGCGGCCTTTTTGGGCGCCGCCTTCTTGGCGGGCGCCTTCTTGGCCGGGGCCTTCTTCTTGCCCTTGCCCTTGGCGGGGCCCGCCGCCGCGCGGGCGTCGATCAGCTGGGCGGCTTCCTCGAGCGTCAGCTGGTCCTTGTCGATCGACTTGGGCAGCGTGGCGTTGGTCTCGCCGTCGGTGACATAGGCGCCGTAGCGGCCGTCCATCAGCTTGATCTCGGCCTCGGTGCGCGGATGCTTGCCGAGTACCTTCAGGGGCTCGCGCGCGGCGCCCCGGGCCGGGCGGCCCGAATTCGCCGCCGCTTCGGCCAGCTTGACCACCGCGGCGTTCATGCCGGTCTCGAACACTTCCATGGTCGAGCCGAGCCGCGCATATTTGCCGTCATGCGCCAGATACGGCCCGTAGCGGCCGATCGAGGCGGTGATCGGGTTGCCGGTCTCCGGATGGTCGCCGATCACGCGCGGCAGCTTGAGCAGCTTCAGCGCCAGCTCCAGGTCGAGCTCGACGTCCTTGGGGATCGAGGCGCGTGCCGCTTCCTTGCCCTCGCCAAGCTGTATGTACGGCCCGAACCGGCCCGACTTGCGCTCGACGTTGAGGCCCGTTTCCGGATCCTGGCCGAGCACTTCCGGCCCGCTGTCCTCGCCCGCTTCCCCGCCGGGCTGCGCGAAGCGGCGGGTATATTTGCATTCGGGATAGTTGGAGCAGGCGATGAACGCGCCGAACTTGCCGCCGCGCAGCGCCAGCCGGCCGTTGCCGCAGTTCGGGCACAGCCGCGGATCGCTGCCGTCCGCCCTTTCCGGGAACAGATAGGGCGCCAGGAACTCGTCCAGCGCCGCCGTGATGTCCGACGGCTTCTGCTCCATCACATCGGCCGTGCGCGGCTTGAAGTCCTTCCAGAAGGCTTCGAGCACCGCCTGCCACTGGGCGCGGCCGCCCGAGACGTCGTCGAGCTCCTCCTCCAGCTCGGCGGTGAAGTCGTAGTTGACGTATTTCTGGAAGAAGCGCTCGAGGAACGCCGTCAGCAGCCGCCCGCTCTCCTCGGCGAAGAAGCGGTTCTTCTCGACGCGCACATAGGCACGATCCTTGAGCACCTGGATGATCGAGGCATAGGTCGACGGGCGGCCGATCCCCAGCTCTTCCAGCCGCTTGACCAGCGAGGCTTCGGAGAAGCGGGGCGGCGGCTGGGTGAAATGCTGCTCGGCATGGACGGCCTTCTTGGCCGGAGTCGCGCCCTCGCTCATCCGCGGCAGGCGGCGCGAATCCTCGTCGCCTTCATCGTCGCGGCCTTCCTCGTAGAGCGCGAGATAGCCGGGGAAGAGCACCACCTGGCCAGTGGCGCGCAGCCCGTGCTGGCCGGTCGCGTCCTCCAGGTCGATCGTGGTGCGCTCCATCCGGGCCGAGGCCATCTGGCTGGCCAGCGCACGCTTCCAGATCAGTTCGTAGAGCCTGGCGTGATCGCCCGAGCCTGCGCGATCCTTGCTGAAATCGGTGGGGCGGATCGCTTCGTGCGCTTCCTGGGCGTTCTTGGCCTTGGTGGTGTAGACGCGCGGCTTGTCCGGCACATAGCTGCCGTCATAGCGGGTGGCGACTGCCTTGCGGGCCTCCTGGATGGCGCCGGGGTCCATCTGGACGCCGTCGGTACGCATATAGGTGATCGCGCCATCTTCGTACAAACCTTGGGCGATCCGCATCGTGTGGCTGGCCGAGAAGCCCAGCTTGCGCGCGGCTTCCTGCTGCAGCGTCGAGGTGGTGAAGGGCGGCGGCGGGTTGCGCATCGCCGGCTTGGTCTCGACCGAGACGACGGTGAAGCGGCCTTCCTCGACCGACTTCTTCGCTGCCTCGGCAGTCTTGCCGTCGCCGATCGACAGCCGGTCGAGCTTGTCGCCCTTCCACTTGACCAGGCGGCTGGTGAACGGCGTGCCGTCCTGCTCCATGTCGGCGGTGACCGACCAATATTCCTGGGCCTTGAACCCCTCGATCTCGCGCTCGCGCTCGACGATCAGGCGCAGCGCCACCGACTGGACGCGGCCGGCCGACTTGGCGCCGGGCAGCTTGCGCCACAGCACCGGCGACAAGGTGAAGCCCACCAGATAGTCGAGCGCGCGGCGCGCGCGATAGGCATCGATCAGGTCGGTATCCAGCTCGCGCGGCTGCGCCATCGCGGTCAGGATCGCCGGCTTGGTGATCGCGTTGAAGGTGACGCGCTCGACTTCCCTGGGCAGCGCCTTCTTGTTCCGGAGCACTTCCTGCACGTGCCAGCTGATCGCCTCGCCCTCGCGATCGGGGTCGGTCGCGAGGATCAGCCGGTCGGCCTTCTTCGCTTCGTCGGCGATCGCCTTCAGCTGCTTCGACTTGTCGGCATAGGTCTCCCATTCCATCGCGAACCCTTCGTCCGGGTCGACGGAGCCGTCGCGCGCAGGCAAGTCGCGGACATGGCCGTAGGAGGCGAGGACCCGATAGTCCTTGCCGAGATATTTCTCGATGGTCTTCGCCTTGGCCGGCGATTCTACGATGACGAGCTGCATGGGGGGTAAGCGTTCCTCACGTGTACGCGTGTAAGGTGGGGAGGGGAGACGGGAGCCGTCAACCCGGTTGATCTGGAACCTGAAGCGGTTTTGCGGGTATCACTCGTCGAGGCCGAGGGGGAGCAGGATATTGCCCGAAGAGACAGTACCGCCGCAGCCGCGCCGCTCGCATCGGCGCCTGTGGATCTTCGGAACTATCCTGGCCCTGCTCGCGGCGGCGGGCGGCGCCGCCTTTCTCTGGCTCCGCGCCGCGCTCGACGTGAAGGCCGAGGCGCCGCCGCGCGCCAGCGACGCGATCGAAGTGCCCAGACAGGTTTCCGCGATCGACGTGCCGCTCGACGTGCATGTCTCCGTCCTCAGCCGCGCGCTCGAACGGGCGGTGCCGCGCACGCTCTGGTCGATCGACCAGCGGATCGACAATTGCGTGCCGGCGCAGCGGGTGAAGCTGTTCAGCAAGAAGCTCAAGGTCACCCCCGATCTCGGCTGCACCGTGGTCGGCACGGTCACCCGCTCGGCGATCCGCCTGCGCGGCGCGGGCGACGAGATCATCGCCGACGTGCCGATCCGCGCCAATATCGCCGCGCGCCATGTCGGCGGCTTCCTCAAGGGCAAGACCGCGACGGGATCGGCGATGGTCCGTGCCCGGGTCCGCCTGTCGATGACCGCCAACTGGCAGCCCCAGGCGACCGTCCGCCTGGCCTATGACTGGACGGCGCCGCCCGGCATCGACTTCCTTGGCCGCCGCATCACCTTCACCGACAAGGCCGACGAGAAGCTCCGCCCGGTGGTGCGCGATCTGGAGCGCACGCTGCCGCGCGAGATCGCCAAGCTCAATGTCCGCGCCCGCGTTGCCGATGCCTGGCGGCAGAGCTTCACGTCGTTGCAGCTCAATGCCGAGAACCCGCCGGTCTGGATGCGGATCACGCCGCAGAAGCTCAACTATGGCGGCTATGGCCTGGCCGGGAACCGGCTGCGCCTGCGCCTTGGCCTGTCCGCGCTCACCGAGACGTTCGTCGGCCCGCGTCCCGAGGATCCCGCGCCCACGCCGCTGCCGCCGCTCGGTCGCGATGCGCATGGCGCGAAGCTTGCCTTCTTCATTCCGGTGATCGCCGACTATGCCCAGCTGGAGCCGGTGCTGCAGAAAGCGCTCGCCAAGCGCTCGATGCGGCCCTTCGCGTTGCCGGGCATCGGCCCGGTGGTCGCGCGGTTCGACAAGGTGACCGGCTATGGCACCACGGGCGGCCGCATCGCGGTGGGCCTGGCGATCACCGCCCGCCGGCAGGACAGCGCGGCCGAGACGCATGGCCTGGTCTGGCTCACCGCCAGGCCGGTCAACGCTCCCGGCTCGCAGCGCGTCCATTTCGAGCAGCTGGCCGTTTCGGGCGAGACCGACCGGATCGAAGGGGACCTGCTCGTCCGCCTCGTCCAGAGCCCCGGCGTGGCCGAGACGCTGGCCGAATCGCTCACCCAGAACTTCACGCATGATTTCGACAAGCTGCTCGGCAAGGTCCGGCGCGCCATCGTCCAGAAGCGCGCCGGCGACTTCGTGATCCGCGCCGATATCGCCGATGTGCGTACCGGCGAGCTCAAGGCGGCGGGGCAGGGACTGTACCTGCCCGTCTGGGCGTCGGGCACGGCGCGGGTGGAATATACCGGCCGCTAGCCGTCCCCTCCCCTGGAAGGGAGGGGAGCGCCTTACGCGCGCATCCGCGCCCGCACCGCGTCGATATCCGCCGCCGAATGCCGCTCCGGCACGCGCTGGTCCTCCGGTCCGGTGCCGCGATTGACCAGCCGACCGCGCTGGACGGCCTCGCGCGCGCCGACTTCCGCGACCCAGCGGTTGAAATGCGCATATTCGGCGGTGTTCAGGAACTCGGCCGCGCCGGGATAGGCATCGCCGCGGGCGACGCCGCCATACCAGGGCCAGATCGCGATGTCGGCGATCGTATAGTCGTCGCCCGCCATGTAGCGATTCTCTGCCAGATGCGTGTCGAGCACGTGGAGCTGGCGCTTCACTTCCATCGCATAGCGGTTGATCGCATATTCGATCTTGTAGGGCGCATAGACGAAGAAATGGCCGAAGCCGCCGCCCAGGAACGGCGCCGATCCCATCTGCCACATCAGCCAGCTCATCGTCGCCGCGCGCTTTGCCGGATCGCCCGGCAGGAAGGCGCCGAACTTCTCGGCGAGATAGACCAGGATCGCGCCGCTCTCGAACACGCGGATGGCGGGATCCACCGAATGGTCGACCATCGCGGGAATCTTCGAGTTCGGGTTGACCTCGACGAAGCCGCTGCCGAACTGGTCGCCCTCGCCGATGTTGATCTTCCACGCGTCATATTCGGCACCGCCATGGCCGGCGGCGAGCAGCTCCTCGAGCAGGATCGTCACCTTCTGCCCGTTCGGCGTGCCGAGCGAATAGAGCTGGATCGGATGCGCGCCGACCGGCAGCGCCTTTTCGTGCGTCGCGCCCGAGACCGGCCGGTTGATGTTCGCGAACTGGCCGCCGCTGGGCTGCTCCCAGGTCCACACCCGGGGCGGGACATAGCCGGCGGGCAGGTTGTTCGCGGGGTCTTGGGCGTCGGCCATGTCGGGGTTCCTTGTGGGGAGGATTGCCCCGGCGATGTAGGAACGGTCCGGGGACTTGCCAGCCCCGGTCAGGCGAAGATCTGCTCGAGTTGCGGCGACGCTTCCCTGGCCGAGAAGGAATAGATCGCCATCGCCAGGAACCAGCTGAGCACCGTCGAGCCATAGGCGAGCAGGTTGCTGGCGAGCATCGGCACCGGCGGCGCGGGGCCATATTCCGGTATGAGGAAGAGATCGAGGACGACCGACGCGACCAGGCCGGTGCCGACCACCAGAAATGCGAGGCAGATCGGCACGGCCTTGCCGCGCGTGCGGGTCCAGCTGCCGCCCAGTGCCGCTCCCATTCCCTTGCCCTCCGCGACCACGATCGGCACGCCGATCGACCAGCGCGCGAGCAGGTAGAGCCCGGGCAGCACGAGGAGGAAGATGCCGAGCAGGATTGCGAGGCCCGAGACGATGCTCAGCAGCGCATAGCTGCCGGCGCGGCCGGGCACATTGTCCGCCTGCATCAATCCCGCGCGGCGCGCCACCCGGCCGCTCACGATGAACTGGCCGAAGATGCCGATGATCCCGCCGACAAAGGCGAAGCGGGCGTCGCTGCCGCCGCCGGGCAGCACGCTCAGCGCCGTGGTGGGGAGCGCCAGCGCCAGCCAGAAGATCAGCGCGGCGCCGGGCGCGAGCCGGACCATCTCGCCGGTCCGCCGCAGGATCATGCTCGTGTCGAAATCTTCCATTCCGTCCCCCTCACCCGACCGCCAGACTTACCCGCCCGCCCGCATGCCGCTCCAGCCGCCCGGCCAGCTCCAGCTCGAGCAGCACGGTCTGCACCACCGCCGGCGCCAGCCCCGATTGCCGGATCAGCTCGTCCGCCGCCACCGGTACCGGCCCGAGCAGCCCGGTCACCGCGCGGCGATCCGCATCGCCCGCATCCTCGGGCGGCGGGCCGCGCCAGCCGGTGCCCGGCACGCGCACTGCCCGCGGATCGATCGGACGGACCATCTCGAGGATGTCGTCCACGCCCTGCACCAGAGTCGCGCCCTCGCGGATCAGCAGGTTGCAGCCCTGCGCCCGCGGGTCGAGCGGCGAGCCGGGCACCGCCATCACCTCGCGTCCCGCCTCGGCGGCGATCCGCGCGGTGATCAGCGAGCCGGAGCGCGGCGCCGCTTCCACCACCACCGTGCCGAGCGCGAGCCCGGCGATGATCCGGTTGCGCGCCGGGAAGAAGCGGGCGAGCGGCTCGGTGCCTGGCGGCTGTTCCGCCAGCAACAGCCCCTCGCGCGCCACGCGCTCCTGCAGCTCGCGATTCTCGGGCGGAAAGGCGATGTCGATCCCGCTTGCGATCACGCCCACCGTGCCGCTGGCGAGCGAGCCGATATGCGCGGCGGTGTCGATCCCCCGCGCCAGCCCCGAGACCAGCGTCACCCCGGCCTCGCCCAGCCCGAGCGCGAGCTGGCGGGCGAAGCGACAGGCGGCGGCCGAGGCATTGCGCGCGCCGACGATGGCGACGGTGGGCCGGGCGAGAAGCGCCGGCCGGCCCCGCAGGATCAGCGCGGGCGGCGCATTCTCCAGCTCGGCGAGGAGCGGAGGATAGTCTGCATCCCCCAGGAACAGATAGCGTGCGCCCAGCCGCTCGACGGCCGCGATCTCGCGCCGCACCGCGCCCGGATCCGCGATCGCCGGCGCCCGCCCGCCGCCACGCGCGGCCAGCATCGGCAGTGCGTCGAGCGCCGCCTCGGCGTTGCCGAAGCGGGCGATCAACTGGGCATAGGTGACGGGGCCGATGTTGGCGGAGCGCAACAGCCTTAGCCGTGCCTCCCGCGTGTCAGCCACTTTTCTTCCCGATGCGGGGCTCGGTGCCGTTCAGCAGGCGGTCGATGTTGGCGCGGTGCTTCCACAGCACGATCATCGCCAGCGCGAGCAGCATCAGCACCAGCTCGATCCGCCCGAAAAAGGCGGCGCTCACCGGCGCGCTGATCGCCGCGCTCATCCCGGCGAGCGAGGAGATGCGCAGTATCGCCAGCAACCCGAGCCAGACCACCGCGAACACGATCGCCGAGGGCCAGTGGAGCGCGAGCACCACGCCCATCATCGTCGCCACGCCCTTGCCGCCGTTGAAGCGCAGCCACACCGGGTAGCAATGGCCGATGAACGCGGCGAGCCCGCCCAATATGCCGCCGCCCGGCACGAGCGCGCCGGCGATCCACACCGCGGCGGCACCCTTGGCGAGATCGAGCAGCAGCGTCGCCGCGGCCAGCCCCTTGCGCCCGGTGCGCAGCACGTTGGTCGCGCCGATATTGCCCGAGCCGATCTGGCGCAGGTCGCCGGCGCCGAAGAAGCGCGTGAGCAGCAGCCCGAACGGAATCGAGCCCAGCAGATAGCCGAGCAGCAAGACCCCTGCGGGTGCGAGCCATGGAATGTCGGTCGTCATTCATCCCCCTGCGCCTGCCAACATAGTGGCTGGCGGCAGAGGCGCAATGACGCGGATGACGCGCAATCGGATGTATCGGCCGGTTGCGTCGGGGCGAGGTTGACGCTGCCTCGCGCCCGGCCCATGCCGCGCGGCGATGTCCGACGATCGGCCCGTCCTGTTCTTCGATTCCGGCGTTGGCGGGCTTTCGGTGCTTGCGCCCTGCGCGGCGCTGCTGCCGCACGCGCCGCTCGTCTATGTCGCCGATTCGGCGGGCTTTCCCTATGGCACTCGCAGCGAGGGCGAGATCGCCGCGCGCGTGCCCGCCCTGCTCGGCCGCCTTGCCGAGCGCTACGATCCGCGCCTGATCGTCATTGCCTGCAACACCGCGTCCACGATCGCGCTCCAGCATGTCCGTGCCGCGCTCGACGTGCCGATCGTCGGCACCGTGCCTGCGATCAAGCCGGCCGCGGCGATCAGCGAGACGCGGGTGATCGGCGTGCTGGGCACCGAGGCGACCGTGCGCCAGCCCTATGTCGACGATCTCGCGGCACGCTTTGCCGGCGATTGCACGGTCCTGCGCCACGGTTCGGCCGAACTGGTGGAGATTGCGGAGGCCGCGCTGGAAGGGGTGCCCCCGATCCCGGCGCGGATGCGCGCCGTGCTCGCCGGGCTGTTCGGCCAGCCGGGCGGCGAACGGATCGACGTGATCGTCAATGCCTGCACGCATTTTCCGCTGGTCGAGGCCGAACTCGCCGCCGCCGCGCCGCATCCCGTGCGCTTCGTCGATGGCGGCCCGGGCATCGCCCGGCGCGTCGCCCATCTGACCCAGGGACAGGGCTGGCCCTCGGCGCCGGTGCCGGGGAAGGCGGTGTTCACGGCGCGCAGCGCACGGACCGAGATGCTGGCGCCGGCCCTGGCGCGCTACGGCCTGGTCGAAATCGAATCGCTCTAGGCTGCGGGATTCACATCCTCTCCCACGTCATCCCCGTGCAGCCCTGAATCCTCGCCTGCGCGGGGAAGACGGGTGGGGGAACCTGAATCCCCAGCCCGGCCCTCAGGCCTGGACGCAGGGCACGGCGACGACGGCGATGTCGCGCAGCCGCGCCGAATAGCGATCGGCCATTTCCAGATGGACGCGCCGCGCGATCATGTCGTCGCTGCGCGCGGCATGCTCGCGCTCCTGGCGCTCGCGTCTGGCGAAATATTCCATGTCCCTGACCGTCATGGCCCGATGCTCCTGTTCAGGCGGAGGCGCGCTAGGTCTCTTGGCCGTGGGCCCGCTCGGTAGCCGAGTCGCCCGCGATGCCTCCTGCTTACCACAAGTCGCGCCGTTCCTGCAGCAATCCCTATCGATTCCGGACCAATGGCATTTTGTTTTCGATCAAAGGAGGGACGGGGCGCTCCGATTAGGCATTATGTCCAACTGGAAATCGCCCGATTTTGGCGATAGGAACGCTGCATGCACAGCGCAGACAGCCCCGCGCCCGTCGACTATTCCCGGGTTTTCTCGTCCGCGATCGACCGGCTGCACGCCGAGGGCCGCTACCGCGTCTTCATCGATATCCTGCGCAACAAGGGCATGTTCCCCAATGCGCGCTGCTTCGCCGGCCATAACGGCCCGAAGCCGATCACCGTCTGGTGCTCGAACGACTATCTGGCGATGGGCCAGCATCCCAAGGTGATCGCGGCGATGGAGGAGGCCCTGCACGACGTCGGCGCCGGCTCGGGCGGCACGCGCAACATCGGCGGCAACACCCATTATCATATCGAGCTGGAGCATGAGCTTGCCGACCTCCACGGCAAGCAGGGCGCGCTGCTCTTCACGTCCGGCTATGTCTCCAACGAAGCGACGCTCTCCACGCTCGCCAAGATCCTGCCCGGCTGCATCGTCTATTCGGACGAGCTCAACCATGCCTCGATGATCGCCGGCATCCGCAATTCGGGCTGCGAGAAGCGCGTCTTCCGCCACAACGACCTGGCCCATCTCGAGGCGTTGCTCGCGGCGGACGACCCCGCGGTGCCCAAGCTGATCGCGTTCGAGAGCGTCTATTCGATGGATGCCGACATCGCCCCGATCGCCGCGATCTGCGACCTGGCCGACAAGTACAACGCGCTGACCTATCTCGACGAGGTCCATGCCGTCGGCATGTACGGCCCGCGCGGCGGCGGCATTTCGGAGCGCGACGGCGTTGCGGACCGGCTGACGATCATCGAGGGCACGCTCGGCAAGGCGTTCGGCGTGATGGGCGGCTATATCGCGGCCGACCAGATGATCATCGACGTGATCCGCAGCTATGCGCCGGGCTTCATCTTCACCACCTCGCTCTCGCCCGTGCTCGTCGCCGGCGCGCTGGCCAGCGTGAAGCACCTGAAGGGCTCCACCGAGGAGCGCGAGGGCCAGCAGGCGGCCGCGGCGACGCTCAAGGCGATGATGGCCGATGCGGGCCTGCCGGTGATGCCGTCGACCACGCATATCGTGCCGCTGATGGTCGGCGATCCGGTCAAGGCCAAGAAGATCAGCGATGTCCTGCTCGCCGAATATGGCGTCTACGTCCAGCCGATCAATTATCCCACCGTGCCGCGCGGCAGCGAGCGGCTGCGCTTCACGCCCGGCCCCGCGCATGACGAGGCCATGATGCGCGAGCTGGTCGACGCACTGGTCGAGATCTGGGGCCGGCTGGAGCTGCGGCTGGCGGCTTGAAGTGAAGCGCGCGCCCGACACCCGTTGGAAGCGCGACGCCTTGCTCGGTGCGCTGCCCGGTGTCGCCTGGATGGCCTTCATGCTGGTTCGGGGCGGGTTCGGCGCCTATTGGCTCGGGCTGTTCACGCTATCGATCCTCTTCGCCACCGCCGGCACCTATATCGGCCATCGCGTCGCACGACCGCTGCGCAGCTATCTCATCGCCCTGCTCGTATCGGCCGGCCTCGCGATCCTGCTGCGCCTCGTTGCGCCGAATCCCGCCGCGCCGATCTTCTGGTTCGCGCTGACCGCGTTCGGCGTCTTCTGGGCCTGGTATTGGGAGCGGACCGAGCCGCTCCCCAAGGCTTAGGCTTCCGCTGCGCGCGCCGGCAGGAAGCGGCTGTTGCGGAGCAGCCCGGCCGAGACCAGCGACACGATCGCGCCCACCGGGAAGATCTCCGAAAAGGTGATCGGCAGCCGGAGGAACGGGTTGTGATAGGTGGCGCGGAAACTCTCCAGCTCGGCCTTGGCGCTGGCCAGTTCCGCGCCGGTCTTGCCCTGGAGCGCGCCCCCGGCGAACTTGTCGACGAACGCGTCGATCCCGATCATGTGGAGCGCCGCGTCCCAGCAGAGCGTATAGACGATGCCCGCGACCAGGCTGATGCCCAGCCCCAGCCCGAATGCGGGCAGGAAGCGGATCACGCCGCCCTGCGTCACGTCGCGCTGGCGCTTGATCGCGATGAAGATGGTGCTCAGGCCGATCAGCATGATCAGGTAGCCGATCGCCATGCCGTATTGGTCGACGGCGCCTTCGAAGTTGAGGACGACGATGGAGAGCAGGCCGCCGGCGATCAGTCCGCCGATCGCGCCATAAGCCAAAGCGGTGCGGAGCATGTCGATGTCCTCCTTGGGTTCAGGTTGCGCCCGAAGGAAGCATCGGGCAAGCCCGCCCGGCAATCGCCCGAAGGGATGATTTGCGTGAAATGCGCAGGACGGCGGCTGGCCCTCCCTCCTCCCTTGCCATCCCGGCGAGGGTCGGGATCTCAGGCAAGGGCGCGAGGCAGGCGCAGCACCAGGCCCCGGCCACGGATCCGGCTCAGCGAACGATCCCCAGTTCCCGCGCCCGCGCCACCGCGTCTCCGCGACGCTTGGCACCAAGCTTGTCCAGCAGCCGGGCGACATGCGTCTTCACTGTGTTCGGCGAAACGCCCAGCCGCTCGGCGATCTCCTGGTTCGATCGGCCGGCGCGCAGTTCGTCCAGCACTTCCAGTTCGCGTGGCGAAAGTCCCAGCGTCGCCACCGCGCGCGGATTGCCGTCGAAGCCGCGCGCGGCCGGCCGCGCCATCCCCTTCATGCCCAGGAACACGCCCAGCGCAAGGAAGCCGCAGGCGATCAGGAAGACATAGACGTCGCCGGCATGCGAGCGCACCAGCCGCTGATAGTCGAGCCATTCGAGCAGCAGCGTGCCGGCGGCCAGGAGCGCGCCGTACAGGACGATGCGCCTCCACATCATGTCTTCAGTCCCGCGTCAGCGTCGCGCTCCACACATAGCCGCGCAGGGAGGAGCGGAAGTCGAGGCGCAGGCCCTGTTCCTCGGCGACGCGCTTCAGCACCGCGGGCAGTTCGGCGCGTGGGAACACGTGGAAGTCGTTGAGCGACTTGAAATGGAGCCGCTTGGCGAACCCCGGCAGCCGTTCATACTGGCCGAAATCGACGATGTGCAGGCTGCCGCCCGGCGCCAGCGCCCTGGCCCCCAGCTCGATCGCCTCCACCCAGGGCGGGATCATCGAGAGCGTGTAGCTCATGAACACCCGGTCGAGCTTCTCCAGCCCGAACAGGCTGGTCACGTCGAATGCGCCCGCATCGCCCTGCGCCAGCGTGATCCTGCTCCCCAGGCCGTTCTTCTCGACCGAGGCGCGCGCGGTTTCCAGCATCGCTTCGCTGATGTCGAAGCCGAAG
The DNA here is from genome assembly GCF_001899725.1 of Sphingomonas sp. 67-41. Taxonomy (NCBI): domain Bacteria; kingdom Pseudomonadati; phylum Pseudomonadota; class Alphaproteobacteria; order Sphingomonadales; family Sphingomonadaceae; genus Sphingomonas; species Sphingomonas sp. 67-41. The sequence continues at coordinate 131,044 of NZ_MKWJ01000032.1, read as the reverse complement.
AAGCGCGCCCGCGGGAAGCGCTTCGCCGCGACGATCAGGTTGCGCGCGGTGCCGCAGCCCACTTCCAGCACCGTCCCGCCCTCGGGCGGGTTCAGCCCGCGGATCAGCGCATCGCGCCCCAGCAGGTAGAATTTGCGCGTGAAGTCATAGAAGTGGCGATGGAGCGCATAGGTCGCGTCCATCAGCCCCTTCTGGTCGGCCCCCCCGGTCGCGGCACTCATGCGTGCGGCTTCAGCGTCCAGACGTGCGTCGCGCCATAGACCGAGGAGCGGTCGCGGCGGGTCCAGTCGTCGAGCTTGGCCTGGTCCTCATATTCCCACTGATCCATGATCGCGTCGGGGATATGGCCCCTCACCACGTCGGGGATCGCCGCGGTGCGATAGAGCACGCGGGCGCCCGGCTTGGCGGTGCGGGTGATCTCGTTCCAGATGCGGGTGAGCTGCTCGTCGGTCATCCAGTCCTGCGCATCGAGCAGGATGAAGCGATCGAGCGACTGGGCGGGCATCGATTCGAGATAGTCGGCATAATTGGTGTGGCGGATCTCGACGCGGTCGGCACACGCGCGCACCACGTCCCAGTTCTTCGCCTCGAGATAGGGCGGCAGCGGCGCGTCCGGCCCCTCGCCATAGCCGCGGCCGAATGCCTGCCAGGCGTAGAAATTGTCCTTCAGGTCGAAGTCGCAGGCGAGCTTGCGCAGGCGGCTCCTGAGCGCGCCGGTGATCCCCGCCTGGTCGTCGACCTTGAGCAGGTCGTACTGCGCCGGCGGAATGCCGAAGCCGAACAGCGCGGCGGGCTGGTCGACCAGCCAGCGCAGGAACTTCTTCTCGAAGAAGGGGGCGAAGCGCGTCTCGAAGATCTGGCGCTGCTCCTCGATGGTCTTCGCCGCCAGGATCTCGCGCGGATCGATGCCATAGCGGTGCGCGAGCCAGTGGACGAAGCCGATCAGCCGGCCGAGCAGGCCATATTTGTAGAAGCCGTGCCGGAACGCGTCGATCCGGCGGGTGCCGTTCAGGCCGCGGCGCTCCCAATAGTCGCGATAGGGCGCGTCGAGGTGCGGCGCGATATGCTGGCGATAGGCCTCGACATTCTCCGCCTTGTTCGCCTGGCCGAAGAAGCGGTGGAACGAAGCATAGTCGGGCAGGTTCAGCACCGCCTGCTTCTTGAGGTTGTTGAGCGCGATGTGCGCCGGGTTCAGGTCCACCGCGGTGATCCTGGCCGGGTTCGCCGTCAGATAGGAGAAGACGTTGCACCCGCCCGAGGCGATCGTCACCATGTGGTGATCCGGCTGGAGCTGCAGCGCCTCCATGTCGATCACCGGATCCTCCCAGATCTGCGGATAGACCAGGCCCCGGAACGCGAAGGTGAAGGCCCGCTCGAGCAGGCCTTCCTTGGTGAGATGCTCGTGGCGATGCACGGCACCGCGGACGGCGACATTCTTCGGCGTCTTGGTAATCGAACCCATCAGTGACTCCTGGGCGCCCGGCGGGCGGCGGCGTTCCGCCACGCCCTATTACCCCTTTGTGACGAACCGGCGTCACCCTTGGGTCAGGAGTGCTGTAAAATCAATCCCGTGTCATGCTCCCGGCCATCGGCCAGTCGGTATCGCCGACGCGTTTCAGGGTCATCCTGAAGAAGGGGCGGGGCGGCTGGCCGTCGGCGACGAAGTCGCCGGTCTCGGTCCAGGTGGTGCCGTCGAAGCTGGCCTTGTACCGCACGCGGGCGGCGGGCCCGGCCGGCACTTCCCAGGCATAGCCCCGCTCGGCCGCGATCAGCGGGAAGCTGCCCGATCGGCCGCCCGTGTGGCTCGCCATGGTGAAGGCCTTCGCGGCGGGATCGTAGGAGACGACGGCGAAGGCATTGAACGGCACCTTGCCGTCCGCGCCGAACGACTTGCCTTCGATCAGCGTGATCGTGCCGCCGAGCAGCGTGCCGACGCGCTCGGTATGCGTCACCACCAGTTCCTTGCCGCCCGGCATCTGCATCCGCGCCTCGCCGCGCCATTTGCCGTGCATCCAGTCGAGCTTGTGCATCGCTTCGGCCTGCGCGGCCATTGCGGCGGTGTCGGCGGCCTGGGCGTGCGCCGCGGCGGGCAGGGCGAGCGCGGCGAGCGTGAAGGCGAGGGGGAACATGGGGCGAAGCATGGGGTCTCCCGTTGTGATCCCGGGCCGCGCATGGCAGCCTCTCCGCCATGCCCGCCGCCCGATCGCTCCGCACTGGCCCCGTCGCCCGCCTCGCCGGCAAGCGCGGCTTCGCGAAGCGCGCGCCCGGCTTCGCGAAACGCGCGCTGCCCCGGGCGCCGGTGCCCGGTTTTCCCTTGCTGTGGATCGCCTGCCTGGCCGCGGCCGCGCTGATGGTGGTCACCGGCGGGTTCGGCACCGGCGCATTGCCGCTCGGCACGCGCATCGCCTTCTGGCTGCTGCTGATGGGGTGGAACGCGCTCAAATGGCAGGCGCTGTTTGCCTGGGGCGTGCGCAAGCCGGGCGACTGGCCGCGCGTCTCGCTCTTCGGCACGATCCCGCTCAACCTGCCCCTGCCGTTCGAGATCTGGCTGTGCGGCCGTGCCGTCGGCGTCGAGATGCAGGCCGTGCCGGTGGAGGTATGGCTGGGCGCGGCGGCGATCAGCACGGGGATCTTCGCGGTCTGCTGGGCTGTCGCCTGGCTGATGCTGCGCCGGATGCGCCCGGTACGCGCCGATACCGGCCTGCTCGCCCGCGCCCGGGTCCCCGCCGGCGACCTCGCGGCGATCGAGGCCGAGGATCATTATTGCCGCATCCACCGCCGCGACGGCGGGAGCGCGCTGATCCATTATCGTTTCGGCGACGCGCTGGAAGAAGTCGCCGGCCTCGACGGTCTCCAGGTCCATCGCGGCGCGTGGGCGGCGGCGGATGCGGTGGAAGGCGCGGAACGCGACGGCCGCAAATGGCGCCTGCTCCTCGCCGGCGGCGGCAGCGTGCCGGTCAGCGCCACCTATGCGGCGGCGGCGCGGGCGCGGGGATGGTTGCGGGCGACGCGCTGACCGTCACCCCGGCCTCGTGCCGGGGCGACGGTCGGGGAAAGGCCTAATCCCGGCAATAGCCTTCGCCGGACTTCACGGTCAGGCAGTCCTTCTTGCCCGTCAGATACTTCAGGCCGGTCGCATCGCCGTCGCTGGCGCGCAGCACCTGCTTTCCGTCCGGCCGCTCGAAGGCAATGCCGTCGCGCGTGCCCCTGCCCTCGAAGCTCCCCTTGTCGTCGAGCGTATATTGCATCTCGAGCTTGTAGGTGCCGGCGTCCTTGCCCTTGGCGACGACCAGATAGGTGCCCTCGACGCCCTTCCAGCGGCCGACCCAGCCGTCATGCGCCACCGGCTTGCCGGAGACTTCCCTCTTCAGATCGGCGGCGCCCTCGGCGACGGCATTGGCTATGGAGCCGCCCACCGCCACCGCGGCATTGCCGGCGGTCTCGGTGGCATTGGCGGTGGCATCGCCGGCCTTGTCGGCGGCGTTGCACGCGGCGAGCGCCAGCGCGGGCGCGAGGATCAGGAGCGGCCGCATCAGCGCGTCGCCTCGTCGATCGCGTTGCCGACATGCTCGGCACGGTTGCCGATATCGTCGGCCGTGTTGCCGATCGCGGCGCCGGCATCGTCGGCGGCGTTGCCCAGCGTGTTGCCCATGTCGTTCATGCTGTTCGCCAGCGAGTCGCCGGTGCGGTCGAGCGAGTTGGACAAATTGCTCTCGGCACCGGGCGAACAGGCTGCGAGGCCCAGGGCCAGCACCGGAAGCAGGGTGAAAATCGTCTTGCGCATGTCTCTCTCCGAATAGTCGGTCTAGCCAGCAGGTTCCTTGCGGCGTAGGGGAGCGCGCATGTCGCACAGCATCGCTATCGCCTCGGATCATGCCGCCTACGCCATGAAGGCAGAACTCGTCGAATGGTTGCGTAACGAAGGGCATGAAGTGCTCGATCTCGGCACCAGCGGACCGGAGAGCGTCGACTATCCCGACTATGGCTATCGCCTGGCCAAGGCGATCGAGGACGGCCGCGCGGCACGCGGCGTCGCGCTGTGCGGCTCGGGCATCGGCATCTCGATCGCGGTGAATCGCAATCCCGCCGCCCGTTGCGCGCTCGTCTCCGAGCCGCTCTCGGCCAGCCTCGCCCGCCAGCACAACGATGCGAACGTCGTCGCGCTGGGTGCCCGTCTCGTCGGGATCGAGATGGCCAAGGCGTGCATCACCACTTTCCTCGCAACCGAGTTTCTCGGCGAACGCCACCAGCGTCGGGTCGACAAGCTCAGCCATCCTGAAGGGACCCCTGCATGAGCACCAACCCCGTGAACCTGGGCGCCCAGCCCGATGGCTATTTCACCCGCTCGCTCGCCGAGGCGGATCCCGCGGTCTTCGCCGGCGTGCAGCATGAGCTGAAGCGCGAGCAATATCAGATCGAGCTGATCGCGTCGGAGAACATCGTCTCCAAGGCGGTGCTGGAAGCGCAGGGCTCGGTCTTCACCAACAAATATGCCGAGGGCTATCCCGGCAAGCGCTATTATCAGGGCTGCCACCCGTCGGACGAAGTCGAGCAGCTGGCGATCGATCGCGCCAAGCAGCTGTTCGGCTGCGAATATGCCAATGTCCAGCCGCACTCGGGCGCGCAGGCCAATGGCGCGGTCATGCTCGCCATGGTCAAGCCTGGCGACACGATCATGGGCCTCAGCCTCGATTCGGGCGGCCATCTGACGCATGGCGCCCGCGCGGCGATGTCGGGCAAGTGGTTCAACGCGGTCCAGTACGGCGTCACCCCGGACACGCACCTGATCGACTATGACGAGGTTGCCCGGATCGCTCGCGAGACGCGCCCCAAGCTGATCATCACCGGCGGCTCGGCCTATCCGCGCCATATCGACTTCGCGCGTTTCCGCGCGATCGCCGATGAAGTGGACGCGATCTTCATGGTCGACATGGCGCACTTCGCCGGCCTGGTCGCCGGCGGCGTGCACCCGACGCCCTTCGGCCACGCCCATGTCGTCACCACCACCACCCACAAGACGCTGCGCGGCCCGCGCGGCGGCGCCGTGTTCACCAATGACGAGGCGATCGCCAAGAAGATCAACTCGGCGGTGTTCCCGGGCCTGCAGGGCGGCCCGCTGATGCACGTCATCGCCGCCAAGGCAGTCGCGTTCGGCGAGGCGCTCCAGCCCGAGTTCAAGAGCTATGCGGCGGCGATCGTCGAGAACGCCAAGATCCTGGCGGCGACGCTCAAGGAGCGCGGCGCGGCGGTGGTCTCGGGCGGTACCGACACGCATCTGGCGCTGATCGACCTCACCCCGCTGGGCGTCACCGGCAAGGACGCCGACGAGGCGCTGGAGCGCGCGGCGATCACCTGCAACAAGAACGGCATCCCCAACGATCCGCTGCCCCCGGTCAAGACCAGCGGCATCCGCGTCGGCTCGCCGGCGGGCACCACCCGCGGCTTCGGACCCGCCGAGTTCCGCGAGATCGGCAACATGGTCGCCGACGTGCTCGACGGGCTGAAGAAGAATGGCGAGCAGGGCGACGCCCAGGTCGAGCACAATGTCCGCGAGCGCGTCCGCGCGCTGTGCGAGCGCTTCCCCATCTATCCGGAGCTTTGATTTGATGCGCTTCCGCGCGTTCGGCGCCAGCCCGCTCCCCCACCCGGCCACCCACCGGCAGGGTATTCTATGGGTGGCCGGGTGGGGGAGCGGGCTGGCTCCGCTTCTCCGTCAGGAGCAATAGATGCGCTGCCCCTTCTGCGGACATGAAGACAGCCAGGTAAAGGACAGCCGCCCCACCGAAGACGGGGCGGCGATCCGCCGCCGGCGCCAGTGCGAGGCCTGTGCCGCGCGCTTCACCACGTTCGAACGCATCCAGCTGCGCGAGCTGACCGTGCTCAAGAGCGAGGACAAGCGCGAGCCGTTCGACCGCGACAAGCTGGTCCGCTCGATCTCGGTCGCCACCCGCAAGCGGCCGGTCAACGCAATGCAGATCGAGAAGCTGGTCTCCGGCATCCAGCGCCAGCTCGAGACGGCCGGCGACACCGAAATCCCCTCGCAGAAGATCGGCGAGCTGGTGATGGAAGGTCTCAAGGGCCTGGATTCGGTGGCCTATATCCGCTTCGCCAGCGTCTATAAGGACTTCCGCGAGGCGAAGGACTTCGAGGAATTCGCCGGCAATGTGAGCGAGGTGGGGAAGAGTTGAGCCAGCCCCCCGTCATCGTCCTCGTCCGCCCGCAGCTGGGCGAGAATATCGGCAAGGCAGCGCGCGCGATGCTCAATTTCGGGCTGGTCGACCTGCGCCTCGTCGCTCCGCGCGACGGCTGGCCCAATCCGAGCGCCGGCCCCGCCGCCAGCGGCGCGGACATCGTCCTGGAACGGGCCGAGGTGTTCGAGACCGTCGCCGACGCGGTGGCGGATTGCGCGCACGTCTATGCCACCACGGTGCGCAAGCGCGGAGTCTCCAAGCCGGTCGTCACTCCCGAGGAAGCTGCCGGCGAGATCCACCGCGAGGAAGGGCGTTCGGCGATCCTGTTCGGCCCCGAGCGCTCGGGCCTGGAGACGGACGACGTGGCCGTCGCCCGCACCATCGTCACCGTGCCGATCAATCCGGAATTCGGCTCGCTCAACCTTGCCCAGGCGGTGATCCTGGTCGCCTATGAATGGTCGAAGGGCGTGCGCCTCGCCCAGCCGACCCAGGAGGTGCTCGATCCCCCCGCGCCGCAGGACGAGCTCGACGGCATGATCGGCCAGCTCGATGCGATGCTCGAGGAATCGGGCTATTATTTCCCGCCCGATCGCGTGCCGTCGACCAAGCGGACCTTGCGCACCCTGCTCACCAAACCGGCCTGGTCGAGCCAGGAACTGCGCACGCTTCGCGGCGTGCTCTCGGCGCTCGAAGGGAAGAAGCGGCATCGCGGCAGCTGATACAGCTCTGCAATACACTTCCGCTTTTCGCAGCTGTGAAATCCCGCTAGATTGCACGAATCTTTCGAGTGGGGAGGGATTTTTGATGCGTTTCGTACCCGTGCTTGCGTTGCTCGCTCTCGCTACCCCGGCACTTGCCCATCAGGATGCCGATGGCGGAGCCGACAAGAAGCCCAAGGCCGAGAAGAAGATCTGCCGGGCGCTCATCTCGACCGGCTCGATCATGGGCAAGCGCGAATGCCGCACCAAGGCCGAATGGGACGCGATGAGCGACCGTTCGACCAACGCCCGCGAGAAGCTGGACCGCGACATGGGCGGGCGCACCGGCGGCATCGGCGCCACGCGCAGCAACGACTGAGCGGATTTCCGCGCGCCGGTGGCGTCGGCCGCCGCGCGGATGCCCGCACTCACATTTCACGTCAGCGCCGGTCGAACGCCTCGAGCTCATGGGCGATCGAGGCTTCGACCAGCCTGTCCCAGATCTCGCCGATCGGCGCGTCAGGAATGCCGGCGGCGCGGGCATGCGCGCGGGCATTGGCGATCACCTGCGCCTTGCGCGCCTCGTCGCGGACATGGCTGCGCTCGGGCTTGATGCGCGCGGCGGCGTCCATATAGCCGAAACGGCGCTTGAGGAGCTGGACCAGCGCCGCGTCCACCGCGTCGACGCCGGCACGCACCTCGATCATGGTCGTGCAGGCTTCGGGATCGATCGTGTCTTGCATGGCGGCTCCTTGGCCGGGTGGCGCGCCGCTGTCCAGCTTGACTCGGCCGCGCCGCGCCGCTAACCGCGCGCCTTCGCAATGGCCCCGCACCCCGGTGAAGCGGTGGCCCTGTCCTCCTTCGGGAGATCGGCAGGCGGATACCGGGAAAACCGTTGTTAGCGATTGCAAGGATTTACGAATGTCGAAGCGTTCCAGCGCAAAGTACAAGCTCGACCGCCGCATGGGCGAGAACATCTGGGGCCGTCCCAAGTCCCCGGTGAACAAGCGCGAATACGGCCCGGGCCAGCACGGCCAGCGCCGCAAGGGCAAGATGTCGGACTTCGGCATCCAGCTGCGCGCCAAGCAGAAGCTCAAGGGCTATTACGGCGACGTCACCGAGAAGCAGTTCAAGCGCGCCTATGAGGACGCGTCGAAGATGAAGGGCGATACGTCGCAGAACCTCATCGGCCTGCTCGAGCAGCGTCTCGACATGATCGTCTATCGCGCCAAGTTCGCGCCGACGATCTTTGCGGCGCGCCAGCTGGTCAATCACGGCCACGTCCTGGTCGATGGCGAGAAGTGCAACATCGGTTCGCGCCGCATCAAGCCGGGTCAGACCGTGTCGCTGCGCGCCAAGGCGCAGGAAATGGCGCTGGTGATGGAGGCGCAGAGCCTCGCCGAGCGCGACATCCCCGACTATGTGTCGCCGGACGGCGCCTCGAAGATCACCTTCACCCGCGTGCCGACCCTCGACGAGGTGCCGTACCCGGTGAAGATGGAACCGAACCTGGTCGTCGAGTTCTACAGCCGCTGATGCCATGCTCCGGCGCAAGCCGGAGCCGGCCATGCTCAGCGGCTCGGCCGGCGGCGCCAAGAGCGCCGACCGACGACGCGGCTTTGCCGCGGTGCCGATCCGGAGAGAAAGGAGGGCGGTCCTGCGGGGCCGCCCTTTTTCGTTGCGGGGATCGAACCGCTATGGCGGATGTCCGGTCTGGTCCGGCCGTCATGGTTCCGGCACAGATGCCGCATGATCGATCCGACCCTGTCCACGCCAGCCGAGGTGCTGGCGGCCGCGCGCGCCATAGTGGCGTCGCGCTATCCGGATGCCGTCTTCGCGCTCGTCGCGGGGTCGCTGATGCGCGGGGAGGGCACGGCGCATTCCGATCTGGATCTGATCGTGCTCCACGACCGGGTCGAAGCCTCGCGGCGCGAATCCTTCGTCGCCGGGGGCGTGCCGGTGGAGGCGTTCGTCCATGACGACGAGACGCTGGCCTGGGCGATCGACGTCGCCGCGACGCGCGGCCGGCCCAGCCTTCTCGCCCTGATCGCCGAAGCGACGGCGATCGGCCGCGCGCCGCAGCGGGCGGCGCGGCTGAAGGAGGCGGTGGCGGGGATCCTCGCCAAGGGGCCGCCGCCCATGCCGCCCGCGCAGCTTGATGCGCTGCGCTATGCGATCACCGACGCCGTGCAGGACTTGCGGGGCGCCCGTGGCGAGGCGGAGCCTCTGGCGATCGGCGTCCTGCTCTATCCCCTGCTGGCCGAGCTGGCCCTGCGCGGGCGCGGCCAGTGGAACGCGACGGGCAAATGGGTGCCGCGCGCGCTCGCCCGGATCGACGGCGCGCTTGCAGGGCGGTTCGACCACGCCTTTCGTGCCCTGTTCGCGTCGGGCACGGCCGATGCCGTCATCGCGCTCGCGGAACGGGAACTCGCGCCGCATGGGGGCATGCGCTTCGACGGCGACGTCCAGGTCGCCAGCCCCGCCTGGCGTGCGCCGGCGGGCCGGTTCGGCGCGTAGGGCTTCCCGGCCTCAGGGCCTGGCGGGAAGCTTCAGCGCCGTGCGCAGGAACCCGTCGCTCTTGTCGAGCATCTGGGTGCGGGCGCGATCGTCGTCGAGCTGATGGTCGAGGCCCTTGAACTCGACCAGCTCGACCGACTTGCCTGCGCCGCGCAGCTTCGATGCCATCAGTCGCGATTCGCCGATCCCGACATTCAGGTCCTGGTCGCCATGGAACATCAGCACCGGGGCCTTGATCTTCTGGGGGTTCTGGGCCGGCGAGCCTTCCTTCACATGCGGCCCCGAGCCGATGAACTTGCTGACCATGTCGTAGTTGGTGAAGCCCAGGGCTTCCTTTCGCAGCGCCTCCAGGTCCGTCACCGGCGCGATCGCCACGATCGCCTTGAACAGGTCGGGGTCGAGGGCCGGGCTCTGCAGTGCGGCATAGCCGCCATAGGACCAGCCGACGATCGCGAGCTTGTCCGGCGCGGCGATGCCCTGGGCGACCAGCCAGCGTCCGCCATCGTTGACGTCGCCGATCGCGGTGCGCCACGACTGGAAACCGTTCTTCTGGAACCAGGCGTCGCCATAGCCGGTCGATCCGCGGAAATTGGGCTGGAGCACCGCAAAGCCGCGCGCCGCGTAGAATTGCGCCAGCCAGTCGAAGCCCCATTCGTCGCGCGAGCCCGGCCCGCCATGCGGCATCACGATCGCGGGCAGGTTCTTGCCGTCGCTGCCCGGCGGCAGGGTGAGATAGCCCGGGATCGCGGTGCCGTCCGCCGCCGGGAAGGTCACCGCCCGCATCGGCGACAGGCTGGTCTTGGCCAGCCCCGGCCGCAACGGCATCACTTCGGCGAGCTGCCGGCTGGTCTTGTCGTAGAGATAATAGGTGCCCGGATCGGTGTCGCCGCCGGCGAACAGCAGCAGCTTCTTCTCGTCCGCGGTCGCGTCGACGAACGTCACCAACGGCTTGCCGGGCAGCGCCTTGCCGAGCGCGGTGCGCAGCTTCTGCAGCTCGGGGTCGAAGAATTCGGTGTTGCGCTTGTCGGTGGCGTAGCTCACGCCGACCACGCGCCGCTGCCGGCCGATGCGGATCAGCCCGTCGACATCGACCTGGGGATGCGCGAACACCAGCTTGCGGGTGAGGTTGCCGTCCAGCGCGATGCTGTAGAGCGCCATCCGCCCGTCCTTGCCGTCGAAGCCGTAGACGATGTTGGCGTCGCGATCGACGGCATAGGGGTTGAAGCCGGCATAGCCGCCGACACCGTCGGCGACGAGTTCGCCCAGCTTCTTCCATTCGCGGCTGTCGGACGTGCGATAGCTATAGGTGTAGCGGCCGGTGCTCATCCCCGTGCCGCGAGTCTCCGCCACGCCCAGGACGCGGACATTGCCGTGCCCGTCGCTGATATACTCGCTGGCGCCGCCCCGCGGCAGCTCGACGCTCCTGCGCTTGAGCGTCGTCGCGTCGACCAGCTCCACCCCCATCCCCTCGCGCGTGTTGGCGAGGTGGGTGCCGGTGGAATATTCGGGGACGGACATGCTCGTCATCAGCACCGATCCGTTCGATCCGTCCGGGCCCCAGTCGATGATGTCCCCACCCGACTGGACGATGTCGAGCGCGGTCGCGCTGCCCCGCTTGCTCAGCAGCTTGAGGTCCGATCCATCGGCGTTGAGCGAGACCATCCGGGTGAAGGCGAGCTTCTGGTCGAGCTGCTCGATGATGTAGATGTTGCACACGATCCGCGTCGAACTGGCCCAGCGGCAGCTGGTGAGCTGATCGGGCTCGCCGCTCGCGGTAAGCACCACCTTGCTCGCGCCGGTCTGCACATTGGCGACCACCAGCCCCGCGCCGTGCCCGGGCATCGGCTGGATCATCGCCACCTGGGTGCCGTCGGGCGACAGGCTGATCTGCTGCACGAACTCGCGCGCGCCGAAATTGCGCGCATCCTCGCTCTGCGCCGAAGCGAGCGCGGGCACGGCCGAGGCGGCGAGCAGCGCCGCGCGAACGAAATATTTCATGAATCCCCCCCTTTTTCGGACGGCAGCCTAGCCGGCGCGCGCACTTTGGCAATCCACCCGATCCCTGGTGCTGCATAGTCCGCGGCATGGGCTCTGCCCCATGCCTCTCGCGACTGGCCCCATGCACATCGGAAATCGCTGTCATTTTTCCGAACAAATAGCTTCATTTCGGTGTCTTCTCCAAGCCGTCCAATCGCAACAGCAGGCGCCTAGCGCGCCCCGGCAGCAGCCTGCGCTGTCCATGCGAAAGGGGATTACCAATGCAGATCAGCCATATGCTGACGCGCACCAGCTTCACCGCCCTCCTGTTGACGGCGAGCGTTCCGGCGCTCGCCCAGGCACAGGAAGCCGCCAGCCCGGCCACCGGCGCCGCCACGCCCGACGAGGAGATCGTCGTCACCGGCCGCGCCGGCGCCGGCGAGCGCACCAAGCTCGACACCAGCTACGCCGTCACCACCCTGTCGAACGACATGATCCGCTCGCGCGCGCCGTCGAGCGTGACCGAGACGTTGAAGTCGGTCCCCGGTTTCTGGGTCGAGGCCTCGGGCGGCGAAGGCTCGGGCAATGTCCGCGCGCGCGGCATTCCGGTCGACGGCTTCGGTTCGATCAACCTGCTCGAGGACGGCCTGCCCGTGCAGCACGATCCCGCGCTCGGCTATCTGAACGCCGACCAGGCCTTCCGTCTCGACGAATCGATCGACCGGATCGAAGTCGTCCGCGGCGGCCCGTCGTCGGTCTTCTATTCGAACGCCCCGGGCGGCGTGGTCAACTACATCACCCGCCGCGCCGGCGATTCGATCACCGGCAACGCCCGCGTCCTCTATGGCCCCACTGCCGAGCTCTACCGTTTCGACGGCTGGATCGGCGCGCCGCTGGCCGACGGCCTCAAGCTCGGCGTCGGCGGCTTCTATCGCAGCGAGCAGGGCGTCCGCGATCCCGGCTTCACCGGCAACAAGGGCGGCCAGGTCCGCGCCGACCTCGTCAAGGAATTCGACGGCGGCTCGCTGACCTTCAGCTACAAGCATCTCGACGACAACGCGATCTTCTACACCGGCATCCCGCTGACCAAGGACGGCAAGGGCAAGATCGTCGGCCTGCCGGGCTTCGATCCGCATTACGGCACCACCGCCAGCCCCGCCTCGGCCAAGCTCTCGCTGCGCAGCGCCACCGGCATCGTCAATTTCGACAACACCAAGGGCACCGACATCCGCCTCGACCAGGGCTCGATCCTCACCGATTACGAGTTCGCGCCGGGCTGGAAGCTCACCAACGGCATGCGCTATCGCGACAGCTACACGGTCCGCAACGGGGTCTACCCGACTTCGGTCAACACCGCGGCGGCCTTCCTCGCGGCGAACCGCGCGGCGCTGCTCGGCGCCTTCCCGGGCGCGACCGACGTGCAGATCCGCTATGCCGACAACGGCCAGGCGTTCAACGTCGCCAACCAGAACGGCAATGGCGACATCTTCATCAACGCCGCCCGTCCGGTGACCGTCTGGGAGCGCGAGTTCCTCAACGACTTCCGCATCGCCCACAAGTTCGAAGCCGCGGGCACGCATGATTTCGCGTTCGGTTTCTATTATGCGAACATCGACGAGACCTTCAGCCGCTACTCGGCCTCGACCGTGCAGGACGTGTCGAACAATTCGCGCCTGCTCGACGTGGTCGCGGTCAACGCCGCGGGCACGGTCGTCGGCGCGCTGACCAGGAATGGCGTCGCCCGCTACGGCTCGGAATTCGCCAACGGCACCGGCAGCCAGACGACGATCGCGCTCTACGCGTCGGACGAGTGGCAGATCACGCCGACGCTGCGCTTCGACGGCGGTATCCGCTGGGAGCAGATGAAGGCCAACGGCGCGCAGGAAGGCCAGAAGACGGTCAATCTGGGCGATCCCACCACGCTGGCGGACGACACGGTGCTGACCGGCAACGGCGTGTTCACCAACTTCGATCGCAAGTTCGACGATATCGGCTACACCGCCGGCATCGACTGGCAGTTCGCCAGGGTCGGCGGCGTGTTCGCGCGCTACACGCACGCCTTCCGCATGCCGAGCGTCGGCAGCTTCATCACCAGCGCCACCGCGACGCCGGTGATCCAGGGCATCAACATGTGGGAAGGCGGGCTCAAGCTCTCCACTCCGCTGATCAGCATCTATGCCACCGGCTTCCTGACCGACTACGACTCCTATTCGATCGGCAATTTCGTCTTCGCGCCGCCGCCGGCCACCGGCGTCATCCAGCAGACGGTCTATACCGACACGCGTGCCTATGGCGTCGAGCTCGAGGCGACGCTGCGCCCGGTCAAGTGGTTCGACTTCACCGTCCAGGCGACCATCCAGGAGCCGACCTTCCGCAACCTGCGCTACAACGAGAACACGTCGGGCGGCCTGGTCGCGCGCGACTATTCGGGCAACCAGCTGCTGCGCGTGCCCAAGCTCTCGCTGCGGGCCACGCCGGCGGTGACGCTGTTCGACGGGCGCCTGCGTGCGCAGATGGACGTCGAGCATTATGGCGACCGCTATGCCGATGCGGCGAACACCTCGAAGCTGCCGGCCTATACGGTGATCAATGCCAGCGTCAGCCTGGGCCTGACCAAGAACATCCGCCTCTGGGCCTATGGCGACAACCTCACCAACACGATCGGCCTTACCGAAGGCAATCCGCGCGCGGGCGAGCTGACCAGCGGCCAGGCCAACGACCTGCTGTTCATCGGCCGCCCGATCGTGGGCCGCAACATCCGCTTCGCGGTCGACTTCTCGTTCTGAGTGCCGGGGGAAGGGGAGGCGTATCTTCCTCTTCCCCCATTTCCCGCCCAATCTCTCCGTTCCTGATCCCCCTGACGGTCCTCCTCCAAGGGATTGCCCCATGCTCCGCTTGCTGATCGCGCTCTGCCTCCTCCTCGTCCACGCGCCCGCATATGCGCAGCAGGCGGACCAGGTGATGACCGGCGAGATCACCGGCGCGGATCACGAGACCTACAAGCAGATCCCCTTCGACGTGCCCGACGGGGCCCGGCGCATCACCGTGCGCCTCAGCTATGACAAGGCGAACCGGACGGTCGTCGATCTCGGCCTGTTCGATCCCGAGCGCTTCCGCGGCTGGAGCGGCGGCACGCGCAACCGTTTCACCATCGCGGCCAGCGACGCCTCGCCCGGCTATCTCCCCGGCGCGCTGCCCGCGGGCCGCTGGCACGTCCAGCTCGGCGTGCCCAATGCCCGCAAGGATGCGCGCAGCCCCTATCGGGTCGAGGTCTTCCTCGATCGCGGTGCCGTCCGCAACGCCAGCGCCGCGATTGCCGACGGCCCGGTCCGGACCGGGCCCGGCTGGTTCCGCGGCGATCTCCACATGCACGATGCCCATTCGGACGGCAGCTGCACCAGCAAGGCGGGCAGGAAGGTGCCGTGCCCGCTCTTCCGCACCGTCGACGCCGCCGCGCGTGCCGGCCTCGATTTCGTCGCGGTCACCGATCACAACACCGTCGCGCATTTCGCAGGGCTGCGCGAGCTCCAGCCCTATTATGACGACATCCTGCTGATCCCCGGGACCGAGATCACCACCTTTGGCGGCCATGCCAATGCGATCGGCCTCGATCGCTGGGTCGATTTCCGCATCGGCACGCCGGGCGCCCTCAATGTCGCCGCGATGGAGAAGGCAGTGGAGGAGGCCGGGGCGATCCTTTCGATCAACCATCCGGCGCTGCCCTCGGGCGAGGCCTGTATGGGCTGCGGCTGGATCTGGCCGGATACCGACTGGGCCGGCATCGCCGCGGTCGAGGCGATCAACGCCAATACGGTCGACACGCCGCTCTCGGGCATCGGCTTCTGGTACAAGCGGTTGAATGCGGGCAATCGCCTCACCGGCATCGGCGGCAGCGACAATCACGATCCCGATGCGCAGGCCGGCCGTGCCCCGATCGGCCGCCCGACCACCGTGGTCCATGCCGCCGAACTCTCCACGCCGGCGATCCTGGCGGGCATCCGTGCCGGCCGCGTCTTCATCGACGTCGAGGGTACGCGCGACCGGATGCTCGACGTGACGGCCGTTTCGGGCCGCAGCCGCGCGGCGATGGGCGAGACGATCGCCGCCGGCGCGAGGATCGATGTCACCGCGACGATCGCCGGCGTCGCGGCGGGCAAGGCGGTGCTGGTCGCCAATGGCGCCGAAGTGCAGTCGCTGCCGGTCGGGCCGGCGGTTGCCTTCCGGCTCGATCGCAAGGCCGCCTGTGGCTGGGTCGCAGTCAATGTGACGACGGAGGGCGGCAAGCTCCTGCTGGTCGGCAACCCGATCTATGTGGTGTGCCGCTAGGGCGCCCCGCTTTCCTTCGTCACCGCGATTCCCTGCCGTGACGATGTTTCATGGTATCGCCACCATGGCGCTGCGCATTGCGATCCCGCGCAACCCTTGCCAACATTCGCGCGATACCATTCCGCAAAGGGGATCCCATGCGTCACCTGCTCACCGCCGCCCTGCTGCTCGCGGGCACCGCGGCCAATGCCCAGACCATCCCGGTCGAGACGATGAAGGAGGTGACGAAGGAATTGTCCTCCGATGCCTATGAGGGGCGCGCGCCGACCACCCCGGCGGAGGACAAGACGATCGCCTATATCGTCCAGCGTTTCGAAAGGGCCGGATTGAAGCCGGGCAACAAGGGCAAGTGGACCCAGGACGTGCCGCTGGTCGAGCTCACCGCCGGCAACGTCCAGCCGCTGGTCTTCACCGGCGGCAAGACCCCGGTCAGCCTCGACTATCGCAAGGACATGGTGATCGCCACGTACCGGGTGGTCCCCAAGGTCGCGATCAAGGACAGCGACGTGGTGTTCGTCGGCTATGGCATCAACGCTCCCGAGCGCGGCTGGAACGACTATGCCGGCCTGGACGTGAAGGGGAAGACGGTCGTCATCCTGGTCAACGATCCCGACTATCGGGCCCCCGATACCAAGGGTTTGTTCGAGGGCCGGGCGATGACCTATTATGGCCGATGGACCTACAAGTTCGAGGAAGCCGCCCGCCAGGGCGCGACCGCCGCGATCATCGTCCATGACAGCTTCCCGGCCTCCTATCCCTGGGGCGTCGTCCAGTCCTCCTGGACCGGCCCCCAGCTCGAGCAGGACACTCCCGGCGATCACATGGACCAGAGCCAGGCGATCGGCTGGATGCAGCTCGACAAGGCCAAGGCGCTGTTCGCCGCGGCGGGCAAGGATTTCGATGCCCTCGCCGCCGCTGCGACGAAGCAGGGCTTCAAGGCCGTGCCGCTCGGCGTGAAGGCTTCCGTCAGCTGGGACAATTCGATCCGGCGCCAGGCTTCGAAGAATGTGGTCGGCATCCTGCCCGGCGCCGGCAAGCCCGGCGACGTGGTGCTCTACTCGGCCCATTGGGACCATCTCGGCCGCTGCGACGCGGTGAAGGGGGACGACATCTGCAACGGCGCTGTCGACAATGCCTCCGGCATCGGCGGGCTGGTCGCGCTGGCGGAGGCTCATGCGAAGGCGGGCCCGGCCCGGCGCAGCATCGTCTTCCTGGCCGTCACCGCCGAGGAATCGGGCCTGCTGGGCAGCAAGTTCTACGCCGAGAACCCGGTCTATCCGCTCGCCAGCACGGTGGGCGGAGTGAATATGGATTCGCTCAACGTCATCGGGAAGACTAGGGATTTCGTGCTGGTCGGCGCCGGCAAGTCCGAGCTCGAGGACCTGGTGAAGCCCATCGTCGCCGCCGAAGGCCGGGTGATCGTCCCCGAGGAACGGCCCGAGGCCGGCGGCTATTACCGCTCGGACCATTTCAGCTTCGCCAAGCTGGGCGTACCGATGCTCTATGGCGAGAGCGGCGACGATCTGGTGAACGGCGGCAAGGAAGCCGGCGAGAAGGCCGCCAAGGACTATACCCAGAACCGCTATCACAAGCCCCAGGACGAATATGATCCCAACTGGGACTGGAGCGGCGCGGTCTCCGACCTCAACGTCTATTACGGGCTCGGCCGCCAGCTCGCCGACGGCAGCGCCTGGCCCAACTGGTATCCGACCGCCGAATTCCGCGCGATCCGCGACAAGTCTCGCGCCGGGCAATGAACGGGATTATGGGGGCGGGATGACGATTCCGCCTCCCCCCAAGCCCGAATGGGCGCATCATCACGCCGTGTGGATCGGCTTTCCCAGCCATCCCGAACTCTGGCTCGAAGACCTGGCCTCCGCCCGGCTGGAAGTCGCCGCCTTTGCCAAGGCGGTGCATGCCGAGGGCAAGGGCGAACAGGTGATCCTGGTCGCCGCGAACGAAGAATCCGCCAAGGCCGCCCGTACCTTGGCGGGGAATTCCGCCAAGGTGGTGGTGGAGCCGTTCGGCGACATCTGGCTGCGCGACACCGCCGCGATCATCGGCGGCGACGGCACCGCGCACGACTTCCGGTTCAACGGCTGGGGCGGCAAATATGATCTCGAAGGCGATGACGATATCGGCCATCGCCTGGCCGAGCGGGCCCGGATGCACGTCGAGGACCATGGCTGGATCCTCGAGGGCGGCGCGATCGACGGCGACGGCACCGGCCTCGTCGTCACCACCGAGCAATGCCTGCTCAACCGCAATCGCAACCCGCAGCTGAGCAAGGCCGATGTCGAGGAAATGCTGCGCAAGGACCTGGGCTATACCCAGGTGCTGTGGCTGGGCGACGGGCTGCTCAACGACCATACCGACGGCCATGTCGACAATCTCGCCCGCTTCATCGGCCCTAACCGGCTGCTGGTTCCCGAGGGCGCCGAGAACGACCCCAATTGGCGCATCTACCAGGATGCCGCCGCGCGCGCCGAGCGTGCCGGCGTCGAAGTGGTGCGCTTCCCCTCGCCGGGCCGGGTGCTCAACGAGGATGAGGAGATCATTCCGGCGAGCTATATGAACTTCTATATCGGCAATGCCGCGGTGGTGGTCCCGCTCTACGGGCAGGAGAACGACCAGGCGGCGGTCGACATGCTGGCCAGGCTCTTTCCCGGACGGGCGATCATCGGCCAGCGCGCCGATCATATCCTGACCGGCGGCGGCAGCTTCCACTGCATCAGCCAGCAAATCCCGACGGCTTGAGGGATGCCGTAGCATAGGAGGGGCGTCCTCCCGGCCTTGTGCCGGGGGCCGCCATGCCGCGCTGCTTGCGCTCAAGCCTCCGGATCTGGCACCCCGCCTTCCGGCGGACCCCGGCACAAGGCCGGGGAGACCGGATCGCGCTATTTGGGCGAGGCGGGTGCGGGTGCGCCCGCGATCGGCGCGCCGGCCTTGCTGCTCACGCGCCAGATCATGTTGCCGACATCGTCCGCTACCAGCAGCGCGCCGCCGGCATCGGTGATCACGCCCACGGGGCGGCCGTTCACCGTCTTGCCGTCCTTGGCGAGGAAGCCGGTGAGCAGGTCGACCGGCTTGGCGTCCTTGCGCGGATAGCCATTGTCGCCGAACGGCACGAAGACGAGCTTGTAGCCCGAGGGCGGCTCGCGGTTCCACGAGCCGTGCAGCGCGACGAAGGCGCCGTTGACGAACGGGCCGCCGAGCTTGGCGTCGGCGGCGAAGGCGAGACCGAGCGGCGCGGTATGCGCGCCCAGCGCGAAATCCGGGCGCTTGGTATATTCGCGCAGGTCCGGCCGCTCGGGCGTCACGCGCTTGTCGACATAGCCGCCCCAGTAATTCCACGGCCAGCCATAGAAGGCGCCGAAATCGACCTGGGTGAGATAGTCGGGCGGCATGTCCGAGCCGAGCATGTCGCGCTCGTTGACCACGGTCCACAGATTGCCGGTATGCGGCTCGAAGGCCATGCCGTTCGGATTGCGCAGGCCCCAGGCATAGACGCGCGACGACTTGGTCTCGGGCACCACTTCGAGGATCGCGGCGCGGGTGCGCCGGGCCGCGTCGAGCTGCTTCGCGACCTGGAAGGGGGTGTCCGCGGCATAGATGTCGCCTTCCTTGTCGAGCCCGTTCTCGGCGATGTTCGAGGAAGATCCGACCGCGACATAGATGCGCTTGCCGTCGGGCGAGGCGAGGATGTTGCGCGCCCAGTGATTGCCGCCGCCGGCCAGGTCGACGATCTTCTCCGGCTTGGCGGTGATCCTGGTCTCGCCCGTCTTGTAGGGGAAGCGGACGAGCGCATCGGTATTGGCGACGTAGAGCCAGTCGCCGACCAGGGCCATGCCGCTGGGCGAGTTGAGGCCTTCGAGCAGGGTCGAGCGCTGGTCGGCAACGCCGTCGCCATTGGTGTCGCGCAGCAGCGTGATGCGGTTGGCCGAGGGCACGCCGGCACCGGCGCGGTTCATCAGGATGCCCATGATCCAGCCGGTGATGCCGCCGCCCTCGCGCGGGGGCGAGTTGGTTTCGGCGACCAGCACGTCGCCATTGGGCAGGCGATACAGCCAGCGCGGGTGATCGAGCTTGTCGGCGAAGGGTGCGACTTCGATCCCGGCGGGCGCCACCGGCTTCGCGCCGTTCGCCCAGCCCACCGGCTTGGCGATGCGGATCGTCGGGATGTCCTGGTAGCGGGCCTCGCCCAGTTGCGGGATCACGCCGGTCACGGCCTGTTCGGGCAGCTTGGCGACATCCGGCCGGGTGGCCCAGATGAAGAGGCCGATGAGCGCCACCGCGAGGATGGCCAGGACGATGAGGATCCGCTTGAGCATGGCGGAACGATAGGGGCGGGAAAGGGGGAAGCCAATCCAATTAAAATCCTCCCCGAGCGAGGCTCGGGGAGGAATTGGTCGGTCATTTCAGGTCGAAGCGATCGGCGTTCATCACCTTGGCCCAGGCGGCGACGAAGTCCTGCACGAACCGGTCGCCACCGCCGGCCTCGGCATAGACTTCCGAAATCGCGCGCAGCTGCGAGTTGGAGCCGAACACCAGGTCGGTGCGCGAGGCCGTCCATTTCCGTGCGCCGGTGGCGCGGTCGGTGCCGGTGAATTCCTCGTCGGCACTCTCGTCGATCTCCTTCCACACCGTCCCCATGTCGAGGATGTTGACGAAGAAGTCGTTGGTGAGCTGGCCGAGGCGATCGGTGAACTGGCCGTGCTTGCCCGCCTTGGCATGGTTGGCGCCGAGCACGCGCAGCCCGCCGACCAGGACGGTCATCTCGGGCGCCGACAGGCCGAGCAGCTGGGCGCGATCGACCAGCAACTCCTCGGTGGGCACGCTGAAGCGGACCGCCAGATAGTTGCGGAAGCCATCGGCGCGCGGCTGGAGCACGTCGAAGCTCTCGGCATCGGTCTGCGCGTCGGTGGCGTCGCCGCGGCCCGAGGTGAAGGGCACGGTCACGTCATGGCCCGCCGCCTTCGCGGCCTGCTCGACGCCGAGATTGCCGCCCAGCACGATCAGGTCGGCGATGCTCACCTTGCCGCCGAAATCGGCCTGGATGCCCTCATAGACCTTCAGTACCCTGGCGAGCTCGGCCGGCTCATTGGCTTCCCAGTCCTTCTGCGGCGCCAGCCGGATGCGTGCGCCATTGGCGCCGCCGCGCCGGTCCGACCCGCGATAGGTCGAGGCCGAGGCCCAGGCAGTCTTGACCAGCTGCTGCACGGTGAGGCCCGAAGCGGCGATCTTGCCCTTGAGCGTCGCGATATCGCCGTCGCCGAGCTTGGTGCCGGCCGGGATCGGATCCTGCCAGATCAGGTCCTCCTGCGGCACTTCCGGCCCGAGATACCGGGTCTTCGGGCCCATGTCGCGGTGCGTCAGCTTGAACCAGGCGCGGGCGAAGGCATCGGCGAAATAGGCCGGGTCGCTGCGGAACTTCTCCAGGATCTTGCGATAGTCGCCATCGTCCTTGAACGCCTTGTCGGCGGTGGTCATCATCGTCGGGACCTTCCTGCCCGGCGTATGCGCCGCCGGCGCGAGGGTCTCCTCGGGATTGCCGACCGGCTGCCACTGCTGGGCGCCCGCCGGGCTCTTCACCAGCTCATATTCATGGTCGAGCAGCATGTCGAAATAGGTCATGTCCCATTTCGTCGGCGTCGGGGTCCAGGCGCCTTCGATGCCCGAAGTGATGGTGTGGTCGCCCATCCCGGTCTCGTGCGTCGAGATCCAGCCCAGGCCCATCGAGGCCATGCCCGCGGCCTCGGGCTCGCGGCCGACATGCTTCGCATCGCCCGCGCCATGCGCCTTGCCGAACGTATGGCCGCCGGCGGTGAGCGCCGCGGTCTCCTCGTCGTTCATCGCCATGTTGGCGAAGGTGCGGCGCAGGTCGCGCGCCGAACCCTTGGTGTCGGGCTTGCCGCCCGGGCCCTCGGGGTTGACGTAGATCAGGCCCATCTGGATCGCGGCGAGCGGCTCTTCGAGCGCCATGCCCGCCTCGTCATCGATGCGGGTCTTGTTCTCGGGGTGGCCGACCCATTGCTCCTCGGTGCCCCAATAGATGTCGCGCTCGGGCTCGAAAATGTCCTCCCGGCCGCCGGAGAAGCCGAAGGTCGGGCCACCCATCGATTCGATCGCGACGTTGCCGGCCAGGATGAACAGATCCGCCCAGCTGATCTTCGCGCCATATTTCCGCTTGATCGGCCACAGGAGCCGGCGGGCCTTGTCGAGATTGCCATTGTCCGGCCAGCTGTTGAGCGGCGCGAAGCGCTGCGAGCCCGAGGACGAGCCGCCGCGGCCGTCCCCCGTGCGATAGGTGCCGGCCGAGTGCCAGGCCATGCGGATGAAGAAGGGGCCGTAATGCCCGTAATCGGCCGGCCACCAGGGCTGGCTGTCCGTCATCAGCGCAGTGAGATCCGCCTTGAGCGCGAAATAGTCGAGGCTGTCGAAAGCGGCGCGATAGTCGAAGCTCTCGCCATAGGGATTGGGCGAGACGCCGCCCTGGGAGAGGATTTCCAGGCTCAGCTGCTCCGGCCACCAATCGCGGTTGGTGCGGCCCAGCAACGTGCGCAGCGCCTGGGGCTCCTTCGACGGGTCGCTCAGCGGGCTGCCGGTGGTTGGTGCGTCCATGGGATCGATTCCTCTCGATTGCTTGGTCGCTCGGGAAGCAAGCGCTTCCCTGAGTCTCGTAGAGGCTAGCCGGGGCGCAGTGATCGCAGAAATGGATTAGATCGCCGTCAGTGATCGACCGGGTGATTTTTGCGACATGTTGTTGTCATGCGCGGGGAAGCGCGGAAGGCCCGGCATGCTGTTCCCGGGTGCGACGTCATCTCCGTTCCCCTCCCTGAAAGGGAGGGGAGCTTTCCGCCCGGTTGCGGCCGCCTACTCCTCCGCCAGCGCCTTTTCCGCCGGCGGATGCAGCCTCAGCCGCGTGACGCGCTTGGGATCGGCCTCGACGATCTCGAGCTTCCAGCCGCTGTCATGCTCCAGGCACTCGCCCGCCTCGGGCACATGCCCGGCGAGCACGAAGGCTAGGCCGCCCAGCGTGTCGACATCGCCATCGACTTCGCCCAGGCGCGGATCGACCGTCTCGGCGACGTCCTCGAGCTCGGCACGGGCATCGGCGTCCCAGCCGCCGCCTTCGATCGGCACGAGCAGCGCGGTGGGCGCCTCGTCATGCTCGTCCTCGATCTCGCCGACGATCTCCTCGATCAGGTCCTCGATCGTGATCAGCCCCTCGGTGCCCGAATATTCGTCGAGCACGATGGCGAGATGGGTGCGTCGCCCGCGCATCTGGGCGAGCAGGTCGAGCGCGCCCATCGACTGGGGCACGTAGAGCGGCTGGCGGATCAGGCCGGCAATGCTGGCGGGGTGCGGCGCACCGCTCGCCAGGATGTTGAACACGTCCTTGATATGGACCATGCCGATGATGGTATCGAGCTCTTCGCGATAGACGGGAAGGCGGCTGTGGCCGGCTTCCTCGAACAGCTTCACCAGATCGGCGAAGCTGGTCCGTTCCTCGACCGCGATGATGTCTGCGCGCGGCACGCCGACATCGCCGGCATCGCGCTCGCCGAAATGGAGCAGGTTGCGCAGCATCTGGCGCTCGATCGGCGCCAGGTCGCCCGCCGGGGCGCGGCCGCCCTCGTCATGCTCGTCGATTGCGTCCTCGATGCGGTCGCGCAGCGTTTCTTCTTGGTCGTCACCGAACAGGAGGGTGCGGATGCCGCGCCATATTCCGCCACCTTCGTGGCCGTCTCCATTGCCGTTGCTACTAGGGCCCTCGGGCATGTTCGGTGTTCAATCCTCGCGTATCAGATAGGGGTCGTGCAGGCCGAGGTCGCGAAGCGCGGCGCGCTCCATTTCCTCCATCGCCTCGGCTTCGGCATCGTCCATATGGTCATAGCCTAGCAAATGCAGCAGGCCGTGGACAATCAGGTGCGTTGCATGGTCCTCGACCGAAACCCGGCGCTCCATCGCCTCGGCGGCGCAGACGCCGTGCGCCAGGACGATATCGCCCAGCAGCACCTCGCCATCGTCGCTGTTCTCGGTGACCGCTTCCATCAGGTCCGGCTGGACCATCGGGAAGGAGAGCACGTTGGTCGGCTTGTCCTTGCCCCGATACTGGCGGTTGAGGACATGGACTTCCTCGTCCGAAGTGAAGCGCACCGCGACTTCGATCGTCGCGGCATGATCCAGCCACTCGAGGAAGGGGGTCTGGCGAAGCGCGGTCTCGGCGGCGCGGAGGGCGAGCGTTTCCCAGTCCGCGTCGGGCCAGGGCGATTCGACCAGGGCGGCAACGTCAAGCATCTAGATCCCCCCCAGAACGGGGAGGATCAGGAAAGTATCAGGCATTCGGTCCCTCATATGCCTCGACGATGCGGCCGACGATCGGGTGGCGGACCACGTCCGCCGTCGAGAAGCGCGAGAAGGCGATGCCCTCCACGCCCTCGAGCCGTCGCGTCGCGTCGTTCAGGCCCGAGGCGGGCGGGCCGCCGGGCAGGTCGACCTGGTTGGGATCGCCGCAGATCACCATCCGGCTGTTCTGGCCGAAGCGGGTGAGGAACATCTTCATCTGCGCCGGCGTGGTGTTCTGCGCCTCGTCGAGGATGACGAACGCATCCGCCAGCGTGCGGCCGCGCATGAAGGCGATCGGGGCGATCTCGATCTCGCCGCTGGCGATGCGCCGCTCCACCTGCTCGGCGGGCAGGCAATCGTAGAGCGCATCGTAGATCGGGCGGAGATAGGGATCGACCTTCTCCTTCATGTCGCCGGGCAGGAAGCCCAGCCGCTCGCCGGCCTCCACCGCGGGACGGGAAAGGATCAGCCGCTGGACGCTGCCGGTGATCAGTTGCGCGACTGCCTGCGCCACGGCGAGATAGGTCTTGCCCGTGCCCGCCGGGCCCAATGCGAAGATCATGTCGTTCGAGACGAGCGCGCGCATATACTGGGTCTGCGCGACCGAGCGGGGCACGATCGTCTTCTTGCGCGTGCGGATCATGATCTGGGGCGGGGCGTTGCCATTGTCCGCCTTGATGATGCCGGTGAGCGTCGGCTCGCTCGACATCGCGATCACGGCGTCGATCAGCCCGGTATCGACTTCCTCGCCGCGGATGACGCGGGCGTGCAGTTCCTGCAGCACTTCGCGGGCATGGGCGACGGCCTCGGCAGATCCTTCGATCTGCACGCGCTGGCCGCGAGCATGGATGTACACGCCGAGCCGCTCTTCCAGGGCGAGGATGTTGCTGTCGAATTCGCCGAAGAGCTGCGGCAGGAGTTGGGGCTTGTCGAAATTCACCTCGGCGCGGCTGCGTTCACCGGACTGGGCGGGGACAGGCTTGCGGCTCATGCGGCTCCTTGCGGCTGCGAGATATGGACTCTGTTGACGGTGCCACGCATGCGCGCGGACGTCCCTTGCCCGACGCGCGTAGAGACGCTGCGTGTCAAAGCGAAGACGATGCGGGCGGTTCCCTGGCGCATGCGATATGGGGAGAGTGGCAGAGGATTTCCAACTTGGACAGGGGGAATGCGGCGGTTGCAGCAACGAAGCGATGGACTGTGCGATGCGTGCCACATGGCCAGGGTCCGAAACCGCCCCTGTCGGATCTTCACCGAGGAGGATCTGGACGCTGCGCGGAGCATCGGGATGGCGCGGAATCTCGGCTTCTCGCCGCGCGAGATCGCGGCACCGGCAGCGGAGCGATGGCCGCCGAACGCGGCCTAGGCCGCCGCGCGGACCATTTCGGTTCCTTGCAGCGAATTGGCGAAGCCCGCGACGATCTCGACATCGACCATGTCGCCGATCCCGGCATCGGTATCGAGATAGACCGACTGGAGCCAGGGCGACTTGCCGAGCATCTGGCCGGGGAGCTTGCCCTGGCGCTCGATCAGCACCGGGCAGCGCTTGCCGGCGGTCGCGCGGTTGAAGGCGAGCTGGTCGCGGTTGAGCGCGGCCTGGAGGCGCTGCAGGCGCTCGTCCATCACTTCGGCGGGAACGAACCGATCGGTCATCTCTGCGGCGGGCGTGCCCGGGCGCGGGCTGTACTTGAAGCTGAAGCATTGGGCATAGCCCACTGCGTCGACCAGGCGCAGCGTTTCCTCGAACTCGGCGTCGGTCTCGCCCGGGAAGCCGACGATGAAATCGCCCGACAGTGCGATGTCGGGCCGCGCGACGCGGACGCGCTCGAGAATCTCCAGATAGGAATCGCGCGTGTGGCTGCGGTTCATTGCCTTGAGGATGCGGTCGCTTCCCGCCTGCACCGGCAAATGGAGGAACGGCATCAGCTTGGCCACTTCGGCATGGGCACGGATCAGGCCCTCGCGCATGTCGTTGGGGTGGCTGGTGGTGTAGCGGATGCGCTCCAGGCCCTCGATCCGATCGAGCGCGCGGATCAGGCCGTGCAGCCCGGTGCCGGCATCGTCGTCCCAGGCATTGACGTTCTGGCCGAGCAGCGTGATCTCGCGCGCGCCGGCATCGACGAGCGCCTTGGCCTCGTCGACCAGTTCGGCGAAGGACCGGCTGATCTCGGCGCCGCGCGTATAGGGCACGACGCAATAGGTGCAGAATTTGTCGCAGCCTTCCTGCACGGTGAGGAAGGCCGTGGGGCCGACCTTGCGACGCCGGGGCAGCGCGCCGAACTTGCTGAGCGCCGGCATGTCGGTATCGAGGGTCGACTGGCCGCTGGCGGCCTTCGCCACCAGCTCGGGCAGGTTGTGATAGGCCTGCGGGCCCACGACGACATCGACCTTGGCGCGGCGGACGATCTCCTCGCCCTCGGCCTGGGCGACGCAGCCGGCGATGGCGATCATCGGCTCCGCGCGCCCGTCCGCGCGCGCGCCCTTCCGCAGGCGGCCGATGTCCGAATAGACTTTCTCGGTCGCCTTTTCGCGGATGTGGCAGGTGTTGAGCACGACGAGATCGGCGGCCTCGCCCTCGGCGGCGGCGGTCATGCCCTGCGCGGCCATCAGCTCGGCCATGCGTTCGCCGTCATAGACGTTCATCTGGCAGCCGAACGATTTGACCTGGAAGGTCCTGGGATTCTTGGGGGCGTTCATCGGGCGGGGCTATACCGACTTACGTCCCTCGCCGAAAGGGAGGGGTGCCTCAGCCCCCCGGCTTCGGCCGATACCCGATCGGGTCCTCGGCGAAGCGGAAGGTGCGGAGCGGCTGGCCCAGCACTGCGACCAGCGCCTCCTCGATCCGCCGCCGGCTCTCCGCGGCGATCACCTTGCGGCCGGGAAAGTCGCGCGGATGGAAGGGCTCGAGGAAATGCACGTCGAGCCGGAAGCTGCCCTTGCGGCCGAGCACGCGCCGCGCATTGTTGAGCCCGCGTTCCTGGCCGATCCAGCAGATGTCGTCCGCCGCCGCGCCATAATGGAGCATCACCGGCTGCACCATAACCCCGGGGGGCGGCGGCTCGAGCACGCGCAGCATCGGCGTCTTGAAGGGAAGGAGCGACTTGCCGTCGGTGGTGGTGCCCTCGGGGAAGACCGTGATCGCCCAGGTCTCCGCCAGCGCGTCGCGCAACTCGTTGATCTGCTCGGCGACGCCCAGGCGGTTCTCGCGCTTCACATAGACGGTGCGGTTGAGCCCGGCGAGCCAGCCGACGATGGGCGAGCTCCGGATCTCCGCCTTGGCGATGAAGGCGGTGCCGCTGGCGCCGCCCAGCGCCAATATGTCGATCCAGCTCAGATGGTTGGAGATGTAGAAGACGTCGCGCTTCAGGTGCGTGCCGATGCGGTTGATCCGCGCGCCGCAAATCCTGGCGGCGATGGAGAGGAAATAGCGCGGCCAGGGCGATGGCAGGCGGGCGAAGCGGAAGAGATAGTGGAGCGGGACGAGCAGCAGCAGCGCCAGCACCAGCATCGCCACGCGCCGCCACATGCGGCACTGCTCGGCCAGGGTAAGCGGGGTGTCGTGGCCCTGGATCGCGTCCTCGCGCCGGCGCGCGGCGCGCTGGGCCCGGGTCTCGCCGGTGCCCGGCATCTCAGCTCTTGCGGTCGAGCGCGACGCCGTAGAGTTCCATGCGGTGATCGACCAGGCGGAAGCCCAGTCGCTCGGCGATCTGCTTCTGCAACTGCTCGAGCTCGGGATCGACGAACTCGATCACTTCGCCCGTCTCGACGTTGATCAGGTGGTCGTGATGCGCTTCGGGCGAAGGCTCGTAGCGGGCGCGGCCATCGCCGAAATCGTGGCGGTCGAGGATGCCCGCTTCCTCGAACAGGCGCACGGTGCGATAGACCGTGGCGATGGAGATGCCCGGATCGATCGCCGAGGCGCGCTCATAGACCTTTTCGACGTCGGGATGATCCTCCGCATCGGAGAGGACGCGCGCAATCACCTTGCGCTGTTCGGTGATGCGCAGCCCCTTCTCGTGGCAGAGCGCTTCGAGATCGATCTTACGGCCCATGGGCGCGATGTAGCGTGCGTGCGCCGAAGTTGGAAGACTGTGGCGGAGAAAAGGCGCGGTCAACGAGAAAGGCCGGCCCGGAGCGATCCGGACCGGCCCTTCCTGTTCGGCGGGCTGGGGCTCAGCGCTTGCGGCGCTTGGTGCCCAGGCCGATCTTCTTCGCCAGGCTGCGGCGCTGCTCGGCATAATTGGGGGCGACCATCGGATAGTCGGCCGGCAGGTTCCACTTGGCGCGGTACTGCTCCGGCGTCATCTGATAGTGCGTCATCAGGTGACGCTTCAGCATCTTGAGCTTCTTGCCGTCCTCGAGGCACACGATATAGTCGGGCTTCACCGAGGCGCGAATGGAAACGGCCGGCTCCTGCTTCACTTCGGGCTCGGCGGCGGCGCGGCCAAGACCCGAGAGCGCGCCATGCACGTTCTGGATGAGAGTCGGAAGGTCGGATACCGCAACACTGTTGTTGCTGACATGCGCCGCAACAATATCTGCCGTCAGGGTGACCAGCGTTTCATCAATCTCGGCTTGCGTTTCCATTTTTTTCCTTTCGACCCGGCGAAGACGACTATCACTCGTCGCCCGGCATCACCCTATCGGACCATTTTGGATCAAACGCAAGATCATATTTGCAGATATCCGTAAGTCTCAGTCCAGATCCCGAGCATAGGTATGGGCATCGAACAACTGCCCGCTACGTCCTCGATAATAGTCCCTGCGCTCGCCGACCTTTTCAAAGCCTTCGCGACGGTAGAGCCAGACGGCATCGTTTCCTGAACGCACCTCGAGATGAAGACGCGCGACACCGCGGCCACGGGCTTCTTCGATCACCGCACGAAGCAGTGCTCCCGCAACGCCGCGGCGGCGCGCGGCAGGGTGCGTGGCGAGGAGCAGCAACTCGGCTTCGCCGGCAATGGCGCGGGCGAGGGAGAAGCCGGCATCCTGGCCGTCGACGCTGGCCACCACCAGCCAGACGCCGGGGAGCGAGAGCATGCCGAGGCACTGCGCGCTGGTCCAGGCCTCGCCAAACCGGGGGTCGAATGCTTCCTGCATGATGCGGTTGACGCTGTGGAGATCGTGCGCCCCGCCTTCGCGCAGCTCGATCAGGTTGATCGTGCCGCTCATGCCAGGCCCCGCTCGGCGAGCGTCTTGGCATCGGGCGCGCGGCCATAGACGGGGCGGGCCGGCAGGGCGGTGAAGCCCCCCGCGAGCAGCCGGACGTCGGCGGCGGCGGGCAGCGCCTCGCGCAGGTCGGGCCCCTCGGCCAGCGGCGCCAGGTGGCGGACGCCGCTGCCAATGGCCGGGCGCCCCTCGATCGCGGCAAGGGCGGCGGCGGGAGCGAGCGAGCGGAACGGCCCGTCTTCCCGCAGCGGCTGGGAATGGAAAGCCTGCATGAACACCTCACCGTGCCCGCCTTCGAGCACCACGGCAAGGCTGGCGATCGCCGGGTCGGCGGCGAAGCCGGCCGCGGCGACGAGTGCGAGCGACGAATAGCCGTGCACGTCCGCGCTCCAGCCGATCGACAGGCCGAGCGCCGCAGCAAGGCCGACGCGCACGCCGGTGAAGCTGCCGGGGCCGACATCGACGAGAATATGCGCCGCCCGGCCCTGGCCCGGCAGCGCGGCGATCATCGGCACCAGGCGCTCCGCATGGCCGCGGCCCACGACTTCATGGGCCGCGGCGATCACGGTCGCCCCGTCGAGCAATGCGACCGAACAGGCTGCGGTCGCGGTCTCGATGACGAGCGTCAGGTCAGAGGACGCGATTGAACTGCTCGAATTCAGGCCGCGGGAGTCGATCGAAGATGGTGGAGGGGTCGCCATGTCCCAGTGTCGAGATGAAGTTGGACTTCACATTGGGCTGGTCCGCAAAAAAGGCTTCGTCAACCTTCGCGTTGTCGAAACCCGACATCGGACCGGTGTCGAAACCGAGCGCGCGGGCGGCGATCAGCAGATACGCGCCCTGGAGCGACGAGTTGCGGAAAGCCGTGGTGTAGCGGCTCTCCTCGGTGGGGAACCAGTCCTTCGCGGTCGGCGCGTGCGGGAAGAGCCAGGGCAGCTGTTCGTTGAACGCCAGGTCCATGCCGATGATCACCGCGGCCGGCGCCTTGCGGATCTTGTCGGCATTGGTGCTGCTCGAAAGTGCCGCGAGCCTTTCCCGGGCCTCGGGCGTGGTCAGCCACACGAAGCGCGCGGCCTGGTTGTTGGCCGAGGTGGGGCCCATCTTGAGCAGGCCGTAGATGTCGCGGATATCGGCCTGGGTGACCGGCGCGTCGGTATAGCCGTTATAGGTGCGCGCGGTACGGAAGATCGTGTCCAGCGCCGCGTCGTCGAGCGGTTGGGCCATGTTCCAGTCCTTTCTTGGGCGATTGGGCTCAGACGGCCCGGACTTCGGTGACTTCGGGGACGTAGTATTTGAGCAGCTGCTCGATGCCGTTCTTGAGCGTGGCGGTCGAGCTGGGGCAGCCCGAACAGGCGCCCTGCATCTGGAGATAGACCTTGCCGGCATCGAAGCCGCGATAGACGATGTCGCCGCCATCATTGGCGACGGCGGGGCGCACGCGCGTCTCGATCAGCTCCTTGATCTGCGCGACGATCTCCGCGTCCTCGGGATTGTCGCCGAAATCCTGGCTCTCGGCCGGCACGCTGAAGCCGGCGGAGGCGGCGTGGAACAGCGGCATGTTCGCCGCGAAATGATCGAGCAGGATGCCGAGCACGTCGGGCTTGGCATCGCGCCATTCGGCACCGGGAGCGATCGTCACCGAGATGAAGTCGCGGCCGAAGAACACCCCGGTCACGTCGCCCAGGCCGAACAGCGCCTCGGCGAGCGGCGAGGCTTCGGCCTCTTCGGGGTTCGCGAAGTCGCGGGTGCCCGCTTCCATCACGGTGCGGCCCGGAAGGAATTTGAGCGTCGCCGGATTGGGCGTGGCTTCGGTCTCGATCAGCATGCGCGTCATTTGGGCGCTCGGGCGGCGGCGATCAAGCTGGAAGGAGGAAACGAAAGGTTTCCGCCGGCGTGGTTCCTGCCTGTCATCGCTCCTACGGCCCTGGATCCCGCCTTCGTATCGGAGGCGGGAGCCGGGGAGGAGGCGGGCTTCAGTCCTGCTGCTCGTCGTGCGTGGTTGCCTCGGTCACGCTCTGGTCGTGGCCGCTCTTGTCGCTGAAGAAGGCGGCGGCGAACAGGCCGCAGCCGAGCAGCGTGGAAAGGAACACGCCGCCGATCGTGGCGAGGACGGCCGAGGGATAGAGCGCGTCGTAGAGCGAGAGATACCAGAGGGCGCCCGCGACCATCAGCACGCCCGCCAGCGCGATCCAGGTGATCATCCGGCGGAATTCGGTCCAGGCCTTGGCGCGGTTGGTAGCCATTTGGCGGCAGCTCCTTCGTGTGCGCCATGTGGGCCCGCGGCGCGCGCAAATCAATCGTCGAGCGCCTGCATCGCCGCGTTCCAGCGGTTCACGTTCGCCCGCGCCTCCTGCACGAACGCCGAGCCGCGGATCCAGGCCAGGAACCTGTCGACGAACCACCGGCCCGGCTGGCGGAGCGGCCGGCGGAACTGGACGAGCAGAACCACGCGGGTGCCGCTCGTGTCGTTCCACACCTCATGATCATAGGTGTCGTCGAACACCAGCGTCTCGCCCTCCGCCCAGCGCAGGATGCGATCGCCGACGCGCATGCGCACGTCGCCGTCGCGCGGCACGATCAGGCCGAGATGGCAGGTGATCAGCCCCTTGGTGACGCCGCGATGCGCCGGGATGTGCGTGCCCGGCGCGAGGATCGAGAAGAAGGCGCTGTTGAGGCCGGGGATCGACTCGACCAGCCGGGTGGTCACCGGGCAGCGATCGAGATTCTCCGGCACGAGATAGCCATAGCCATAGAGGAAATAGCTTCGCCACTTGTTCACCGGCGCGATGGCGCGGTGATCGGGCGAGATGACGGAGAGCGAAGGCGCGAGATTCGGCGAGAGCGCGGCGGCGATCGCCTCGGCGCGGATCGCCTGCCAGTTGGCGCGCAGCGCCTCGGTCCAGGCGAAGTCGCGCACGTCGAGCACCGGGC
The DNA here is from genome assembly GCF_001899725.1 of Sphingomonas sp. 67-41. Taxonomy (NCBI): domain Bacteria; kingdom Pseudomonadati; phylum Pseudomonadota; class Alphaproteobacteria; order Sphingomonadales; family Sphingomonadaceae; genus Sphingomonas; species Sphingomonas sp. 67-41. The sequence continues at coordinate 98,886 of NZ_MKWJ01000032.1, read as the reverse complement.
TGTTCGAGACGAGCGAAAAGCGGGCGATGAACTGGTCGAAGACCCCGCGCAGATGCTTGCCATATTTGATCAGGAAAGGCCGATCGCTATCGGCGCGTAGCGGCGCATCGGCCATGCTGGCGTCCGACACGACCGTGAGGCCGGGAATCATTTCCCGTGCTGCGGCGGCTTCGACTTCGCCCGCGTCCCGCCACATTGCGCTGCCCCGCGCGCTCGGCTCGACCTTCACTGCACCTGACCTTGCTGGTTACGCTGCCTTTTCGACTGCGGGACTCGCCCGCACCGCTTGGATTAGCCTGTGGATGGGTCGAAAACATGGCCCCGCTGCGGCGTACAAGGGCCGCTTCGTGTCCCGCGCGTACATCTGGCGGAAAGGTTCGCGCTGGCATGCCCGGCGCTTCGCCCCTAGATGGACGGTCTATGCATTTCTTCCTGCGTGCGCCTCTCGCGCTCCTCGCTTTCGCCGCGCTCGCGCCGGTCCTGCCGGCCCAGGCCCAGGTTTCGACCAATCCCCCGAACGTATCCGATACGCAGACGGTGGGGCGTCCGGTCCAGACCGCCAAGGATCCCTGGCTCTATGAGAAGAGCGATCTCGTCCATGACGACGCGTGGAAATTCGGGCGGCTTCCCAACGGTGTACGCTATGCCGTGCGCAAGAATGGCGTGCCGCCGGGCCAGGTATCGGTCCGCGTGCGCATGGATGTCGGCTCGCTGATGGAGCGCGACAGCGAGCGGGGCTTCGCGCACCTGCTCGAGCATCTTTCCTTCCGCGGCTCGGTGCACGTGCCCGACGGCGAATCGAAGCGCGTCTGGCAGCGCCTGGGCGTGACCTTCGGCTCCGATTCGAACGCGAGCACCACGTTCACCGCCACCACCTACAAGCTCGACCTGCCGATGGCGTCCCCTGCGGGGCTGGACGAGAGCTTCAAGATTCTGGCGGGCATGATGTCGGGCCCGCAGATCACGCAGCAGATCCTCGATTCGGAGCGGCCGGTGGTGCTCGCCGAACAGCGCGAGCAGCCGGGGCCGCAGGTGCGGCTGCAGGATGCGATGCTCGACCTGATGTTCGCCGGCCAGCCGCTGTCGCAGCGCGAGCCGATCGGCACGGTAGACACGCTCGTCGCCGCGACGCCGGCAAGCGTGCAGGCGTTCCACGAGCGCTGGTATCGCCCCGAGCGCGCCACTGTCATTGCGATCGGCGACGTCGATCCGGCGCTGCTCGAGCAGATGATCGTCAAGCATTTCTCGGACTGGAAGGGTACCGGCCCGGCCGTGCCGACGCCCGATTTCGGCAAGCCGGTCGAGGGCACCCCCGTTGCCGCCAGCATCGTCGAGCCGGCACTGCCGGTGCTCACCACCATGGCGATCGTGCGCCCCTGGACGGTCGACGGCGATACGGTGATCTTCAACCAGAAGCGGATGATCGACCTGGTCGCGATCCGCATCATCAATCGCCGGCTGGAGACCCGGGCCCGCTCGGGCGGCACTTTCATCGCCGCCGGGGCCGACCTGAGCGACATCGGCCGATCGGCGAACATCACCACCGTGCAGGTGCTGCCGGTGGGCGACGACTGGGAAGCGGCGCTGCGCGACGTGCGCGCGGTGATCGCCGACGCCCAGGCCGCGCCGCCGAGCCAGGCCGAGATCGACCGCGAGGTCGCCGAGATCGAATCGTCGATGAAGCAGCGGATCAACACCGCGCCGGTCGAGGCGGGGGCCAAGCTGGCCGACGACCTGGCCGAGGCGGTCGACATCAACGAGACGGTGACGACGCCCGAATTCTCCTACGCGATCTTCAAGGGTGCGGTGGACGGCAAGATGTTCACGCCGGCCACGGTGCTGGCGTCGTCGAAGAAGGTGTTCGAAGGCACCGCGACCCGCGCGATCGTCAACCTGCATGCGCCCGATCCGGCGATCACCACCAAGGTGACCTCCGCGCTCGAGGCCAATGTCGCGGCGAGCGGCAAGCGCAAGCTGGTCGGCAATGTCAGCTTTGCGGCGCTGCCCAAGCTCGGCGTGCCCGGCAAGGTGGCGAGCCGCGAGCAGATCCTGCCGGGCACCGGCATCGAGAAGCTCGCATTCGCGAATGGCGTCACGCTGCTGATCCGCCAGGACCCGTCGGAGACCGGCAAGGTCTATGTCAATGTGCGCTTCGGCCGCGGGCTCTCGGGCCTGCCGAACAAGGGCCAGACCCCGGCCTGGGCCGGCGATCCGGCGCTTATGGCCAGCGGCATCGGCAAATATGGCCAGGAAGAGCTCGACGCCTTGACCGGCCGCCGCCAGATCGGTGCCGATTTCGACGTCGACGACGATGCCTTTGTCCTGAAGGGCCAGACGACCAAGGACGACCTGCCCGACCAGCTCAAGCTGCTGGCGACCAAGCTTGCCGCACCGGGCTGGGATCCCAATCCGGTGTTGCGCGCCAAGGCGGGCATCCTGTCGGGCTATGCCGGCCTCTCGGCCTCGCCCGACGCGGTTCTGAATCGCGATCTGGAGCGGCTGCTCCACAATGGCGATCCGCGCTGGGGCGTGCCGCCCGAGGCGACGATCCGCGAGACCACGCCGGAGAGCTTCCGCAGGTTCTGGGAGCCGCTGCTGGCGACCGGGCCGATCGAAGTCGAAGTGTTCGGCGACATGGATGCCGAGGCGACGGTGAAGGCCGTGGCCGCTACCTTCGGTGCGTTGAAGCCGCGCGTGGCGAGCAAGGCGCCGCTCGCGCCGGTGGAATTCCCCGCGCACGTCGCCACGCCGGTGACGCTGTTCCACAAGGGCCAGCCCAACCAGGCCGCGGCGGTGATCGCCTGGCCGACCGGCGGCGGCACCGAGAATGGCGGCATCACCGAGAGCCGCAAGCTCGAGGTGCTCGCCGCGGTGTTCCGCGACCGGCTGCTCGACCAGCTGCGCAGCCAGGCGGGCGTGAGCTATTCGCCCCAGGTGGCCAGCCAGTGGCCGCAGGGTTTGCCGGCGGGCGGCAAGATCATGGCGCTCGGCATGGTGCCGCCCGACAAGGTCGACTTCTTCTTCGAGCTGTCGCGCAAGATCGCCGCCGATCTGGTTGCCAAGCCGATCGACGCGGACGAGCTCAACCGTGCGCTCACGCCGCTGAAGCAGCAGATTCTGCGCATGTCCTCGGGCAACATGTTCTGGATGCGCCTGGTCGAGGGCGGCACCTATGATCCCGCGCGGATCGCCGCCGTCGAGACGCTGGCCGCCGACTATTCGCGGGTGACGCCGCAGGACGTGCAGGGGCTGGCGATGAAGTATCTCCGCCCGGACAAGGACTGGACGCTCAAGGTGGTGCCGGAGAAGAAGTGAGGCTTGGGCCCTCGCGTCACGGGAAATGGAAAAGGCCGGGGTGGAAGCCCCGGCCTTTTTGTTTGCCCGCACCGTTCCGCCACACTTCGCCATCCCCGCCTTTGCGGGATGACGGGGAAGGGGGAGGGCGAAGCCTCGGCGGTGGGTTCCCTACCGGTACAACCCGTCGAGCCGCTCGCCATAGACCGCCTTCAATATGTGCCGGCGGATCTTGAGGCTGGGCGTCAGCTGCTCGTTCTCGATCGTGAAGGGCTCGTCGGCGACCAGGAATTTTCGGACGCGCTCGATCACCGAGAGGTCCTTGTTCACGCGCTCCACCGCGGCGCCCAGCGCCGCCTTGTAGTCGGGATCATGGGCCAGTTCCCTGAAGTCGCATTTGGTGGCGGTCCGGGCGCACCATTCGGCGGTCCATTCCGGATCGGGGACGATCACCGCGGACATATAGGGCTTCTTGTCGCCGGCGATCATCGCCTGGACGATCTCGGGCTGCAGCGTGAGCATGCCCTCCACCTTCTGCGGCGCGACATTGTCGCCCTTGTCGTTGACGATGATGTCCTTCTTGCGGTCGGTGATCTTGATCCGGCCCTTGTCGTCGATATGGCCGATATCGCCGGTATAGAGCCAGCCGTCGCGCAGGACGCGCTTGGTCTCTTCCTCGTTGCGCCAATAGCCGTGCATCACGAGCTCGCCGCGCACCAATATCTCGCCATCGTCGGCGATGCGCACCTCCACCCCTTCGAGCGGCGGACCGACCGTGTCCATCTTGAGCCCGGCCTTGGGGCGGTTGCACGAGATCACCGGCGCCGCCTCGGTCTGGCCATAGCCCTGGAGGAACGTGAGGCCGAGGCTCTGGAAGAAGATGCCGACCTCGGGATTGAGCGGCGCGCCGCCCGAGACCATCGCCTTGATCCGTCCGCCGAACTTCTTCGAGAGCTTCGGCTTCAGGGTGGCGCCGAGGAACAGGTTCATCGGCAGGTCGGACAGGCGCCCGGTGCCGGCCGCCTTGCGCCCGCCGATCGCGACGGCCTTGTCGAGCAGGAAATTGGCGAAATTGCCCTGCTTCTCCACTTGCTTGACGATGCGGGTGCGCAGCACCTCGAACAGGCGCGGCACGACGACCATGATGGTCGGGCGTACTTCCTCGATGTTCGAGGCGAGCTTCTCCAGCCCTTCGGAATAATAGATCTGCGCGCCGAGCCCGATCGGGAAATGCTGGCCGCCGGTATGCTCATAGGCGTGGCTGAGCGGCAGGAACGAGAGGAACACCTCGTCGTCCCAGCCGAAATCCTCGCTGATCAGCGCGCAGCACGCCTCGACATTGTGCAGGATCGCGCCGTGATGCTGCATCACGCCGCGGGGGCTTCCGCCCGTGCCGCTGGTGTAGATGATGCAGGCCAGGTCCTCGCGGCGGAACGTGCAGGAAAGGCCGCGCGGATCGGTGTCGTGCCTGGCGATCAGCCCGCGCCAGTCATGGAACTCCAGGCTGCCCTGCTGGGCGACGCGCAACTCCTCCATGCCGATCACCATCCGGGCCGAGGAAGCGCGGATCGCGGCGGGAAGCAGCGCCTTTGCCAGCTTGGTGTTCGAGACGATGATCGCGCAGGCGCCCGAATTCTCGATGATGTGCTGGTGATCGCGCTCGGTGTTGGTGGTGTAGGTGGGCACGGTCACACAGCCCGCGGCCATGATCGCCAGGTCGCTGATGCAGAATTCCGGGCGGTTCTCCGAGACGAGCATCACTCGGTCGCCGCGCTTCAGGCCGAGCGCGGTCAGCGCCGCGGCCAGGCTCGCCACCTGGCGGGCCGCTTCGGCCCAGCTGGTCGGCCGCCACTTGCCTTCGTCCTTGTGCCAGAGGAAGGGCGCATCGCCCTTTTCCTTCGCCCGCGCGAAGAACATCTGGACCAGGTTGTCGAACCGTTCGAGCCTACGCATTCCCTCTCCCCATTGCGGGCGCCCCCTTTTCCGGGACGTCCCGCCTTCCCCCGACGTTTCTATTCCGACGGCCGGTTCGGCTGCGCGCCCACGCGATGGATAACGGTCATGTGGCCCTGTTGGTCCATCACGACGCCTTCGCTGCGCGGATCGGCACCGCCGGTCCAGCGGGCCCCGACCCGCTCGACCGCGTTCATCTTGAGCCCGAGCGGGGCGGACTGGACCTTCTCGCCCAGCGCCTGGAGCGCCGGGACCATCGCATCGAGCTGGGTGCCCTTCTCGGCGACCGCCATCTTGCCGGGCGCATAGAGCAGGCCGAGGCCGATCGCGTCCTGGGCCGAAAGCTTCCAGTCGATCACGCCGATCAGCGCCTTGGCCACCTGGGCGATGATCGTCGAGCCGCCGGCCGCGCCGATCGCGATGCGGACCTTGCCGTCCGGGCCATAGACGATCGTCGGCGCCATCGAGCTGCGCGGCCGCTTGCCGCCCTCGACGCGATTGGCGACCAGATAGCCGTCCTTCTCCGGCACGATGTCGAAATCGGTGAGCTCGTTGTTGAGCATCACCCCGTCCACCGACAGGCCCGAGCCGAACGCGCCTTCGATCGTGGTGGTCACCTGGGCGACGTTGCCGGCCTTGTCGACCACCGAGAGCGAGGTGGTGCCCGGCACTTCCTGCGGCTTGACCGCGATGCGCTTCGGCGCGCCGGGAGGCGTGCCAGCCTTCACTTCGGCCATGGTGCCGCCCGGGCTGATCAGCGCCGAGCGGCCGGCGAGATATGCGCGGTCGAGCAGGCCGGCGATCGGCACCTGCACATAGTCGGGATCGCCGACATAGAGGTCGCGATCGGCATAGGCGAGGCGCGAGCTTTCGGCGAACAGGTGCCAGGCGACCGGATTGTCCTTGCCGAGCTTCGCCATGTCGAAACGCTCGAGCTGGGCGAGGATCATCATCACGGTGACGCCGCCCGACGAGGGCGGGCCCATCGAGCAGATCTTGTAGGCGCGATACGTGCTGCACAGCACCGGCCGCTCCTTGGCGTCATAGGCGGCAAGGTCGCCGACGGTCATCTTCGAGGGGTTGCGCGCCGAGCCGTTCACCGTCGCGATCAGCTTCTCCGCCTGCGGGCCGACATAGAAGCTGTCGGGGCCGAACTTCGCCACGCGCTCGAGCAGCGCGGCCTGTTGCGGATTGGTCGCGCGCGCGCCGGCCGCCAGCGGCGTGCCGTCGGCGTGGTAATAGATCGCGCGGACGCCGGCATCGACGTGCGGCGCATAGTTGCGCAGCGCGTTGGCGAGCCGGGGCGAGACGTCGAAGCCCTCACGCGCCAGCCGGATCGCCGGATCGAACAGCCGGGCCCAGGGCAGCTTGCCGGCGCGGGCATGCGCCTTGGCCATGGCGCGCAGCGTGCCCGGCACGCCGACGCTGCGCCCGCCCGGCACGGCGGCCATATGGCTGAGCGGCTGGCCGTCCGGGCCGTAGAACCAATGGTCGTTCGCGGCCATCGGCGCCGCCTCGCGCCCGTCGACCGTGGCGATCTTGCCGGTCTTCACGTCATATTGGAGGAAGAAGGCGCCGCCGCCGATGCCGGCGCTCTGCGGCTCGACCACGTTCAGCGCGAGCATCGTCGCGATCGCCGCGTCGGTGGCGCTGCCGCCGGCATTGAGGATCTCGGTGCCCGCGGCGGCGGCGCGAGGATCGGCCGCGCTGACCACCCCCTGGGCGGAAGCCGCGGCGGGAGCGGCGAGAAGGGCGAGCAGCAGGAACAGCTTCTTCATCCGGCAAGCCGTAGCGGGCTTTGGCCGGAGCGCAAAGACGCTACGTCGGGCGGCGAAGGATCGGATGATTGCGCAAGGGTATAACCAGGCGCAATCTGGCGCAGGTCGACGCGCTGCATGCCCGCCCATGCCGGACGGGCGGCGCTACCGAAGGAGGGCTAGCATGACCGACGGCTCGACATTTGCGACTTCCCCCTCGCTGCTGCGCGCGCTCGGCAAGCGCTGGTGGCTGTTCCTGCTGCGCGGCATCGTCGGCATCGCCTTTGGGATCCTCGCGCTGTTGTGGCCGGGCGTGGCGCTGCTCACCCTGGCGCTGGTGTGGGGCGCCTATGCGCTGGTCGATGGCGCCTTTGCGCTGGCCGCGGCGCTGTCGGGCATGCGTGGCGGCGATACGCCGCGCTGGTGGCTGGCGCTCACCGGGCTGGCCGGGATCGCCGCGGGCCTGCTGACCATCGTGTGGCCGGGCATCACCGTGCAGGTGCTGCTGCTGCTGATCGCCGCCTGGGCGATCGTCACCGGCGTGATGGAGGCGGCGGGCGCGATCGCGCTGCGCAAGGAGATCGAGGGCGAGATCTTCCTGATCCTTGCCGGGCTGGTCTCGATCGGCTTCGGCGTGGCGATCCTCGCCTGGCCGGTTGCGGGCGCCATCGGCCTCGTCTGGCTGATCGCCTGGCTCGCGATCCTGGGTGGCGCGGCCTATGTCGCGCTCGCGCTGCGGCTCCGGAAGCTTGCGGGCTAGGACCCGTAGCTAGGCGAGCGCCCGGGCGATGGCGCGGGGCAGGCCCGGCCCCTTGAACACCAGCGCCGAATAGAGCTGGACGAGCGTGGCACCGGCGTCGATGCGGCGCTTCGCTTCGTCCGGGCCGTCGATCCCGCCCGCCGAGATCAGCGGCAGCGCGCCCGCGGCGATCTCCGCCGCCTCGGCCAGCTTCTGGCGCGCGAGCGGGGCGAGCGGCTTGCCGGACAGGCCGCCGGCTTCGCCCGCATGGGCGGAGCGGAGCGGCGGGCGCGCGATGGTGGTGTTGGACACGATCAGTGCGTCGATCCCGTTGTCGAGCGCTGCCCGGATCGCCCCTTCCAGCCCGGCGCGATCGAGATCGGGCGCGATCTTCAGGAACAGGGGCGTTCGCCCACGCGCCGCATGGCTGGCGGCAAGCAGCTCGTCGAGCGCCGGGCGCGACTGGAGGTCGCGCAGGCCCGGCGTGTTGGGCGAACTGACGTTGATGGTGACGTAATCGGCATGCGCGGCTGCCTTGCCCACCCCCAGGGCATAATCGGCGACACGATCCGCGCTGTCCTTGTTCGCCCCGACATTGATTCCGAGCATGCCCTTGCGCGGCCCCAGCCCGGCGATGCGCGCCAGCGCCGCGTCGATCCCGCCATTGTTGAATCCCATGCGGTTGATCACTGCCTCGTCCTCGGGGAGGCGGAACAGGCGGGGGCGGGGATTGCCGCCCTGGGGCCGGGGCGTGAGCGTGCCCACCTCGACCGCGCCGAAGCCCAGCGCGAACAGGCCCGGAATCGCCTCGGCATCCTTGTCCAGGCCGGCGGCCAGCCCGATTCGATTGGGAAAGGTCAATCCTCCCAATTGGACCGGTGATTCCACCATTTCGGATCTGAAAACGGTACCGAGCGATCCCCATAGCGCGAGCGCGCGGATGGCGGCGCGGTGCGCCCTTTCGGCATCGAGCGCGAACAGCGCGGAACGGAGCGGATAGGCCATGGCGGGAGGCCTTCGCACCGCTTTTCCTCTCCGTAAAGCTGCGTATGTCGATTCCTTCCAATACCGCCGCGCCGGGCTCGGCTAGGTGGAAACTGCGACCCGAGGGGTTTCCGCTCAATGGGGGAACCCTTTCCTTTTGGCCCGGTCTGGCTTCGGCTGACCGGGCCACTTTTCTATTCCGTGACCGCGCGGTATATTTGCCTCAGAAAATAAGGAATCCGGGAAGGGAAGAGTCTCGGATCGACAGGGTACAAATGCGGGGCGCAACCAGGATGAAACCGGCCCAACCGGCCGCCGAAAATGACCGCGATCCGCGGCCGCAGATCGAATTCCGCAAGGCGGAAGGCGCGCTGCTCCCGCACGTCGAGTCCTATTATCTCTACCGGCACGATGCGGAAGACATCGAGGGGATCGAGCGCGTCGATCTCGGCCAGCTCCGCTTCGTCATCAAGGGCGAGGGCGAGGTCCATTTCCCCGACGGCCATGTCGAGAAGACCCGGCGGGTGATGGTCAACGGCCCCGGCACCGCGGCCGCGACCTACAAGATCCGCGGGCCCTTCCACTGCTTCGGCGTGTCGCTGCGCGCGATCGGCTGGAAGGCGCTGATCGACTTGCCGGCGCACAAGGTGGCCGATCATATCGTCGATGGCGAAAAGCTGTTCTGCGAGCAGGCCGGGCTGCTCTGGCATCGGCTCCACAAGATGGAGACGCTGGAGGAGATGATCGGCGCGATCGAGCCGCTGCTCAAGATGCGCCAGCACGAAGTGAAGCCGGTGCCGCCGGCGCATCTGGCCTTCCTGCGCGCGGTGCGCGAATGGGCGGCGACCACGGATCCAACGATCGACGATCTCTATGCGCGCATCCGCCGGAGCTCGAACATCGGCGAGCGCCAGGTGCAGCGGCTGTGCAAGGACTATTTCGCCGGCTCGCCCGCGCATCTGAAGCGCAAGTTCCGCGCGATCGGCGCCGCCATGCGCATCTATCAGGGCGCTTCGGTGGACGATGTGGTCGAGCCTTTCTCGGACCAGTCGCACCTGATCAACGAGATTCGGCACTTCACCGGCCACACCCCGACATCGTTGCGCGCGGGCATCGATCCGGTGCTGGCGGTGACGCTCGACAACGAAACCTTCCACTTCCTGCCGGATGTGCTCCCCGAATCGGTTGACCTTCGGCGTCGCTGAGCCCATTTGCGCAATCGGAACGTTTTTGTCCGATTGAGTCCGCCGCGCCGTTGCGCGTAAGGACCAGCAAGGGAAGTGCGTGCGTCTTTCGAGCCTTGCCGACTATGCGGTCGTGATGATGTCCGCCGCGGCGCGCCATTGCGGCGGGTCGTGCCGGCTCAACGCGACGCAGCTCGCCGAGGAGACCGCGCTGCCGCTGCCCACGGTCCAGAAGCTGGTTAGCAAGCTTTCCGCCGCCGGCCTGATCGAGAGTGCGCGCGGCACCGGCGGCGGTTTCCGCCTGGCGCGGCCGCCCGCGGCGATCACGCTGGCCGACATCGTCGAGGCCGTCGAAGGCCCGATCGCGCTCACCAGCTGCGTCGATGCCGGCAAGCAGGATTGCTGCGTGCAGGACAGCTGCAAGGTAAAGCCGCACTGGAATGTCGTGAACGGTGCTGTAAAGGGCGCGCTCGCGGGCATTTCCCTCGCCCAACTTTCCAGCGTGCCGGCCGAGGCCGGGGCGCAGCATCCGGCAGATCCTATCCGGACCCCGGCACTGGCCGGGGAGCAGGTGTAAGCATGGCTACGAAGAACGCGGAAGCACTGGCGGCCGCCAACAAGAAATATGAATGGGGCTTCGCCTCCGACGTCGAGCAGGAGTTCGCGCCCAAGGGGCTGAACGAGGACACCGTCCGCTACATCTCGGCCAAGAAGGGCGAGCCCGAATGGATGCTCGACTGGCGCCTGAAGGCGTTCCGGATGTGGCAGGAGATGACGCTGCCCGAATGGGCGAAGCTGTCGATCCCGCACATCGACTATCAGGACGCGTATTATTACGCCGAGCCCAAGCAGAAGAAGACGATCAACTCGCTCGACGATCTCGACCCCGAGATCCGGCGCACCTATGAGAAGCTCGGCATCCCGATCGAGGAGCAGAAGGTGCTCGCCGGCGTGGAGGGCGCGCGCAAGGTGGCGGTCGACGCGGTGTTCGACAGCGTCTCGGTCGCGACCACCTTCCGCGAGGAGCTGAAGGCGGCGGGGGTGATCTTCCTGTCGATCAGCGAGGCGATCCGCGAATATCCCGAGCTGGTGAAGAAGTGGCTCGGCAAGGTCGTGCCGGTGCGCGACAATTTCTATTCGGCGCTGAACAGCGCGGTCTTCTCCGACGGCACCTTCGTCTATGTGCCCGAAGGCGTGCGCTGCCCGATGGAGCTCAGCACCTATTTCCGGATCAACGCCGAGAATACCGGCCAGTTCGAGCGCACGCTGATCGTCGCCGACAAGGGCGCGTACGTCTCGTATCTCGAGGGCTGCACCGCCCCGATGCGCGACGAGAACCAGCTCCATGCCGCCGTGGTCGAGCTGGTCGCGCTCGACGATGCCGAGATCAAATATTCGACGGTGCAGAACTGGTATCCGGGCGACGAGAACGGCGTCGGCGGCATCTTCAACTTCGTCACCAAGCGCGCGCTGTGCGCCGGCAGGAACTCGAAGGTGAGCTGGACCCAGGTCGAGACCGGCAGCGCGATCACCTGGAAATATCCGTCGTGCATCCTGCAGGGCGACGGCTCGGTGGGCGAATTCTATTCGGTTGCGGTCACCAATGGCCGCCAGCAGGCCGATACCGGCACCAAGATGCTGCACATCGGCAGGAACACCCGCTCGACGATCGTCTCCAAGGGCATCTCGGCCGGCAAGTCGAACAACACCTACCGGGGCCGCGTGCTGGTGAACGCGGCGGCGGAGAATGTCCGCAACTTCACTCAGTGCGACAGCCTGTTGCTGGGCGACCAGTGCGGCGCGCACACGGTGCCCTATATCGAAGTGAAGAACCCCTCGGCCCAGATCGAGCACGAGGCGACCACTTCGAAGATCAGCGAGGACCAGATGTTCTACGCGATGCAGCGCGGGCTCGACCAGGAAGCGGCGGTGGCGCTGATCGTCAACGGCTTCGCCAAGGAAGTGCTGCAGCAGCTGCCGATGGAATTCGCGGTCGAGGCGCAGAAGCTGCTGGGGATCTCGCTGGAGGGGAGCGTCGGCTGATGCTCCTTGCGTTGCTCTTGATGCAGGGCGTGCCCGCTCAGGCGGGCGGGCAGCAAACGGTCGAGGCGGGCTTCTCCGCCCCGGAATCGCTGGCACCGGCGATCGAGACCTATCTCGGTTGCCTCGGCCCGACGATGCAGGGGATCAGCCGGAAAGCCGGGCCCCAGCTCGCCGATGGCATGCGCAAGGTCGTCGACCAGACGCTGGAGCATTGCGCACCCAGTCGCGCAAAGGCGCGCCGGCTCGGGCTGCGACTGATCCAGGGTGACGCGAAGGTAGCTGCTGCGGACCGCGAAGCGACAGTCGATCACACGCTCGCCGAGATCGATGCCGTGTTCCGGCGCATGCCGGACCAGTTGCCCCCCGAAGAAAGGCCAGAGGCGGAGAAGGCCAGGCCGTGATCCTCTCCGCCGCGCTCCTTCTCCTTGCCCAGGACGTGCCCGCCACCCGGGCCGTCGCCCCGCCCGCGGAAGACGAGGCCAACATCGTCGTGCGCGCGACCTTCGGGCGCACGACGATGCTGTTCGACAAGGGCGCGGACGGCAAGCTGCGCAACTGCCGGGTGATGATCTCGAGCGGCAGCCAGCGGCGCGACACCACCGCCTGCGAGGCGACGCCGGTCTGCTACGCCAGGACCGCCGACGAAGTCACCGATTGCCGCGAGCTGAGCATCCTCGAACAGGCGGCGGCGATCGGCGCCCCGCGGACACCGGCGGCGCCGGGAGTGAGCAAGCCGGGGGTCTTCGAGCTGCCCAAGCTGGTGCAGCCCAAGCCGGTGCTCTCCGCCGATCTGGTCGGGCCCATCGGCAATGGCGAGGACAGCCGCGAGACCGAGCGCCAGCGCGTCAAGCCGATCGCGCCGCCGACGAACCCGGCATCGGACGGCCCGGTGGTGCGCTTCACCACGGGCAACCAGCCCCAGCACAACGATACCGACAAGTCAGAAAAGCGGCCCTGAGCCGCCCTAGGAATGAACGAAGCGATGTTGAAGATCACCGACCTCCGCGCCGAAATCGACGGCAAGGAAATCCTCAAGGGCCTGAACCTCGAAGTGAATGCAGGTGAGGTCCATGCGATCATGGGCCCGAACGGCGCCGGCAAGTCGACGCTCGGCTATGTGCTGGGCGGCCGGCCGGGCTATGACGCGACGGGCGGCAGCGTGCGCTTCGACGGGCAGGACCTGCTCGAACTCGAACCGCACGAACGGGCCGCGGCGGGCCTGTTCCTGGGGTTCCAGTATCCGGTCGAGATCCCCGGCATCTCCAACCTGCAGTTCGTGCGCGAGGCGCTCAACAGCCAGCGCCGCGCGCGGGGCGAGGCGCCGCTGTCGGGCGGCGAGTTCCTCAAGCTTGCCCGGGCGCAGGCGGAAGCGCTCGGCATGGACGTCGAGATGCTCAAGCGGCCGGTCAATGTCGGTTTTTCGGGCGGCGAGAAGAAGCGCAACGAGATGGTGCAGATGGGCATCATCGGCCCCAGGCTCGCGATCCTCGACGAGACCGACAGCGGCCTCGACATCGACGCGCTCAAGGCCGTGGGCGAGGGGATCAACCGGATCATGCGCGCGCCCGACAAGGCGGTGCTGCTGATCACCCATTATCAGCGGCTGCTCGACTATGTGCAGCCGGACTTCGTCCATGTGCTCGCCGATGGCCGCATCGTCCGCTCCGGCGGTCCCGAGCTGGCGCTCGAACTGGAGCGCGAAGGCTATGGAGCGGTGGCCGCATGATCCTTTCCCTGCTCCTCATGCTGCAGACCGCGCCTGCGCCGCAGGACGAGCTGAACATCGAAGTCGTCGGGCGCCGGCTCGCCGCGATCTCCGCGACCGTGCGCCAGGGGCCCGGCGGCAAGCTCGGCTGCGCGCTCAGCGCGTCGAGCGGCTATGCGAAGCTCGACGAACAGCTCTGCCGCACCGCGACTCAGTGCGTCCGCAAGGGCGCGCGCGACGCCGCTGCCGTGAAAACCTGTATCGACCGGCGCAAGCCCGAACTGCTCACCGACTTCAAGCGCAGCTGGAGGGCGGGCCAGTGAACACCCTGCTCGAGCTTCCCACGCCGCGCCAGGAGGAATGGCGCTGGGCCGATATGGCCGCGCTCAAGGCGGCGGCCGAAACGGCGCGGCGCGACGTCGGGATCGATCCGGCCGGCCTGTTCCTCGACATCGAAGGGCCCCGGCTGCTGTTCGTCGACGGGCGTTTCGAGCCGGCGCATTCCCGGCCCGGCCCGGTGCAGGTGACGCAGCAATTGGCCACTACCGACCATCCGCTGGGCAGCCTTGCCGATGGCGAGGGCTGGTCGCTGCATCTCGGCAAGGAACATGCGGCGACGGCGATCCAGATCGTCCATATCGGCACCGGCGGCGAAAGCCATGTGCCGGCCCGGCTGATGCTGGCCGAAGATGCGGTGGCGAGCGTGGTCGAGACCTATGCCGGCAGCGGCTGGGCGAACCGGCTGACCACGCTCTGCCTCGAACGGGGGGCGCGGCTGATGCGCTCGGTGCGGCTGCTCCAGGATGCGGGTTTCGTCTCGCTGCGCGAAGAGGCCGAAGTGGGCGAGGCGGCGAGCCTGGTCTCGGTGTTCCTCGGCGCCGGCGGCATGGGCAGCCGGATCGACGGGGCGCTGCTGGTGAACGGCAAGGGCGGGTTCGCCGAGATGGGCGGGGCGCTGCTCACGTCGGGCAGCCAGAAACAGGAAGCCGCGGTCGCGGTGCGGCACGAGAATGTCGAGGGCACGTCGCGCCAGCTCTGGCGCGCGGTGGCGGCGGACAAGTCGGCGGCCAGCCTGGCGGCGCGCGTCGAAGTGGCGCGCGGCGCGCAGCAGACCGATGGCGAGCAGTCGCTGCGCGGCCTGCTGCTCCAGCGCTCCGCGACGGTGAATCTCAAGCCCGAGCTCGAGATTTTCGCCGACGACGTGAAATGCGCGCACGGGGCGACGGTGGGCGAGCTCGACAGGATGGCGCTCTTCTATCTGCAGAGCCGCGGCATCGACGAGGGCCGCGCCAAGGCACTGCTCACGCGCGCCTTCGTGGCGGACGCGCTCGCCCGGATCGGCGAGGATGTGGTGCGCGAAGCCTTTGCGGCGGATGCCGATCGCTGGCTGGACACCGCGCTATGACCGTAGCCGCCGATACCCGTCCCCTCGACCTGCTCGCCGATTTCCCGGCGATCCCGGCCGGCTGGCATTATCTCGACACGGCGGCGACTTCGCAGAAGCCGCAGCCCGTGC
Source organism: Sphingomonas sp. 67-41 (assembly GCF_001899725.1). Classification (NCBI taxonomy): domain Bacteria; kingdom Pseudomonadati; phylum Pseudomonadota; class Alphaproteobacteria; order Sphingomonadales; family Sphingomonadaceae; genus Sphingomonas; species Sphingomonas sp. 67-41. The sequence goes on along the minus strand of NZ_MKWJ01000032.1, from coordinate 83,711 downwards.
TCGATGCGATCGCCAGGGCCTATGGCGAGACCTATGCCACCGTGCATCGCGGCGTGTACCAGCGCTCGGCCGACATGACGCTCGCCTATGAGGCGGCGCGCCGGCGCGTGGCGCAGTTCCTCGGCGGCGCGGAAAACGAGATCGTCTTCGTCCGCGGCGCGACCGAGGGGATCAACCTGGTCGCGCAGTGCTGGGCGGGAACGCAGCTCAAGGCCGGCGACCGCATCCTGTTGTCCACGCTCGAGCATCACTCCAACATCGTGCCCTGGCAGATGGTCGCCGAGCGGGTCGGCGCCGCGATCGACGTGGTGCCGCTCACCGCCGACCAGCGCATCGACCTCGACGCGATGGAAGCGATGCTCACCGAGCGCCACAAGCTGGTCGCGCTGGCGCATGTCTCCAACGTGCTGGGTTCGGTGCTCGATGCGAAGCGGGCGACCGAGCTGGCGCACGCGGTGGGCGCGAAGATCCTGCTCGACGGCTGCCAGGCGGTGCCGCGCATGCCCGTCGACGTCGCCGCGATCGGTTGCGACTTCTATGTGATGTCGGGCCACAAGCTCTACGGCCCCACCGGCATCGGCGTGCTCTGGGGACGCTACGAACTGCTCGATGCGATGCCTCCTTATCAGGGCGGCGGCTCGATGATCGACCGGGTCACCTTCGCGAAGACGACCTATGCGCCGCCGCCGGGCCGGTTCGAGGCGGGGACGCCGCACATCGTCGGCGTGGTCGGGCTGCATGCGGCGATCGACTATGTGGCGGGCATCGGGCTGGAGCGCATCCATGCGCACGAGGCAGCCCTGGTGCGCCAGACGCGCGAGGCGCTGTCGCAGCTCAATTCGGTCAGGCTGTTCGGCCCCGAGGACAGTGCCGGCATCGTCAGCTTCGCAGTGGAGGGGGTGCACCCGCACGACGTCGCCACCATATTGGACGAAGGCGATGTCGCGATCCGCGCCGGGCATCACTGCGCACAGCCGCTGATGGATGCCCTGGGCGTGCCGGCCACCGCGCGGGCGAGCTTCGGAGTCTATAATGGCGCGGACGACATCGCCGCGCTGGTGAAGGGTATTGAACGCGTGACGAGGATCTTCGGGTGAACCAGGAACGCAAGATCGAAGTCGAGGAAGTGGCCGCCGTGGCGCCGCCGCCCAAGGCGCGCGTCGAGGATGCGGCCGAGAGCGTCGCGGAGACGTTCGAGCGCAAGCGCGACTATCTCTCGGGCTTCCTCTCGCAGAAGCCGCAGGCGCTGTCGGGCGCCGAGCCGGGCGGCGAACTCTATGAGGCGGTGATCGCGGCGCTCAAGGAAATCTACGATCCCGAGATCCCGGTGAACATCTACGACCTGGGCCTGATCTATGGCGTCGACATCACCGCCGACGGCCATGCCGCGGTGCAGATGACGCTGACCACGCCGCATTGCCCGGTGGCGGAATCCATGCCCGGCGAAGTCGAGCTGCGCGTCGGCTCGGTGCCGGGGATCGGCCATGCCGAAGTCAATCTCGTCTGGGATCCGCCCTGGGATCCGCAGAAGATGAGCGACGAGGCCAAGCTCGAACTGGGGATGCTGTGATGACCACCGCCACCCGTCAGCGCCCCGCTGCGCTGCTCCTGACTCCGGCCGCCGAGCGGCGCATCGCCGATCTGATGGCCAAGGCGCCCGAGGGCGCGGTAGGCGTCAAGCTCTCGACGCCGCGCCGCGGTTGCTCGGGGCTGGCCTATTCGGTCGACTATGTCACCGAGGCCAAGCCGTTCGACGAGAAGATCGAGACGCCCGGCGGCACGTTCTTCGTCGATGGCGGCTCGGTCCTCTATCTGATCGGCTCGACCATGGACTGGCAGGAAGACGATTTCACCGCCGGCTTCGTCTTCCAGAACCCCAATGCCAAGGGCAGCTGCGGCTGCGGGGAGAGCTTTACGGTCTGACCCGGCGGGCATAGGGACGGCTGACAACGCAGTCGGAAGAGGATGTCGATGCCCTATCCCCAGCCCTATGCCGCCGATCCCGCGCGCTATGACGGGCGGATGCCCTATCGCCGGTGCGGCCGTTCGGGGCTCGACCTGCCGGCGATCAGCCTCGGCCTCTGGCAGAATTTCGGCGGGACGGACGTGTTCGAGACCGGCCGCGCGATGCTGCGCCGCGCGTTCGACCGGGGCGTCACCCATTTCGATCTCGCGAACAATTACGGCCCGCCCTATGGCGCGGCCGAGGCGAATTTCGGCCGCGTGCTGGCTGGCGACTTTGCCGGCCACCGCGACGAGCTGATCGTCTCGACCAAGGCGGGCTGGGACATGTGGCCCGGGCCCTATGGCGATGTCGGCGGATCGCGGAAGTATCTGATCGCCTCCTGCGACCAGAGCCTGAAGCGGATGGGGCTCGACTATGTCGACATCTTCTATTCGCACCGCGTCGATCCGAAGACCCCGCTCGAGGAGACGATGGGCGCGCTCGCCCAGCTCCACCGCCAGGGCAAGGCGCTCTATGTCGGCATCTCCAGCTATTCGCCCGAGCTGACGCGCCAGGCCGCGGCGATCCTCGCCGAGCACAAGGTGCCGCTGCTGATCCACCAGCCGAGCTATTCGATGCTCAACCGCTGGATCGAAGGCGAGCTGCTCGACACGCTGGGCGAGCTCGGCACCGGCTGCATCGCCTTCTCGCCGCTGGCGCAGGGCATGTTGAGCAACAAATATCTGAATGGCGTTCCTCAGGATGCCCGCGCGGCCAGGGGCGGCTCGCTGAACCAGCGGCTGCTGTCGGACGACAATATCGCCCGTATCCGCGCGCTGCATGAAATCGCGCAGGCGCGCGGGCAGACGCTGGCGCAGATGGCGATCGCCTGGGTGCTGCGCGATCCCCGCGTCACCTCCGCACTGATCGGCGCACGCACGGTGGAGCAGCTCGACAACTCGCTCGACGCCGTGAACAATCTCGATTTCAGCGCGGAAGAGCTGGCCGCGATCGACGCCCATGCAACCGATGGCAGCCTGGATCTCTGGAAGGTCTCGTCGAGCATCGAGGAGCTTCCCCAGGCATGAGCGTCGCCTTCCGCCGCGAGAGCGACGAGGAACACAAAGAACCGAAGTTCGAGCTGCCGCTGCCGCCGGGCCCCAATATGGTCACGGCGCGCGGGCTCGCGCTGATCGAGGCCAGGGCAGCCGCGCTGGAAGCCGCGGTGGCGGCGGAGAGCGGAGACGAAGCGCGCGAAGTGCTGAAGCGCGAGCTGCGCTACTGGAACACGCGGCGCACGACCGCGCAGATCGCGCCGGAGCCCGAGCCGGGCGTGGTCGGCATCGGATCGCGCGTGCGGGTGCGCATGAACGGCAAGGATCGGGTGATCGACCTGGTCGGCCATGACGAGGCCGATCCCGCCGCGGACCGGCTCTCCTTCCAGGCGCCGCTGGCCTGGGCGCTGATCGGCGCCGAGGAAGGCGAGAAAGTCGATTTCGGCGGGCGGGCGCAGGCGATCGAGATCATCGGCATCGAAACGATTCCGGACTGAGCCCAACTGCGCCTAAGGTGGCGGGCATGACTCGCCTCCTGCTCGCCGCCGCGCTGCTCGCCTCCACTTCGGCCTACGCCCAGACCGACGCTGCCCGCTGGAAGGCGGAAGCGGCGCGCGTGACGATCACGCGCGACGACTGGGGCGTCGCGCACATCCGGGGCGAGACCGATGCCGATGCGGTGTTCGGCATGATCTATGCCCAGGCCGAGGACGACTTCAACCGGATCGAGACCAACTATCTGGTAAGCCTGGGCCGGCTCGCCGAGGCGGAGGGCAAGGGCGCGATCTGGCAGGATCTGCGCCAGCGGCTCTTCGTCGATCCCGAGGCGCTGAAGGCGGACTATGCCAGGAGCCCGGCATGGCTGCGCAAGCTGATGCAGGCCTGGGCGGACGGGCTGAACCATTATCTCGCCACGCATCCGGCGGTGAAGCCGCGCGTGCTCACGCGGTTCGAGCCATGGATGGCGCTGAGCTTCTCGGAAGGCAGCATCGGCGGCGATATCGAGCGCGTGCCCCTGAGCCAGCTCGAGGCGTTCTACGGCAAGCAGCAGGTCGCGATGACCGAGGCGGAGAAGGGGCTGCTCTTCAAGGAACCCAAGGGCTCGAACGGCATGGCGATCGCGCCGAGCCATACGAAGAACGGCCATGCGCTGCTGCTGATCAACCCGCACACCAGCTTCTTCTTCCGTTCCGAGCAGCAGGTGACGAGCGGCGAGGGGCTGAACGTCTATGGCGCGGCGACCTGGGGCCAGTTCTTCATCTACCAGGGGTTCAATGCGAAGGCGGGCTGGATGCACACCTCGAGCGGCGTCGACAATGTCGACGAGTTCGCGGAGACGATCGTCAGCAACGTGCAGGGCACGATGCTCGGCTATCACTATGGCGCCGAGACGCGGCCGGTGACGATCAAGCCGATCACCATCACCTATCGCGCTGCCGACGGCAGCCGGGCGCAGCGCAGCTTCCGGACCTATGCCACGCATCACGGACCCGTGGTGCGCGAGGTCGACGGCAAGTGGATCGCGGTGGCGCTGATGAACAAGCCGGTGGAAGCGCTGCAGCAGAGCTTCCTGCGCACCAAGGCCACCGACTATGCCGGCTTCATGAAGGTGGCCGAACTCAAGGCCAACAGCTCCAACAACACCCTGTTCGCCGACTCGAAGGGCGAGATCGCGTTCCTGATGCCGCAGTTCATGCCGGTGCGCGACGATCGCTTCGACTATCGCAAGCCGGTGGACGGCAGCGATCCGGCGACCGACTGGAAGGGGCTGCACAGCCTCGCCAGCCTGCCCCAGGCAGTGGACCCGAAAAATGGCTGGGCCTTCAACGTGAACAACTGGCCCTGGACGGCGGCGGGCGCGGACAGCCCCAGGGCCGCGGACTATCCGCGCTATTTCGACCAGGCCGGCGAGAATCCGCGCGGCGCGCATGCGCTGCAGGTGCTGAACGCGCGGACGGACTTCACGCCGGAGACGCTGCGCCAGGCGGCCTATGACAGCTTCCTGCCTGCCTTCGACCGGCTGCTGCCCGGGCTGGCCGCCGCTTGGGAGAAGCTGCCCGATGGCGATGGGCGCAAGGCGAAGCTGGCCGAGCCGGTGGCGCTGTTGAAGAGCTGGGACCGGCGCTGGAGCGCGGGATCGACCGCGACTTCGCTCGCGGTGTTCTGGGGCGAGGCGCTCTGGGCGCCCGGAGCGCAGCCGGCCAGGGACGCGGGCATTTCGGTGTGGGACTGGATGGCGACACGCGCCACCGATGCGCAGCGGATCGATGCGCTGGCCTCGGCCGTGGATCGGCTCGTCCAGGATTTCGGCGACTGGCGCGTGCCCTGGGGAGAAATCAACCGGTTCCAGCGCAATGACGGCGCGATCGTCCAGGCGTTCGACGATACGAAGCCGAGCATCCCGGTGCCCTTCACGTCGGCGCAATGGGGCTCGCTCGCTTCGTTCGGGGCCCGGCGCTGGCCGGGGACGAAGCGCTATTACGGCACCAGCGGCAACAGCTTCGTCGCGACGGTGGAGTTCGGGCCGAAGGTGAAGGCCTGGGCAGTGACCGCCGGCGGCGAGAGCGGCCATCCGGAGTCGAAGCACTTCGCCGACCAGGCCGGGCGCTATGCGGCGGGGGACTTGCGGCCGGTCTATTTCTATCCGGAGGATCTGAAGGGGCATGTGGTGCGGACGTACCGGCCGGGCTAGCCGGGGACGGCGCGCCCATCCCTTGCCTAGAACGGCAATTCCTCGCCCAGCCGCTCCTCGAAGTTCGAGACCGTCACGCCGACCAGCCGGATCCCCTTGGGCGTGGGCAGCACCGAGCGGATCAGGGCGAGGCTCATGTCCCGCAGCGTATCGCGGCGGTCGACCAGCCCGGCGGTGAGGCTGCGGCTGCGCGTGATGATCTGGAAGTCGCCATATTTCACCTTCACGGTAACGGTGCGGCCGAATTCCTGCGCCTGGTCGCACCAGGTCCAGACGTCCTCGGCCATCTCGAGCACGCCGGCCTCGATCTCGGCATTCTCGACCAGGTCGCGGTCGAACGTGGTCTCGGAGCCGGAGGATTTGCGCGGCAGGTCGACATGCACCGGCCGGTCGTCCTCGCCGCGCGAGATCGCGTGGTACCATTCGGCCGCGCTGCCGAAATGGGCGCGGAGGAACTCGAGCGACTTGCCGCGCAGGTCCGCGCCGGTCTCGATGCCGAGCGCGTGCATCTTCCGCGCCGTCACCGGCCCGACCCCGTGGAAGCGCGCGACCGGCAGCGCCTCCACCCAGGCCGGGCCCATTTCGGGCGTCACCGCGAACTGGCCGTTGGGCTTGCGCTGGTCCGAAGCGAGCTTGGCGAGGAACTTGTTGTACGAGATGCCGGCCGAGGCGGTGAGGCCGGTTTCCGCAAGGATGCGCGCGCGGATCTCCTTCGCCGTCGCCCAGGCGGTCTCGATCCCGCGCAGGTTCGCGGTGACGTCGAGATAGGCCTCGTCGAGCGAGAGCGGCTGGATGACCGGCGTATAGTCCGCGAAGATCATATGGATCTGCTTCGAGACGGCGCGATAGACGTCGAAGCGCGGCTTGACGAAGATCAGTTCCGGGCAGCGCCGCATCGCAGTGACCGAGGGGAGGGCGGAGCGCACGCCGAACCGGCGCGCCTCGTAGCTCGCCGCCGCCACCACGCCGCGCGCCGCGGCATAGCCGACCGCGACCGGCTTGCCGCGCAGCGCCGGATCGTCGCGCTGCTCCACCGATGCGTAAAAGGCGTCCATGTCGACATGGATGATCTTGCGGACCGGCCGGGTCCCCATGTCAGTCGTCCATCGGCTCCAGCGCGGCGGCGAAGATGCGCGTCAGGCGCTTCTCGAAGCGATCGGTATCCTCGGCGCTGCACATGTCCGGGTCGATGGCGAGGGTGTTGTGCATGATGCCCATGCCCATCAGCACGGCGAAGGCCATGGCGGCGCGCATCTCGGTATCCTGGCCGCCCAGCACCCGGGCGATCGGTTCCAGAATGTCGGTGTCGATCGTCTCGCGGATGATCTCGCCCGCCTTGGGCGATCCGATCGAATGCAGCAGGATCAGGATCTGGTCGATATGGAGGTCGCGCTCGTCCTGCGGCGTGTCGCCCTCGTCGAGGAAGAGCTGGGCGAAATGCCGGGCGAGCGTCTCGCGCGTCGCGCCTTCCATGAAGTCCTTGTCGTCGTCGCGCAGCGTCTCGCGGAACAGGGCTTCCTTGCTGCCGAAATAGCGGCTGACCAGCGCGGGATCGACACCGGCATCGCCCGCGATCTCGCGCAGGCCGACATTCTCGTAATTCTCGCGCGCAAAATGCTTGCGGGCCGAGACGAGGATCGCTTCGCGCGTCGCAGCCGCGTTGCGCGACCGCGGCAGGGCCTGGACGGGCGGGATCATGGGCGCCTTTTTATCGCTAACAGATGGGTAGTCAACCATTGTGGACATATGTCTACAGTCGTTGACAAGTTCCCTGAACGCGCTTAGCGGGTGCCAAATCGGAAGTCGTTCGTTTCCAGTAACGGCACCACGGAGGATGTCCGGCCAGGGGCACGGATTTAGGGATCGAACATGCATTCGAAGAACCGCCAGCTGCTTATCCCGGCTCTCATGGCCGCGCTCGCTCTCGCCGGTTGCGGCGGCGGCGGACCGCAGATGCCGCAGCAGGGGCCGCCCCCCGTCACCGTCTCGGCACCGCTGGTGCAGGACGTGGTCGACTGGGACGAGTTCGTCGGCCGCTTCGAGGCGATCCAGACCGTCGAGGTGCGCCCGCGCGCCTCGGGCTATCTGCAGGGCATATGGTTCAAGGACGGCCAGTTCGTCCGCAAGGGCCAGCTGCTCTTCACCATCGATGCGCGCCCGGCCCAGGCCGCCGTCGCCCAGGCTGCCGCGCAGGTTGCCCAGGCCAAGGCGACGCTCGCCAATGCGCAGACCGAATATGCCCGTTCCGAGGCGCTGGTCGCCCAGCGTGCCGCCAGCCAGGAAGAGCTGGAGCAGCGCCGCGCCGCGCTGCGCTCGGGCGCCGCGCAGGTCGCCGCCGCGGAGGCCAATCTGCGTGCGCGCCAGCTCGACCTCGGCTTCACGCGCGTCGTCGCGCCGCTGAGCGGCCGCATCTCGGAGCGCAAGGTCGATGTGGGCAATTCGGTCACTGCCGACCAGACGGTGCTGACCACCATCGTCTCGGTCGATCCGCTGCACTTCGTCTTCCAGGGTTCGGAAGCGCTGCTGCTGAAATATCAGCGCCAGGGCACCGGCGCCCAGAACGGCACGGCGATCAAGGTCAAGCTTTCCGACGAGAGCGACTATACGCATACGGGCGCGCTCGACTTCGTCGACAACGCGCTCGATGCCGGTGCAGGCACGATCCGCGCCCGCGCGATCATCGCCAATCCGGGCGGCTTCCTGAAGCCCGGCATGTTCGGCTCGGCCCGGCTCGAGGCGTCCAAGCCCTATCCGGCGCTGCTGGTGCCGGACACGGCGGTGATGGCCGATGCGGCGCGCCAGATCGTGTTCGTCGTCGACAAGAGCAACACGGTGACGGCGCGTCCGGTGCAGACCGGCCCGCTGCGCGGCAATCTGCGCGTGATCCGCTCGGGCCTGACCAGGGACGACCGGTGGTGATCGACGGCACCCAGCGCGCGCGCCCCGGCGTGAAGGTCACGCCGCAGCCGGGCAAGATCACGGAAGCGCCGGCACCCGCCGCCGCGCCGCCGTCCGATCAGCCGGCCGGCACCGCGCTGCCCGCCGGCAACCGCTGAGGATAGGGCCATGAGCGAACCCCAGGCTCCCCAGCCCGACGCGCCCGTGCGCAGCGGCTTTTCCAGCTTCTTCATCGAGCGGCCGATCTTCGCGGCGGTGATCTCGGTGTTCATCACCCTGATCGGCGCCTTCTGCTATCCGCTGCTGCCGCTCTCGCAATATCCCGAGATCGCGCCGCCGACGATCGCCGTGAGCGCCTTCTATGCCGGCGCTTCGCCGGAGACGATCGCAGAGACGGTCTCGACACCGCTCGAGCAGGAGATCAACGGCGTCGAGGGCATGCTCTACATGAGCTCGTCCTCCACCCAGGGCCAGGCGACCGTCACCGTCACCTTCAAGCCGGGCACCAATCTCGATGCCGCGCAGGTGCTGGTGCAGAACCGCGTCAACCTGGCCGTGCCGCGCCTGCCCGAACAGGTGCGCCAGATCGGCGTGACGGTGAACAAGCAGGAATCGGGCTTCCTGATGATCGTGGCGCTCACTTCGCCCGACAACAGCCTCGACGTCGATTACATGGGCAATTACGCCAACACGGTGATCCGCGACCGGCTGCTGCGCCTTGAGGGCGTGGGCACGGTGCAGGTCTTCGGCGGCGGCAATTATTCGATGCGCGTCTGGATCGATCCGGACAAGGCGGCGGCGCGCAACCTGACGGCGTCCGAGATCGTGGCGGCGCTGCAGGCCCAGAACGTCCAGACCGCGGGCGGCGCGCTCGGCTCGGCGCCGACGGGCAAGGACAATCCCTCGTTCGAAGTGCCGGTGGACGTGCGCGGCCGCCTGGCCACGGTCGAGCAATTCTCCAACATCACGGTGAAGTCCGATCCGACGGGCGCCGCGCTCACCAAGCTGGGCGACGTCGCGCGGATCGAGCTGGGTAGCCAGGACTATTCGATCCGCGGCTCGTTCGGCGGCCGGCGCGGCATCGCGCTCGCCATCGTCCAGCAGCCGGGCGCCAACTCGCTCAACGCGGCGGACCTGGTGCTCAAGGAGATGGATACGCTCAAGAAGGACTTCCCGCAGGGCCTCCAATATACCATCCCCTACAATCCCACCGAATATGTCTCGGCGTCGGTGGAGGCCGTGCAGCACACGCTGCTCGAAGCGGTGGTCCTCGTCGTCGTGGTCGTGGTGATCTTCCTCCAGACCTGGCGGGCGGCGGTGATCCCGATCGTCGCCATCCCGATCGCGCTGGTCGGCACCTTCGCGGTGCAGCTCGCGCTCGGCTATTCGATCAACTCGCTGTCGCTGTTCGCGCTGGTGCTCGCCGTGGGCATCGTGGTCGACGACGCGATCGTCGTGGTCGAGGCGGTGGAGAAGCATATCCGCGAGGGCAAGTCGCCGCGCGACGCCGCGCACCTGACGATGAAGGAAGTGTCCGGCGCGCTGGTCGCGATCGGCCTGGTGCTGGTCTCGGTGTTCATCCCGACGGCGATGGTCGGCGGCATCCCCGGCATCTTCTACCGCCAGTTCGCGGTGACGATCGCCGCGGCCTCGGCGATCTCGCTGCTCGTTTCGCTGACGCTGTCGCCGGCGCTCGCCGCGCTGCTGCTCAAGCCGCACCAGCATATCGACGCCGATAGCGGCCCGCGCTGGATGCGGCCGATCAAGGTGGGCGCGGAGAAGTTCAACCAGGGCTTCGACTGGCTGTCGGACCGCTATGGCCGCGTCACCGGCCGGCTGATCCGCATGGGCCTGATCATGATGCTCATCTATGCGGGGCTGCTCGCGCTCACCGGCTGGCGCCTCACCGCCACGCCGACGGGCTTCATTCCCGAGCAGGACCAGGGCTTCCTGATCGGCGTCGTCCAGCTGCCGCCGGGTTCGTCGCTCGAGCGCACCAGCGAAGTGGTCGACAAGGCCTATGCCATCGCCGCCAAGACCGACGGCGTGATCGACGGCGCGGCCTTTGCCGGCCTCGACGGCGCGAGCTTCAGCCAGGCATCGAATGCGGGCGTGTTCTTCATCAAGCTGAAGGACTGGTCGCAGCGCGGCAAGCAGCAGAGCGCGGAGGCGCTGGCCGGCCAGCTGACCGGCGCGATCGCCGGGCAGATCAGCGGCGCCAACATCTTCATGATCTCGCCGCCCGCGGTGCAGGGCCTCGGCAACGGCTCGGGCTTCGTGATGATGATCGAGGATCGCGCGGCCAATGGCGGCTGGCGCGGGCTCGAAGGCGCGACCGGCGCGATGATGGGCGCGGCGATGCAGGAGCAGAAGGTCACCCAGGTCTTCTCGCTGTTCAACACCGCCAATCCGCGCATCCGCGCCGACGTCGACCGCGACAAGGCGCAGATCCTGGGCGTGCAGCCGCAACAGGTGTTCGACGCGATCGGCACCTATATCGGCTCGACCTATGTCAACGACTTCAACCTGCTCGGCCGCACCTTCCGCGTGACGGCGCAGGCCGAGCCGGCCTCGCGCGACGACATCAGCGACATCGGCCGACTGCAGGTGCGTTCGTCGAGCGGACAGATGGTGCCGCTCTCGGCGGTGGCGAGCTTCCATCGCGACTCCGGCTCGTCGCGCGTGGTGCGCTACAACCTGCTGCCCGCCGTGGAGCTGCAGGGCGCCGCCGCGCCGGGCGTTTCCTCGGGCGATGCGCTCGCGGCGATGGAGGCGATGGCGAGCAAGGTGCTGCCCCAGGGCTATGGCTATGAATGGACCGGCCTCGCCTATCAGCAAAAGGCGGCCGGCAGCTCGTCGGCGCTGATCTTCGTGCTCGCCGTGGTGTTCGTCTTCCTCGTGCTGGCTGCCCAGTATGAGGCGCTGACGCTGCCGCTCGCGGTGATCCTGATCGTGCCGATGTGCATCCTGGCGGCGCTGCTCGGCGTGAACCTGCGGGCGATGGACAACAACATCCTTACCCAGGTCGGCCTGGTGGTGCTGATCGCGCTTGCCGCGAAGAACGCGATCCTGATCGTCGAGTTCGCCAAGCAGGGCGAGGAAGAGGGCATGAACCGGTTCGATGCCGCGGTCCACGCCGCGCGTTCGCGCCTCCGCCCGATCCTGATGACGTCGTTCGCATTCATCTTCGGCGTGATCCCGCTGGCGATCGCCAGCGGCCCGGGCCAGGAGATGCGCCAGTCGCTCGGCACCGCCGTGGCGTTCGGCATGGTCGGCGTCACCATCTTCGGGCTTATCTTCACGCCGATCTTCTACGTGCTGCTGCGCAAGCTGGGCGGCGGCAAGGTGGCGCATCACGGCCCCACGCCGCCGGCACCGGAGACGCCTGCCGCCGCGACGGGAGAAGCGCAATGAAGCGGACCCTGACCCTGATCGCCGCCGGCCTGACGCTGTCGGGCTGCGTGGTCGGCCCCAATTATGTCTCGCCTGCCCCCAAGGCGCCCGCCCAGGGCGACCTGAGCCAGGCGAGCGCGCCGGGCTTCGTCGCGGACGAGCCGCCGGCGGACTGGTGGAAGCTGTTCGACACGCCGGTGATCGACCGGCTGGTCGGCGAGGCGCTGGCCGCCAATACCGACCTGCGGGTCGCGGCGGCGAACCTGCGCCAGGCGCGGGCGAGCCTGCGCGAGACGCGGGCCCAGCGGCTGCCGACCACCAACGTCACGTCCAAGGCGACGCATGCCCGCGTTCCGGGCGCGTCGCTGGGCATCCCCGGTTCTTCGTTCGAAGGCGATACCTATGACGTCGGGCTCGACCTGAGCTATCAGGTCGATCTGTTCGGGAAGATCACCCGCGCGATCCAGGCCGGCCGTGCCGACCTGCAGGCGAGCGAGGCCGCTTACGACCTCGCCCGCGTCACCGTGGTGGCCGAGACGATCCGTGCCTATTCGGATGCCTGTGCCGCCGGCGAGCAGCTCAAGGTCGCTTCGCAGACGCTCAAGCTCCAGGAAGACACGTTCGACCTGACGCGCCGGCTCGAGGCGGGCGGGCGCGGCACCGGGCTGGAGACCAGCCAGGGCGCCGCGCTGCTGGAGCAGACCCGGGCGCAGGTCCCGGTCTATGCGGCGCAGCGCAAGGCCGCGCTCTTCCGGCTCGCCGTGCTGACCGGCAAGCCGCCGGCCGAGGCGCCCGCCGACGTGGCGAGCTGCGAGACGGTGCCGGTCGTGAAGCAGGCCATCCCGGTCGGCAATGGTGCGACGCTGCTCGCCCGCCGCGCCGATGTCCGCGCGGCCGAGCGCCGGCTCGCCGCCGCGTCGGCGCGGATCGGCGTCGCCACGGCGGACCTTTATCCGAACATCTCGATCGGCGGCTCGATCGGCTCGACCGCGCTGGCGCCCAAGGACATGTTCAACAGCTCAAGCTTCCGCTTCAGCGTCGGGCCGCTGCTGTCGTTCAGCTTCCCGAACATGAGCGTCGCCCGGGCCCGCATCGCCCAGGCCGAGGCGGGAGCGGATGCCGCGCTCGCCACGTTCGACGGCACCTGGCTGACCGCGCTGCGGGATACCGAGACCGCGCTGGCTACCTATGTGGCGCAGGGCCAGCGCGTCGAGGCGCTGCGGCGGGGCCGGGACCAGAACGCCGAGGCGGCCCGCATCGCCCGGCTGCGTTACCGTGCCGGCGCGGAACCGTTCCAGACCGTGCTCGATGCCGAGCGTTCGCTCGCCACGAACGAGCTGAGCCTGGCCCAGGCCGAATCGGACTTCTCCGACGCGACGGTTACCCTCTTCCTCGCGCTTGGCGGAGGTTGGCAGCAGTCTCCCCAGGGCTGAACTGCCGACCCCCGCCCCCGCGACCCCGCGTACCTTTCGGTGCGCGGGGGCGCGGCTGTTTCCCGCCGCGCCGGAACGGGCGGGAACACCGCATCTCTACCCGAAAGCGTAGCTGGGCACAGCCTGCAAGGGCGTGACCCATTGCGGTCGTGTGCCGGCCCCGCATCGCCTTCCCCCGCGCGCACGCTTGTTGCCCGACCAATAATGCAATGTGGCCTGACCATTCTATTGACACTCGCGCGCGTATCGGCCTTATTGGCCTGACACCGGTGGCCAGCACGACTGGCGACAAGGCAAGCCGGGGCACAGAGGGGGAGGGAGAGTCATGCGACGGACTGCTCTATTTGCTGGCACGGCGATCTGCGCCGTCCTGGCGGCGACGCCTGCGTTCGCCCAGAACACCAATATCGATACCCAGGCCAGCGCGCCGCAGGCCGAGGAGCCGGCGCCGCAGGCCGCGGACCAGATCGTGGTCACCGGGTTCCGTCGGGCCTATGCCGATGCGCTCAACATCAAGCGCGAATCCGACCAGATCACCGATTCGATCTCGTCCGACGGGCTGGGCCGCTTCCCGGACCTGAACGTCGGCGAGGCGATCCAGCGCATCCCGGGCGTGCAGATCAACCGCGAGGCGGATTCGCGCAACGCCACGATCTCGCTGCGCGGCCTGCCGGGTTCGTTCGCGCGCACCACGCTGAACGGCGGCGGCTTCGCCGATCCGATCCTGGGGAGCGCGACCAACACGTCGTCCACGCCGCTCGGCGCGTTCAATTCGGACATCTTCTCGTCGATCACGGTGATCAAGTCGCCCTCGGCGGCGAACCTGGCCGGCGGGCTTTCGGGCAATGTCGACCTGAAGATCGCGCCTGCGCTCGGCCGCAAGGCGGGCGGCTGGGTCAAGGCATCCTATGAGTATAACGATCTCGGCGACCTGGGCAGCCCGGCGCTCGCAGCCGGCTACAATGCGCACATCACCGACGATTTCGCGGTGTTCGGCGTGGTCTCGTGGAAGGACGAGAAGTTCCGCCGCGACTCGATCTCGGTGAACAGCTGGGCGAACAAGCTCGGCTCGATCCAGGTGGGCAACCAGGCGGTGCCGGCCTCCAATCCCACTTATCAGGCGCTGATGGCGCAATATCCGGGCGGGGTCTATTATCCTACCCAGGTCCGCCAGTTCGCCCGCCTGAACAAGGGGCATCTGCTCACCGGTGCCGGCGGCTATGAATGGCAGGCGAGCGACACGCTCAAGTTCGGCGCGACCGGCTTCTACACCGAGCGCAACCTCGATCAGGGCACCAACCACCTGCTCTACATCGACACGTCCGCGGGCAATAACGGCACCGGCGCGCTGGCGGCCAGCTCGGCGGTGGCGCATTTCACCAGCCTGGGCACGCCCTATGTCGTCCAGACGCCGACGGGGCCGCGCGCCTATATCAACCAGTTCACCGCCGAGAATCTGCAGACCTACGACTCGATCCGCTCGGAGCCGGCAAAGCAGAAGACCTGGGCGATCAACCCCATGGTCGAGTTCAAGGACGATCAGTGGCGCGTGACGGCGCAAGGCACGATCTCGCGCGCGCAGGTGCTCGCCAATCAGATCGAGTTCGACATCATCCAGAACCCGTATCGCAACCTGGGCACGGCGGGGCTGAACGGGATCACCGCGTCGGTCTATACCGGCGGCACCAGCCTGCAGAACGCGGTGTTCGTCCTCAACACGCCCAATGCCTCGCACATTCCGACGGGCGGCTATCCGCTCGCCTCGCCGGCGAACCAGGCGACTCAGGCGGGCGCGCAGATGCCGGGCGCCCCGGCCAATACGCTGGGCGATCGCTTCGGCGTCACCGGCACCAACGGCCAGTCGTGGAACGCGCTCGACGCGGTGCAGCTCGATATCGAGCGCAGCTTCGCGGGCAGCTTCCTTTCCGGCTTCCAGGTCGGCATGCGCTACGAGCATAACGAATATAGCTCGATCGGCTCGCGCAATACTTCGATCGGCGCGGTCACCGCCAATGTCACGCCGGCGATGTCGCAGGTGAACCCCTATGTCGCCGACTTCTTCGGCGGCACGGCGGGCGGCTATACCAGCAACTGGCGCAGCATGGACGTGAACCAGGTGCTCGGCGCGATCACGCCGGTGGTGCTGACGACGCGCCCTTCGCAGTTCGCCAACGGCCTGCCGCCCCAATTCGCCATGGGCGAACAATATGGCGTGTTCCTCACGCCCTATGGGCTGGTGAACAATTATTGGGATCCCAATTACTGGAACAACAACTTCACCAACACCAAGAAGGTGATGTCGGCCTATGCCATGGCCAGGTTCGACGGAGACCTGTTCGGCATCCGCGTCCGCGGCAATGCGGGCGTGCGCTACGAGGCGACCACGCAGAAGATCGACGCGCTGGACTGCCGCAACTGCCTGGCGGGCCTGTCGCTGCTGCCGCTGCCGGTGAACCACAGCATGAGCACGCGGACCTACAAGCAGAATTATGATTATTGGCTGCCCTCGGCGATGTTCGCGGCGGACCTGGCCAAGAACCTCGTGTTCCGCGGTGCCTATTACCAGACCTATGTCCGTCCGCAGCCGCGCGACAATGTGCCCACGACCACGATGCAGATCCCTGATCCGGCGGTCGTCGGCACGCCGGCCTACAATGTCATCATCGGGGCGACGAACCTCAGCCCCTATACGTCGGACAGCTACGACCTGTCGCTCGAATGGTACAACCGCCCCGGCGGCGCCTTCGCGATCGCCGTCTATCAGAAGGACATCCAGGGCTATGTCGGCCCGATCACCGATCGCCGCGTCCTGTGCCCTGCCAACGGCATCTATAACGGCATCGATTTCGGCCTGGGCGCGCTGCAGGACGACGGCACCAACTGCAATATCGTGGGCAGCCCGACCGGCGCGCGCGTGACGGCGAGCGGCGTCACCAACCAGAAGCCGATGCGGGTGCGCGGCGTCGAGGTCTCGGTGCAGCAGAACCTCGATTTCCTGCCGGGCTTCCTGAAATATCTCGGTGGCGCCGCGAACTACACCTATACCGACATCGACGGGAAGGACGCCCAGGGCAATCCGATCACGCTCCCCAGCGTCGCCAAGAACAACCTCAACCTGATCGGCTATTACGAGACCAAGCTGTTCGGCATCCGCGTGGTGTTCAACCATCGCGGCAAATACGACCTGGCGGCGGGCAACAGCTTCGTCGGCGATGCCCGCACCGTGAAGGCGCGCAGCCAGCTCGATGCCTCGGCCTCGCTCAACATCATGAAGAACTTCTCGATCTCGGTCGACGCGTTCAACCTGACGAACGCGACCCGCTCGGAATATGAGAACGATCCGATGCTGCCCCGCCGCATCGACTATGACGGCCGGACCTATACGCTGACGATCCGCAGCAACTTCTAGCGCTCGTGCGGAGCGGCTATTCTCCCGCCGCTCCGCACCCTTTTCGAAGAGGCCGCCCGATGAAACTGCTTCTCTCCAGCGCGGTCGCCCTGCTGGCGTTCGGCGGCCTTCCCGCCCGCGCCCAGGGCCATGCGATCCTCGACGCCGGTTTCGCCAGGGCAGTGGCGCCGGACGATCCGGTCGCACGCCGGATACGCGGCCGGGCGGGCGCCGCGCTCGAGCGTCCGCCGGGGGCGATCCCGCAGCTCCACACCGAAGGGACGCTGCCGGGCAAGGGCATCCGCGAGATCAGCCTCACGGCCAAGCAGGACCAGGGGATCGTCCTCGCCCTGGCGCTCGCCTGGCGGTTGACCCGCGAGCGGCGCTATCTCGACCAGGCCGCGCGCTATCTGGAGAATTGGGCGGACGTCTATCGGATGTCGTTCAACCCGATCGACGAGACCGGGTTCGATACGCTGCTGCTCGCCACCGACCTGACCGAGGCGGACCTGCCCCCCGCGCTGCGCGGCAAGCTGGATGCCTTCTGGCGGAAGATGGCGGCGGGCTATCTCGACGCGATGGATGCCGGCCCGAGGAACGCCAACACCAACTGGCAGAGCCACCGCATCAAGCTGGCGACCATGGCCGCGTTCCAGACGGGCGACGCCATGCTGATCGCCCGGGCGCGGGCGGCGTTCCGCAACCAGGTCGGCGCGAACATCCAGGCCGACGGATCGGTGTTCGACTTCCACGAGCGGGACGCGCTGCACTATGTCACCTATGATCTCGACCCGCTGCTGATGGCGGCGCTCGCCGCCCGTGCGCATGGCGAGGACTGGTATGGCTGGAAGAGCCCGTCGGGTTCGAGCCTGGCCGGCGCGCTCGCCTGGCTGGAGCCCTATGCCACGGGGGAGAAGACGCATGTCGAGTTCGTCCGTTCGCGGATCCAGTTCGATCGCGATCGGGCAGCGGCCGGGCAGAAGGAATATGCGCCGCATCCCTGGGATCCGGGCAATGCAGTGAACACCTATGCGCTCGCCCGGCTGCTGGCCCCCGGCTATCGTGCCTTCGCCGCGAAGCTTGCCGAGCGCACCGGGCGCCAGCCGGCCGACTGGATCGTGCTGCTGGCCCGCTAGGCGGCACTGGACAGGGATCGCTCCGTCTGGCTATCCGCCCGCAAATGCCAGTCATTGCCACCGTCATGAATTCGACCACCGGCCAGCCGATCCAGAAGATGCGCTTCGGCCGCATGCCCAAGCCCTGGGCCTCGTTCACTCTCGAAAACGGCGAGCTGGTCGCGATCGACCGCGTCGATATCGGCAAGCCGGCGCCGGGCAAGGTGGTGGTGCCGGTCTCCGTCTGGGTCACCCCGAAGAAATAGGCGGGCGCCGCGCCGCCCAGGCGAAGCCGGCCACATAGAGATAGGCAAGGGCAGGCACCGCAAAGGCCCAGCCCAGCCCGGCCGTGTCGGCGACGCCGCCGGCGATCAGGGGCAGCGCCGCGCCAGGGCCGACCGCGAGGACGAGCAGTCCCGAAGTCGCCGCAGCGGGCGCGCCGGAGCGTTCGAGCGTGAGCGCGAAGATGGTCGGGAACATGATCGAATTGCAGAGCCCCACCGCGAGCAGGCACCACGCGCCCGATCGTCCGGGCAGCGCCAGCGACGCGAGGCAGAGCGCGGCGGCGGCGAGCCCCGCCAGCAAGAGCAGCCGCGGAGCCGGCACGAAGCGCAGCAGCCAGCTGCCGACGAAGCGCCCCACCAGCGCGCCGCCCCAATAGAGATTGGCGACC
This sequence comes from Sphingomonas sp. 67-41, assembly GCF_001899725.1. Taxonomy (NCBI): domain Bacteria; kingdom Pseudomonadati; phylum Pseudomonadota; class Alphaproteobacteria; order Sphingomonadales; family Sphingomonadaceae; genus Sphingomonas; species Sphingomonas sp. 67-41. The sequence goes on along the minus strand of NZ_MKWJ01000032.1, from coordinate 65,119 downwards.
CAGGCACCCGCCACGTCGAGCGGCAGGCCGAGGGTATGGGCCTGGGAGAGATAGAGGATCAGCGTGCTGCCGATCGTCACTTCGGCGCCGACATACAGGGCGATGCCGAGCGCGCCGCGCAACGCCCAGCGCGAGCACAGCGCGGCGAACGCGCCGCCGGCGGCGGGCGGCTCCGGCATCGCCGCGGCGGCGATCGCGCGGCGTGCGGCAATGGCCAGCACGGCGAGACCGGCGACCAGCAGCGCCATCACCAGATAGGCCTGCATCATCGCCGCGATGCCCGCGCTGCGCTCTGCCGCGGAGCGGAGCGGCTCGGGCGAGTGGAACACCGCGCCCGCCAGCACGAAGCGCGCGCCGAAATGCACGCCGCAGACCACGCCGAGCGCGTTGAACGAATGGGCGAGGGTGAGCCGGTAATGGCTGCGCTCGGGCGGGCCCAGCGCGGCGGCGAGCGGATTGGCGGCAACCTGGAGAAGGGTCACGCCGCTCGCCAGCACGAAGATCGCGGCGAGCACCACTGCGAAATCGGGCAGCCGGCCCATGCCCTGCATCGTCAGGCATCCGCCCGCCATCACGGCGAGCCCGGCCAATATCGTCCGCATCGCGCCGAACCGGGCGAGCATCGCCGCGGCGGGGAGCGACAGCAGGAAGAAGGCGACGAACGAAGCGATCTGGGTGAGCAGCGCCTCGGTATAGCCCAATCCGAACACCCGCCGCGCCGCCGCGATCAGCGGATCGTTGTTCGCGCAGACGAAGCCCCAGCCGAAGAACAGCGCCGTCACGCTTGCAAAGGCGAAGCGCGTCGGGGCGGCGGATGCGCTCAACGCGGCTTTCGCCAGCGGAAGGTCGCGGCGCCGTGCGAGGCGAGGCGATAGGTGAAGCGGCGCCCCTCGGCCGTCACGTCGACGTCCCTCGCGGCGGCGGCGGCATTGAACGCGATCAGTACCCGGGTGCCGTCGGGATTGGCATAGGCAACCGTCTCGATCCCGTCCGGCGTGCTGGTCGCGTCGATCCGCCAGGCGCCGGGGCGGACGAAGCGCGAGGCCTGGCCCAGTGCATAATATTCGGGATTGCGGGTGATCGCGCCGGTCTTGCTGTCGATCGTCACCACGCCGCGGCAATCACCGCAGCCGCCGAGATGGGGGCCGTGATTCTCGTCGAGCGCCAGGTTCCACATCAGGACGCCGCGCGCCCAGTTGCGCGGGGCGCCCATCACCAGCGTGCGCAGCGTCCAGCTCCAGCTGTCCGCCCATGGGCCCGACCAGTTGCCGCCCGAGCATTCGGTGAAGAACACGTCCTTGTCCGGAAAGGCGTCGCGCACCCTGGTCTGGGCCGAGACGTCGCCGCCATAGCAATGCCAGGCCACGCCCGCGACATGGCGGCTGGCGGCGGGATCGGCGAGGACGCCAAGCGGATGCTCGGGCTTGTCCCAATTATGATCCCAGTCGAGGATCTTCGTTCCCAGCCCCATCCGCGCGAATTCGGGGCCGACATGGTCGCCGATGATCCGGGCGCGCTGCGCGGCGGAAAGGCGCATGCCGGGATAATTCTCCGGCTCGAAATCGGGTTCGTTCTGGATGCTCAGATAGTCGATCGGGCCGATCTCGGCGGCAAAGGCCTGGACGGTCTTGCCGAGATAGCGGGCGAAGGGGGCATAGGCGCGTTCGTTCAGCGTGCCCTTCACCAGCGAATCGGTCGACTTCATCCAGCCCGGCGCGCTCCAGGGCGAGATCATCACCGCCAGCCGCGGATTGATCGCGCGCGCGGCGCGGGCGGTGGGGAGCACGTCCTGCTTGGCGGGCGCGATCGAGAAATGCGCGAGGTCCGGATCGGCCCCGCCCTTCGCCACGTCGTCATAGCTATAGTGCGAGCGCGAGAAGTCCGAGGCGCCGATGGTCAGGCGGGTGAAGGCGAAGCCCAGGCCCTCGCTGCCGAACAGCTCGCGGAGCAGGGCGCCGCGCTGCCGGGGATCGAGCCGGTGCTGGATCAGCCAGGCCGAGGCATCGGTGATCGCCGCGCCGAAGCCGACCATCCGCTGCTGGCGCTTGCCCGGATCGACCGTGATCGCGGCGCCGGCACCGCGCCGGAGCGGGAGCGAAGGCTGTTTCGCCAGCAGTGCCGATTTGTCGGGCAAGGTGAGCCAGACCTCCACCTGCGGTCCGGAGGCGGGAACGGGCGCCGCGGCCGTGGCGGCCAGCAGGGCGAGGGCGGGCAGGATGCGCATCATGTCTCTCCTCATCGCAGGATCGGGAAGCTCGTGGGGATGGGCGGCAGGGCGTGCCCTGGCGCATCGACGCGGAGGGGCGGGTTGTTAGGGCGCATCGACATAAGTATTTGATATTTATGGAAACTAGGCTTCCATTTCGTCATCCCCGCGCAGGCGGAGATCCAGGGTGGCGCAGGATGTCGAAGCCATTGTGCGAACGCCCTCCTGAGAGCGCCGGGCTTGGCCGCGCGCGCTCCGCCCTTGGCCCTGGATCCCCGCCTGCGCGGGGATGACGGTTGAAGGGATATGGGCTCTTGACCTAGGCTCGTCAGGTCATGAACCCCATTCGCCTCTGGCACGACGTCACGCCCGCCAGGTTCCAGGAGATCCGCGCGGCCGGCGAGCCCGCGGTGATGAAGGGACTCGCCGCCGACTGGCCGTTCGTGCGCGCTGCGGACGCCGCCGCCTATCTGCGCGCGATGGCCTTGCCCGGCACGGTGCAGTACATGCGCGCGCCGCCCGATATCGAGGGGCGCATGCATTATGGCGCGACGATCGGCTCGCGCAATTTCACGCGCGAGGAAGCGCTGTTCGCGGCCTTTCTCGACCGGCTGGCCGAGCAGTCGGAAGCGGATCGGCCCGAGGCGCTGGCGCTGCAAGGCTTGCCCGCGCCGCAGCTGATGCCCGGCTTCGCCGAAGCCAATCCGATGGCGCTCGTTCCCGGCGTCTCGCCGCGCCTGTGGATCGGCAACGCGGCCAAGGTGGCGATCCATCACGATCCGACCGAGAATATCGCCGTGGTCGGCGCCGGCCGCCGCCGCTTCACGCTGTTCGCGCCCGAGCAGGTGGGCAATCTCTACATGGGGCCGTTCGACCCGACGCCCGCCGGCGTGCAGGTGAGCATGGTCCATCTGACCGCGCCCGATCACGCGCGCTATCCGCGCTTCGCGGTGGCGATGGCGGCGGCCCTGGTCGCCGAGCTCGATCCGGGCGACGCGATCTACATCCCCTATCAATGGTATCACCATGTCGAGGCGCTCGACCGCTTCAACGTGCTGGTGAATTATTGGTGGGATCCGGTGCCCGACGCTTCGCCCTGGGAAGCGATGATGCACGGGTTCGTGAGCCTCAGGAGCTTGCCGCCCGACCAGCGCCGCGCCTGGCGGGCGATGTTCGATCGCTATGTCTTCCTGGTGGACGGCGATCCCGGTGCGCACCTGCCGCCCGAGGCGCGCGGGGTGTTCGGGGCCACATCGCCCCAGGCGATCGCGCAGATGCGCGCGATGCTCTTCGACGGCCTGCGCAAGCGGCTGCGGCGCTGAGAGCATGTCGATCCTTTCCCGGAGGTCGGGAGGGGTGCGGGCTAGGCAGCACATGTCTTGGCCACGAACTCGGCATGGTCCGGCATCAGGCCCACGCAGCGGGCGATCACGCGCTGGATGTTGCCTAGATATTCCTCGACCTGCGCTTCGGGCTTGATGTCGACCAGCGGGTCGTAGCCGCGCGGGATCACGCCCTGGCCGAGGAACACCTGGATCCAGCTTTCCTCGGTGAACAGCTCGTCGTCCTCGCGGAAGATGCGGCCGTTCGCGGCGAACAGGTCGATCTTGCGCTGGAGCGTGTCGGGCACTTCCATGTCGCGGCACTGGCGCCAGAAGGCCGTGTCGTCGCGGCTGGTCGCCTTGTAGTGGAGGATGATGAAGTCGCGGATCCGCGCATATTCGAAATCGGTCTGGCGATTGAACTCGGCGATCGTCGCGGGATCGAAGCCGCGATCGGGCAGCAGCCGGACGAGGCGGATGATCGTGGACTGGATCAGGTGGATGCTGGTCGATTCGAGCGGCTCGAGAAAGCCCGAGGCGAGGCCGACCGCGACGCAGTTCCGGTTCCAGATCTGCCGGCGCTTGCCAGTGGTGAAGCGCAGCTTGTTGGTGTCCGCGAGCTGCGCGCCGTCGAGATTGGCGAGCAGCTGGGCCTCGGCCTCCTCGTCGGAGATGTGCGCGCTCGAATAGACATGGCCGTTGCCGGTGCGATGCTGGAGCGGGATGCGCCATTGCCAGCCGGCGGTGCGCGCGGTGGCGCGGGTATAGGGGGTGAAGGGTTCGGTTCGCGCGCAGGGCACGGCGATCGCGCGGTCGCACGGCAGCCAGTGCGTCCAGTTCTCGTACCCGGTCTTCATCGCCTGCTCGATGATCAGGCCGCGAAAGCCCGAGCAGTCGATGAACAGGTCGGCGGCGATCGTCTCGCCGTCCGCCATGGTCACCGATTCCACGAAGCCGTCGTCGCCGCGCAGCGTGACGTCCGCCACCTTGCCCTCGCGCCGCGTGACGCCGTGCGCCTCGGCATAGCCGCGCAGATATCGGGCGTAGAGCCCGGCATCGAACTGGAAGGCATGGGCGATATGGCCGATCGGGCTCTCGGCCATCTTGGGATCGGCGCGCATGAACTTGTTGGCGCGCGCGGCCGCGCTGTTGATCGAGTAGGCGGAGAAGTCCGCGGCGCGGCCCATGGCGCGCATCTTCAGCCAATATTGGTGGCAGCGCAGCCAGCCCAGGTCCTGGCCGATCACGCCGAAGGAATGGAAATAGGCGTCGCCCCTGTGCGCCCAGTCGACGAACTCGATGCCCAGCTTGAAGCTGCCCTGGGTGCGGCGGACGAAGTCGTTCTCGTCGAGTTCGAGCAGCTCGTTGTATTTCTTGATCGCCGGGATGGTGGCTTCGCCGACGCCGACCGTGCCGATCTCCTCGCTCTCGATCAGCGTGATCTCGTACAGCCCCTGGAACAGCTTGCCGAGCAGCGCGGCAGTCATCCAGCCCGCCGTGCCGCCGCCCACGATCAGGATGCGCTTGATCTGCTGCATGGTGCGCCCGTCCATCCCCTCTTCTCGTAACCCCGGCCTTGCATCTGCGGCCCCAAGCTTGCCTCCCGGCGGACCCCGGAACAAGTCCGGGCGCCGGGTGGTCAGCAGGCCGTTGGCACCGCCGGCTCCGGCAGCGGCCCGGTGCGGCCCGGCTTCGCATAGCTGAGCCCATAGCCGCGGGCGAACTGGACGATGCTCGCCGGATCCTCGCCGGTCGAGCAGGCCGAGCCCGGCCAGGCGAAGGAAAGGCGGCCGGCGAAGTCGTGGCGCCCGCCGACCAGCAGGTCGGCCAGGCCCTCGCCCTCGGTGCCCGGCAGGAAGGCGGCGACGAACGCGTCGGACAGGTTTATGAGGTCGTTGGCATAGGCCGGGCGCCCCGAATAGAGCACCGAGACCACCGGCACCCCCTTGCCCGAGACGCGCTGGAGCACCGCCAGGTCGGCGGGGTGGAGCGCGCTGTGCGCCGCCGGCTTCGGTGCGCGGACGTCGCCATTATACTCGGCATAGGGCGTCTCGCCGATCACCGCGACCACGGCGTCGAACTTGCCGGGATCGACGTCCCTGGCGTCTTCCGAGAAGGTGACGTTCGCGGCGCCGAGCGCGTTGCGCAGCGCCGCCAGCAATGTGGTGCCGCCCTTGAAATCGGCATTCCTGTTCTCGGTGCCCTGCCAGGTGAGCGACCAGCCGCCGGTCTGGTTGGACAGGCTGTCCGCGCTGGCGCCCACCACCAGCACGCGCTTGCCCGCCGCCAGCGGCAGCGCGCCCTGGTTCTTGAGCAGCACCACCGACTTGCGCACCGCTTCGCGGCCGAGCTCGCGCGCGGCGAGCGCATCGGCCTTGCCGGCAAAGGCGCCGGCGTTCGGGTTGCGATCGAACAGCCCGGCGCGCAGCTTGACCCGCAGGATGCGAGTCACCGCATCGTCGATCCGCGCCATGGCGATGCGGCCCTCGCGCACGTCCGCCGCGGTGTTGGCGATGAACGCCTTCCAGTCGTCGGGCACCATGATCATGTCGATCCCGGCATTGACCGCCTGGGGGCAGTGATCCTTGGTGCAGCCCGGCACCTGCTGGATGCCGTTCCAGTCGGAGACGATCAGCCCGTCAAAGCCCAGCCGGGCCTTGAGCACGTCGGTCAGCAGCTCGCGGCTGCCGTGCATCTTGCCGTAATCCTTGCCGGCGGCGGTGTCGTTCCAGCTGCTGTACGAGACCATCACCGTCTGTACCCCTGCGTCGAGCGCGGGATAATAGCCGGCACCGTGCACCTGGATCATATGGGTGCGGGCGGCGCGGTTCTCGCCCTGGTCGATGCCGTCGAAGGTGCCGCCGTCGCCCAGGAAATGCTTGGCGGTGGCGATCACGTCGCCGTCGCCGGTCAGGCCGCCCTGCAGCCCGTGCACCATCGCGCGCGAATAGGATGCGACGATCGCCGGATCGCTCGAATAGCTCTCATAGGTGCGGCCCCAGCGGCGGTTCTCGCCCACCGCCAGCGTGGGCGCGAACACCCAGGAGATGCCGGTGGCGCGCACCTGGCGGGCGGTGGCGCGGCCGATCCGCTCGACCAGCGCGGGATCGTGCGCGGCGCCCAGGCCGATATTGTGCGGGAACAGCGTCGCCCCCGCGACATTGCCGTGGCCGTGCACTGCGTCGGTGCCCCAGATCACCGGCACCCGCACCGCCATGTCGGTGGCCATCGAGGCGCGGTAATAGGCGTCGGACAGCGCGGTCCAGTCGGTGACGGCGGCATCCTTCCGCATCCCCGGCCAGGCGCCGCCGCCGTTGAGGACCGATCCGATATAGTGACGGCGCACCTCGTCCGGCGTGATCGAGCGGATGTCCGCCTGGGTCATCTGTCCGATCTTCTGCTCGAGCGTCATGCCGCGCACGATGGTTGCGATCCGCGCCTCCATTGCCGCGTCGGGCGCGGTGGGGGAGCGGAGCGCCGGCCAGTCCTGGCCGTGCCAGAGCAGGTCGCCGCCCGGCGCGGTGCCGGCGCAGCCCGCCAGCAGGGGGAGGATCAGCCAGAGCCCGGATCGCAGAGCTTTCATCGCGTTACTCGTTCACTTGGGGCCGCGCGCGGGCCGCGGGGAAAGAAAAGGGGAGGTGCCGGCCATGACCGTGCACCTCCCCTCGAACACCCGGCGGGTCGACCCGGGGGGAGGAAATCAGAAGCGGTAGTTGAACCCGAGCAGGAACTGCCGGCCGTATTTCTCATAGGTCTCGGGCAGCGGCGTGCCGTCGGTGGTGTGCGTGCCGCCCGTGTCCAGCCCCAGCCGCGTGCGATAGGGCGAGTCGGTCAGGTTGCTGACCTGGAGCAGCACGCCGAGGCCCTTGAGCGCCGAATTATCCGGGAAGGTATAGCCGATCTGGGCGTCGAGCTGCCGGTCCGCGAGGATCTCGGTATAGCCGCGATTGGTGAACAGCTGCACCGTCTCGCCCTTGAAGGCCGAGCGGAAGCGATAGCTGGCCCGTGCCTGGAAGCCCCATTTCTCGAAATAGCCGGTGACGTTGTAGACGGTGCCGGACAGGCCCGGGATGCGCACCACGTCGTTGTTGTCCGTCGGGTTGAGATCGGATTCGGTGTAGGAATAGCTGCCGGTGAACCCGAAGCCGTCCAGCGCCGGAATGATGCGCCCGATCTCGATCGCCCCGCTGACTTCGATGCCCTTCAGATTGCCGCCCGGCCCGTTGGCCGGCATCGTCACCTGCCCGATCGAGCTGATGTTGACGTTGGGCGGGATCTGGTTGGTCGGGATCGGCAGACCCTGGAAGTCGATCGCGAAGTTGCGGTTGTAGATATAGTTGTCGAGCCATTTGTAGAAGCCGGCGACGCTGATGTAGGTCGCCTTGCCGATGTACCATTCATAGGCGACGTCCAGCGCCTTGGCCCGCCAGGGCTGGAGTTTCGGGTTGCCGCCGGTCGCCGACCAGGGATTGACCGTGCTGCCCGGCGCGCAGGGCGGGTTGCCGCCGCACGGATTGACGTTGAAGCTCGGCGTGAAGTTGGCGCGCATATCGTCCATGCGCGGGCGCGCCAGCACCTTGGACGCGGCCAGGCGGATGCGGTGGCCGCCGCCCAGGTCGTAGATCAGGTTCGCGCTGGGCAGCACGTCGGTATAGTGCATCGTCTCGAAGACCTGCGACAGCGCGATCGGAGTCAGCGTCTGGTTGATCCGCAGGCCCGACGAGGACTGGAACTGCTCCACCACCTGCACGCCGACATTGCCGCGCAGCCGACCCCATTCGATGTTCGCCTTCGCCTTCCAGCTGATGACGTCTTCCTTGATCTTCCACGTCTTGTCGAAGTGGTTGGCGTCCTCCAGCGGGGTCTTGTTGTAATAGGTGTCGAGCGCCGCGGGCACGTTCCAGGCGATCACGTTGCCGAAGCCGACAAAGTCGAGCGAAGTCGGGTCGAGCAGATATTGCGAGCCGACCGGCACCTGCGCGCGCCCGTTCTTCAGGTTGAGATCGAGTTCGTCGACGGTCTTGTGCTTGTTGCGCTGCGTGTAGTTCACGCCGATCTCGATGTTCCGGAGGAACCCGCCGATCTCCCGGCTCAGCATGAAGTCGACGGCGCCCAGCTCTTCCTTGACGTGCGGCGACTTCATCAGGCCGTCATGGCCCCAGCCGCCCCAGGGCGCGCGATCGCCGAGCGAGACCTGGCTGGCATTCGCATAGTCCAGGCCGAAGCCATAATGCGGGAAGGCGCCGTCGATCGGGAACGAGAAGTCGTAATTGTCCATGGTGCGGGTCTGGAACGGGCCCGCGCCATAGCCGCCATAGGTCTCGATATAGGTCTCGTCGCGCTTGTTGGTCGAATAGCTCAGGTCGGCGACGAAGCGCGTGCGCTCGTCGAGCTGGAACTCGTTGTTGAGCCCTGCCGAGAACAGCTCGTCCTTGCGCTCGTTATAGTCGTTGCGCAGGATCGGAACGGCATTGGTGACGTGCCCGGAGGTGCCGATCGCCGAGCCGCCCAGCTGGGTGGTGCCGATATTGGAGAAGGTCGCATTGTCCGCCCAGCCGTTCGAGAACCACTGTGCGCCGCGGATCACTTCCTTCTGCTTGAAGCGCGAATAATAGACGTCGAGCACGCTGTGGACGCTGTCGCTCGGCTTCCATTCGAGCGTGCCCATCACGCCGTCGCGCTGGTTGCGGCGGCTGGTCGCCCAGGCTTCCTGCCCGTTGAGCTGCAGCGCGTTGTCGGCGGAATCGGGCGTGACGGTGTTGGGGCTGCACGGATTGGTGGGCGTCGGCTGGCAGATGTTGCCAAAGGCTTCGTAGCCATAGGCCTTGTAGTGATCGACATGGCTGGGCGAATCGAGATGCGCATAGCCGAGCGACCAGCCGAGCGTGCCGGCGGCATTCTGGTCGATATAGCTGAGCGTGCCGCGCCAGCCCCATTTGGAGATGTCGGCGTTGCGGCCGCCATCCGCGTCGAGCTCGCCGCGAAGGTTCATCGCGATCGCGCGCTTGCCATAGGCGAGCGGGCGCACCGTGCGCAGGTCCGCACTGCCCGAAAGGCCCATGCCGGCGATGGCGGCGTCCGGCGTCTTGTACACGACGACGCTCGACAGCAGCTCGGCCGGATACTGGTCGAACTCGACGGCGCGGTTGTCGCCCGAGCTGGCCTGTTGGCGCCCGTTGAGCAGCGTGGTGGTGAAGTCCGGCGCGAGGCCGCGGATCGAGATCACCTGGGCGCGGCCGTTGACCCGCTGGGCGGCGAGGCCGGGCAGGCGGGCGATCGATTCGGCGATGGAGACGTCGGGCAGCTTGCCGATGTCCTCGGCCGATACCGCTTCGACGATCGAGGCCTGGTCGCGCTTGATGTTGATCGAATTCTGCAGGCCGGCGCGCAGGCCGGTCACGACGATCGTGCTCTCCTCGGCCGGCACCTGGTCCTGCCCGGCCCGTGTGGCGCCGTCCTGCGCCCAGGCCTGGGCTGGCAACGTTGTCGCCAGAGCCAGCGTCGAAATCGTGAGCCCGAGATTGCTCTTGGCGCGCTTCATAGCGCGCGCATGCGGACGCTCCGCCATTGCCTCTTCCCCTCTCATAGCAAGCGGCCGTTATCGACCGTCTCTGTCCCCATTGGGCGCCCCGTGAAAACTGGAAGCGCTTCCAATTGGTATCATCGCGTCGCGCGAAATTGTCAACGCGTTACAGAAAACGCTTACGAAGGAGCTCGATACGGTGCGTTCAGCCGCGCGGCGGAGCGACGGATTCGCGCAGGACGAGATGGTGATCGATCGTATCGAAGCCCGGCGTGCCGGTGCCCTGGCCGCGCAGCAAGGTCTCGACCAGGCGCTCCACCGCGCGCGCCGCGATGCGGCGAATCGGCTGGTGGATGGTGGTGAGCGGCGGCCAGATATAGGCGGCGACCGGCGCATCGTCGAAGCCGACCACCGATAGGTCCCCGGGCATGGCCAGGTGCATGCGGTGCGCGGCGAACATCGCGCCGACCGCCATGTCGTCATTGGCGCAGACGATCGCGGTGGGGCGGTCGGGGCCGGCCAGCAGCGCCTCGGCCAGTTCCACGCCGGAGCGGAAGCTGAAGTCGCCGCGCAATGCCGTCACCGCGCCTTCGTCGAGCCCCGCTTCGGCGAGCGCGCGCAGGAAGCCGGCGAAGCGCGTCTCCGCGGCGAGATGGCCCTCGATCCCGAGCATGTAGCCGAAGCGGCGATGGCCGGCGGCGACGACGTGATGGGCGATCTCATAGCCCGCCGCCGCCTCGTCGAACCCGACGCCAGGCAGCAGCGCGCGTACTTCCTCGCTGGGCGAGATGCAGACCACCGGGCAGCCCTGGGCGATCAGCCGGCGGGCGAGCTCGACATCGGCGGAGAGCGGCGGCGACAGGATCAGCCCGGTGCTGCGGCCCGAGGCGAACAGCTCGATCAGCCGGTCGTCGCGATTGTCGTCCTCGATATGGATGTTGAAGGTCGAAAGCTCGAACCCGGCCGCCGCGGCCGCGCGCAACGCGCCCAGCTCGATCGCGGCGAAATAATAGGAATTGGGCGGCGCGTCGCGCGCATTGCAGTTGATCAGGGTAAGCGTGTTGCTCGCCCGGCTGGCGAGGTTGCGCGCCTGCGGATTGACTCGATAGTCGAGCGCCTCGACCGCGCGCATCACCCGGTCGCGCATCCTGTCGCTCACATGCGCCTGGTCGTTGAGCGCCCGCGACACGGTGGCCCGGCCGACACCGGCGAGCGCCGCGACGTCGTCGATCGTCGGCGGCCGTCCGTTCCGGCCGGTTTCCGTGCCGCTGGCGCCCGATATCGGCGGTGATTTGGAAAGGGATGACATTTCTAGAAGGGAATGGGTGGCACAGGCGCTGGCGAAGCGGCAACCCAAAATGCGCGCCGTCCGGCTAGGGAATCGGCAGCGCCGTCGTCGCCTTCACTTGCGAAAGCGCGACGGTGGAGTTGATCTCCTGCACGCCGGGCAGTTTGGAGAGCCTGGTGAAGAAGAAACGCTCATAGGCCTCGATATCGGCGGCGACGATGCGCAGCATGAAGTCGAACACGCCCATCAGCACATAGGCTTCCAGCACCTCCGGAAAGGAGCGGATCGCCGCGGCGAACTCGTCGAGATTGGCGCGGCCATGCGCGTTCAGCTTGATCTGCGCGAAGATGTGCGCGTTGAGCCCGATCTTCTGCCGGTCGACCAGCGCGACGCGCCGGGTGATGACGCCTTCCTTCTCCAGCCGGTCGACGCGGCGCCAGCAGGGCGAGCTCGACAGGCCGACCATCTCGCCGAGTCTGGCGGTGGGCATCGACGCATCTTCCTGGAGCACCTGCAGGATCCTGCGTTCGAACGGATCGAGTTCAGTAGGCAAATCTGTTCTCCAGATGCGCATATTTGGGTGAAATCTTGCTGACAATGCAGCATGGGCCGCAAAGAAGGCAACATTATCCTGCGAGTCCATGGAAGAGTCGTCTCCGGATTTCAGGAGCGCTTTCATGGTCGATACCCCGCAAGTTACCGCCACCCCGCCGGAGAGCGTGCATGTGCTGCGCGACGCCGAGAGCGGGCTGGACGGGGTGATCGTGCTCCACTCCACGCGCCGCGGCCCCGCGGCGGGCGGGTGCCGGCTGTGGCGCTATGGCGACCATGCCGCGCTGGTCGGCGACGCGATGCGGCTGGCCGAGGGCATGACCTTCAAGAATGCGATGGCCGACCTGCCGTTGGGCGGCGGCAAGGCGGTGCTCAACCTGCCCGATGGGGAATTCGACCGGTACAGGCTGTTCGCCGCGTTCGGCCGGGCAGTGGCGCGGCTCGATGGGGATTACGTGACGGCCGAGGATGTCGGCACCAGCGTCGCGGACATGGAAGCGGTGCGCGGCCAGACCCGCCATGTCGCCGGCCTGCCGCCGCGCGGTGGCAGGCCCGGCGGCGATCCTTCGCCCTGGACCGCGCGCGGCGTGTTCCTGGCGATGGAGGAGGCGGCGCGGCGCCAGCTGGGCAGCGAATTGCGCGGGCTGCGCGTCGCGGTGCAGGGCCTCGGCCATGTCGGCTCGGCGCTGTGCGGCATGCTCCATGAAGCGGGCGCCCGGCTGGTCGTAGCCGAGCCGCGGCCCGGCATCGCCGCGGATATCGCCTGCCGCTACGATGCGGAGATCATGGGGCGCGACAGCATCCTCGATGCCCGCTGCGCCATCTTCGCACCTTGCGCGCTGGGCGGCGTGATCGACGAAGCGGCGGTCCGCCGGCTGCGTGCGCATGTCGTCTGCGGCGCCGCGAACAATGTGCTCGCCACGCCCGAGGATGGCGACCGGCTCGCCGATCGCGGCATCCTCTATGCGCCCGACTATGTCGTGAACGCCGGCGGGATCATCAGCGTCGCCGGGGAATATCTCGGCTGGAGCGCCGATGAAGTGGCGGCGCGCGTCCATGCGACCGGCTTGCGGCTCGGCGCGGTGCTGGCCCATGCCGGGCGCGAGGGACTGGCGCCACACCGTGCCGCCGATGCGCTGGCCCGCGCGCGGATCGTCGCGGCATCGGCGGCGCCGGCGCGCGAGGCCGCCTGAGTCATGCGCCTGGACATCGTCGGCGAAGCGAGCGCCGCGCTGCTGTGCCGGCTGCTCGGCCTGGCCGCGCAGCACGACCTGACGCCGCCCGAAATGGAAGTGCGCCTGACCGGGGACGGCATGGCCGTGCGGCTCGACCTGGGTGGCCTGGACGGGCCGCCCGGCAGGATCGTGGCGGAGAAGATGCTTCGCTGCATCGGCGTCGAGGCGGTGGCGCTCGACGGGGCGGCGCTCTAGCCGGGCGCGAAGGCACGCAGGAACACTTCGGCCATCTGCGCGGCTTCGTGGTCGCGTTCGGCCGCCGACAATTCCTGTCCCCAGATCATGCGCTGCTGCACGCCGAGGCAGAGCGAGGCGAGCACGCGCGCCGCGAACAGCGGGTCCGCGCGGCGGAGCGTTCCCGCATCCATCGCGCGCTCGAGAAAGCCGGCGAGCAGCTGCTGGGTGGGCATGGGGGCGCGGCGATAGAAGATGTCGCCGATCTCGGGAAAGCGGCTGACTTCCGAGGCGATCAGCCGGTGCAGCCGCAGCCCGTCGGGCGACGAGATCTTGGCGATGAAGCCCCGGCAGAATTGCAGCACGGCGGCGCGCACGTCCTCGCCGGGCTTGAGCACATCGGCGAGCTGGCCGCGATATTCCTTGGTCGCATCGTCGAGCACGGCGGCGAACAGCTCTTCCTTCGACGGGAAATAGCTCCACAGCGTCCCCTTGGAGCCGCCGAGCTCCGCCGAGATCGCCGACATCGAAGCGCCGGAATAGCCCTGGTCGAGGAACACGCGCTTGGCGATCGCCAGGATCGCCTCGCGCCGTTCCTCCTTGCGCGCCTCGCGCTTGCCGGACGGCCTATCCAGTATTTTTTCCATAACCGTACTATAGGGTACGATTACGGGTTGACAAGATGGCGGTCCGCGCCCATCTGCCGCGCCGTACCCGACAGTACGGTATTTAAATCATGATCCGATTCTCCCTTCGTCCGTTGCTGCTCGCCGCGACTGCCGGGGCCGCGCTGCTTTCCGCCTGCGCGCCGGTGCCGCAGCTCGGCGCCCGCCCCGAGGTGCGCGCGGCGGCCGCCTATGCCGCCGACCAGTCGCTGGCCGTGCGGGCGGATGCCGCGAACTGGCCCGCCAATGACTGGTGGAGCGCCTATGGCGACGCGCAGCTGAACGGGCTGATCGCCGAGGGGCTGGCCGGCTCGCCCGATCTCGCCGCCGCCGCCGCGCGCCTGCGCTCCGCCCAGGCCTATGCCCAGCAGGCCGGCGCCGCGCTGCTGCCGTCGGTGGGCGTCCAGGCCGGAGCGACCGAGGGCAAGCAGAGCTACAATAACGGCATCCCCGCCGCCTTCGTGCCCAAGGGCTGGAACGACAGCGGCCAGGTCGCGGCGAACCTGAGCTTCGATCTCGACCTGTGGGGCAAGAACCGCGCCTCGCTCGCCGCCGCCACTTCGGATGCCGAGGCGGCGCGGATCGAGCTGGAGCAGTCGCGGCTCGTGCTTTCGACCAACATCGCCAGCGCCTATGCCGATCTCGCCCGTCTCGCTTCGCAACGCGCGGTCCAGGCCAAGGCGCTCGCGCTGCGGACCCAGACGCAGAAGCTGGTGAGCGACCGGGTGACCAACGGGCTCGATACCCGCGCCGAGCTGAAACAGGCCGACGCCGCGGTGCCCGCCGCCCGCGCCGATCTGGCGGCCACCGATGAGGCGATCGGGCTGACCCGCAACCGCATCGCCGCCCTGCTTGGCAAGGGGCCGGACCGCGGGCTGGCCATTGCGCTGCCCGCCGGCCCGGCCGGCGCACACGGGCTTCCGGCGGGCGTCACCACCGACCTGATCGGCCGCCGCCCGGACATCGCCGCCGCCCGCGCCCGGGTCGAGGCCGCGGCGAGCCGCATCAAGGTGGCGCGCGCCGATTTCTATCCCTCGATCAACCTCAGCGCGCTGATCGGTTTCCAGGCCTTCGGGCTCGACAATCTGTTCAAGAGCGGATCGACCTATGGTTCGGTCGGCCCGGCGATCAGCCTGCCGATCTTCCGGGGCGGGCAGCTGGCCGGCCAGTACAAGGGCGCCCGCGCCGGCTATGACGAGGCGGTCGCGACCTATGATTCGACCGTGACCACCGCCTATCGCGAAGTCGCCGATGCGGTGACGAGCAAGAACGCCCTCGTCACCCGGCTTTCCGAGAGCCGCCAGGCGCTCGCCGATTCCGAGGCCGCCTATGCGATCGCCCGCCAGCGCTACGAGGGCGGCCTGTCGACCTTCCTCGACGTGCTGACCGCCGAGCAGGGCGTGCTGCAGAACCGCCAGATCGTCGCCGATCTCGAGGCGCGGGCGTTCACGCTCGACGTCCAGCTGGTCCGCGCGCTGGGCGGGGGCTTTTCCACCGACATCGCGGCCGCCGCCGCAACCAAGGACTCGACCCATGGCTGACGCCGAACCCCAGATCCATGTCGCGAACGCCGAAGCGGCGCCCGCCAAGCCCAACCTGCGCCGGCGGCTGCTCACCGGCATCGCCGGCGCGGTGCTGATCGCCGGCATCGGCTATGGCGGCTGGTACGTGCTGGTCGGCAGCCACTATATCAGCACCGACAATGCCTATGTCGGCGCCGACACGGCCAGCGTCACGCCGATGGTCGCCGCGCAGGTGGCCGGCGTCGCGGTGTCCGATACCCAGGCGGTGAAGAAGGGCGATGTGCTCGTCCGGCTCGACGACAGCGATGCGCGGATCGCGCTCGCCCAGGCCGAGGCGGATCTCGCCAAGGCCCGCCGCCAATACGGCCAGACCTCGGCCACCAGCGCGGCGCTCGCCGCGCAGGTCCAGGCCCGCGGCGCCGATATTTCCCGAGCCCGTGCCCAGCTCGTCGCCGCCGAGGCGGATTACGAGAAGGCGCGGGTGGACCTCGCCCGGCGCCAGCGCCTCGCCCCCAATGGTGCGGTGTCGGGCGAGGAGCTCACATCGGCGACCAACGCCTTCTCCTCGGCCAAGGCCAATCTGGAGCTGGCGCGGGCGGGCGTGGCCCAGGCCAATTCGACGCGCGGCGCCGCCAGCGGCGAGCTTGCCGCGAACAATGCGCTGATCAGCGGCACCACCGCCAATTCGGCACCGGAAGTGCTTTCCGCCCAAGCCAGGGTGGCGCAGGCGCAGCTCGATCTCGATCGCACCGTGATCCGCGCGCCGATCGACGGCGTGGTGACGCGCCGCAACGTCCAGGTCGGCCAGCGCGTCGCGCCGGGCGCGCAGCTGATGCTGGTCGTGCCGGTGGGCCAGCTCTATGTCGACGCCAATTTCAAGGAAGGCCAGCTGACCCGCGTGAAGGTCGGCCAGCCGGTGACGCTCAAGTCCGACCTTTATGGCGGCGGCGTCGAATATCACGGCAAGGTCGTCGGCCTGTCGGGCGGCACCGGTTCGTCCTTCGCGCTGATCCCGGCGCAGAACGCCACGGGCAACTGGATCAAGGTGGTCCAGCGCCTGCCGGTGCGCGTCGCGCTCGATCCCAGGGAGCTTGCCGAGCACCCGCTCCGGGTCGGCCTTTCCATGGACGCCGAGATCGACGTCTCGAAGAACTGAGGACGGCTGCGATGAACGGCAAGACCGAGACGGCGGCGCCCCTGACCGGGCTGCCGCTGATCCTCGCGGGCGTGGTGCTCGCGCTGACCAATTTCATGGTGGTGCTCGACACCACCATCGCCAACGTCTCGGTCCCGCACATTTCGGGCAGCCTCGGCATCTCGGGCAGCCAGGGGACGTGGATCATCACCTCCTATGCCGTGGCGGAGGCGGTGTGCGTGCCGCTGACCGGCTGGCTCGCCGGGCGCTTCGGCACGGTGCGCACCTTCACCTTCGGGATGATCGGCTTCGGCGTCTTCTCCGTCCTGTGCGGCCTGTCGACTTCGCTCGGCATGCTCGTCGCCTGCCGTATCGGCCAGGGGCTGTGCGGCGGCCCGCTGATGCCGCTGTCGCAGACGCTGCTGATGCGCATCTTCAAGCCCGAGCAGCGCGCCCAGGCGATGGGCGTCTGGTCGATGACCACCGTCGTCGCGCCGATCCTGGGCCCGATCCTGGGCGGCACGATTTCGGACAGCTGGTCGTGGCACTGGATCTTCTTCATCAACATCCCCGTCGCCGCCCTTTGCGCGTTCGGCGGCATGCGGCTGCTCTCCAGGGTCGAGACGCCGACGAGCAAGCTGCGCGTCGACCGGGTCGGGCTGATGCTGATGCTGCTGTGGATCGGCGCGCTGCAGATCATGCTCGATCTCGGCCGCGAGCATGACTGGTTCAACGACCGCACGATCGTGGTGCTCGGCGTGACCGCGCTGATCGGCTTCCTGGTCTTCCTGGCCTGGGAGGGGACCGAGGACCAGCCGATCGTCGACCTGCGCGTGTTCCGGCACCGGGGCTTCACCGTGGCGGTGCTGTCGCTGGCCCTGGCCTTCGGGACCTTCTTCTCCTCGGCAGTGATCATCCCGCAATGGCTGCAGACCAGCATGGGCTACACCGCCACCTATGCCGGCTATGCCACTGCCTTTACCGGCGTGGCGGCGGTGATCATGTCGCCGATCGTCGCCAAGCTGACGAACAAGGTCGATCCGCGCGCGCTGGTGTGCTTCGGAATCCTCTGGCTCGGCTTCACTTCGCTGCTGCGGGTCCAGTGGAACAGCCAGGCCGATTTCTGGAGTCTCGCCTTCCCGCAGATGCTGCAGGGCATCGGCATGCCGTTCTTCTTCATTCCGTTGACCACGCTGGCGCTGGGCTCGGTGCAGCCGCAGGAAACGGCATCGGCCGCAGGCGTGATGGCGTTCCTGCGGACGATGGCGGGCGCGATCGGCACGTCGGTATCGACCACCGCCTGGGACGACAGCGCCCGCGTGGCGCGCAGCGAGATCGCCTCGCGGCTGAACAGCGACGGCACCGTCGATGCGATGGCGGCGCAGGGCTTCTCGCTCGACCAGGCGCGGCTCGCGATCGCGCAGCTGGTCGACAAGGAAGCCTTTGCGCTGGCGACGAGCCACATATTCCTGCTCTCCGCCTTCGTCTTCGCCGGCGCGGCGATGATCATCTGGCTGACCCCGCGCCCGAAGCGGGCAGTGGGGGCGGGCGCGGCGCATTAGGCCCGCCATCAGGCGCTTACACCGGCGCGCGGATGTGTTAGGGACAGCGCGATGCGCCTGTTGCTGCCCGTCATTGCCTGTCTGATGCTGGTGATCACCAGCCTGACGACGGTCGCGCACGCGACCGAGGCGCCGGAGCGGCACCTCACCACGATCGAGATCGAGGGCTGGCACGCCCCCGGCGATGCCGATGAAGTGCCGGCCGATCCCGACAAGAACTATCCGCATCACCATTCGACCTGCCACGGCCATGACCTCGCCGCGCCGGTGAAGGCGCCCGCGGCGCCCCGTGCCCATGGCGGCACCCGGCTGTCCTGGCGCATGGCCAGCGCCGAGCTTGCCGCGCGCATCGCCGACACGCCGCTCAGACCACCGATCGCCTGACACCGGCCTCCGCGCCCTTCGCGGCGCGTCTGTCCCTGTCAGGAGTTCAAGTTCATGCATCGAATCGCAGCGGCGCTTTGCGTCGCGACGCTCATTGCCGGTTGCGGCGCGCCAGCGCCCCAGCCGGAAAACAAGACTGCCGAGGCGCATGCCGAAGGCACCGCCACGCTCACCGCCGAACAGATCGCTTCGGCCAACATCACGCTGATCCGGCCCGGCCGGGGCGGCGCCGGGGCCGCGATCGAGGCGCCCGCCCTGCTCGAGAGCGATCCGGACGCCACTCGGGTGGTCGCGGCGCCGCTCGAAGGGCGCGTGATCGCGCTCGTCCGGAACCTGGGCGATGCCGTCCGCCGGGGCGATACGCTGGCGGTGATCGAGAGCCGCCAGGCCGCCGGCCTCCAGGCCGAGGTGGAGAAGGCGCGGACCCGGCTGGAACTCGCCCGCAAGACGCTGGCGCGCGACGAGGCGCTCTATGCGCGCGGCTTCCGCCCCCTGCGCGAAGTCGAGATATCGCGCGCCGCCGCCGAACAGGCGGAGACGGATGTCAGGCTGGCGCGCCAGCAGGTCGCGGCCTCGGGCGTGCGCGGCGGCAGCCTCAACCGGATCGTGATCACCGCGCCGATCGCCGGCCGCGTCGTCGCGCGCAGCGCCGTGCCCGGCCAGATGTTCACCGCCGATGCGGCGGAGACCGAATTGTTCCGGATCGCGGCGCTGGAGCGGCTCAGCGTCGCCCTGTCGATCGCGGCCGGCGATGCCGCCCGGGTGCGGCCCGGCAATCCGGTCGAAGTGACCGCGGCGGGGCGCACCGCCATGGCGCGCGTGCGTTTCGTCGCGCCGGCGCTGGATCCGCAGACGCGCCTCGTCCGGGTGATCGCCGATCTCGACAATCGCGGCGGCCAGTGGCGCGCGGGCGAGCCGGTGCAGGCGCGGATCGAAGTCGCAGGGGCGGGCGGCGCCCCGCTGATGGTGCCGGCGACGGCGGTGCAGACGGTGGAGAACCGCCCCGTGCTGTTCGTGCGGACGCCGCAGGGCTTCCGGACCCGGCCGGTGACGCTCGGCGCCCGCGACGGCGCGATGGTCGCGATCCTTGCCGGCCTTTCGGACGGCGAGCAGATCGCCGCCACCAACACCTTCACGCTCAAGGCCGAGCTCGGCAAGGGCGAAGCGAGCCATGAGGACTGAGCCATGATCGCCCGCATCGTCAACTGGGCGGTCGACAAGCGCTGGCTTGTCCTCCTGCTCACCGCCATCGCCGCCGTGATCGGCGCCGCCGCCCTGTATCGCCTTCCGATCGACGCGGTGCCGGACATCACCAACAACCAGGTCCAGATCAACGTCCGCGCGCCCGCGCTCTCGACCGAACTGGTCGAGAAGCAGGTCGCCTTTCCGATCGAGACCGCGCTCGCCGGCATTCCCGGCCTCGAATATACCCGCTCGCTCAGCCGCAACGGCTTCGCGCAGGTGACGGCGGTGTTCACCGACGCCACCGACATCTATTTCGCCCGCGCCCAGGTGAACGAACGGCTCGCGGGCGTGCGGGAAGGGCTGCCCGACGGCGCCGATCCCGAACTGGGGCCGATCGCCACCGGCCTTGGCGAAGTCTATATGTGGACGGTCCGGCTCGATCACCGGGCGGACGACAAGCATCAGCCCGGCGAGCCCGGGATGCAGCCCGACGGCAGCTACATCACCCCCGAGGGCGAGCGGCTGGCAACGGAGACCGACAAGGCGACCTATCTGCGCACTGCGCAGGACTGGATCGTCACCCCGCTGCTCAAGAACGTGCCGGGGCTCGCCGGCATCGATTCGATTGGCGGTTATGCGCGGCAGATCCTGGTCATTCCCGACGTGGCGAAGCTGGCGGCGCTCGGCCTGACGCTCACCGATCTGGCCACGGCGATCGAGCGCAACAACACCAGCAGCGGCGGCGGCTTCGTCGATCGCAACGGCGAGGGGCTCGCGGTGCGCGCCGACGCGCTGGTGCGGGGCCCGGCCGAGCTGTCGCGCATCGTCGTGGCCACGCGCGCGGGGGTGCCCATCACGCTCGATCAGGTCGCGACGGTGCGGACCGGGCAGGCGGTGCGCATGGGATCGGCGTCGGAGAACGGCACCGAAGTGGTGGTCGGCACCGCGATCATGCGGATCGGCGAGAACAGCCGTACGGTGGCGACCGCGGTGGCGGACCGGCTCAAGTCGATCAACGCCTCGCTGCCGCCCGACGTGGTGGTCCAGCCGGTGCTCGATCGCACGGCGCTGGTCAATTCGACGATCCGCACGGTGGCGCGCAACCTGAGCGAGGGCGCGCTCCTCGTCATCGTCGTGCTGTTCCTGCTGCTCGGCAATTTCCGCGCGGCGCTGATCGCGGCCGCGGTGATCCCGGTCACGATGCTGCTCACCGGCTTCGGCATGCTGCGGCTGGGCGTGTCGGCCAATCTGATGAGCCTCGGCGCGCTCGATTTCGGGCTGATCGTCGACGGGGCGGTGATCATCGTCGAGAACGCCCTGCGCCGCCTCGCGGAGCGCCAGCACGAAGCCGGGCGGCCGCTCGATCGGGCCGAGCGGCTGGAGACGGTCTCCGCCGCCGCGCGCGAGATGATCCGGCCTTCCGTCTATGGCCAGGCGATCATCATGCTGGTCTATGTGCCGCTGCTCACGTTGAGCGGTGTCGAGGGCAAGACCTTCGTGCCGATGGCGGTGACGGTGATCCTCGCGCTCGCCTGCGCCTTCGTCCTGTCGCTCACCTTCGTGCCCGCGGCGATCGCGATCTGGCTGTCGAGGCGCGTCGAGGAGAAGGAAGGGCGCATCATCGGCTGGCTGCGCCGGCGCTACGAACCGGGCCTCGACCGCGCGATGGGCCGGCCCACCGTCACGATCGGCGCGGCGGTGGCGAGCCTGGGCGCGGCGGCGCTCGCCTTTCTGGCGCTGGGCCAGGTGTTCCTCCCGCAGCTCGACGAGGGAGACCTGCTGATCCAGGCGCTCCGCATCCCCGCCACTTCCGTCCAGCAGAGCCAGGCGATGCAGGTGCCGCTCGAACGGCTGATGGCGAAGCAGCCCGAAGTGAAGTTCGTCTTCTCCAAGACCGGCACGGCCGAGCTCGCCTCGGATCCGATGCCCCCCAACGCCACCGACATGTTCGTGATCCTGAAGCCGCGCGCCGAATGGCCCGATCCGGGGCTGCGCAAGGAAGCGCTGGTCGAGCGGATCGAGGGGCAGCTCGCGAAGCTGCCGGGCAATGCGTACGAGATCACCCAACCGATCCAGATGCGCTTCAACGAGCTGATCGCGGGCGTGCGCGGCGACATCGCGGTGAAAGTGTTCGGGGACGACTTCGCCGCGATGAACGCCACTGCCGAACGCATCGCCGGCATCCTGCGCCGCACGCCCGGCGCGGCGGACGTGAAGGTCGAGCAGACCAGCGGCCTGCCGATGCTCGACATCCGGGTGAACCGCGACGCGATGGCTCGGCTTGGCGTCACCGCGCAGGATGTGCAGGATCTGGTCGCCGCCACGCTGGGCGGGCGCGAAGCCGGCATGATCTTCGAGGGGGATCGCCGTTTCCCGGTGGTGCTGCGGCTCTCCGAGGCGCAGCGCGCCGATTTCGAGGCGCTGGCCCGGCTGCAACTGCCCGTCGCGGGCGGTGCCTTCGTGCCGCTCGCCAGCGTCGCGGATATCCGCGTTGTCGACGGTCCCAACCAGATCAGCCGGGAGAATGGCAAGCGGCGCGTCGTCGTCCAGGCGAACGTGCGCGGGCGCGATGTCGGCGGCGTGGTCGCCGATGCGCGCGCCGCGATCGAGCGCGAGGTGCGGCTGCCCGCCGGCAGCTATCTCCTATGGGGCGGCCAGTTCGAGAATCTCGCCTCGGCGCGCGATCGGCTGGCATTGGTGATCCCCGCCTGCTTCGCGCTGATCCTGTTGCTGCTCTACGGCGCGCTCGGTTCGGCGCGCGATGCGGCCATCGTCTTCACCGGCGTGCCGCTCGCGCTGGTGGGCGGCGTGCTCGCGCTGTTCCTGCGGGGCATGGACTTCTCGATTTCGGCCGCAGTCGGCTTCATCGCCTTGTCCGGCATCGCAGTGCTCAACGGGCTGGTGATGGTCTCCTCGATCCAGGATCTGGTCCGCGCGGGCGTGGCGCGGGCGGAGGCCGCCAGGGCGGGGGCGATGCAGCGCCTGCGGCCGGTGGTGATGACGGCGCTGGTCGCCAGCCTCGGCTTCGTGCCGATGGCGCTCGGCCATGGCGCGGGGGCGGAAGTGCAGAAGCCGCTGGCGACCGTCGTGATCGGCGGCCTGATCTCGGCGACCTTGCTCACCTTGTTCGTGTTGCCGGCGCTCTATGCCCGGTTCGGGCAGCCGTCGCGCGACGCGGCATGAGACGGGCGGCGCGGGGCCGCGAACGCGGCTCCGCGCACGTCAGCGCCGCGGGTGATGGTTCGCGATGGAAGAAGTGGTGCCCGGGGACGGAGTCGAACCGCCGACACTGCGATTTTCAGTCGCATGCTCTACCAACTGAGCTACCCGGGCATGCCCGGCGAGTGCCGGGGAGCGCGCCTCTTAGTCGCGCGAATCGGTGCTGTCCACCCCCGAATGCGCATGGGGATCCACGCGCTCGCCGGGAATGCGATAGCCCTCGCCCAGCCATTGCAGCAGGTCGCGGTCCTTGCAGCCGCGGCTGCAGAAAGGCTTGTTGTCGATATCCGTCGGCTGGCCGCAGACGGGGCAGGTATCGCTCTTCGCCATTTCACTCCTTCGCGCCGGTTCCGTCGCCGGCGGACGTGAACCTGGTCACGCCGCCGATCCGCCGCGCCAGCTCCGCGGTCCAGCCGGGTTGCTGGGCGAGGCGGCGTGCGACGTTCCTGGTCACCATATGGGTAGTCGGGGGCGGCGGGGGAAGCCGTTCGATCCGCCTGAGCTCGGCCCGCGTCTCGGCGCCGAGCGGATCGGCGCGCAGCAGTTCGGGCAGCGAAGGCCGAGTGCGGCGGCGGACGATCTGGAGGAAGCCGAAGCCGTTCACCGCGGTCCGCTCGAAGGGCTGGGGCAGGGCGGCGTCGATCGCCTCGGCCACCGCCTGGCGCGCGCCCTTTCCGGCAAGCGTGGGGAAGTCGATGCCGATCGAGCCGGCGATGCCGTGTCGCTCGATCGCCCGCGCCACCGCATGCGCGGCGGCAACCGCCAGCGGCTCGATCGGGCCGGAGCCGTCGACGTCGAACAATGCCATCGCCGGGGTGGGCGAAAGGCGCAGCGCCCCGCCCGGAAAGGCGATCTCGCCGGTGATCGCTTCCTCGATCACTTCGGACCAGCCGGCCGCTTCCAGCGCGTCCGGCTCGTGCGGGCGGAGCATGCGGAGGGGGAGGCCGGTGGCGGCGATGCGATCGAGCAGGGTGGGGCCGTCGGTGAGTTCCTCGTCGCTCGGCACCGCCTTGGGCAGCTTGGCGCGGCCCGGCTCGGGAATCGCTTCGCGAACGATCCGCACCCGCAGCTTCGCCCCCTGGGTGATCGCCTTGGGGACATGGTCGCACAGCGCCTCGCCGCCGCCGTCGAGCGCGATCAGCTTGGCCGCCTTGTCGACCAGCCTTGCATCGAGCACCGCGCCGACGCGCGGCCGGGTGCCCTCCAGCTCGATCCGCGCCTTCCAGATGCTGCCGCGCGCGACGAGCGCGGCGCGGTTCTCGCCGATTCCGGCCTCGTACAGCCACTCAGCCAAGGCTGTACCCGGCGCTCTCCAGCAGCGCGCGCGTTTCGAAGACGGGCAGGCCGACCACGCCCGAATGGCTGCCGGCGAGGTAGCGGACAAAGGCCTCGGCCTTGCCCTGGATGGCATAGCCGCCTGCCTTGCCCATGCCTTCGCCGCAGGCGACGTACCAGTCGATCTCGGCCTGGTTCAGCCGCTTGAAGGCGACGACCGTGTCCGAGATGCGGGTGCGTGCCTTGCCGTCGGCGCCGATCAGGCAGACGGCGGACAGGCAATGGTGGCGCCGGCCCGAGAGCAGGGCGAGCATGCGGCGCAGATCCGCCTCGTCCTCGGGCTTGGCGAGGATGCGACGGCCGACCGCGATGGTGGTGTCGCCCGCGAGCACGATCTCGTCCGCGGCGCGGGGCACGGCATGCGCCTTGTCGATGGCGACGCGCAGCACATAGGCGCGCGGCGTCTCGCCGGCGCGGACATTCTCGTCGACATCGGGCGCGGCGATGCGCGCGGGCTCGGCGCCGATCCGCTTGAGCAGATCGAGCCGGCGCGGCGACGTGGAAGCGAGGACGAGCCGCAAGGGCACCGCCCGCTTACTTGAAGCGATAGGTGATACGGCCCTTGGTCAGGTCGTAGGGCGTGAGCTCGACGAGCACTTCGTCGCCCACCAGCACGCGGATGCGATTCTTGCGCATCTTGCCGGCGGTATGGCCCAGGATCTCGTGATCATTTTCGAGCCGGACGCGGAACATTGCGTTGGGCAGAAGCTCAACGACCTGACCCCGCATTTCAAGCAGTTCTTCTTTGGCCAAAAATTACCTCATGGGTGCGCGCGCTAAAAGTGGCGGAGCCTTTACAGTGCGCAGGGAGAAAAGGGAAGGCGGTGAAGCCGACAAAGCCGGCCACCTTGGTCCGATATGGGGATTGCGCCGCCCCTTGCCATCCTGCGCGGCAATTCCGGCCGATTTGATCGACGGATGCGCGTGCTTCGTCGCCGCCCGATTTGCCGTGCCGGGGCAACCTGTATCTCCCGCCGCCGATCATTCGGGAGTCGGGAAAATGCGTCCTTCGTTTCTGCTGGGCTCGGCGCTGTGCGTGCTGGCCGCCTTCACCGCCGTCGATGCGCGCGCGCAATGCGCCGCACGGCTGGAGCGGGCCAATCACAATGCGCGCGACATGCCGGAGAACACACCCTACCAGGTGCATGACGAACTGTCCGACCAGTCGCTGCTCGCCGAGGAGGTCAAGGACAGCAACCCCGCCGAATGCCTGAAGGCGGTGGCGCGGATGGAAGCGCTGATGCGGCGCCACGGCAAGGGGATCGTCGAGACATCGGGTGCGCCCGCCGCAACGGGAGTGGCGGCGCGGCCGGAGACGCTCGACGCGCTGTTCCCGCCGACGCCGCTCTCGCGGCGCCTGGCGCAGATGCGCATCTCGACCGGCGGGCAGACCCGGGCCGATGCGCTGGCGCTCAACGAATATGCCAATGCCAGCCGGGCGCTGGGCTTCGCGATCTATAGCGGCACCATCGAGAGCAATGCCGCCGCCGCGGCCGAGGCCGTGTCGGTCACGGACAGGTCCGTCGCCGCGGCCGAGGCGACGCAGGAAACCATGATCATGATCAACCAGGAAGGCGATGTGCTGCACGCGCAGCTCGAGGACGCCTTTCGCGAACTGGAGGCGGCACAGCGCGCGCAGGATCGATTCGCGCAGAAATATGGGGAATTCGCGACTTCGCTCGGGAAGGAGCAGGGGACGAATCCGTTGAAGCGGCTGGAGGCGGCGAAGCGCAACCTCAAGAATGCGACGGATCGCCTGAACAAATGGATCGAGCGCAATCTGGAGGAAGGCTTCGCGCCGGGGTATCTCGGCGCGATGCGGGTGCTGGAGGCGCGCTACAAGCCCAAATTCGAGCAGATCGAGCGACAATGCGAAAAGATGCGGCAGGACGCGTTCCAGAAGTTCGCCCAGGCCGCGCTGACGGGGAGGAAGACGACCGCGATCGAGGACGCGGGGAAGGCCTGCTCGCAAATGGAAAGGCCGCTCAAGGCGCAGTCGCAGCGCGAGGAAGACGAGATCCACAAGAAGTACAAGCTGCCGGAGAAGGCGGACGACGACTTGCTGACGCCGCTGACGGTGGAGCCCAAGGGCCCGGGCAAGGGGACGGCGCCGGCAAAGGCGCCCGAGGCACCGGACGACCTGCTGACGCCGCTGACGGTGGAGTCCAAGGGCCCGGGCAAGGAAGCGACACCGGCAAAGGCACCCGAGGCGCCGGTCGACGATTTGCTGACGCCGCTGACGGTGGAGCCCAAGGGTACCGGCAAGGAAGCGGCGCCGGCAAAGGCGCCCGAGGCGCCGGTCGACGACTTGCTGGCGCCGCTGACGGTGAAGCCCAAGGGGGCCGGCAAGGGGCCGGGTTCGGGCAAGCCGAAATAGAAACCGTTCCCCGCCGCCGGCCGGTCTGCGCGATGGCCGGAGAGCGATGACCGGGGCGGCCCGTCGCCACGCCGCCCCGTTCGCTCAGGCCGGATTGTGCTTGTCGAGGAACTTCTTCATTTCCTGCAGGAACTGGGTCCGATCCTGTTCGCGCAGCAGGTTATGGGTGTTCAGCGGCTGCTCGAGATAGAGGAAGTCGACGCCCTCCTTCTTGCCTGCGCCCTTGAGCTTGCTGACCAGCCCGCGCGACTGGGCGACGGGGACACGCTGATCCTTGGCGCCATGGACGATCAGGATCGGCGTCGAGAACATCTCGGGATGATAGGCCGGGGAGATCGCCCCGAGGTCGCCCGCCGCGCCCAGGCCCATCTTGGCGCCATAGCCGCCGAGATAGTTCTTGTCGTAATTGACCATCGCCGGGAGGTCGTGGACGCCCGCGCCGCTCACCGCGCAACGATATTTGTCGCCGTCGCGCTGCGCCGCGCGGCTGGCGGCATAGCCGCCATAGGACCAGCCGACCATGCAGACCCGCTTGGGATCGATGGTCCCGTCCTTGGCAAGCCAGGGGATCACGTCGTTGAGATCGTCCTGCATGCGCAGGCCCCAATTGCCGTTCACGGCCTTGCCGAATTCCTTGCCGTAGCCGGTCGAGCCGCGATAATTGGGCTGGACGACGACATAGCCATATTCCGCCAGCGTCTGGGCCCATTGGTAGCTGTCCCAATCGGCGTCGTCGCGCGCCCAGGGGCCGCCATGCGGCATCACGATGAGCGGCAGGTTCTTCTCTCCCGTCCGGTGGCGCGGCAGCGTGAGGATGGCCTCGATCGATTTGCCGTCGGAGGCGGTGTAGCGGAAGGTCTGCACCGGATTGAGCTTCGCGTTCTTGAGCGTCTCGTTGCTCCACGAGATCAGCGAGATGTCGCCGGTCACGGTGTTGAGCAGATAATAGGCGGGAACCTGGCCGAGCGCGCCGAAGGAGAAGAGGATCTTCTCGCGCTTCTGGTCTGCCGACAGCAGATTGACGTTGCCGGCGCCGAACTCCTGATCGAGCAGCTTGGCGATTTCCTTGAGCCTGGGCTCGTAGAAGACCCGGTGGGTGCGCTGGTCGCTATAGGTCACGCTCTGCAGCGCGGTGCCGTCCGGCGTGATCGTCGCATCCGAAATATCGTAGCCCGCGACACCGAACACCTTCTGGCCGAGCGCCATCTTGTCGAGGTCGTATTCGTAGAGCGCGCGGAAGCCGTCGCGATTGCTCAGGGCATAGGCCTTGTTCGAGCCCGACAGGATGTAATCGGGCAGTTCGGTGTCGTCATACTGGTCCGGCGTCTCGTGCAGGATGGTACGGAACGTCTCCGATGCGCCGGTTCGGTAGAGCACGCGCAACTTGCCGTTCTCGCGGTCGCGCGCCCAGCCCATCCGGACGACGCCGCTTCTGTCGGCGGTCCAGGAACTCACCACCGGATTGGAGCGCTGCACGTTGCGGATCGCCCCGGTCTCGACGTCGATGTCGATCACTTCGGGATGGGCCCACATTTCGCTGCTGTTGCGGTTGGTGAAGCGCTGGAGCAGCAGGTGCGGCTTGGGCGTGTCCGGCGGCGACATCCACAGCACATCGCCCGCCCATCCCGCGGCACCGTCCCAGCCGAGCGGCGTCGCCTTGCGCGACTTGATATTGTAGGCGGCGATGCGCGTGACGTCGATCCACTGGCCGAACTCGAAATCGAGGCCGCGGATCCAGATCAGCAGGTTCTGGTTGTCGATCCATTGCCAGCGATAGATTTCGCGGTCGCCGAAATTGCCCTTCGAGAAATCGGAGTCGCCCGCGACGATGAACGGCTTCGCGTCCGGCTGGCCGATCGGCAGGATCGCGAGCGCCTGCCGCCCGTCGGCGCGAGCCTTGGCTGCGATCAGGTCGCCATTGGGCGAAAGTGCCGGACGGTCGATCGACGGGAATTGGCCGAACACTTCGATCGGGACGGTCTTCCTGGCCCATTCGGTGCTGGGCTGGGCGCGTGCCGGCCCGGACATGGCGACGATGGCAATCAGGGCGCCGAACGGCGCAAAGCGATGCAACAAGATGATCCTCCCCCGCAGAGGAGGGCGAAATGCCCCCTGCGCCGAAATTCATCGGCGTCGATGGGTTTGTCCAGCGGAGTTTGGCACCGGCGTGGCGCGATCCGGACAGGGAAGGCCCCGCCCGGATCGCTCCGGGCGGGGCCAGTCCTCGATCCTGTCGAAGGCGGAAGATCAGCCCGCGGCGTGCCCCGCCAGCGCGGCGAGCAGCAGCAGCGCCACGATGTTGGTGATCTTGATCATCGGGTTCACCGCCGGTCCCGCGGTGTCCTTGTACGGATCGCCGACGGTGTCGCCGGTCACGGCCGCCTTATGGGCTTCCGATCCCTTGCCGCCGTAGTTGCCGTCCTCGATATATTTCTTGGCATTGTCCCACGCGCCGCCGCCCGAAGTCATCGAGATGGCGACGAACAGGCCGGAGACGATCACGCCGAGCAGCATCGCGCCCACGGCCGCGAAGCCCTGGGACTGGCCGGCGACCGCGGTGATGATGAAATAGATCGCGATCGGGCTGAGCACCGGCAGCAGCGACGGAACGATCATCTCCTTGATCGCCGCCTTGGTGACGATGTCCACCGTGCGGGCATAGTTGGGGCGGCTGGTGCCGGCCATGATGCCCTTGTCGGCGGCGAATTGCTGGCGGACATCCTCGACCACCGAGCCCGCCGCGCGGCCGACTGCGGTCATGCCGAAGGCTCCGAACAGATAGGGCAGCAGCGCGCCGAGCAGCAGGCCGACGATCACGTACGGATTGTTCAGGGAGAAATCCACGGGCACGTCCGGGAAGAACTCCTTGAGGTCGGTCGTATAGGCGCCGAACAGCACCAGCGCGGCGAGCGCGGCCGAGCCGATGGCATAGCCCTTGGTCACGGCCTTGGTGGTGTTGCCCACCGCGTCGAGCGCGTCGGTCTTGTGGCGGACTTCATCCTCCAGGCCGGCCATCTCGGCGATGCCGCCGGCATTGTCGGTCACCGGGCCATAGGCGTCGAGCGCGACGACCATGCCGGCCAGCGCGAGCAGCGACGTCGCGGCAAAGGCGACGCCGATGATGCCGGCGATCTGATAGGCTGCGATCACCGCGACGACGATGACGAGCGTTGGCAGCGCAGTCGATTCCAGGCTGATCGCCAGGCCCTGGATCACATTGGTGCCATGGCCCGTCACCGAAGCCTTGGCGATCGACTTGACCGGGCGATAGTTGGTGCCGGTGTAATATTCGGTGATCCACACCAGCAGGCCGGTGACGGCCAGGCCGATCATCATGCAGATGAACAGGCTCCAGCCGGTGAACTGCGCGCCCGAGGCCAGGCCCTGCACCGCTTCGGCAGTGACCTGGTCGCTCGGTTCGAGGAAGGAGCTGGGATCGATCGAGAGGCCGCCGATCGGCGCGTTCATGTCGCCGAGCGCATATTGGGTGACGAACCAGATCGCCGGAACCGAGAGGATCGCGGTGGTCCAGAAGCCCTTGTAGAGCGCGCCCATGATCGACTGGCTCTTGCCCAGGCGGACCATATAGGTGCCGATGATCGAAGTGATGATGCACACGCCGCCGACGATCAGCGGCAGCGACATCAGCTTGAGCAGCAGCTCGTCGGAAAGATTCTTCACCAGCAGCGCGATCGAGACCATGGTGAGGCCGAGCGTCACGACATAGGTTTCGAACAGGTCGGCGGCCATGCCGGCGCAGTCGCCGACATTGTCGCCGACATTGTCCGCGATAACGGCGGGGTTGCGGGGATCGTCCTCGGGAATGCCGGCCTCGACCTTGCCGACCAGGTCGGCGCCCACATCGGCGGCCTTGGTGAAGATGCCGCCGCCCAGGCGCGCGAAGATCGAGATCAGCGAAGCGCCGAAGGCGAGGGCGGTCAGCGCCTCGATCACCTTGCGGCTGTTGGGCGCGAGCCCGAACGGGCCGATCAGGTACCAGAACAGCACGGCGATTGCGAGCAGGCCCAGGCCTGCCACCAGCATGCCGGTGATCGCGCCCGAGCGGAAGGCGAGCGTGAGGCCACCCTGCAGCGAGGTGCGCGCCGCTTCCGCGGTGCGGACATTGGCGCGCACCGAGATGTTCATGCCCACGAAGCCCGCCACGCCCGAAAGCACGGCACCGACGAGGAAGCCGATCGTCGACAGCGTCCCCAGCGTGAAGAACAGGACGATGGCGACGATCACGCCCACTACGGCGATCGTCATATATTGCCGGCCGAGATAGGCCTTGGCGCCTTCCTGGATGGCAGCGGCGATGCTCTGCATCTTCTCGTTGCCCGCCGGCGCCTTCAGCACCTGCTGGCTGGTCAACAAGCCATAGAGCACTGCGAGCACGCCGCAGGCTATGGCGATGTACACAATCGTCATGCGTTCAAGCCCTTCCCCTATTGGATATCGAGCCGCGCCGGTCTGTGTGCCGGTTTAGAGGGCCCGGTATGGGGAGGCTATCGAGCGGTGGCCCGCAGCGCAAGCGGATCAGCGATGCTGGTAGCCCAGGGGGAAATCGGGTGCCGCGCCGTCGAGCAGCAGCGGAACGGCCCGTTCGTCCGCCAGCGTGCCGATCCGCGTGGCCGCCACGGGCGGCGCGAAATCGGCGGGGGCGGCGAAGAGCAGCTCGTAATCGTCGCCCCAGGTCGCAGCGCGCAGCGGATCGGCACCGGGAGCGACGGGCAGGGCGGCGCGGGCGATCTCGGCGGTGCAGCCGCTCGCTTCGGCCAGGCGGGAGGCGTCGAGGAGAAGCCCGTCCGACACGTCCATCATCGCATGGACGTGCGGCGCGAGCGCGCGGCCCTCGGCGAGGCGCGGGCGCGGGCGGAGATAGGCGGGGCCGTCGCCCGCCTCGAAGCCCAGCATCGCCGCGCCGATCGTGCCGGTCACCCATAGCGCGTCGCCTGCCCGTCCGCCGTCGCGGCGCGGCACGGCGGCGCCGGCGCGGCCGATGGCGGTGCAGCCGAAGGTGGCGGGCCTGACCGAGATGGTGTCGCCGCCGAGCAGCGGCACGGCATATTCGGTAAGGATCGCGCGCAGCCCCTCGACGAAGCGCTCCGCCCCTTCCACCAGCACGGCGCCGATCAGCACGCCCAGCGGCGTGGCGCCCTTGGCGGCCAGGTCCGACAGGTTCACCGCGACCAGTTTCCAGGCGATGTCGAACGGATCGGTGCCGGGGCGATAATGCACGCCCTCGGCGATCGCATCATGGGTGAGGATCAGCGTCTCGCCGCCGATCGCGAGCGTTGCCGTATCGTCGCGCAGGCCCTCGGCGCCCGGATGGAGCGGAAGGGTGCGCAGCGCTGCGATGAACTCGGCTTCGTTCACTTCCTAATCCTCCCCCCGCTTCGCATGGGCAGGATCGCATGGGCTCAACCCCGGACTTCCTTTGCCACGGCGTCGAGGATGCCGTTGACGAAGCCCTTCTCGCGGCGATCGTAAAAGGCGTCGGTGACGTCGAGATACTCGCTGATCGCCGCGCCGACGGGCACGTCCTTGCGCGCCATCAGCTCATAGGTGCCGGCGCGCAGGATCTGGCGCATCGGCTTGTCGAGCCTGTCGAGGCTCCAGTCGGCGGTCAGCTTGGCGGCGATCAGCCGGTCGATCTCGTCGCGGCGCTCGCTCACGCCGACCACGATGTCGTCGAAAAAGGCGATGTCCGCCTCGGCATATTCCACGTCCTCGATCACCGCGCCCAGGCGGTGGTGGTGGAATTCATGGAGCAGCGCCGGGATCGAGGTCGCTTCCATCTCGTGCTGATAGAGCGCCTGCACGGCGGCGAGGCGCGCGGCGGCGCGCGCCTTGGAACGGGACTTTGCTTGATGGCTAGGCATGCTGCGCCCCATAGGTCCGTTCGGCCGAGATGGCAAAGCGTCTTGCGCGGCGAGCGTCCATTCCCCTCTCGGCAAGGGAAGGAGAAGCGTCTAGTCCCGCGGCCAAATCTTCAGCGGCGCCCGCGCGGCATAGTCGCGGCTCTCGGCATTCCCCGCCTGCACTTCGATCACATGCTCCGGTCCGAAAGGCACTTCGGTGCCGAGCCAGAACGCGTCATTCTCATCGATGTCGGGCTCGTTATCGAGCAGCCCGAAATAGCTGCCGTCCGCCGCCTCGCGCACCACCACCCACATCCGGTCGGTGATCGGCTCGTCGTCCTCCTCCACGGCGATCAGGAAGATCAGCTTGGCGAAGTCGCCGGGCTTCAGGCTGGCCCGGGCCCTTTCGTCCGGGATCTCGAAGGTTTCGGCATCGAGCGCATGATAGTCGGCGGCGCTGGCCAGGCACCAGCCGTCCTCGTCGAGGTCCGGCGCGCGCATCACGCCTCCCGCAGCCGGATCGCGACGGACTCGGCATGTGCCGGCAGTCCCTCGGCATGGGCGAGCGCCACTGCCGCCGGGCCGATCGCGGCCAGCCCGTCCCGGTCGAGCGACAGGAAGCTGGTCCGCTTCATGAAATCGAGCACCGACAGGCCCGAGGCGAAGCGCGCCCGGCGGCCGGTGGGGAGGACATGGTTCGGACCCGCGACATAATCCCCCACCGCCTCGGGCGTGTAGCGACCGATGAAGACGGAGCCGGCATGGCGGACCATGTCGAACAGCCCTTCGGCATTGTCGCAGGCGAGCTCGAGATGCTCGGGGGCCAGGCGATCGACCAGCGGCATCGCGGAAACGAGATCGGGCACCAGGATGATCGCGCCGTTCGCTTCCCAACTCGCCCGCGCGGTCTTCTCGGTGGCGAGTGCGGCCAGCGCGCGCTCCACCGCTTCGGCCACCTTGTCGGCGAACGCGGCATCGTCGGTGAACAGGATCGACTGGCTGGTGGGATCGTGTTCGGCCTGGCTGAGCAGGTCGGCGGCGATCCAGCCGGCATCGTTCCTGCCGTCCGCCACTACCACGATCTCGCTCGGGCCCGCGACCATGTCGATGCCGACCACGCCGTAGAGCTGGCGCTTGGCCTCGGCGACCCAGGCATTGCCGGGGCCGGTGATCACGTCGACCGGCGCGATGCTGTCGGTGCCATAGGCGAGCGCGGCGATCGCCTGCGCTCCGCCGACGCGCCAGATCTCGTCGACGCCGGCCAGGTGCGCGGCGGCGAGGACGAGCGGGTTCACTTCGCCGTCCGGCGTCGGCGTCACCATCACCAGCCGGCCGACGCCGGCGGCGCGTGCCGGCAGCGCGTTCATCAGCACCGAGCTGGGATAGGCGGCCCGACCGCCCGGTACATAGACGCCCGCCGCGTCCACCGCCCGCCAGCGCGCGCCCAGCCGGATGCCCGCCGCGTCGATCTCGTCGCGATCCTGGGGCTTCTGCTTGGCGTGATAGGCGGCGATCCGCTCGGCGGCGAGCTCGAGCGCGTCGCGCAATTCGGGGGAAAGCCCCTCCCAGGCAGCAAGGCAATCGGCACGGTCGAGCTTCCAGCCCTGCGTGTCGAGATCGAACCGGTCGAAGCGCCGGGTATAGTCGCGCAGCGCCGCATCGCCCTCGGTTCGGACGCGGGCGACGATCGCGGTCACGTCGCGCGCGACATCCTCGTCGGCCTCGCGCCGGGCGTCGACCAGATCGGTGAACGCCCGGGCGAAACCCGCATCGCCGGCATCCAGCCGGATCATGCGGCCACCGCCCGGCGGAACCCGTCGACCAGCGGCACCACTTCGGTCGCGCGCGTCTTGAAGGCGGCGCGGTTGACGATCAGCCGGCTGCTCACTTCGGCGATCACTTCCACCTCGACCAGCCCGTTCTCCTTGAGCGTGCGGCCCGAGGAGACGAGGTCGACGATGCGCGGCGCCAGGCCCAGTACGGGCGCCAGCTCCATGGCGCCGTTGAGCTTGATGCACTCCGCCTGCACGCCGCGCGCCTCGAAATGGGCGCGGGTGATGTGCGGATATTTGGTGGCGACGCGGACATGGCTCCAGCCGCGCGGATCGTCCCGCTCCGCCAGGTCGGCGGGCTCGGCGACCGAGATGCGGCAATGGCCGATTCCCAGGTCCACCGGGGCATAGAGTTCCGAATAGTCGAACTCGGCGAGCACGTCCGAGCCGACGATGCCGAGTTGCGCGGCGCCGTGCGCGACGAAGGTGGCGACGTCGAACGCCCGCACGCGGATCAGGTCGATCGCCGGCGTGTTGGTCCGGAAGCGGAGCGCGCGCGAGCCCGCGTCGGCGAAGTCCGGCTCGGGCACGATGCCGACGCGGGCGAGCAGCGGCAGCGCCTCGTCGAGGATGCGCCCCTTGGGGACGGCGAGGATCAGCGGTTCGGTCATCGAAGGCGGGGCTTTACTAGGGGCACCCGACAGGCGCAACAGACGCGCCGCGGAGGTAATTCTTATGGCCAGTGAAGAGAATAACCGCGGCGCGTTCCGGATCCAGGAATTCTATTGCCGCAAGATGGACGCGCCCATCTATGCGGACATCTGCGCCGCGCTTGCCGACGGGCTGACGCGCGGCAGCGAAACCGGCCGCCGCGCGCTCGACTGGCCGGGCGAGCCGACTCGCGACGCGCTGCCGCTGCGGCTGGTCGGCGGGCTGCACGCGCTGGTGCTGGCGGGCAGCGATGCGGAACTGGCCGAGGCGTTCGCGGGCAGGCTGGCGGGCGAAGCATTGCAGGCGGCGCTCGACCGCGTGCTGGCGCGCAACGATGCCGCCCTGCTCCCCTGGCTCGATGGCCCGCCCCAGACCAACGAGCCGGGCCGCTCGGGCGCGCTGATCGTCGGACTGATCGAAGTCGCGCGGCGCCATGGCCCGAAGCTGGAGATATTGGAGATCGGATCGAGCGGCGGGCTCAACCTGCTGATCGATCGCTATCGCTTCGACCTGGGCGGCGCGCTGCTCGGGCCGGCCGATTCGCCCGTCACGATCGCGCCCGCATGGCTGGGCGACCCGCCCGCGCTGCCGCCGCTGGAGATCGTCTCGACCCGGGGTTGCGACGTCGCACCGCTCGACGTCACCGATCCGGCGGTGGAGGCGCGGCTCTCCGCCTATGTCTGGGCCGAGACGCCGATGCGGCTCGATCGGCTGCGCAAGGCGATCGCGATGGTGCGTGCGAGCGGCGTGGACCTCGCGCGTGCCGATGCCGCCGACTGGGTCGAGGCGCGCCTGGCCGAGCCGCAGGCGGAAGGCGTCACGCGCGTGCTGATGCATTCGGTGGTCTGGCAATATGTTCCCGATGCGAGCACCGCGCGCATTCGCGCCGCGATGGAGGCGGCCGGCGCCGCGGCCACGCCCGAACGGCCGCTCGCCTGGGTGGCGATGGAGCCCGATCGCGCGCTCGGCGAGCAGGTGGTGAGCGTGCGGACCTGGCCCGATGGCGGACCGCGCATGGTGGTCGCCACCGCGCACGCCCATGCCGCCTGGGTTCGCCCGGGTGCGGAACGCAGCAGCGAGCAGGGCATTCTCCTCGATGCCGCGGCCGAGGTGCGGTTGTGATGAAGTCGACCAATTATCGCGACACGCTGATCACCGCTTCCCCCGATACTCCGGTGCACAAGGGCATTGTGCCCGGGAAGCCGGGAACGGTGGCGGCGGTGCAGCATGCGCTGCTCGCCCGTCCCTATGCGATGACCAGCGACGACCTGATCTTCGCGGCATATCGCGAGCGTGGCGGGGACAAGAGCCGCGAGGATTTCTTCGCCAGGCCCCAGGCCTGCCTGCGCGCCTCGCCGCTGGTGAAGCAGTTCGGCTGGGGCGTGCATCACGACGGCGAGGGCCGGATCGCGCTGCTCGGCATGGAGAGCGCCGAATATCGCCGGCTGCTCGAGGATCCTTCGGTCGCCAAGGCACCCGGTATGCGCCGGGCGCGCTAGGGTCGAGGGCGCCCCGGGCTTCCGGCCCTCAGCCGTTCCGCGCGGCGAGCCAGTCCCGCATCGCCTCGGTCACGGCATCGGGCTTCTGCCACGGCACGAAATGGCCGGCGTCCGCGATGCGCGCCACGGTCAGGTCCGGCACCAGCGCATCGAGTCCGTCGAGCTGGACGGGCAGCAGCGCGCTGTCCTGCATCCCCCAGATCACCAGCGTCGGCTGGCCGAGTGGCGGGAAGGGCGCATCGAGCCAGGGCGGCCGCTCCGGCATGTCCCCGGGGGCGGGCACCTGGATGATGCTGGCGCGGTACCAGTTCAGCATCGCGGTCATCGCGCCGGGCTGGCTCCATTCGGCGAGATAGGCGGGCTTCTCGGGCGCGAGCAGCGCCGGATCCGCATGCTTGGCGAACGTGGTGTCGAAGAAATTCTCCAGCCCGATTCGCGCGAGGAACTGCTCGAAATCGCGGTTGCGAAAGGCAGTGATGTACTGGCTGGCCTCGCGCTGGGCCGGATCGTCGAACAGGCTGCGCTGGAAGACCAGCGGATGCGGGGCGTTGACGATGATCAGCCGGGCGATGCGCTGCGGGTTCTGCAGCGCCGCCATCCAGGCGATGGCGCCGCCCCAGTCGTGCCCGGCCAGGGTGAAGGGAGCGAGCCCGAAATGGTCGGCCAGCGCGAGCAGGTCCGCCACGGGCTTGTCGGGCGTATAGTTCGCCACGCCCTCGGGACGGGCGGAATGGCCGAAGCCGCGCTGGTCGGGCGCGATGACGAAATGGTCGCGGGCCAGTGCCGGAATCTGGTGGCGCCAGGTGCGGTGCGATTCGGGGAAGCCGTGGAGCAGCAGGACCGGCGGCGCGGCGGGATCGCCCGCGATGGCGACATTCAGCGCCACGCCGGTGGGAAGCGTGATCTGCCGGAGTTCGAAATCGGCCATGTCTGCCTTTCCCGCTTGTCTCTTTGCCGCAGGGTAGGCCGGGAGGCGCGCATCCTCAACCATCATCCTGGCCCGCGCGCGTCGATAGCAATGGCGCCTATTCGGGCCGCACCGCGCGCTTGCCCCTGGTGCGGCTGGTCAGATGATACTGGAAGCAACGGTCGCAGCGATAGGGACGCAGCGCCAGCCCCGACGCATGGATCGCGCCCAGCGCCTCGGGCATCGTCGCATAGCGCCGCTTGCGCCGGCAGATGCTGAGCCGCGTCCTAGGGATAGCTCACCGTCTTGGGCACTTCGGGGATCGGGATGAACTCCTTGTCGTCGCCCGGCACCTTGGGGAAGTTGCCCGCCTTCCAGTCTTCCTTGGCCTGGTTGATGCGGTCGCGGCTGGAGGAGACGAAGTTCCACCAGACGTGGCGCGGCGTGGCGAAGTCCTCGCCGCCGCACAGCATCACGCGCGCGCCGCCGGCGGAGCGCAGGATCGCAGTGATGCCGGGGCGCAGGATGTAGAGCGTGGAGACTTCCATCTCGACGCCGTCGATGCTGGCATCGCCATAGGAGAGATAGATGGCGCGCTCGTCGGCGGAAGGATCGATCGGCACCGCGCCGCCTTCGGCAAGCTCGATATCGGCATAGATGGTCTGGGCATAGGTGGTGGTGGGTGCGCTGGCGCCCCACAGCGTGCCCATGATCACCCGGCAGCGCGCGCCGGGCGCCTCGACGAGCGGCAGTTCGCCGGCGCCGACATGCTCGAAGGCCGGGGCCATTTCCTCGTTCGCCTCGGGCAGGGCGAGCCAGGTCTGGATGCCCGACAGCTCCGGGCCCTTCGCGCGCTCGGCGCTGGGCGAGCGCTCGGAATGGACGATGCCGCGGCCGGCGGTCATCAGGTTCACCGCGCCAGGCTCGATCGTGGCGACGGTGCCGAGCGAGTCGCGATGGTCGATCGCGCCGGCATAGAGATAGGTGACGGTGGCGAGGTTGATGTGCGGGTGCGGGCGCACGTCGATGCCGGTGCCCAGGTCCAGCCGCGCCGGGCCCATCTGGTCGAAGAAGATGAACGGCCCCACCATCGTCCGCGGCCGGGAAGGCAGCGTGCGGTGGACCTTGAAGCCGCCCAGATCATGGGTGGTGGGAGTGATGATCTGCGTGAAAAGCGCGTCGGTCATAAGAGCCCTTTCGTCGCCGAATGCATAGCCCGCGGCGTACGGGACGGACAGCCACAGTTTGGAAACCCATCCTTTCGGGTCGCGATGCGCCGCTCGCTGGCGAGATGGGCGATATGCCGGACGAACTCGCCCCGGCCCTGGATTTCCGCCCAGTATCAGTATCAGAGCTTGTGCGGCATGCTCATTCTCCCGGCGCGCGGGCCCGGATCGCCAATGCGTGGATGCGCGAGGCGAGCAGGTCGGCGAGCGCGCTGTTGATCAGGCGCTGCCGCTGAACGCGCGACAGGCCCTGAAAGGCCCCGCTCTCGACCACCACCGTCCAGTGCGATTCGCCGGTGCCGTCGTCGCCCAGATGGCCGGCATGGTGATGGCTGTCGTTGATCACTTCGAGATGCGCCGGGGCGAGCGCAGCGGTGAGACGGGCGGCGATGATGTCGGCGAGTCCGCCGGTGGCAGTGTCGGTCATCGCGCTTATATAGGCGGTTTGCGCAAGGGAGGTAGCGTGGCCGAGGGCCAGCACAGGAAAGACAGGCCGAACGCGCGTTTCCACGGCCGGGTGGAGGCGCCGGGGCGGTTGTGCGCCGAGCCGGGCTGCACCGAGCCGGGCGAGTTCCGTGCGCCGATGGGCCATGCGCGCGGCGGCTATGACGGACCGGGCGAGTATCGCTGGCTGTGCCTCGATCACGTCCGCGCGTTCAACTCGGGCTATAACTTCTTCCAGGGCATGACGCCCGACGAGATCCACGACGCCCAGCGTCCCTATGCCGGCTGGGAGCGCGAAACGCGCGCCTTTTCGGGCGCGGGCGGCGCCGACCGGCCGCCGCGCTGGGCGGATTTCGCCGATCCGCTGGATGCGATCGGCGCGCGCTTCAACGATCGCGTGAAGGACCGGGCGGAGCGCAAGGACGGCAAGCCGCTATCGGGCAAGGACCGCGAGGCGCTCAAGGTTCTCGACCTCGCGATCGATTCCGATCGCACGGCGCTGCGCAAGCGCTATTCCGAGCTGGTCCGCAAGTTCCACCCCGATCGCAACGGCGGCGACCGCAGCCATGAAGGCCGGCTCCAGCGCGTGATCGAAGCGTATCAGACGCTCAAGGGCTCGCCTGCCTTCGCCTAGTCGGCCGGGCGGGTGTTCACTGCGAGCTGGTCGGCAAAGGCGCGCCGATAGGCGGGGCGCGCCTCGCCGCGGGCCACATAGGCGGCCAGGCTCGGATGCTGGTCGAGAATGCCCGACGGCCGGGTCCGGAGCAGCACCGAGACCATCATCAGGTCGCCCGCGCTGAACGCGCCGTCGAGCCATTCCGCATCGCCGAGCCGGTCGGCGAGCTGGCGCAGCCGGCCATGGATGCGCTCCACGACCAGCGGCATGCGATCGGCCGCCCAGGGCTTGTCGCCCTCGACGATCCGGACGGTGATCAGATCGAGGATCGGCGGCTCCACCGTGTTCACCGCGGCGAACATCCAGGCGATCGCCCGGGCCCGCGCATCGGGGTCGTCGGGCAACAGGCCCGCATGCCGCTCGGCGAGGTGGAAGACGATCGCCCCGGTCTCGAACAAGGCGAGGTCGCCTTCCTCATAGGTGGGGATCTGGCCGAAGGGGTGCAGCGCGAGATGCGCGGGCGCCTTCATCGCGGCGAAGGAGACGAGCCGGACCGCATAGGGCTGGCCCGTCTCCTCAAGCGCCCAGCGCACCCGAGTGTCGCGCGCCAGCCCCTTGCCGCCATCGGGCGATCGTTCGAACGCCGTGATGGTGACGGTCATCGCGGCTCAGCTCTTGCCGGGCGAGACGAAGCCGCAGGCCACGCCCTCGGGATCGACGATGCTGATCACCCATTCGCCGCCGGGCACCTGCTCGGGCCCCACACGACCTTGCCGCCGCCGGCCTCGACCCTGGCGATCGCGTCGGTGATGTCGGGCACGCGGATATAGAAGCGCCAGCCCGGGGCGGTGCCCGGCTGCACGCGCATGATCGCGCCGACCGCCTCGCCCTTGCTGTCGCCATTGGCGATGAAGCTGTACTCGCCCATCTCGCCCATCGGCATGCCGCCCACCTTGGTGATGGCGAACAGCCTTTCGTAGAAGGCGAGCGCCGCGGCGTCGTCGGGCGCGAGCAGCTCGTTCCAGGCGACATGGCCCAGGCCCATCCGCTGATAGGCGGTGCTGGTGTGCGGCGAGGCGCCGCGCATCACATAGAAGGGCACGCCCTGCGGATCGGTGACCATCGCCAGCCGGCCGACATCGGGGATGTCGAAGGCGGGAAGGTGCACCTGCCCGCCGGCCGCGACCACCGCGGCGACCGATGCATCGACGTCGTCGACGCCGAGA
Source organism: Sphingomonas sp. 67-41 (assembly GCF_001899725.1). Taxonomy (NCBI): domain Bacteria; kingdom Pseudomonadati; phylum Pseudomonadota; class Alphaproteobacteria; order Sphingomonadales; family Sphingomonadaceae; genus Sphingomonas; species Sphingomonas sp. 67-41. The sequence goes on along the minus strand of NZ_MKWJ01000032.1, from coordinate 24,172 downwards.
TAGCCGAGCCAGGTGGGCCGGGCGCCGCCGGCGATCATGTCGGCATTGAGCTGCATCACGCCGCCGGCCTGGCCGTCGGCTGCGTTGATCATGCGATAGTCCATGCCGCCGGGGGCGGGCTGGGCATCGATGTTCCAGTCGCAGACCGAATCGTAGAATGCCTTGGCCTTGGCGGAGTCTCCGGTCACCAGCTCGTACCAGATGAAGCTTCCATGCGCGTTCATTTCGCTTCTCCCGTGTCGAGGATCGGCTCGAAGCCGCCCCAGAACATGCGCTTGCCGTCGAAGGGCGACTCGCCGTCGGGCTGCATCCGCTCGTCCTGCATCAGCTTCGCCCAGCCGGCATCGCGCGTCGCCTTGTCGGGCCACATCACCCAGGAGAAGACGATCGTCTCGCCTTCCTCGGCCTTGGTCGCCATGTAGAAGTCGGTGAGCTTGCCATGCGGCACGTCGTTGCCCCAGCCTTCCAGCACGCGGGTGGCGCCGAATTCCTGGAAGATCGGCGCGACCTTCTCCGCCATCTTGCGATAGGCTTCCTTGTTCCCCTCGGGGATCGCGAGCACGTAACCGTCCATATAAGCCATTTTGGTTCTCCTCTCGACAGTGTCAGGCCGCGACCGGCGCGGGTTGGAAATCCGCGAGCTGCGCCGCCATCGCGCGCCGGAAGGCGGGCCGCGCCATGCCGCGCTCGACATAGGCGGCCAGCGCGGGGCGCGACGTGATCAGCGTGCTGCCGTCGGCGTTGCGCAGCACCGTCACCATCGCGATGTCGGCAACGCTGAAGCCCTCGCCCAGCCATTCCCGCTCGCCCAGCGCGTCGGCGAGCCGGTCGAGCCGCTTGCCCATATCTTCCATCAGGCTCGGCAGGCGCAGCTTCGCCCATTCCGCGTCCTTGGAGAACAGGGTGACGTTACCCAGTTCGAACAGCCCCGGCTCGACGCTGTTGAGCGCGGCGAACAGCCAGGCGATGCTCGTCGCCCGTTGCTGCGGATCGCGCGACAGCAGCCGCGTGTCCTTCTCGGCCAGGTGGAGCAGGATCGCGCCGCTCTCGAACAGCCGGATGTCGCCATCGTGCAGCACCGGCACCTGGCCCCAGGGCTGCTCCCCGAAATAGGAGGCGGGCTTGGGGGGGACCGGGCTGATCAGCCGCATGGCATAGGGCAGGCCGATCTCCTCGCAGGCCCAGCGCGGCCTGAGATCGCGGACATAGCCGCGCGCGAAATCGGGCACCCAGTTGAAGCCGGTGATCTCGACAGTCATGGCATCCTCCTCAACCGCGCGCAGCGGCTTCGATCGTGGCGATGTCGATCTTCTTCATCGTCATCATCGCCTCGAACGCCCGCTTCGCGCTTGCGGGATCGTCGCCGAAATTGAGCTCGATCAGCCGGCGGGGCGTAATCTGCCAGTTGAAGCCCCATTTGTCCTTACACCAGCCGCACATGCTTTCCGCGCCGCCATTGCCGACGATCGCGTTCCACAGGCGATCGGTCTCTTCCTGGTCTTCGGTAAGGATCTGGAACGAGACGCTTTCGTTCGGCTTGAAATTGGGGCCGCCGTTCAGGCCGGCATAGCTGCGCCCGGCCAGGGTGAATTCGACGACCAGCGCCGCGCCTTCCTTACCGCTCGGATTGTCGCCGGGCGCGCGGAAGATCCTGCCGACATGGCTGTCGGGCAGCAGCGAGACGTAGAAGCTGGCGGCTTCCTCGGCCACATGGTCGAACCACAGGACGGTGGTGATCTTGTCTGCCATCGGTCCTCTCCTTTGGACTCTGAAATCAGCCGGCGATCGGGATCAGCGCGCGGATGCGGGGATCGCGGAACCACAGTCCGCCCCAGGCGATCACGCCCAGATAGACGCCGAACAAGGTGTAGCTGAGCAACGGACTGCCCACCCGGAAGTGCATCGCGACCGCGCCGCCCAGATAACCGGTGAGCAGGATCGCGCCGAGCACCGCGGTGCGCGGCACCGCATAGAGAATGGTGCAGATCGCGAGGATCAGCCCGAGCTCGCGATACAGGTTCACGTCCGGGGCGATGCCGAGCGGCGGGCTGTAGGCGATCATCGCCGCCGGCGCGACGAGCTTGCCGCCCGCATCCATCGCCAGGAACAGGATGACGAGGCCGCTCAGCGCCCAGCCGATTGCGAAGTCACGCTTCATGCTGCGTCTCCTTCCCTCGCGTCCGCTCAGGCCGGCTCATGGGCGGGGCCGTCGGGAAAGGCCGCCATCGCGGCCTCGAGGTCCATGAACATCGGCTCGAAGATATGGCCGTCCGGATCCTCGAAGCTGCGGCCGTACATGAAGCCCATGTCCTGCTTCTCGCGGATATCCGCCTTGCCGCCGGCCTTGCCCGCCGCCTCGACGATCGCGTCCACCGCCTCGCGGCTGTCGCGCGAGATGCAGATCAGCGCCTCGGTCACCGCATGCGCATCGGCGATCGGCTTCGGCGTGAAGGTTTTGAAGAAGTCCCGCGACAGGATCATGAACACGATCGTGTCGCTGAGCTGCATCGCCGAGGCCTGCTCGTTGCTGAAGCGGGCGTCCTTGGTGCAGCCGATCGCTTCGTAGAAGGCGGTCGACCGGGCGACATCGGCCACGGGCAGGTTGACGAAGATCATCTGGGGCATGTTTTCTCTCCTGGGGATTTGGTTCAGTAGGTGAGGAAGGGGTACCAGTCGGTCCCGCGGCCCTCGGGGGTGGAATCAAGGATGGTCCAGAGCGGCATCAGGTCGGGCGCGCCGCGCGGGTCCTGTCCGGGATCGGCGCTGTCCGGGCCCATCTCCCCCGCCCAGAACAGGCGGGGCGTGCCGTCGCGCCGGGTGAAGACCAGCAGCTGCGGAATGTCCGAGCCGTCGGGGGCGATCGCGCCATAGTCGCGGCTGAACGCCTGTTCGCCGTCGGAATAGAGCGGGAGATGCTGCCAGCCGCGCTCGGCCTTGAACGCCGCGAGCTTCGCGATCGGCGAGCGGGCGATCACCGCAAGGCCGGTGCGCTGGAGGATGTCGGGCGCCTCGCCGTCCCAGGCCGATAGCAGCGAGGTGCACATCGGGCAGGGCCGTTCGCGCTGCGGGCCGAACATATAGGTATAGATCACCAGCGTATCGTGCGGGCCGAACAGGTCCGCGAAGCGGGCCGCGCCGTTCTCGCCCTGGAACCCATAGTCGCCCGTCACTTCCGGACCCGGCGGCAGCGCGCGGCGCTGCTCGGCCACGCTTTCCAGATGACGGCGCAGCGCGATCTCCTCGGCGAGCAGCGCGGTGCGCGCGGCGCGATATTCCGGGGACTCGCCCGGCCAGCGCGCCGTCTCACGCGCGGCCAGTTCTGCGGCAGGAACCAATGTCATCGGACTAAACCTCCGCTTTGGGTGGTCAGCGAATCGCTTTCTTGATCCTGATGCCCGACTCGGTTATTAAAAGCAACTATGGAGTCACAAAAAATAACTAACTCGGATTTCGCAAAGGCTCGCCGCTGGTATCAGGACGCGTGCGGGACGGCGCTCGCGATGGACCTGATCGGAGAACGCTGGTCGCTGCTGATTGTTCGCGAGCTGCTGCTGGGGCCGCGTCGCTTCGGCGAGATTCGCGGCGCGCTGGAGGGGTTGAGCGCCAATATCCTCACCCAGCGGCTCGAGGGGCTGGAGAAGGGCGGCATCCTGCGCCGCCGGCAGCTCCCTTCGCCGGCCAATGCCCAGGTCTATGCGCTTACCCGTTGGGGCGCGGCGCTGGAGGAACCGATCTTCGCGCTCAGCCGCTGGGCGGCGGGTTCGCCCGCGCACGACGTCACGCTGCCGCTCAGCAACGGCGCCTTCATGCTTTCGCTCAAGACGATGATGAATCGCGAGGGCGCGCAAGGGCTCTCGATCGATCTCGGCTTCCGCATTGGCGGCGAGCCGTTCCGCGCGACGATCGTGGATGGCGGGCTGGTGATCGAGCGCGGCGACCCCGCCGGCGCCGATGTGATCTTCGAAGGCGTGCCGACCCCGCTTGCCGCGACCTTCTATGGCCCGCTGCCGCTCGCCGAGTCGATCCGCGAGGGACGCGTGGCCGTCGCCGGCGACATCGCGCTTGCCCAGCGTTTCGTCGATCTGTTCGGCCTGCCCAGATTCGAGAACGACTAGCGGCTATCGGCTACCGCCGTCATCCCCGTGAAGGCGGGGATGCCGCGGCGCGCGCCCTAGGTCCGGTTGCAGAAGCCCGGGCGGCGATCGCCCATGTCCCAGCAGCCGTCGAGGATCATCGTCTTGAGCGTCTCGCAGCCCCGCTGCGGCCCGCATTGGCCGTCGGGATTGACCACCGTGCACTGGCGCGCGAGCAGCGCCGCCTTCTGCCAGCCGATCTTCGATGCGCAGCTCGGGCCGTTGTCGCGCCAGTTCCAGCGCTTCTCGCGGGGGCGATAGTGGATCGGCCGCGGCGATGGGGTGGGCCGCCATTCCGGCGGCTGGGTCCAGCGGGGCGGCGCCTTGAGATAGCGGCGATAGGCAGTGGCCACGCATTCCGCCGTCTGGCAGGCATCGCGCTCGCTGAGCAGCGCCTGGAGCTGCTGGCGCTGGACCCAGAGCCGCTGGCGGTCGGCACCCTGGCGTTCTTCCGCCCATTGGCCGGCCAGCGTGCGGTGCAGCCAGTTCAGGCCCTTGTTGTCGCAGACCAGCCATTCGCCGCGCCGCAGCGCGCCTTCGCAATAGGGGATCGGATCGAGCCAGTTCGGCCCGCGATCGACTGGGCGGACCACCGGCGGCGGGCGCCGCGGGGGCGGGGGAGGCTGCTGGCCCCAATCGCAACCGGCAAGCGGCGCGAGCAGCGCCAGGAACAACAGCTTCCCGTTCATCGTCTTCCCCAGAGAGCTAAGAATCGGTGGATGCGCGCGCCCGTTACTGTGGCGTCATGATCCCATGAAAGCCGATTCGAGGAAAGGGCTTGCGGCGGAAGGCGACGTCGGTGCGTTTTGCGCGATGCCCGTTGCAGTGCGGCACGGGAGCTTCTAGTCGCTCTGGCGACGGAAGGATCCGAAGACATGGCCGATATCCCCAACACCCAGCCCGACAGCCGGAGCACCACGATCCTCGACGCGCCCGACAAGATGGTGAAGGCGCGCGATCTGTTCGGGATCGACAGCGACCTCGAAGTGCCGGCGTTCAGCGAGGCGGACGAGCGCGTGCCCGATCTCGACCCCGCCTATGTCTTCGATCCGGATACGACGCTGGCGATCCTGGCGGGCTTCGCGCACAATCGCCGCGTGATGGTCCAGGGCTATCACGGCACCGGCAAGTCGACGCATATCGAGCAGGTGGCGGCGCGGCTGAACTGGCCCTGCATCCGCATCAACCTGGACGCGCATATCAGCCGCATCGACCTGATCGGCCGCGACGCGATCGTGCTCAAGGACGGCCAGCAGATCACCGAGTTCCGCGAGGGCCTGCTCCCCTGGGCGCTGCAGACTCCGACCGCGCTGGTGTTCGACGAATATGATGCGGGTCGCCCGGACGTGATGTTCGTGATCCAGCGCGTGCTGGAGACCGAGGGCAAGCTGACGCTGCTCGACCAGAACCGCGTGATTCGCCCCAATCCCTATTTCCGCCTGTTCGCCACCGCGAACACCGTGGGCCTGGGCGACACCAGCGGCCTCTATCACGGCACCCAGCAGATCAACCAGGGCCAGATGGACCGCTGGAACATCGTGGTGACGCTCAACTATCTGCCCGCCGCGGTCGAGGCGCAGATCGTGCTCGCCAAATCGGGCGATTTCGACAAGCCGGGCGGCAAGGAGCTGGTCGAGAACATGGTCCGCGTGGCCGACCTGACCCGCAAGGGCTTCGTCGCCGGGGACATCTCCACCGTGATGTCGCCGCGCACCGTGATCACCTGGGCGCAGAATGCCGAGATCTTCAAGGATGTCGGCTTCGCCTTCCGCCTGTCGTTCCTCAACAAGTGCGACGAGGCGGAGCGCGCGCAGGTGGCGGAATATTATCAGCGCGTGTTCGGCAAGGACCTGCCCGAAAGCGTGGTGAGCAAGGCCTGAGCGGCGCGCCGCCGCCAGGCTGAGACCTCCTCTTCGTTTCCGTCATCCCTGCCTGCGCGGGGATGACGGTCGACATGGGACAGTAGGAGGCCTCGCCTAGCCCTTCTTCTCCGTCTCGCGCGGGGCGAACTCGATCGCCACGGTCATCGCCAGCCATACCGCGAGCGTCGGCTGGAGCTGGACCGGCAGCTGCGCCCCCGGCGTGAGCAGGATCTTGAGCGCGAGCGGCATGAGCGCGACCCCCGCCGCGGCGAGCAGCGCATAGGCCAGCCGCTGCTTGCTCGACGAGACGTAGAGGATGGTGATCACCATCGACGCGGTGCCGACGAGGACCAGGGTATAGTCCCTGGTGCCCAGCGTCTCGGTGCTCGCCATCACGAAGCCGAGCACGGCGCCGAAGAAGATGCCCAGGCCGTTGAGGTTGGCGCGATATTCCCCGTGGCTCATCCGCCCGAGGCCGATACGGTCGAGAAGCTTCATGTGATCCCCCTTGCCCGGAACCATGAAGCGCAGGCGCAGCCAAGGCAATCGCGGATCGATCGGCGATTGTGCTGCCCTTCGCGCCCGGGCAAGCTCGGCGCGGGAAGGCGCGGGCAATCGCGCGGAAGAGGGGGGACGATGATCCGGAAATCGAAGGGGCTCGCCATGCTGGCGGGCGTGCCGATGCTCGTAGCCGCGGCGCCGGCGGGCGGGGGCAATATGGCAGTGTTTCCGCTGCCCGACACGATGTGGCCCGATCCGGCCGCGCCGGTCGGCAAGGCGTTCACGCTGAAGCCGGGCGAAGAGCTGATGCGCGCTTCGGTCAAGCAGACGCAGAAGCTCACGCTGCTCGCGCCGGTGAAGGTGTCGATCGACAGGTTCACCGACGAGATCGCCGCCGGCGAGGAGCTCACCGCAGTGGTCGCGCCCGAGGCGACGCAGGCCAAGATAGGCGGCAAGGGGCTCTATTTCTGCGGGCGGGACCAGCGCGGCCGTTCGGGGCTGGGCGCGGCGCTGCTCGGCGGCCTCGCCTCCAAGTTCATGCCGATCGTCCGCTTCTGCTTCATCGATGGCGACAAGGACGGCAAGCTCGACCAGGTCTTCCTCGCCGGCGCCAAGGACGAGGCGATGCAAAAGGCGATCCCGATCGATTCGGTGGCGTACAGGACCGAATATCTGGTGCCGCGCGATGCCGGCCAGTATCTGCGGTTGCGCTATCGGAAATACACGCCCGAGAGCAACAAGGTGCAGCTCGAGCTCGAAGTCTATGAAGACGGCAAGAAGCGGAGCTTCGACTATGTGCTCTACAACGGTTCCACCGGGCCGTTGCAGCGCCAGGTGCCCTATCTTCAGACCAATCCCAGGAAGATCCCCTATCCGGTGTTCTTCAACAACGTGATGGGCGCGGTCGTGCGCGTCGACGGCGTCGACGCCGAGGGCAATGCGCGCTTCACGATCGAGCGCAATTTCCGCCCGACCCTGTTCCGCCCGATCTCGATCGAGGTGCGCTACATCTACATCTATATCTAGCCGAGGCTTGCATCGCGCGGCCAAGCTTCCCAAAGCGGGGGCATGGCCGCCGACTCTCCCCTCGACAGGTTCCGCAATGTGCTGGGCGGCGCCGCGCGCGCGCTTTCGGGCGAGCGGGAGGCCGAGCTGAGCTTCACCGGCGAAGCGCCGCGGCAGGACGGGCGCCAGATCAAGGTGCCGGCGCCGTCGCGCACGCTGCCGGCCGAGGAAGTGGCCGAGGCGCGCGGCTTCGCCGACAGCTTCGCGCTGCGCATGCGCCACCATGACAATGGCCTGCACCTGAAGGGCGCGCCCAGGGAGCCGGTTGCACGGGCGGTGTTCGACGCGGTCGAGACGGCGCGGGTCGAGGCGCTGGGTTCGCGCGGCTATGCCGGCATCGCCGCCAATCTCGAACATGCGCTCGACCTGAAATTGCGCGCCGATCCGATCACGCGCGCGCGCAATCGCGAGGAAGTGCCGCTCTCCACCGCGCTGGGATTGATGGTCCGCGAGCGGCTGACCGGGCGCGAATCGCCCGGCGCGGCGGCGCTCGGCATGGCGCTGATCCGCGATTGGATCGAGGAGCGTGCCGGCGCCGACCTCGATGCGCTGGCGCTGGCGATCGACGACCAGCGCGCCTTCGCCTCGCTCGCGTCGAAGCTGCTCCAGGACCTGGAACTCACCGAAGGCGATGTGCTGCCCGACGAGGCGGACGAGGGCGGGGGCGAGGACGAGGGCACCGACGAAGAGGAGCAGCCCGGCGACGAGGAGGGCGAGAGCGAAACGAGCCAGGGCGAGGGGCAGGCCGAGGCGCGCGGCGAGCAGCGCGAATCTGATGCCGGAGAGGAAGGCGAGCAGCAGCAGTCCGACGCGATGGAGGATGGCGACGGCGAGCCGGGCGACGAAGGCGATGAGGGCATGATGCCCGTACGGCCCAATCGCCCGTGGAGCGACTTGCCGCCCCAGTTCGAATATCGCGCCTATACCACCCAGTTCGACGAAGTGATCGCGGCCACCGAGCTGTGCGACACCGAGGAGCTGGATCGCCTCCGCTCCTATCTCGATCAGCAGCTCGTCCATCTCCAGGGCGCGGTGACCAAGCTTGCCAACCGGCTCCAGCGCCGGCTGATGGCCCAGCAGAACCGCAGCTGGGACTTCGACCAGGAAGAGGGGCTGCTCGACGCGGCGCGGCTGGCGCGGGTGGTGATCAACCCCATGCAGTCGCTCTCCTACAAGGCGGAGAAGGACACCGAGTTCAAGGACACGGTGGTCACGCTGCTGATCGACAATTCGGGCTCGATGCGCGGGCGGCCGATCTCGATCGCGGCGATCAGCGCCGATATCCTGGCGCGCACGCTGGAGCGGGTCGGCGTGAAGACCGAGATCCTCGGCTTCACCACGCGCGCCTGGAAGGGCGGGCAGAGCCGCGAGAAATGGCTGGCCGATGGCCGCCCGGCCCAGCCCGGCCGCCTCAACGACGTGCGCCACATCATCTACAAGCAGGCCGACGAGCCCTGGCGCCGCGCGAAGAAGGCGCTCGGGCTGATGATGCGCGAGGGGCTGCTCAAGGAGAATATCGACGGCGAGGCACTGCTCTGGGCGCACCAGCGGCTGATCGGCCGATCCGAGGACCGCAAGATCCTGATGGTGATATCGGACGGTGCGCCGGTCGACGATTCGACGCTCTCGGTGAATTCGGGTTCCTATCTGGAGCGCCATCTGCGCCAGGTGATCGGCTGGATCGAGGCGCGCTCTCCGGTCGAGCTGGTCGCGATCGGCATCGGCCATGACGTGACGCGCTATTACAGCCGGGCGGTGACGATCATGGACGCGGAGCAGCTTGCCGGCACGATGGTCGAGCAGCTGGCGGCGCTCTTCGATACGGAATGAACGTCGATCCGCCTCCGGGCGGCTTTCACGGGCCGGTCAAGCGCTCCGTCACCATTGCCGGACACCAGACCTCGATCAGCCTCGAGCCGCTTTTCTGGGAGGCGCTGGAGCGCGCGGCGGACGTGCGCGCCTTGCCGCTCAACGCACTGGTCGCGGCGATCGACCATGCGCGGATCGGCGGCGCGGATCCGCCCAACCTCGCCAGCGCGATCCGCACCTGGCTGCTGGGACAGGCGCCCGGCTGATTTGCAACAATTCTGCGACAAAGCTGCGAACAGCTCGCATTAGCATTGACTCTGAGAACGCCTCGCAATAGCTCGCCCCGAAATAACCTGTTCAGGGGGATCAATTCGTGAGTCGTGTTTCCACCGCGCGTTCGGGCGCATCGTTCCTCGCACTGGCCTGTGTCGGCTTCATCGCCACCGCGCCGGCCGCGCATGCCGCCGACGGCAATGCGCCGGCGCCCGCCGATGCGGACAAGGACGGCCAGGATCGCAGTGCCGAGGACCGCGAGCAGATCGTCGTCACCGGCGGCCGCGCCGAGCTGCAGGGGCCGAAGGCTACCGCCTCGGTCCAGAACACCCCGCGTTCGGTGGTGATCCTGCCGAAGGACGTGATCGACCAGACCGGCTCGACGACGCTGGCCGATGCGCTGCGTACCGTGCCGGGCATCACCTTCGGCGCCGCGGAGGGCGGCAATCCGATCGGCGATCGCCCCTTCATCCGCGGCTTCGACAGCCAGGGCTCGATCTTTGTCGACGGCGTGCGCGACACTGCCGCACAGGCACGCGACACCTTCGCGATCGAGCAGGTCCAGGTGATCCGCGGTTCGGATTCGACGCTGGGCGGCCGCGGCAGCGCCGGCGGCTCGATCAACATCATCACCAAGGTGCCGCAGCAGACCAGCTTCATCCGCGCGACCGGCAGCGTCGGCACCGCGGACTACAAGCACGCCGCGCTGGACGTGAACCAGTATCTGGGCGGCGGCATCGGCGTGCGCGTCGCGGCGATGTGGCACGATCAGGACGTTGCCGGTCGCGACGCGATCTGGCAGCGCCGCTGGGGCGTCGCGCCTTCGGTGACCATCGGCCTCGGCACACCGACGCGCCTGACGGCCTCCTATTATTATCTCGAGAGCCACGAGCTGCCGGACAGCGGCATTCCCTATCTCTACACGCTGGCCAATGCGCCGGGCACCGGCGAGGTCTATTCGGAGCCGGCCATCGGCACCGTGCGGACGATCGCCGGCACGACCGGCCATGTCGACCGCAGCACCTTCTACGGCCTGAAGAGCCGCGACTTCCGCGACACCTTCACCCACCAGGCCACGGTACGCGTCGAGCATGACTTCGGCACGGTGACCCTGCGCAACACCTCGCGCTACAACTATAACGAGCAGAATTATATCTACACCCAGCCCGACGATCAGCAGGGCAATGTCTATGGCACCAACGCCGCGGCGACGGCGACGGCGGGCGGCCTGGTCTGGCGGCGCGCGAACACCCGCTACGGCTATGCCGAGTCGCTGACCAACCAGACCGACCTGTTCGGCAGCTTCGAGACCGGGGCGATCAAGCACAGCTTCGCGACGGGCTTCGAGATCAGCTGGGAGAAGGCGCGCCGCGGCGCCTATGTCCTCGCCACCGGCTCGACCATCAGCCCGCGCTGCACGCCGGCCGCGATCGGCCGCTTCTATTGCACCAGCCTGTTCAGCCCGAACCCGAACGACGCCTGGGTGAACTATACCGGCGACGCCACCACGGCGACCACGCCGATCGTGAAGGGCGCCCCCACCGCGGAGACCCAGAACGACGCGCACACCCTCTCGGCCTATGCCTTCGATTCGATCACGCTGCTCCCGTCGCTGATCCTCAACCTGGGCGCGCGCGTCGACCGCTTCACGTCCAAGATCACGCCGGCGCTGGCCGCAGGCGCCACCCAGACGACCCCGCTCGAGCGCACCGACACGCTGTTCAACTGGCAGGCCGGCCTGGTCTTCAAGCCGACGGCGAACACCAGCCTCTATGCCAGCTATGCGACTGCGGCGACCCCGCCGAACAGCCTGCTCGGCGAGGGGCAGGAGCCGAACGCGCTGCCGACCACCAACACCGCCGCCAACCTGGCGCTGCTCGACAGCCTGAAGGTCGAGAAGACCAGGAGCTATGAAGTCGGCGCCAAGGCCGGGCTGTTCGACAACCAGCTCTCGCTGACTCTGGCCGCCTTCCAGACCGACACCGACAATGCCCGCGCGACCGGTCCGGACAATACGGTGCAGTTCATCGGCAAGCGCCGCATCCGCGGCATCGAGTTCAGCTTCAACGGCAACCTGACCAAGTGGCTGAACGTGTTCGGCGGCTATACCCATCTCGATCCCAAGATCGTCGACGGCGGCTATACCGTGCTGACCGCGGCGGCGGTCACGGTGGGCGGCGTCGTCGTCCAGCAGCCCAAGACCCTGCTCGTTCCCTCGGTCAACACCGGCCGCCAGGCGACCCAGACCGCGCGGGACAGCTTCACCCTGTGGGCCAACGCCACGCCGATCAAGGGCCTCAGCATCGGCGGCGGCGCCTATTATATGAGCCGGGTGTTCGGCGGCTATTCCGACAATCGCAGCTTCACCCAGAATGCCGCGGGCGTCACCACCTACACGCCGGCCACCAAGGTCCGCATCGTGACGGTGCCCGAATATTGGCGCTTCGACGCGCGCATCGGCTACACGATCAACGAGCATTTCGATGTGAGCGTCAACGTGCAGAACCTGACCGACAAGGTCTATTTCCCCCAGGCCTATACGGCGCATTATGCGTCGATCGCGCCGGGCCGCTCGGCCTTTGCCACGCTGGGAGTGAAGTTCTGATCGAAGCGCTGGACAGCCTTTCCGCGGAAGAAATCGCCGCCCGCCTCTCCGGTTCGCCGGAGGCGCGGGCGGCGCTCGTTCGGGCGGGCGCCGAGCAGGGCGTGGCCGAGGCGCAGGCCGTGCTGGGCCAGATGCTGCTCGACGCCGGCGAACCGCGCCAGGGCTTTGCCTGGTTCAACAAGGCGGCGGCGCAGGGCCATCTGATGGCGCTCAACATGGTCGGGCGCTGCTATGATCTCGGCTGGGGCACCCCGGTCGACAAGGTGCGGGCCGCCGAATGCTTCCGCGTCGCCGCCGCGCGCGGGCTCGACTGGGGCATGTACAATTACGCGACGGCGCTGGCGCTGGGCGAGGGCCTGGCCGAGGACAAGGCCGCCGCGCTCGCCTGGTTCGAAAGGGCCGCGGCGATGGGCAATGCCAAGGCGATCAACTATGTCGGCAGCTTCCACGAGGATGGCTGGGTAGTGGCGCGCGACATGGCCAGGGCGGCGGATTTCTATCGGCAGGCGGCCGAGGGCGGCGATTTCCGCGGCGCGTTCAATCATGCCCGGATGCTGCTGGATGCGGGCCGGGTGGCGGAGGCGCGGAACTGGCTCGCCCGATGCCGCGAGACCGCCACGCCGGCCTTCGCGCAAAGGGCGCAGGACTGGCTGCGGGCCTCGCGCTGGCCCGAACTGGAGGAGCTGCTGTGCTGATCGCCATTCCCGAACTGCTCTCGCCGGAAGAGGTGGCGGCGATCCGCCAGGTGATCGACGCGGCCGAATGGGTGGACGGCAACGTGACCTCGGGTACGCAATCGGCGCTCGCCAAGCAGAACGAGCAACTGCCCGAAGGCGACGAGGCGCATCGCCGCGCGGGCGCGTTCCTCCTCGACGCGCTGGGCCGTTCGCCCCTGTTCGTGGCGGCGGCGCTGCCGCTCAAGGTCTTCCCCCCGCTGTTCAACCGCTATGGCGGGGGGCAGCGCTTCGGCACCCATGTCGACAATGCCGTGCGCATCCAGCGCGGCACCGATTTCCGCATCCGTTCCGATCTGTCGATGACTGTCTTCCTCGAGGACCCCGGCGAATATGACGGCGGCGAACTGCTGATCGAGGGGCAGTTCGGCGAGCAGGCGGTCAAGCTGCCGGCGGGGCATGCGATCCTCTATCCCTCGTCGAGCCTGCACCGCGTGGAGCCGGTGACTCGCGGCACGCGGGTGGCGAGCTTCTTCTGGCTCCAGTCGATGGTCCGCGACGACGGCGCCCGGCGCATCCTGTTCGAGATGGACCAGGCCGTGCAGCGGCTCGTGGGGACGCTCGGCAACGACGATCGTGCGGTGATCGAGCTGACCGGCGTGTACCACAATCTCCTACGCCGCTGGGCCGACGCCTGAGCGGAAGTTTCGGAAGTTTGGACTATGGGCCCCGTTTCTCCCCTCCCGTCCTTCGCCGAACCGCGGCGGCCCGATTTCGCGAGCAACAGGACGATGGGGTTGTCGGCATGAGGGGAAGGTTGGTTCGCGTGCATGGAAAATCGAACCAATCAGGTTAGGTTCCCTATTGCGACGGGCTAGCCCAGCATCGCCTGCAACGCCGGGGAGAGGTGCTCGCTGAAGCCGGCGCCTTCGCGCACCACCATATGTACCGCGAGCCCTTCGCGTTCGGCCAGCGCCATGCCTTCCGGCCCAAGCACGGTGAGCGCGGTCGCCCAGGCGTCCGCCAGCATGCAGCTGGGATGGAGGATGCTTACCGAGGCGACGCCATTGGCCAGCGGCCGGCCGGTGCGCGGATCCAGCGTATGGGCATAGTCGCGGCCGCCATGGGCGAAGCTGCGGCGATAATCCCCCGAAGTGGCGATCGACAGGCCGTGGAGCGCGGCGCGCAGCGGGGCGAGGCGGCTGCCGGGCACGGGCTCCAGATCGACCCACCAGGGCTGGCCGTCGGGCCTGATCCCCTCGCCGCGCAATTCGCCGCCGACCTCGATCAGGAAATCGGGCAGCGCCATGCTGCGCAGCATCTCGGCAACGCGGTCGACGCCGTACCCCTTGGCGATGCCGGAGAAGTCGAGCGCGGCGGGGGCGGTGCGGCGGGCGCGGCGGTCGTCCTGCTCGATCCGGGTGCGGCCGGAGATGGCGCGGGCCTGGACGATCTCCGCGTCGCCGGGCAGGTCCAGGCGCGGGCCGGGCGGGCCGAAGCCCCACAGGTCGGCCAGCGCGCCCATTGCCGGGTCGAAGGCGCCCCCGCTCTTCTCCGCCACCGCGAGCGCGGCGGCGAGCACATCGGCGAAGCCGGGGGGCAGCGGCTGCCAGCGGCCGGGCTCGCTGCGGTTGAAGCGGGAAAGGGCGGAGTCCGGCGCCCAATGGCTCATCTCGGCGACGACGCGGTCGAGCTCCGCCTGGATCTCGAGCGCGATGCCCTCGGGCGCGGCGACGATGCGGGCCGACCAGCCGGTGCCCATCGTCTCGCCCGAACAGGAAGCGACAGGGGCTCCCGTCCGGCGGCGATGGAATGCCGCGGGCGAGAGGGCCGGGGGGATGGCTATTCCGGGCTGGCTGCGCATTTTCTCATGGTCACGCTGCGACTTTCATCGCCATCCTGCGATCTCCATCGTCATCCCCGAGCGGGCGGGGATGACGAGAGATCAAGGCCTTGGTCGGGTCTGGTTCTAAGGCGCCAGCACCTCGAGCGTGGTGACATAGCTCACCCGGGCGCGCGGCGGGCCGGCGGGGCCGCTCGCAGCCGCGCCCGCGGGGCGCTGGGCGCCGGCGCCCGGGCCTTCGGGGCGCTCGCCGCCTTCGTTGACCATCACCCAATACATGCCCGGATCGCCCCATTTGATCGAGACCTTGCCCGCGGCATCGGTCTTGAGGACCTGTTCCTTCAGGTCGTTGCGATAGCGGATGCCGCCCGGAATGACGGTGACGGTGAGGCCGGCGCCGGGCTTGCCGTTCTTCAGGAACTGGAAGTTCGCCGGCTCATTGGTGACGAGATCGTTCGGATGGGTGATCGGTGCCAGCTCGATGCCCTTGCCGCTGGCCTTGAACACCGTGGCGGTCGGCGCGCCCTGGGTGATGAAGATCTCGTTGCGGCTGAGATTTTCCGCGGTCTGCACGTCGGTGGCGCCGGCCGGGATCGCGGCGGCGAGCGTCGCGGCGGTGGTGCCGCGCGGCAGCATCTTGCGTTCTCCGTTCAGCATGTAGCTGCCGAACACGCCCTCGTTGACCACGGCGACCTTGTAGGTGCCCTGCTGGGTCAGGTGCAGGTCGAACGTCGCGCGGAACTTGCCGACATTGTGGTTCTCGACCTTGCCTTCGGTGCCGTCGGGCTGGGTGACCAGGGGCACCGCGCGCAGCGGCTGGTGATCGAAGAAGAACAGGTCGTTCGACACGGCCGCGTCGACCGTCACCCAATTGTCGGTGCCCGAGACGGTGGTCGACGACGGCACCATCCACATGCGGTGCGCGATGGCGGCCGGGGCGGCGATCGCGGCGATCGCGGCGGCGGCGATAAGCGGCTTGCGGAAGTTCATGGCTCCATTCCCCCTGAAATCAGCGCTTGATCGAAACGGTGACGGCGCCGAGCTCGCTCGTGCCCTTGGCGGTGCCGCGCGCGGCGGTGCCGTTCCAGGTGAAGGGCACGGTGACGACTTCGCGGCCGCCGACTTCGCGCGCCGCCTCGACCATCAGCTTGTAATTGCCCGGCGTGAGCGCCGGCATGCCGCCGCGCCCGGCGACGAGCGTCACCTTGTGGCTGCCCGCCGGGCGGGTGGCGCCGGTGACGCCGTCGGCCGGGAAGGTCATGCCGCGCCCGACCACCCGCCACCATTGGCGCATGTCGCGCAGCCATTTGGTGCCGGCGCCTTCCTTGCTGTTCCCGTCGAAATCATACCAGACTTGGAGGGTGCGCGGGGCGGCGCCCTCCTTCTCCAGCCAGATCGCCACATAGGGACGGTGATATTCGGCGACCTTGAGCTGCGGAATGGCGATCGACAGATCGAGCGTCTGCGCGCCGGCGGCGGCGGGAAGGCTCGCCCCGCCGATCGCGGCGAGCGTGAGGCCGGTGATGCGATAGTGCATGGACATGGCTCCCTAGTGGATCAGGAAAATCGCGACGAGCGCGGGAATGACGAGGCCCGCGGCGACGAGCGGCCAGGTGCTCCGGCGATGCCTGGAATGCATCCAGAGCAGCACCAGGCCCGTGAGGGTGAAGACGATGCAGGCGAATACGAAGATGTCGATGAACCATTTCCACGCGGTGCCGGCGTTGCGGCCCTTGTGGAGGTCGTTGAGATAGGCGATCCAGCCGCGCGAGCTGGTTTCGCTGGTCACTGCGCCGGTGTCGCGGTCGATCGAGATCCAGGCGTCGCCGCCGGGCCGCGGCTTGGCGAGATAGATTTCGCCGGCCGACCATTCGGCGGTTCCGCTCGCATCGATCTTCACCTGGTCCTGCACCCATCTGGCGACGTCGGCGGGGATCGGCTTCTTGCTGTCGGGCTGGTCGTCGGCCTTTACCCGGGCGAGCAGGGCGGGAGGCAGCTGCGCGGCGCGATCGATCGATTTCGGCGCGGCTTCGATATCCGCGGCATGGTTGAGCGTGAAGCCGGTGATCGCGAAGAGCAACAGCCCGATCAGGCTGATCGCCGAGCTCATCCAGTGCCAGGTGTGCAATTGCTTCAGCCAGAAGCTCTTCCGGCTGCGTTTCGCTTTGGCCTTGGCCTGCTCTGCCTGGGCGGTGGGGGCGTGCATTTCGGGTGCGTGATTCCGGGGCGATTCGATGCCGGTCCGTAACGCGAACGATTCGCAATTGCAAACCTGGTGCGAGATGCCGGGTGGTTGGTTCCGGCTATGAAACCGGACGGGGATCCCCGCCTGCACGGGGACGACGAGAGCAGGATGGCAGGGGGATGAGAGGGGTGGAATAATCGTCAGGCAAGTTCAGCATGGCGGATTCGACCAATTTTCGCCCTTTCCTAGCCGATCCTCATCCATCGTCTCGCATGTGCAGCAAAGATACGCCGCGGTGCAGCGACGAATGTTTCTTGCCGGGTCTCAAGAAATTACGCAGCTTCCTTCCAGATAAGACTTGGGAGGACTGGATGTCGGCACTTTATATCGGTCTGGCGGTGGTGTGCGTAGTCGGGGTTTCGGCCTGCCTTGGCGGCATGTACCTCATTCTGCGGAGCACGCCATCGGCGGCGCGCGCCGACTCCGAAGCCTGATAGCGACTTGATCCTCGGGGCATGAGAGCCCGGCCGGTCCAAACGGGGCCGGCCGGGCTTTTCTCTAGCGGGCGAGGAGCACGCGCGCCTGGCCGGCGATCTGCGCCAGCATCGCGGCATTGGGCACTGCGGACTGGCGGGCGCGGCGGACCAGGGCCGTGAACTGCTCGACCCGCGCGGCATTGGCGGCCAGCCATGCATCCACCGCGGCCTGGGGTTCCGCGGCCTGGCCGCGGCTCAGGAAGTCGAGGCGGATCTGCTGGAAGTCGCGGGCGAGGCCGGCGATCAGCAGCCGTTCCCACACATCGCCGGTGGTGATGCGCGCGGCGGTCGACTGGGCCCAGTCGAGCCCGAGCGCCTGGCCGAGCGACGTGAAGGCGCGGGTGAGCGGAGTCACTTCCAGCCCCATGCTGACGCCGAGATCGGCAAGGCCGACCGCGCCGTCCAGCTCGAACAGCTTGACCACCCTGGCGACGAGTTCGCTCGGCGCGCCGGCGGCCTCGAGCCGTGCGGAGATGCGGTTCGACTGCGCCTTGACCTCGTCGAGCAGCAGGCCCTTGGCGGCCTTGTCCAGCGCGTCGATGCCGGGCTTGAGGCGCTCGATCACCTCGGCGGGGCTGGCGCCCGGCGGGGAAACGCGGAGCAGGTCGGCGACCTGGCCGCGCACCGCCACTGCCATCTCGTCGAGCAGCGCGATGCGCGCGCCTTCGGAAATCGCGGCCGTTTCCACCGCTTCCCACAGCGCGGGCAGGCAGAAGAGCCGCTCGGCAACGACGAACATCGCGGCGATGTCGGCCATGGCCGCGCCTTCCTCCTCGGCGAGCTCGAAGGGGTGGAGCACGCCCAGCCGGTTGATCACGCGATTGGCCAGCTTGGTGGCGACGATCTCGCCGCGCAGGCGATGCTCGTCGATCGCCTTGCCGAACTTCGCCTGCATCGCCTTGGGGAAGGCATGGCGCAGATCGCCCTCCAGCGCCGGATCCTGGCCGAGCCCGGTATGCTCGATCGCATCCTGCAGCGCGAGCTTGGTCGAGGCGAGCAGCACGGCCAGCTCCGGCCGGGTGAGGCCGTTCTTGTCCTGCGCGCGGCGAAGCAGTTCCTCGTTGCTGCCAAGGCCCTCGACCGCGCGGTCGAGCCGGCCCGAGCCTTCGAGGATCTCGATCACCCGGACATAGCTGGGCAGCGCGACATAGCCGTCATTCTCCATGAAGGAGAGCGCGAGCGTCTGGAGGCGATTGTCCTCGAGCACCAGGTGCGCGACGTCGTCGGTCATCGCGGCGAGCAGCGTGTTGCGGTCCTCGAACGCCAGGCGGCCCTCGGTCATCTCGCGATTGAGCGCGATCTTGATGTTGACCTCGTTGTCCGAGCAGTCGACGCCGGCCGAATTGTCGATGAAGTCGGTGTTGATGCGGCCGCCTTGCGAGGCGAAGGCGATGCGTGCCGCCTGGGTGACGCCCAGGTTCGCGCCTTCGCCGACCGCCTTGCAGCGCAGCTGTTCGGCATT
This sequence comes from Sphingomonas sp. 67-41, assembly GCF_001899725.1. Taxonomy (NCBI): domain Bacteria; kingdom Pseudomonadati; phylum Pseudomonadota; class Alphaproteobacteria; order Sphingomonadales; family Sphingomonadaceae; genus Sphingomonas; species Sphingomonas sp. 67-41. The sequence continues at coordinate 5,224 of NZ_MKWJ01000032.1, read as the reverse complement.
GACGCGCAGCCGGTCGTTCGCCGGATCGCCGACCTCGCCGTTACTTTCGGACGCGGCCTTGATGTAGGTGCCGATGCCGCCGAACCAGAGCAGCCCGACCTGGGCCTTGAGGATCGCCGAGATCAGCGAGACCGGGTCGATCTCGGTAGCCTGAAGGCCGAGCAGGGCCTGCACTTCGGGGCTGAGCGGGATCGATTTCTCGGTGCGCGGGAATACGCCGCCGCCCTTCGAGATCAGCGCGGGATTATAGTCGGCCCAGCTCGAGCGCGGCAGCGCGAACATGCGGGCGCGCTCGTCCCAGCTCCTGGCCGGATCGGGATCGGGGTCGAGGAAGATGTGGCGATGGTCGAACGCGGCGACCAGCTTGATCGCCTTGGACAGCAGCATGCCGTTGCCGAACACGTCGCCCGACATGTCTCCGCAGCCCGCCACGGTGACCGGCTCGGACTGGATGTCGGTGCCCATTTCCAGGAAGTGGCGGCGGACCGAGACCCAGGCGCCCTTGGCGGTGATGCCCATCGCCTTGTGGTCGTAACCGTGCGAGCCGCCGGACGCGAAGGCGTCGCCCAGCCAGAAGTTGCGCTCGGTCGCGATCGCGTTGGCGACGTCGGAGAAGGTCGCGGTGCCCTTGTCGGCGGCGACGACGAAATAGGGGTCCTCGCCGTCCAGGATGCGCACGCCCTCCGGGTGGACGACTGCGCCCGACACGATGTTGTCGGTGATCGACAGCAGCGTGCGGATGAAGATGCGGTAGCTCTCGGTCCCTTCGGCGAACCAGGCGTCGCGATCGGTGGCGGGGGAGGGGAGCTGCTTGGGATAGAAGCCGCCCTTGGCGCCCGTCGGCACGATCACGGCATTCTTCACGCGCTGCGCCTTCATCAGGCCCAGGATCTCGGTGCGGAAATCGTCGCGGCGATCGGACCAGCGCAGGCCGCCGCGCGCGACCGGGCCGGCGCGCAGATGGATGCCCTCCACCCGCGGGCTGTAGACCCAGATCTCGCGCCAGGGGAGCGGCTGGGGCAGGCCCGGCACCTTGGCCGAATCGAGCTTGAACGCCAGCGCCTCCCTGGCGGCGGGCGCATAGGCGTTGGTGCGCAGCGTCGCGAGCACGACGCCGCGGATGGTGCGCAGGATGCGGTCGTCGTCGATCGCCTGGACCTGGGCCAGGCCGGCCTCGATCGCGGCGGCGGCGGCTTCGATCGCCGCATCGTCGCCGGCGCGGGCCGGGTTGTGCGCGGCATCGAAGCGCTCGATCAGCGCATTGGCGACGCCCGGCGCCCGGCGCAGCGCGTCGACGACCGTGGCCATGCCATAGTTCATGCCGGTCTGGCGGAGATAGCGGAACCAGGCGCGGAACAGCACCACCGATGCCGGCTTCATGCCGCTCTCGACGATCAGCCGGTTGAAGCTGTCATTCTCGGCATTGCCCTCGAGCACCGCCGCGAGCGCTTCCTCGATCACCGCGGCGTCGCCCTTCAGCCCCGTGGCCGAAACGGCGAAATCATGGACGAAGGCGCCGCCGGTCAGCGCGGTCGGCACTTCCTCGATCACGCGGAAGCCGAAATTCTCGAAGGCGGGCACCGCGTCGGACAGCGCCAGCGCGCCGCCCTGGGCATAGAGCTTCACGCGATATTCCCCGGCCTTGCCGTCGATCGGCGTGATCCGCACCGAGCGGTCGCCCGGATTGTCGAGCCGGGCCAGGTGCAGGATGTCGCGCGCCGCTTCCTCGGGCGTCGAGGTGGTGCGATAGGCGGGCGGGAAGGCATGGGCATAGCGCAGCGCGAGGCGCGTGGCGCCGGTCGGCCCGGTATCCTCCATCAGTGCCGCTTCCACCGCGGGGACCCAGCCGCGCATCATCCGCTCGAGCTGGTTATCGAGCGCCTCGGCATCCGGCATGGTGCCGCCCGCGCGCAGATCGAGCGTGTAGCGCAGCAGCGCGACCTCGCCATCCTCGAGCGCGATCGACCAGTTGATGATCTTGGCATTGGCGGCGTCGGCAAGGAGCTCGCCCACCGCTTCGCGCCGCGTGGTGGTGACTTCGTCGCGCGGCAGCCAGACGAATGCGAACAGGTGCCGGCCGAGCAGGCTCTTCACCAGCACCAGCTTGGAGCGCGGACGATCGGCGACCGACATGGTGGTGAGCACGAGATTCTCGAGCGAATCGGCGTCGAACGCGGTGGTCAGGTCGTGCGGCAGCGCCGTGAGCGCGTGCTGCATCGCCTTGCCGGTATGGCCCTTCGGGTCGAAGCCGAACTTGCGCTCCAGCCCTTCCAGGCGGGCCCGGAGCACCGGCACTTCGTCCGGATTGGCGAACAGCGCGGCGCTGGTCCACAGGCCGGCATGGATCGACAGGCCGGTCACTTCGCTGCCGGTGAGGATCGGCACCGCGACGATGTCGAGCGGCACGCGGCGATGGACCGGCGAGATCGAGTTGGACTTGAGCAGCAGCGGCGCTTCGCCGCCCTTGTTGAAATAGTCGACCGCCGCCTTGCGCGAGGCTTCGGCGAGGATCGGCGTGTCGAGTTCGTAGCGGGCGAGGCCGAGCTTGTCGGAAACGCTGCCGTCGGTACGCCAGGTCTCGTGCCCGAGCAGCGTCATCGCGCCTTCCTGGAACCAGCGGAGCAGCTTGGCGCCTTCGCGCGAAGCGACGGTGGCAGCGTCCGAGCCGATCGCGCTCTGCAGCGCGCGCCAGTCGTTCACGGCGTCGCGGACCTGGGCGAGCGTGCGTTCCAGCTCGGCGACCAGGCTGCGCCGGGTGCGCGCGTCGGCGCGTTCCATTTCGATGTAGATCATCGATTCGCGCTTGCCCGCGCCGATCGATTCGAGCTTGCCGGCCTTGTCGCGCTTCACGGCGATGACGGGGTGGATGATGCGGAAAACGGCAATGTCGTAGGTCGCGATCGCGCCCGAGATCGAATCGACGAGGAAGGGCATGTCGTCATTGACGACGGCAAGCCGCATCCGGCGGCTCTCCTCGCCCTGGAAGGTCTCCAGCGCGACCTTCGCGGTATCGGGGGGGCGGACGGCAGCGGCTTCCGCGACGAAATTCGCCGCCTCGGCCCGCTCGGCCTCTCCGAAATCTTCCAACTCTCCCGGCAGCGCCCCTTCGAGCAACCGCGCCTCGAACGCCTGCGTCAGCGACGTCATCATGCTTTTCATGGCAGTACCGCCTACGCTTCCGCGGTGACCGGCTCAAGACTCTCACGCAAGAAAATTGCGCATTTCCCGAGAAAGGTCGCATGGCGCGCGAAAGCGTGGCTTCGCGCGCCGCAAAGCTCGGACTATTGGATGCCGGTATCGCGCCGCGGCGGGCTGGTTCAGGCCGCCGCCTTGCGGACGGCGCGTTCGGTGAGCGGGCTGTCCTCGACCCTGGCGACGATGTCGAGGCCCTGCTTGCCGGCACGGGCGAGCAGCACGACGAATTCGCTGTCCGCCGGAATCTCGAACGCGATGTCGATATGGGCGAGCGGCGGGCGGCTGCGCAGTTCGGCGGCGATCTGGGCGAAGAGGTCGGGCTTGGGGGCCGGACGGCGATGGGCGCGCTCGGCCTTCACCACGCCCTTGATGCCGCCTTCGGCCGTATCGAGAAAGGCGTCGAGCCCGCCCTGCGGCACCGCGACGCGCCGGGCGTGGCTGAGCACGGCGGCGAATTCGGTGATGCGGGTCTTGTCGTAATCGGCGCCGAAGACGAGCTTGACGGCAGGCGTCATCGGCGCGCGCGCCTGGATGGTGAGCCCGGCATCGGCGAGCAGCGCGGCATAGCCCCGGGCGTCGTCGTCGGCGGCGAGCGCGAAATCATAGGCACGGGCGAGCGCGCGGTAGAGCGCCGAGCGGCTGCGCGTATCCGAAGCGCGCGCGGCGGCGGCCGATTCGCGGGCGAGCAGCAGCTTGTCGGCCAGGCTCGCATCGACGGCGACCGACGATTCGGCGGCCGGTACTTCCCCCGCCGGCGCGTCGAAGCTTGCGCTCGGGCCATCGGCCCAGACCGGCGTGGCGGCGAGGCTGCGCGGCGCGGTGCGGCGCGATTCCTCCACCTCGGCTTCGAGCCTGGCCTGGGTCTCGGCGTCGACCAGTTCCTTCCAGTTGATGACGCCGTAGATGAAATCGATCGTGTCGGCTTCCGAATCGGCGCCCGACGAGAAGGGCATCAGGATGCCGCGATAGAGCGTATTGTGGCCGCGCGTGCCGACGAACTCGGCCTCGAAGCCGATCGGCGCGCGGTTGGCGATGATCTGGAGATAGTGATCGGTCAGGCGCGACAGCAGGGAGCGGCTGGGCACCTGGGCGACATGGGTGATCGAAGTGTCGAGTCCGGTCTCCTCGCGCAGCGCGCGGCCGAGGAAGCGAATCGCGGGATCGTCGACGCCCTTGGAGAAATCGAGCAGCACGCTGTGCGCGCCGAAGTCCATGATGTTGTCCGGATCGAGATCCTCGATCGACGGATAGGCGCGGCCGTGGAGCAGCGAGACCCAGTGGTTGTAGGCGCGCACGTGCATGCGGCGCTCGTCGGTGCCGATCGTCAGCGCGCGATCGTTTACGGCTTCGTCCGTCGCCTCGCCCTCCGGGTTCGAGTCGAGCGGGTGGTTGATGCCGCGCGCCATGTCCATGCCAAATGCTCCACTCGAGGCGGTACGCCCCCTTCATTCGTGGAACCGCTTGTGCACGCTGTGTGGTAAACGACGCGTAAAGGCGGCGCTTTTCCCGGCTTGTTCGCGGCAAGGCTTTCGCAACGCTTGTCAGCTAGGAAACATGCTGGTAAGCGCGCCGCTCCTTCGGGGCTCCGCGCCCCTTGGTTGGCCGCCTTAGCTCAGCTGGTAGAGCATCGCATTCGTAATGCGGGGGTCACAGGTTCGAGTCCTGTAGGCGGCACCATTTCTTCCAGATCTTCCAGCGGCATCGACGGTTTTCGGCCGGAGGGGCGGGCTCGGCCGGCTGGGCCGGCGGCTCCTTGCATCGTATCGCGCCGGCCTCCCGATTCCGGTGCAGCAGCTTCGTGGCTTCCCGCTTCGCCGCCCCGACCGGGAACGCGATGCGCTTCCCCTTCCGCGGGGAAATTTCGATCCGCCCCTAAACTATCGTCGAATTCCGCCGACAGCGAATTCGGGCGGCGCATCTGCCGTTCGTGTATGCGTTGGGGGAACGGATGGTTGCGATCTTCACGGGCGCCGGGACGGGATTCGAGCGCGGATCGGGGAGTGCCCTGGGATCGTCGGGTTTGCTGGGT
>NZ_MKWJ01000031.1:0-272438 GCF_001899725.1 Sphingomonas sp. 67-41 | reverse complement strand
TCCTCGCTAAACCTGCTGCGCTTCATCTCCGTCCTCCTCAATGAAGGACTCTAGCTCAAACTGGAGGAGTTTCAGGGGAGCACGTCAATGTCATTCAAGGTCAGTTTGCCTGACGAAAGATCATCCGCCACGCGATGCAACGCGTTGCGAACGGAATCCTCATTACGGAGGTACTCGAATTTCCCTTTGCGGATGCTGAAACCAAGGCGGTTACGGATCGCCTCGGCCGATAGAAGCCGGTTCATATTTGAACGAGGAATCTTCTTCTTGGGAAGCAGTCCCGCCGCAGCGAGGCGCTTTTCGATTTCGTCCGCCACGTTCGTGCCCGTCCCCTTTCCGGTGCGGACCACGAAATTGTTCTTCATGCGGTCGTCCCACGTGGACTGACCGACACCATTCTGGCTTCCTGTGTGTCGCCGGAAAAGGATGTCGTCCACCCGATCGCGATCGGTTTCGACCTGACACTGTATGCGGTCGGGCAGCTTTCCGTTCCACGCCTTTTTCTGCTCAGCGAAGAATTGCTGAAGTTCGACGGTTGGCGCTCGTTTGGGGCTGGCGAGCAGCTTCAGGCAGGTCGTGCGCCTGTTTCCGTCAGCGATGATGAATTTGTCGCCCTCGGGATACACGAGCGGGGGTTCGAATATCTCACCTTTCGCCACGAGATCCTTCGTCAGATTGCGCATGTGCGTTTCGCGCAAAGCGAACAGCCGCGCGATGGCGGCGGTTTCGTTCTCCAGTTCGCCGTGCCGGTCGTTTGCCGGGTTCACCACGAGCGAGTCCAAGGGCAATATTCGGTAAGCCATGCAAGCCCCTCCCACGGAGATGATATTGGAATGGCTTACCCTTGTATATGCGGTCAAAATTGCATGGTGCCTGGCCGAACATGAGGCTAATATTTGACCCCAATCATGAGAGCCAAAACAAAGCCAACCCCGACCGTCTCAATGCCTTTCGAGACACTCCCGCCACCACTGCGGCAAAGCACTCGTTTCTTGAAGCGCTACATCCTGCCATCCGACAATCACGGCTTTGTTGGACGGCTCTACGATCTGGGGATCGTGACACTCAGTTTCGACAGCTACGATGAGCTGGCGAAATACCCAGACTGCAAATATGCCGTCGATGTCCTCGACAACGTGCAACTGCTTGCACGGCGGGTAGAGTCGCTCAATCTCGTTGGAAATATGCTCTGGCCTGATCCGTTACCGACAGATTTTCGCACGTTCCCTATCTCTCAATACGACTGGCTCGTGGTTTCCGCCGACGTGTTTCTGACACGATACATATCGGTGGTCGATTGCGCCCTGCACCTCGTAAATGAAGTATATGAAGCGGGATTGGTGCCTCCGAACTGCACATTGCGGCACCTTGCGAAAGCGGGAATTCCCGCCGACCTCGTCACGATTCTGGGGGAGATGCTTGATGACCAAGGTGGCTTGCGGGACGAACGCAACGCCCGCATCCATCAAGGTGAGGAGCGAGCATTCACAATCGACGATCGTTCTTTCAAGACCGCCTCACTGTTTAATCATCGTCTAAACGGCATGGTTGGAACGGACTATTATGGCCGCCCCATCAACGTGCAGCGCTCTTTCAAAGAGGGGCTGGTCAGGCTGCAAAGAGCCTTCAACCGCTCGACGCGAAAGCTCGTTCGGCAATTGGATCGAGTATACGATGAACTGTGGGATGAATTCGAGGATCGCTTTGGTCCGCGTATTGCGGCTGCAACCCACGGACTGAACGCGGGCAGCCGAAATAAGCGGGAGGCTTAGGGCTTCGCCCTCGGCGCGCTGCAAGAGGCTTCCGCCCAGCTTCCTACGCGCTACGCGCTCCGTGCAGCCGGTTCCCCGCGAAGCCTATTTCCGCTTACACACCCACTGTTCGCCACGAGGCAGGGTTGCAGACCTGCAACCCATGCTCATTTCCCTCATCGGCTAGAGACCATCCCAGCTGCGTTGTAGATACCGACAAGCTCTTGGGGGCTAACCACCCATAACCCCGGCAATAGCGCACGTAGCTCGGCGCTTTTTCTAAGAATGCGCTTGTCCAATGTCACGAAGTAACCGCCATACTTGCTGGCCTCGACCACGTGAAAGGCATCGCTGTCATGCTGGTTGGATAAGGCATTGCCTCGCATGAGCGCCCGTACCTTTGCGTGGACGTCCAATTCCCCAGGATTAAGGGACACCGGCATCGTATAAATCAAATCAGCCGCCCGGCACTTCACCGCCGTGGGGGTGTTCGGATTCTCAATTTCCGCCTTTACCGAATGGGGCAGAAGAACCGACACGTCGGTTCTTCTGCCCCATTATCGTTTCAACTGCCCCCGCAACCTCGGCGTCGCCTGTGTCATCCAAAATGTGCGCATCCAGCAGCACCTGATGATAGCGGGGATCGGGCGGGGGACGACTCACGCGCCGCCGTTTCGTCGGCTCTTCCATTGCCTCATTCTACAGCTTACCGAACGAAAGGCACAGTTGGCTCGGTTGCGCTGATTGCCGAGCACGTTATGAGAGGCGCATCGACCGTGGTTCGCCGCCAGTATTCGCAAGAAATTTCGTCACAACTAACGCACAATTTAACGCACTGATTTCCGACGTGCATTTTTACGTAGTGTTTTCAAGTGGTTGCAAACTCAATGTTTCCACTTAAAATCTTCTGCCCTTCAGGGCGTGCGGGTTCGAGTCCCGCCGTCCGCACCAATGTCTTTCACATCGATGCCCTTTACGGGCTGTCGGGTTTGTCGTCCTGCGTGGCGATGATCACGCCGCCGGCCACGATCGCAACGACGCCGATGATCGCGATGATCGGCGCGCCGGCGATATCCGATTTGTGCTTGGAGCCGGTAGCTCCGCGCAGAGACAGCTTCGACGCGGCGGTTTCAGACGCAGCGAGCGCCGGCACAGCCGCCAGCGATACCAGGGCAGCGACAGCCGCCGCCCGACCAAGAATACGCATCGTACACACTCCCCTTTCAAAGGAATGGGAGTAAAATGCCTCGCGCGCGCCGATAGTTCCCGCATCGCAGCGAATCGCTGCGGTGCCGCAGGGGTTGGCAGCGGCGCCCGGCGATCATACACCCGTTTCCGCCCAGCCGGATTTACCTGATGTCCCCTCGCCTCCTCTGCCTGCTGCCCCTGGTCGCGCTTTCGGCGTGCGACGGCGGCGCGGGGCAACGGCGCGACGACACTGCCGTGGTGGTCAGCGCGATCGGATCGGGCAGCGCGCTCGCCGATCCCGACGGCGGGGCGCTCGATCCTGCCCGCCGCGTACTGCTCGGCGCGACGGCGCAGGGCCTGGTGCGATTCGACGCCACCGGCCAGATCGAGCCGGGGCTGGCCGAGCGCTGGATCGTGATCGACGACGGCCGCAGCTACATCTTTCGCCTGCGCGACGATGCGACCTGGCCGGACGGCGAACCGGTCACCGCCGAGCAAGTGGTGCGGGCGCTGCGCCGCACGATCGCGCCGCGTTCGCGCAACGCGCTCTCGCCCTTTCTCGCGGTGATCGACGAGATCGTGGAAATGACGCCGCAGGTGATCGAAGTGCGGTTGAAACGCCCTCGGCCCGACCTGCTCAAGCTGTTCGCCCAACCCGAAATGGCGGTATTCCGGCTCGACAAGCTCGATGGCAGCGGCCCCTTCCGGGCCGCGCAGCGCCACGGCGGCGTGCTGTTGCGTCCGGTGCCCGATCCGGACGCGGCCGAAGACGCCGGCGCGCCCCGCCCCCAGGAGATGCTGCAGTTCCACGGCGAGCGCGCGGCGGTTGCCCTTGCCCGTTTCCGCGACGGCCAGTCGGACCTGGTGCTGGGCGGCAGCTTCGCCGACTGGCCGCTGGTAGTGGCATCGGGCATCGCAACGCCCAATGTGAAGCTGGACAACGCGCTCGGGCTGTTCGGCCTGGCGGTGGCCTCGCGCCAGGGGTTTCTGGCCGATCCCGCCAATCGCGCCGCGATCGCGATGGCGATCGATCGCCCCACCCTCACGCACGAGATCCATCCGGACTGGGTGCCGGTCGAGACCCTGCTTCCGGGGCAGCTCGATTCGGCCAATCCGCCTGCGCAGCCCGCCTGGACGCCGCTCGACCTCGACCAGCGCCGGCAGAGCGCGCGGGCCGCGGTCGCCGGCTGGCGGCGTGCGCACCCGGGCCCGGTCACCATGCGCATCGCCTTGCCCGCGGGGCCGGGCGCCACGCTCGTCTGGTCGCGACTGGCCGAGGCGCTCTATGCGATCGGCATAACGCCCGTTCGCAGCGCCCTCGACGCCCCCGCGGACCTGCGCCTCGTCGATGCCGTCGCCCCCTATGACAGTGCGCGGTGGTTCGTCGCCACCGCTTGCCAGGCCTGTTCCGACGATGCGCAGACGCTGATCGAAGCCGCGCGCGATGCGCCGGACCTCTATGCTCGCGCCCATCGCATCGCCGAGGCCGATGCCGCGCTCACCGCGGACGGCGCTTTCATCCCTATCGCCCAGCCCTTCCGATGGTCTATCGTCGCATTGCGGCTGCAGGCGTGGCAGGGGAACGCGCGCGCGTGGCACCCGTTGAACCACCTGCGCAACGAGACGAGGTGAGCGTGGCGAGAACGACGCGGATGGCTTCGGGGGCAAAGGCGGCAGCGGCGGCGCTGCCGCTGGGAACGCATGCGGCGGACGTGCGCCGGCGGATCGAGATGATGGAGCATCTGCTCGAGCGCAGCGTTCCCATCCCCGGCACCAAGGCCAAGGTCGGCCTGGATGCGATCCTGGGCCTCGTGCCGGTGGGCGGCGACCTGATCGCCGCGTTGCTCGGCCTCTACATCGTCTGGGAAGCGCGCAACCTTAAGATGCCGGCGACGACGATGATGCGCATGGTCGGCAATGTCGGCTTCGACTGGCTGATCGGGCTGGTGCCGGTCGTGGGCGACGCGGCGGATTTCCTCTTCAGGTCGAACACCCGCAACCTCAGGCTGATCAAGCGGCACCTCGATCGGCACCACCCGGGCACCGCGACGGTCCATCAGCGCTAGGTTGAAAACCCAAACCAGTATCTGATTTTCCGCCGTCATCCCTGCCTGCGCGGGGATGACGGAAACGAATATGAGCCCCCAACCTAGAACAAACCGGGATATTCGGGTGCTTCGGACTTCCCTATCCGTGATTGGCCCAGCCAAAGGTCGTTGATCAGCGCCGCCCGCCGCGCCAGATCTTCAACGCGCTGCCATCAGCCGCGCCGCCGGTGCCGGGCCGGCACGCTTCGTAGCGCAGCCCCTTGTCGAGACAGAGCCAGAGCTCGTCGAGCCACCCCTCGCGCGTCACCGTCACGCGGATCGCGCTGGCGGGAATGCCGCGATTGGCCTCGGCGAAACGCGCCTTGAACCCGCCGACGGTCAGCTCCCCGCGCGACAGCCGCTCCATGTCCGGATAGCGGACCGCGTCATAGAGCCGCCTGGCCGTGCCGAAATAGGCAGCGGGCGACATCGAGGTGCAGGTGCCGTGCTTGGCCCATTCGTGCTGGATCAACTGCGCCGAGGGCGTGGCGCAGAGCATCGACTTGATCTGCGCGGGCGGCAGGATGCGGGTGTCGGCGCAATATTGCGGCCAGCTCCGCGTCTCCCCATCGGGCCACAGGCCGTGCAAGGTGAAGCCGAAGCGCGCGCCCTGGCGGCACTGGAAGCGATTCTCCGGTTCGTCGCCATGGGCGCGGCAGAAGCCGGGGCTCCAGGTAAGCGCCAGCGTATAGGAGCCGATCGGCATGATCCGCCGCGGCTCCTTCGCGCCGGGCAGATCGGGGCGCGGCCGCTCGGCCTTGCCGGGCACGCGGCACATCAGCGCCTGGGCGGAAGCAAGGCCAGGCAGCAACGCGAGACCGGCGCCGACGAGACCGAGAACCGGCTTGCGCACATCCATGCTCCTCATCCCTGCAAGAAATCCACGCCGATATCGGCGGCGGGCGCCGATTGGGTGAGCCGGCCGGCGCTGACATAAGTCACGCCGGTTGCGGCGATCGCCCGGATCGTGTCGAGCCGCACGCCGCCCGAAGCCTCGGTCGGCACCCGGCCCGCGACCAGCGCGACAGCCTCACGCAGCGTCGCCAGCCCCATATTGTCGAGCAGGAGATGCGTCGCCCCCGCGGCAAGCGCGGGTTCGATCTGGTCGATCCGGTCGACCTCGACGATGATGCGCGCGATACCGGCGGCGGCGGCGCGCCGCGCCGCCTCGGCCACCGATCCGGCGACCGCGACGTGATTGTCCTTGATCATCGCGGCGTCCCAAAGGCCCATGCGATGGTTGGTCGCCCCGCCCATGCGCGTCGCGTATTTCTCGAGCCTGCGCAGGCCCGGCAGCGTCTTGCGCGTGTCGAGCAGCGTGGCGCCGGTCCCCGCGATGGCATCGACATAGGCCCGCGTCATGGTCGCGATGCCGGAGAGATGCTGCACCGTGTTGAGGGCGGGACGCTCGGCGGTGAGCAGGGCGCGTGCGCGGCCGCGCAGCCGCATCAGGTCGGTGCCCGGCACCACGCGATCGCCATCCTCGACCAGCCGCTCGATCTCGACCTCGGGATCGAGTGCGCGGAAAAAGGCCTCGGCAATGGGCAGGCCGGCGACGGTGATCGCGTCGCGGCTGTCCATCACCCCGGCAAACATCGCATCGGCCGGGATCACCGCGGCGGAGGTGACGTCGCCTTCGTCGCCGAGATCCTCGGCGAGCGTGGCGGCAACAAAGGCATCGAGATCGAATCCCGGAAGTGCGAAGACGTGTGACATGGCGCGCTTGTGGCACAGTCCGCGCGGACGGCAAGGGGGTGCGGAACCGCGCGGGATCGGTTCGAACCCGAGTTGACCGGGATGCGGCGCGCATAGCAGGCTGCCTCCATGGCCGATATCGAACCCGCCGCGCTGCCCGAGGTCCGCCGGCTGCGCGCCTATTGGGAACGCCGCGTCGCGCATCGGTCGTCGCCGCCCGAGGAGTGGATGGCCGACAAGCTGTTGCTCGACGCATTGGGCCTGGGCCTGGAGCAGACGCTACAATTTCTGGGCCGCGAACAGCCCGATTTCGAGGCCTTCCGGCGCTGGATCGTCACCACCGCGGGCCGGCCCGACCCAGTGACCATCGCCCGCTATCATGCCGCGATCGCCGGCGCCCCGCCTCCGCCGCAAGTCTCCGCCCAGCTCTCGCGGATCGACGCGATGCCGGCGGTGCTCGATGCGGCGGACCTCGCCCATTGGGATGCGCAAGGCTATGTGATCCTGCGCGGCGCGATCACGCCCCGGGAAGTCGAAGCGGCGGCGGCCCTGCTCTGGGAAGCGACCGGGGCCGATCCGGCCGATCCGACAAGCTGGCATGGGCCGCGCACCAACGGGCTGATGGTCCAGCTTTTCCAGCATCCCGCATTGGAGGCGGCGCGACGCGCACCGCGGGTGCACAAGGCCTTTGCCCAGCTCTGGGGCACGAGCGACCTGTGGTCGCGCATCGACCGGATGAGCTTCAACGCGCCGCTGCGCACGCCTTGCAGCTTCGCCGCACCGCGGCTGCACTGGGACGTGAGCCTCGTCCCGCCGATCGCCTTCGCGACGCAGGGCATCCTCTATCTCTCCGACACCGCTGCGGACCAGGGCGCGTTCGAGCTGGTTCCCGGCTTCCACCATCGCCTGGTCGAATGGCTGGCCGCGCTGGGCGACGCCGATCCGCGAACGGTGGATCTCGGCGACCGGGCCGTGCGCGTCCCCGCGCGTGCCGGCGACCTGATCATCTGGCGGCACGACCTGCCGCACGGCGCCAGCCCGAACACGGCCACGCAGCCGCGGCTCGCGCAATATGTGAACTATTATTCGGCGGAGATGGGCATCCAGCCGGCGTGGCGGTGAGCCGGCCCCTCCCCTTTTGGGAGAGGCGCAGGTTCAGCGCTTCCCGGCCGGATCGCCGCCGATCGCGCCCAGATCGCCCTGCCCCACCGTGCCCGCCGCCATTTCGAGCATCCGGTCGAGGCTCTTCTTGGCCTGGAGGCGCAGGCCCTCCTCGATCTCGATGCGCGGCGTGAGGTCGCGCAGCGCGAGGTAGAGCTTCTCCATCGTGTTGAGCGCCATATAGGGGCAGATGTTGCAATTGCAGTTGCCGTCGGCACCGGGCGCGCCGATGAAGGTCTTGCCCGGCATCGCCTTCTCCATCTGGTGGATGATGTGCGGCTCGGTGGCGACGATCAGCGTATCGCCCGGAACGGTCTGCGAGAATTCCAGGATGCCGCGGGTCGAGCCGACATAGTCGGCGTGATCGAGCACGTGCGGCGGGCATTCGGGATGCGCCGCCACGGGCGCGCCGGGGTGCTGCGCCTTGAGCTTGAGCAGTTCGGTCTCGCTGAACGCCTCGTGCACGATGCACACTCCCGGCCAGAGCAGCAGGTCGCGCCCCACCTTGCGCTTGAGATAGCCGCCCAGATTGCGGTCCGGGCCGAAGATGATCTTCTGGCTCTCCGGGATCTGCGCGAGGATCTTCTCGGCCGAGCTCGAGGTGACGATGATGTCGCTGAGCGCCTTAACCTCGGTCGAGCAGTTGATATAGGTCAGCGCGATATGGTCCGGATGCGCGGCGCGGAAGGCGGCGAACTGCTCGGGCGGGCAGCTGTCCTCCAGGCTGCACCCGGCATTCATGTCGGGCAGCACCACGATCTTGTCCGGCGAGAGGATCTTGGCGGTCTCGGCCATGAAGCGCACGCCGCAAAAGGCGATCACTTCCGCATCGGTCTCCGCCGCCCTGCGGCTGAGGTCGAGGCTGTCGCCGACGAAATCGGCCAGGTCCTGCAGCTCGGGCTTCTGATAATAATGGGCGAGGATGACGGCATTGCGCTCCTTGCGCAGCCGGTCGATCTCCGCACGAAGGTCGAGCCCCGACAGGCTCCCGCCGATACCATTGCGCGCGTCCATGCCTAACACTCCCTTGCCCGCGCCGCACATGGCCCGGCGGGCGCGCGGGTTCAAGGTCGATCAGGGAAAGTGCGCAGCAAAGGCGCGATCGGCACCGGGCGAGCCCGCCACCACGGCACGCGCCACCGATTCGCCGAACGGGGTGAACGCGATCGCCTCGCCCAACGCGAAGGTGGCGATCATCGCGCCGAGCCCCCAGAGCCAGGCCGGATGCACCCGGCCAGTGCGCCGCCGGTCGACGGCCATGCCGATCAGCGGGAAGATCGCCGGGGCGAGAAGTGCCGCGACCAGCCACGACCAGGGGATCATGAACGGCACGGGCAGGATCCGCCCGAAGCCCGGCCCGGTGATCGTCGCCATCGAGCAGAGCATCAGCCGGCGATGCCAGTCGGAGCGGCCGCGCATCGAGAATCCCGCAAGGGCCAGCCCGGCGAAGCAGAACAGGCCGGCGGGATTGCCGAACAGGAACTCGGGCAACGCAAAGAAGGGCGGCCCGCCATGATCGCGCACCGCATAGAGCGTGATCGCCAGCCCCATCGCCACCATTGCCGGCACCCAGGCCAGCGCGATCCAGCCGAGCCTGCGGTGGATCGCCGCGTTCCCGGTGGCGATCAGCAGGTTCTGCGCCAGGTAGATCAGGATCCAGCCCATGAAGACAAAGGCATGGACATGATAGATCAGCGGCAGGCCGAAGCTCGACCGGCCAAGCGCCAGGTTGAGCGAGAAGCCGCCGACGATCACCGCGATCATGGCGAGCGACAGGATCAGGAAGAAGCGGTCGCGCTGGACGCGCGGCATCGGTTCGGCGAGAGTCGCCATGTTCAGTCCCCCAACTGAAATATGCAATGCCGTGAAGGTAGCGCATTCGGGCCGGCCGCTCAACGGCGCGGCCGCTCACCATTTGTTGGCGATCACCTCTTCGGGCCGGCGCGATTCGTCCCAGCGCTCGGTCGGGCGGTTCGCCTCGTCGGGGAAGATCACCTGGACATCGGCGGCGATGCCCGTCGCCCGGAGCGGCATGGTGAAGCTGCGCTCCACCGCGCGCCGCGTCGCATCGCGCGCCATGCGCATATAGGGCCCCGACTGGGCCTGGCGGAGCAGCTCCTGCTGGCCGGCCTTGCGATTGGCATCGTCAAGCTTGCCGCCGACATCGGTGACCGAGAGCAGGATGCCGCCATTGTCGTACTGGCGGACCTGGTCGAGATCGACGTCCGGGCCCATTGCTTCGACGGCCGGCAACCGGACGGTCAGCAGCTTGTTCTGCGCGTCCCAGGTCACATCCTCCTGGCGCAGCTTCGACAGGTCTACCTCATAGCGGACGCTGCCCGGCATGATCATCGTCTTCTGCGCGGTGAGGCCGAGCTGGCTCTGCTTCGACGTGACCACTGCGACGAACTTGGCCGCGAAGGCGGACAGCCGGTTCTGCTCGCGCAGCCCCTGCAGGCTGGCCTGCGCCACCGTCTCCGGCGTCGGGCCCTGGAACTGCCGCTTGATCGTATCGCCCAGGAACCAGAAGCCGGCCCCCATCGTCAGGACCACCGCCAGCACGATCACGAGGGTGACACCGAACAGCTTGAGGCAGCCCCCGCCGCCCTGCTTCACGCTGTCGTCTTCCAAACGCCGTCCTCCTCGATGACGAGCCCGCGGTCGCGCAGGTCGATCAGATGCGCGAGCACCGATCGTCCGGCCGCCCCGTTCAGCCGGGGATCGAGCCCAGCATACATGCGCTCGACCATGGCGGGAACCGCGCCGACATCGGCCTTGAGCAGGCGCAATATCTGCCCCTCGCGCTGCTTGCGGTGCCCGATCAGCCCGCGCACGAAGCGGTGCGGCTTCTCGATCGGCTCGCCATGCGCGGGGAAATAGATGCGGTCGTCCTCGCGCGCCATCAGCTTGTCTAGGCTGGCCATATAGGCGGCCATATCGCCGTCGGGCGGCGCGACCACGGTGGTCGACCAGCCCATGACATGGTCGCCGCAGAACAACGCACCGCTCTCGGGCAGCGCGAAGCAGAGGTGGTTGGAGGTATGGCCAGGCGTGGCGACCGCCACCAGCGTCCAGTCCGGGCCCGAGACCCTGTCCCCGTCGGCGAGCACGCGATCGGGGGCATAGCCGGTATCGAACGCGGCATCGGCACGCGGGCCGGCATCCTCGAGCGTGAGCGGGGCGCAGCCGATGATCGGCGCGCCGGTCGCGGCCCGGAGCGGCGCGGCGGCGGGGCTGTGGTCGCGATGCGTGTGGGTGCAGAGGATCGCCGTCACCCGGCGCCCGCCGATCGCCGCGACCAGCGCCGCGAGGTGGCGCGGATCGTCCGGTCCGGGATCGATCACCGCAAGCTCGGAGGTGCCGACCAGATAGGTCTGGGTGCCGGTATAGGTGAAGGGCGAGGGATTGGGCGCCAGCACCCGCGTGACCAGCGGATCGAGCGCCATGGCCAGGCCGGTCGGGGCATCCGCGATGATGTCCATGTCCCCGAAATGGCCTTTGCCGCGCCGCAGCGCAAGGCCGGCCTGAAAAACGGAAACGGGACCGGCCGCGAAGGAGATCGGCCGGCCCCGTCGAAAGGCGTTCGTGAAAGGGGCTTTTTGACGAACGCCCTTCCCCTCCATGTCACTTGTCGTCGGCGGCGCTCTTCTCGACTTCGGCGATCGCCTCATCGATGCCCTTCAGCGCCTTGGCGCGCTGCTCGGCGCTGAGATCGGACTGGCTCTCGATCGAGCGCCGGGCCATGCGCAGGCCCATCATCGCGCTGCGCATGCCCATCCGCTTGGCGTCGACCGCCGCGCGTTCGGCATTGATCGTGATCTTCTCGATCCGGTTGGAGCAGACGATCATCACCTTCTTGCCGTCGCGCTCGAACTTCTCGACGACGGGCTTGCCGTCCGCGGTGTCCGCGCACTTGCCGTTCCGGACCTCGGGCACGCTGGCGCGGATCGCGTCGATATCGGGCATCTTCGTCTCGAACGAAGAACCGTCGGCACGCACCATCACGATCTTGGTGACGCGCTTGTCGTCCTTTTCCTTGCCCCCCTCGGTGGAGCGATAGACGTAGCGCTCGACCCGGGCCGGAGCCGCGGGCGCTTCCGGCGCGGCGGCGGGCGCCCGCGGAGCGGCCGGCTCGGCCGCAACCGGCGGCGCCGGCGGCGCGGGTACGTCCTGGTCCAGCTTCACGCCGGTGACGGTCTCCACCTTCGCCTTGATCTGCTCGGCGGCCTGCGTGCCAGAGGCCGTGAGGCCGAGGGCGGCGAGGCCGAGCGCGCCGGTGCCGATCAGGCCGGTGGCGAGACGGGCGGGGGTATTCTTGTGGGTCTTCGAAAGCATGCGTAGCCTCCCTTTGACTTCGTTGATCGTGTGCAAGTGACATGCCGCCGAGACCGCACCCCCATGCGCGGACTTGACGATCGCACGGCCATAGGCATGGCGCAGTGCCTGGGCGCGGCCGGCGAGCACCAGGGCGTCGCAGGCCATTTCCTGGTCGGCGCGGAAGGCGCGGAACGCCCTCCAGGCGACCGGATTGAACCAGTGGATGGCGAGGACGAACAGGGCGACCCAGTTCGCGATCAGGTCCCCGCGGACATGATGGCCAAGCTCATGGGCCAGCGCGAGATCGCGCTCCTGCTCGTCATAGCGCTCGGTGAAGTCGCACGGAAAGGCGACGTATTTGCGCAGCACGCCGAAGGCGAGCGGGCCGTGCACCGCATCCGTCTCGATCACGCGCACCTTGCCCTGCGCCACGGTGCGATCGACGCGGGCGGCCCTGAGCAGGCGCGCGCAGTGGCGGCGATGGGCGATCAGGTGCCAGCCGAGAAAGGCCAGCGCGCCGATCGCCCACAAGCCGATGCCGAGGATCAGCAGGCTGGGCCCGCTCGCGCCATAGGTGGGCGCGACCAGCGCCGCAGTGGCGGGATGGCTGCCGGCACTGATCTCGACGATCGTCACCGCGCTCCTGTCGATCCCGGTGGGCAGCGCCTCCGGCCTGATCACGCCGGTGACGATCCCGGGTACATCCGCCTCGCGGACGAAGGGAGCGATCAGGCTGGTGAGCTGCCAGTCGCCCGGCAACGGCGGCAGCAGCATCCGGATCACGGGGATCGCCCACAGCGCATAGGCCATTTGCGGCCCGAACGCGCGGCGGACGGGCGCGCGGACGGCGAGCACCAGCAGCATCAGCAGCGTGGTGGCGACGAAGGTCTCGATGAGCCAGCCGGTCATTGCTTGAGCTCCTTCAGCAGGGCCTCGATCTCGGCGATGTCCTGGTCGGTGAGTTCGTCGCGCTCGGCGAGATGCGCGACCAGCGGCGTGAGTCGGCCGCCGAAGAGGCGGTCCATCAGCTTGCGCGACTCCCCGGCGACATAATCGCCGCGCACCACCAGCGGGCGATAGAGGTAGCGACGCCCCTCCTCCTGATGCGCGATGATGTTCTTGGCGAGCAGGCGGCCGAGCAGGGTCTTGACCGTATTGGCGCTCCAGCCGCGCTCGGCCGGCACGCGCTCGGCCACTTCCTGGGCAGTGAGCGGCGACTCTTCCCACAGCACTTCCATCACGGCGTGCTCGGCGTCGCTGATCCGTTCCGTCATCGGGTCCCTCTTTCGCTCGACTACTGTTGTAATCGTTACGATTACGTCTGTAGTCAAGCGGGTGAACGCCGGCTGAACGAATTCTGTCGGATCTTTGATATGCCCTTCGCCCTCAGGGCCGGAAACTGTCGGAACGGCTTACAGCTGCGCGAGAGGGTTAAGAGCCGATAACCAGCATGAGGCGCAGAAATCCGCGGTCGGGGCGAACTGGCACGGGGGCTGCAGGATATAAGGCACCCCAAGCGTTCAACGCTTCATTTCAGGGTGGGTCGACCGCTACTTTCCCCGGTCTCGCGTCGACCCACCCGACCCGGGTCTTCCCAGAACGAATCGATCGGATGCCGTCCGCCGCCTGATTATGGCACGATCGCCGCGGCGAGATCGCCACAAGAAGCCGACACGCTCGCCATCTCGGAGCGTCGGCGCCGGCAGCGGGCTGGGGCAATGAAGAAGGATGACGATCATCCCCTTCCCTTCAGGCAAGGGCTCGATGGCCGTCATCCCCGCACAGGCGGGGATCCAGAGTCACGGACGATGCGGCAGAGAAACCCTAGGTCCCCGCCTGCGCGGGGATGACGCAACAGGGATATTTGCCTGAAGGAGATAAGTGCCGGGAAGGATCGGTCGCCGGCCGCGCTCAGGCGGCCGCACCCTTCTCGGCCAGCAGCTCGCCCAGCTCGCCGCTCTCGAACATCTCCATCATGATGTCCGAGCCGCCCACGAACTCGCCCTTCACATAGAGTTGCGGGATGGTCGGCCAGTCGGAGAATTCCTTGATCCCCTGGCGGATGCCCTGGTCCTGGAGCACGTCGACGCTTTCGAACTCCGCGCCGAGATGGTTCAGGATCGCCACCGCGCGGCTGGAGAAGCCGCATTGCGGGAAGAGCGGGCTGCCCTTCATGAACAGCAGCACGTTGTTGCTGTCGACCAGCGCCTGGATGCGCGCCTGGGTATCGTCGGTCACTTCGCTTACTCCTCGAGCGGCGCTTCGGTGGTGAGCTGGAGCGCGTGGAGCACGCCGCCCATGCGCCCGCCGAGCGCGGCATAGACCGCCTGGTGCTGGCGCACCCGCGGCATGCCCTTGAACATCGGCGCGACCACGCGCGCCGCATAATGATCGCCGTCACCGGCGAGATCGGTGATCTCGACCCGGGCATCGGGGATGCCGGCCTTGATCAGGTCCTCGATCTCGGCGGCAGCCATCGGCATCAGGCTTCGCCCATCAGCTGGCGGCGCGCCTCGACCGCCTGCTCCTCGAGCGCGCGGCGCACGGTGGCGTCGTCGGTCTCGATGCCGGCGGCGAGCAGGTCGCCGAGCAGCTTGCGGATCACGTCCTCGTCGCCCGCTTCCTCGAAATCGGCCTGGA
Source organism: Sphingomonas sp. 67-41 (assembly GCF_001899725.1). NCBI lineage: Bacteria > Pseudomonadati > Pseudomonadota > Alphaproteobacteria > Sphingomonadales > Sphingomonadaceae > Sphingomonas > Sphingomonas sp. 67-41. The sequence goes on along the minus strand of NZ_MKWJ01000031.1, from coordinate 257,599 downwards.
CGACCGCCTTGGCATAGGCGTCGGTCTCTTCCGGGGTCAGCTTCATCTGCGCGGCGGCCCATTGGCCGACCAGCCGGTTGCGGCGCGCGGTGACGCGGAAGGCCATGTCCTCGTCGCGCGCGAACTTCGCCTCGAATGCCTTTTCGCGATCGTCGAACGTGGTCATTGCAATCCCCTATATGGCGTTTGGTGCGGAGATAGGGAGAACGCAGCGCAACCGCAACCGACGGTTGCGCCCATCGCCGGATGGTGCATCCTGCACCCAGGACCAAGGGGGGAGGCATCATGAAGATCGGAATCGCCGCGCCGCTCGCGCTCTCGTTGCTGGGCGCTGCGCCACCCCTGCCGCAGAAGGCCCCCGGCGAGACATGCAGCGTGCACTATTCCCGCATCCTGCTCGGCAGCTACGAGCAGCCGACCGCCAAGCGTACGCTCCCGGCATTGATGGTCGCGGGCACCGCCTCACCCGGCGGCCAGGCGTTCAACTTCTTCGACGACGACGGCTTTCTCACCCTCGCCATGCTGGTTTCGGCATGGCAGGCGGGCGGCCAGACTGCCGCCAATCTGACGGCCGACGTCACGGTCGATCGCGGCGACATTGTCCTGATGGAATATGTCAGCCGCGTCGGCAGCGGCTATTTCCAGGCAATTCTCGACTATGCCGCCACCCGGAACGACCTCACCGCACAGCAGGTCATCGAGGTGGATCAGGCCAAGGCCCAGCTCGCCCTGTTCCAGCGCATGGGCACGCAGGCACGGGCAAGCCTCGCGGCCAATGGCGGCGACGGGACGAATCCCACCCTGCCTCGGCATTTCATCACCGATCTCGGCGGCTATCTCGAAACGCTGCGCCCCTCGGCAAGCCAGGCCGTCAACTCGCACTACAACGACCTGGCGACACAGAAGACGAGCCGCCTCTGCGATCCGGGCGCGCCCAGCGCCTTGCTCGGACGGATGCTGTGCGACCGGAATCTCGGCACCGGGGCCGTCCGGGCGACGCCCTATTGCCGCTCATCCGCCGGGATCACGTCGCCGGCACGAGCGCTGGTATGTGAAGTGCATGGGGTCGACGGCAAGTCGAGCGCGACCAATTGCACCGACGGTGCCGGCGGGAAGAGCGTTCCCGCTGCCCCCGCCGGCGACTAGCCCTCAGATCGTCACCACGACCTTCCCGATCACCTGGCGCGCGGCCATCTTGGCGATCGCCTTGCCGCCATCGGCCAGCGCGAAGGTCTCGGTGACCCTGGGCGCGATCCTGCCCTCGCCCCACAGCCGGAACAACTGCCCGACATGCGCCGCATTGGCCTCGGGATCGCGCGCCGCGAAGGCGCCCCAGAACACACCGCACACGTCGCAGCTCTTGAGCAGGGTGAGGTTGAGCGGCAGCCTGGGGATACCCGCCGGGAAGCCGACCACCAGATAGCGCCCCTGCCAGCCGATCGCCCGCAGTGCCGGCTCGGCATAGTCGCCGCCCACCGGATCGTAGATCACGTCCGCACCCTGCGGACCCAGCGCCGCCTTGAACTGCTCGGCCAGCGCCCTGGACTGGTCCTTGTCGAACGGCGCCCGGCCATAGACGAGCGCCGCGTCCGCGCCCGCCGACCGGGCCGCCGCGGCCTTCTCCTCCGAGGAGACCGCCGCCACCACGCGCGCGCCGAACGCCTTGCCGAGTTCCACCGCCGCCAGGCCGACGCCGCCCGCCGCACCCAGCACCAGCAGAGTATGCCCTTCCCGCAGATGCCCGCGATCGAGCAGCGCGTGGATCGTCGTCGCATAGGTGAGCAGCAGCGCGGCGCCTTCCTCGAAGCTGCGGCCCTCGGGCAGGCGGAACAGCCGCACCGCCTCGATCGCCAGCTTGCTCGAAAGCCCGCCATGGCCCGTCACTGCGATCACCCGGTCGCCCACCGCCCAATCGGCCACGCCCTCGCCCACGCTTTCGATCACGCCGGCGATCTCGCCGCCCGGCGCGAAGGGGCGCGGCGGCTTGAACTGGTACTTGTCCTCGATGATCAGGAAGTCGGGATAGTTGATCGCGCAGGCCTTCACCGCGACCACGACCTGCCCCCTGCCCGCCACCGGATCGGGCAGATCCTCCAGGATTAGAGTATCAGGTCCGCCCGGTTGCTTCGAAAGCAATGCCTTCATTCGCCGTCTCCACCGCGAGCCAGGGGCGATCCTTTGCCATCCCGGCTTCGAATTTCGAAATCGCGGTATCTTGTGCCAGCGTCATGCCGATCTCGTCCAGCCCTTCCATCAGGCATTGGCGGCGAAACGGGTCGAGATCGAAGGCGAAGCGATCCTGATAGGGAGTGGTGACGGTCATCGTCTCCAGGTCGACGGTGACCTCGTCGGTCCTGGCGACCTCGACCAGCCGGTCCACCGCTTCCTGCGGCAGCACCACCGGCACGATGCCGTTCTTGAAGGCGTTACCCGAGAAGATGTCCGAGAAGCTCGGCGCGATCACGGCCTTGATGCCGAGATCGGCGAGCGCCCAGGCGGCATGCTCGCGGCTCGATCCGCAGCCGAAATTGTCGCCGGCGACGAGCACGGGCGCGCCCGCATAGCGCGGATCGTCGAAGACATTGCCCGGCTGGGCGCGCACGCTCTCGAAGGCGCCCTTGCCCAGCCCCTCGCGCGTGGTGGTCTTCAGCCAGTGCGCCGGGATGATGATGTCGGTGTCGATATTGCTCGCGCCCCATGGATAGGCGCGCCCTTCGACCTTGCGAACGGCTTCCACGCTACACAACCTCCCGGATCAGCGGGTGGCCGTGATCTCCGCCCGGGCCTCGACCGCCTTGCCCGTGGCCGCATAGGCCGCGGCCAGGCCGCTCAGCACCGTACCCGCAATCAACGCGACTAGCGCCCGCTTCATAGAACATCCCCTTACGCATCCTCCGACATCAGCTCCCTGACATCGGTGAGGCGTCCCCGGATCGCCGCTGCCGCCGCCATTGCGGGCGAAAGCAGGTGCGTCCGCGCCCCCGGACCCTGCCTCCCTACGAAATTACGGTTCGAGGTGGAAGCACAACGTTCACCGCTGGGAACCTTGTCGGGGTTCATCGCGAGACACATCGAGCAGCCCGGTTCGCGCCATTCGAACCCGGCCTCGCGGAAGATGCGGTCCAGCCCCTCCGCCTCGGCCTGGCGCTTGACCAGGCCGGAACCCGGCACGATCAGCGCCTGGCGGATACGGTCGGCGACGTGATGCCCCTTCACTACCGCCGCAGCGGCGCGCAGGTCCTCGATCCGGCTGTTGGTGCACGAGCCGATGAAGACATGCTCGATGGGAACGTCCTCCATCCGCGTGCCCGGGACCAGCCCCATATAATCCAGCGACTTCTGCGCCGCGGCTCGCTTGGCGGGGTCCGCGAAGCTCTCCGGATCGGGCACGGCGCCGGTGATCGGCACCACGTCCTCCGGGCTGGTGCCCCAGGTGAGCGACGGCGCGATGTCGCTGGCCTGCAGGACCACGCTCTTGTCGTACGCGGCGCCGGCATCGCTGGGCAGCGTCCTCCACCAGGCTACGGCCTTGTCCCACGCCTCGCCGGCCGGTGCCATCGGGCGCCCCTTGAGATAGGCATAGGTCGTCTCGTCGGGCGCGATCAGGCCCGAGCGGGCGCCGCCCTCGATCGACATGTTCGAGACGGTCAGCCGCCCCTCGATCGACATGCCGCGGATCACGTCGCCGGTGAACTCGATGACATGGCCGGTGCCGCCGGCCGCGCCGATCCTGCCGATGATCGCCAGCACCACGTCCTTGGGGCTCACGCCGAAGCCCAGGCTGCCGTCGACCCGGATCTCGAGCGTCCTGGACCGTTTCAGCAGCAAGGTCTGCGTGGCGAGGACATGCTCGACCTCGCTGGTGCCGATGCCGAAGGCCAGAGCGCCCAGCGCGCCGTGCGCGGAAGTGTGGCTGTCGCCGCACACCAGCGTGGCGCCGGGCAGGGTGAAGCCCTGTTCGGGCCCGATCACATGCACGATGCCCTGCCGCGCATCGAGCGCGTCGATATAGGGCACGCCGAACTCCGCCACGTTCCCGCGCAACGCGGCGAGCTGGCCCGCGCTTGCCGGATCGGCGATCGGCAGCATCTGCCCCGCGGCATCCGCGCGCGGCGTGGTCGGCAGGTTGTGATCGGGGACCGCGAGCGTCAGGTCCGGGCGGCGCACCGGCCGCCCCGCCGCGCGCAGGCCGGCAAAGGCCTGGGGGCTGGTCACCTCATGGACGAGGTGGCGGTCGATATAGATCAGGCAGGTTCCGTCGTCCCGGCGCTCGACCACATGGTCGGCCCAGATCTTCTCGTAAAGGGTACGCGGTTGAGCGGTCATGCGGGCGCTTTAGTCGATTCTTGCGCACAGGCAAGCGTTTGTGCAATTTTCCATCGCATAGTTGAACTATTCTCCGGTCAGCGGCCCAGCCGCGCCGCCTCGCCCCTCAGATAGGCATGGAGCGCCGCGATCTCCATGTCGCCGAGCGCATGGGTCGCCTCCCGGGCGACGACCGACATGCGCCCGACATCGTGGCCATGCCGCCCCGCTCCGGCGCGCCACAGCCTGCGGAAAGCCGCGGGATCATAGCCGGCGGCCTTGGCCGCCAGCGCGGGGGCGACCGGACCGTCGCCCAGCGCATGGTCGTCGCCCAGCCGGTGGCATGCGGCGCAGGTGGTGTCATAGACATAGCGGCCGGTCTCAGGCGGGCGATGCGCCGGCGCAAGCCGGACGGTGCGACGGCTTTCCTCGAAGCCGCCGGTCAGCATGCCCAGGCGCGGCAACGGGCCGTAGCTGGTCTCCGCCCGCGAATCCCTCGCGTCCGGCTTCAGCGTGCGCAGCCAGGCAATGATCCGGCCGAGATCCTCGTCGGCCCAGCTGCGCAGCGCCTGTGTCGGCATGAGGAAGAGCGAGCCGCCGTCGCGCTTCACGCCGTAGCGGATCAGCCGGACGAGCTCGGCGTCCGAATACCCCGCGAGCTTGCGGGCGAGGGCCGGCGGCGCGATCGTGCCGTTCAGCCGGTCGCTGGCCCAGACGCGCCCCTCGCCATTCCGGCCGTGGCAGCCGCGGCAGCCCGCCAGCGTGGCGAGCCTGCCCCCCTCCGCGACCGCCGCCGGATCGCGGGGAATGGCGATCCTGTCGTCCGGCGCGGCGTGGCTGCGTTCGATGATCCATTCGGAACCGACGAAGAGCCCGGCCGCCAGCACGATCGCGATCGCCACCAGGGCCTCGAACAGCTTCACCACATTGCGCATCGGATTCCCCCCGGATTCCCGGGCGCGATCCAGAGCCTAGTTTCGTTACACCGCCGCGACGAAGCCCATCCGCCCCTTGCGGGTCACGCAGCGCCCGTCGGCTCCTTGGGCGAGACATAGGCCGGATCATGGGCAAAGGGCAGCGGCCGCCCCGTCCGCAGCGCATCCAGGACTTCCGCGAACCCGGTCTCGCACCGGAAGCCGAGGCGGCGTTCGGCGCGCGCGGCGTCATATATGCGGCCGATGCTCGCGGGGAGTTCCCAGCCCCGGGCACGATATAGCTCCGTGGCGTCGGGGAAGTGGCGCGCGATCACCGCGCGCGCATCGGCCTTGAGCGCGGCGCAGTCCGCACGCGCAAAGGGCGTGGGCGCCGAGACGATGAAGACATCGAAGCCGATCTCCGGTGCCTTTTCGAGCGCGCACAGATGGGCCCTCGCGGCGTCTTCCGCGGTCAGCCGGCGATGCAGCAGCTCGTTGGCCTTCATGTTCTCGCCGGAAAGCCCGCGATGGGTGTCGTCCTCCTCCGGGAAGAAGCGGCTGGTGCGCAGCACGACGCAATTGAGCCCGTCGTTCAGCCAGGCCAGCCGGCAGAGCTGCTCGGCGGCGAGCTTGGTGACCCCATAGATGTTGCGCGGCTCGATCGGCCCCGAATCCTCGTCGAGCCATGTCGCCGCCTCCCCGGCCTCGTCGCGGATCGCCTGGCTGATCATCAGCGACGTGGTGGAGGTGAAGACGAACCGGTCGTGCCCGGCCCTGGCCGCGGCCTCGAGCAGGTTCAGCGTACCGGCGACGTTGACGTCGACGAACGCCTGGGCCGGATAGCGCGCGATGTCGGGCTTATGCAGCGCGCCGCCATGGATCACTGCGTCGATCCCGCGTTCGGCAAAGACCCGGTCGACCAGTGCGCGGTCGGCGACCGATCCGATCACATCGGTGTCCGCGCCCGGCGCTATGTCGAGCCCGGTGACGGCATGCCCTTCCGCACGAAGCAGGGGTGCGAGAAAACGGCCGAGCCAGCCGGACGAGCCCGTCAGGAGAATGTGCATGGGCGCTCGATAGACGAGCGTCAGCTCCGCTGCCAGTCCGACACGAGATAGCGGCACGACGGCGCGGTCCAGTGCGTGGAGAAATGCGCGGCGCCCGCCTCGCGGCCATGGGCGGCACGGCCGAGGCCGCGCCCCCGCTGCGCCTCGGCCGCGGCATCGCCATGCTCGAGGCCGGTCGACAGATCCATGGCGGCAAAGAAACAGATCAGCCCGGTCAGGCCGCAGACCATCCTACGCATGCACAAACCCCGTTACGCCCGTGCGCCGATATCCCGGCACACCCTCTCCGGCAGGTTGCAGCAGTGCGACCTTGATGCTGCGGCGAACTCCCATGCATCGGATGGGCGGGCCGTGCCGCAATGTTGCGACGAATCCGGACATGCCGGCGACCATGCCGCACGCATGCGCGTCGAAAGCGGCAGGATCAGGCCAGGCTGGGGATGGCGGAAGCGCGGGCCTCCGCAGGTTCGCGCGCATCCGCCCATTCGGTGCGGCGCCTCACGCCCGGATTGAGGAACAGCACCGGCAGCTTGAGGAACAGCAGCTCGGAATGGATGAACCCGTCGATCGCACGCTCCCACCATCGGGGATCGCGCTTGCCGTTCGCCTTGAGCCAGCCATCATAGGGCGCCCAGTGGCTCGGCTCGTCCTTCTCGATGACCCGGAAGATCTTCATCAGCACCTTGTCGTGCCGCACCAGCGGATGCCGGAGCAGGACATCGACCTGCTTGTAGCCGCGCCGTTCGGTGAGGGAGATCACCCGGCACAGCTTCTCGAACTGCGCGTCGTCATCGATCACCGCCTGGGTATCGAGCTCGTCGATCGTGCGACGGAACATGATCTCGACGAACCGGTCGATATGCCCGCAGGTCCGGTCGACCTGCAGCGGCATCTTGCCCTGCAGCTCGAACCAGCGCTTGAACATCACATAATGCTTGCGCTCGTCGGCCCGGTGCTTCTCGATGGCGGCGATCAGCGCATGATCGTCGGGTGCCCGCGCCTTAACTGCCTCGAGCACCCGGTCGATGCTCGTGTACCCGCGATGCTCGTTATAGATATAGATCGAGCCGAGCAGGTCGAGATAACGGCGGCGGAACCATGCTAGCATCGAAGAATGCTACGCCTTTGTTTCCGCCCCCGCCAGCCGGGCGAAGATTAATTCGCAGTCATGTGGCCATGCCGCCCCTCAAGCGGCGACCAGCGCCACTTCGTACTTTGCCGTCGTCTTCTCCGCGACTTCCGCTTCGGTGACGCCGGGCGCCAGCTCGACCAGGCGGAAGGGCGAATCATGATCCGCGCGCTGGAACACCGCGAGGTCGGTGATGATCATGTCGACCACGTTCCTGCCGGTGAGCGGCAGTTCGCAGCTCGGCACGAACTTGGGATCGCCGTTCTTGGAATTGTGCTCCATCACCACGATGATCTTCTTCACGCCCGCGACCAGGTCCATCGCGCCGCCCATGCCCTTGATCATCTTGCCGGGGATCATCCAGTTGGCGATGTCGCCGGTCTCGCTGATCTCCATGGCGCCGAGCACGGTAAGGTCGATATGGCCGCCGCGGATCATCGCGAAGCTCTGCTCCGATCCGAAATAGGCCGACTGGGGCAGTTCGCTGATCGTCTGCTTGCCGGCATTGATCAGATCGGGATCGACTTCGTCGTCATAGGGGAACGGCCCGATGCCGAGCATGCCGTTCTCCGACTGGAGCGTGACTTCCACGCCGTCGGGAATATGGTTCGCCACCAGCGTGGGAATGCCGATGCCCAGGTTGACGTAGAAGCCGTCCCGCAGCTCCTTCGCGGCGCGTGCCGCCATTTCATCGCGTGTCCAGGGCATTTCTCAGTTCTCCTCTGCGCCGTCGGCCACCAACCGGGCGCGCTCCTCGTCAAATCCCCGCCAGATTCCTTGCAGTACCTCGGCCTCCGGCAGGCCCGTGTGTGCGGAATAGCCGGCTGCGGCGGTCTGGACACACTCGACGAGCAGCGAGCCAAGCAGTTCCGGCGGCCAATGCGTCATGGTGCCGACGATGCTGAACGAACGGCCTTGCTCGGCGCTCACCCAAAATCGGGCCAGCTCGAAATAATCATCCGTCAGGCCCGCATGCCCCTCGAGCGGAAGGGCGCCGGGATGCTCCGGCTCGGATCGGCGCAACCAGCTCATGGTTTCGCCGCCTCGGCCGGATCGGCCCATTGCTTGTCCTTGGGGAACACCTCGTCCATCCCGCCCTTCAGGCCGGTGCCGTAGACGGGGTTGGGCAGGATGAACCAGCCATGCCCCCAGAGCGGCGCGATCAGCGTGTTGGCAGTGGTGTTGCGCCGGGCGGAAACCGACAGGTCCTTGGCGTTGAACAAGTCGCTGAAGTCGCCGAGCTGGTCGCCGCCCATCGCGACGATGCAATAGCGCTCGGCGATCTTCCAGCGCCGCTCGTCCTTGCCGCCGGGCGCGGCGTCGTCGCGCAGGATCAGCGTGTCGCCGAGCGTCACCGGCCCCAGCCCGGCACGCTCGAGCGCCCGGATCGTGAAGGCGGCGGTGCTCGCCGAGCGATTGGTGTTGTAGATCACGGTGACGCCGTCGCCGCGGATCGCCGCGATCGTCTCGGCGGCGCCGGGCACCGCCTCCACCTTGTCCGCCCCGGTTTCCTCCCAGCGCGCCCAGCGGGCCTGGTCATAGCCGGGCCCGCGCCGGGCGGCATCGCTCTCGAAGCCCAGGTTGAGCAGCACCGTCTCGTCCACGTCGAACACCACGGCGAGCGGGCGCTTGCCGCACGTCTCGAACCGCGGCGAAGTCAGCGTCGAATCGCGCGTCATCACGACCGAGGTGACCTGGCTCTTGTCGCGGCGGAAGCGCAGCTCGCCATGGACATAGCTCCACAGCGCCGCATAGGCTTGGAGGCTGAGCGCCGAAGCCTCGCCCGAGCCGTAGAGGAACTGCATCTCGGGCGGCACGCTTCCCGGCACGGGAGCCGGCACCGCCGGCAGCGCCGACACGCCGCCCGGCGGCGGCAGCGCGGTCAGGTTGGTGACCTGGATCTTCTTGCCGTCCTCGGTCTCGAAGACCTGGCCCGGCTGCGGCGCCGGCCGCTCCGCCTTGCCCTTCTTGCGCTTGTGGTCCTGCGACGTCTTGATCACGCCCACCGCGGCGCCGAGCGGCACCGCCGCCGCGGCGACGCAGCCCGAAAGGCCGCTCGCGGCAAGCGCGAGGCCCGCGATCGCGCAGACGCGGCTCACGCGGCCCCCTGGGCCTCTGCGCGGGGACGGGTGGTCCGGAACTCGATCTTCTTGTCATAGGGCGCGCCGACGATCATGCGCTTCACATAGATGCCCGGCAGATGGATCTGGTCGGGATCGAGGCTGCCCACCGGCACCACTTCCTCCACCTCGGCGACGCAGATGCGCCCCGCCGTCGCCATCGGCTGGTTGAAGTTGCGCGCGGTCTTGCGGAAGATCAGGTTGCCAGCCTCGTCGGCCTTCCAGCCCTTGATGATCGACAGGTCGCTGCGGATGCCGCGCTCGAGGATATATTCCTCGCCGTCGAAGACCTTCACTTCCTTGCCCTCGGCCACCTGCGTGCCGACGCCGGTCCTGGTGTAGAAGCCCGGAATGCCCGCCCCGCCCGCGCGGCAGCGCTCGGCCAGCGTGCCCTGGGGGCAGAATTCCACTTCGAGCTCGCCCGACAGATATTGCCGCTCGAACTCCTTGTTCTCGCCGACATAGGACGAGATCATCTTCTTCACCTGGCGCGTCCGCAGCAGCTTGCCCAGCCCCTCGCCGTCGATGCCGGCATTGTTCGAGGCGATGGTGAGGTCCCGGGTCCCGGCATCGCGGATCGCATCGATCAGCCGCTCGGGAATGCCGCACAGGCCGAAACCGCCCGCGCAGATCGTCATGCCGTCGAACAGCAGCCCTTCCAGCGCTGCTTCGGCGTTGGGGTAGAGCTTCTTCATCCGCGATTCTCTCCTGACTTCGCCGGGGGCGATAGTCCGGCGCGGAAGGTCCGGTCAAGCGAACCTGAACCGGCTTTCAACTTCGCTGCACCGCACCATGGGCATCAGGGATCATAGGGCCAGGGGTTCGAGCGCGCGCGGGAGCCCTGGCGGAGCAGTTCCTCATTGGGGTCGCCCTCGGTGGAGACGTAGCGGCCCTGCGCCGCATCCCATTGCTCGGTCGGCGCGCGGTCGCGCCGCTGCTCCTCCGCCCGGCGCCGGCTTTCCGCGGCGGTATGCGCGTTGACGCGGCGCATCTGGCGCCACATCGCCCGCATCAGCAGGAAGGTGAGGCCAAAGACGATGACCACCCCGGCGAACGGTAAAAGCATATCCCCCATGGCCGCATGCTAGAATGGAGCGGTCCGGCACCGCAAGCGCGCATCGTGCTTCGGGCCCAACATGAACGGAACGTGATCGGAACCGGCGGTGTGGCACAAAGGCAACACGGCAGGATTGTAATTAAATTGCCATATTGCACTGCGGAATCGGAGGCCTACGTAGAGGCCCGGATGGCCATCCGAACCTGAGTATCAAAGTCCAAAGGTAGGAAAAGAAATGCGAATTCTCGCAACGACCGCGCTCGCCCTCGTGGCGGCCACCGCAACCCCCGCCCTCGCGCAGGACGGCACCTTCCAGGGTCCGCGCGCCGAAGTGATCGGCGGCTGGGACCGCGTGAACGGCGATGGCGACGGCAAGTCGGGTTTCGTCTATGGCGGCGCCATCGGCTATGACCTGCAGCGCGGCAAGGCCGTGTTCGGCGTCGACGCCGAAGTGACCGGCTCGACCACCAAGGCCACGGACGCCGGCGTCACCGTGAAGGCCGGCCGTGACCTGTATGCGGGCGTCCGCGCCGGTGTCGCCGTCACCCCGACCACCCTGGTCTATGCCAAGGGCGGCTACACCAACGGCCGCATCACCGGCGAGACCGGCAACGTCCGCGTCTCCGACAATCTCGACGGCTTCCGCCTGGGCGCCGGCGTCGAGCATGCCTTCGGCCAGCGTCTCTACGGCAAGGTCGAGTATCGCTACTCGAACTACAGCCAGGACGTGGAGCGCCACCAGGTGCTCGCGGGCCTCGGCGTCCGCTTCTGATCTTCCGATCCGAGCAGGAAGGGGCCGCGCGGGCAACTGCGCGGCCCTTTTCCGTTTACGGTTCCGCTGCGATAGCGCCACATGCTCGCAGCCCTTCTCGCATGGATCATCGGCGTGAACCTGTGGACGGTGCTGCGCTTCCGGCAGGACAAGCGCCGCGCCGCCGCCGGTGCGCGCCGCATTCCGGAGGCCCATCTGCTCCGGCTCGCGCTGCTCGGCGGCACGCCCGGCGCGTTCGCCGCGCGGCGGCTGTTCCGCCACAAGACCCGGAAGCAGCCCTTCTCCACGCATCTCATGCTGATCGCGGCCGCGCAGCTGGCCGTCGGAATCGCGCTCCTCTTCCTGTGGCTCCGGAAATAGGCGCCTGGGTCGGGGGCTCATATTCCTTCAATCGTCATCCCCGCCTTCACGGGGATGACGACAGAAAATCAGATACTTGTTTGGGTTCGCAACCTAGGGCCCATCCCCCAGCATGATCGAACGGTGCGGTTCGCGCCCGCCATAGCTTTGCTCGGCTACCTTCGCCCCTGCCGCGCGCAACGCGCCCGGCCGGTCCGGCGAGCGCACCCCGACGATCGCGGCTTCGAACTTCATCGTCCCCGCAAAGGCCGGCACCGCCCGCACCCGCTCGAGCCAGCCCGCCGTGCGCGGCCAGCGCGCCGCGTCGATCTCGAACCCGGCGAGCGAGGCGTTGCGGAAGAAGCACGCATAGGTGAAATCCGCGGTGCAGACATGGTCGAACAAGAACCCGTCCGCCGGTGCCCGCGCCTCGATCCAGTCGAGCGCTTCGGGCAGGTCGCGGGTCGTCACCTGCGCGATCAGGGCATGATCGGGCTCGCGCTTCCACACATAGGGGACGATCGTCTTCTGGTAGAAGAGCCGCCAGATGATCAGGTCGCCCAGCCGGCTGTCGGCATATTCCTCCATCCAGCGCGCGCGGGCGCGATCGGCGGCGCCCCGCGGCATCAGCGGCGGCGCGGGCCAGCGCTCGTCGACATATTCCGCGATCACCGTCGAATCGTTGAGCACCAGCTCGCCGTCGATCAGCACCGGGATGCGGCGCAGCGGGCTGACCCGGGTGAACGCATCGGTGCCGTAGAAGGGCACGATCGGGTCCAGCTCATAGTCGACGCCCTTGTGATCGAGGGCGACGAATACCTTGCGGGCATAGGGCGACACATGATTGCCAATGATCAGCATGGCCATGGGGGTTACGCTTCCCGCCCCGGCCGGTCTAGAGATAGGCCATGACCGCGAAACGAACCGGGGGCCGGATCCTCGTCGACAACCTGGTCGCACAGGGCTGCGACCGCATCTTCCATGTGCCGGGCGAGAGCTTCCTCGCCGTATTGGACGCGCTGCACGACGTGCCCGCGATCGACGTGGTCACCTGTCGCCAGGAAGGCGGCGTCGGCTTCATGGCCTGTGCCGATGGCGCGATGACCGGCCGGCCCGGCATCGCCTTCGTCACGCGCGGGCCGGGCGCGACCAACGCCTCGATCGGCGTGCACGTCGCCATGCAGGATTCGCAGCCGATGATCCTGTTCGTCGGCGATGTCGACCGCGGCATGCGCGACCGCGAAGGCTTTCAGGAGATCGACCTGCCCGCGATGTTCGCCCCGCTCGCCAAATGGGCGACGCGGATCGAGGACGCGCGCCGCATCCCGGAATATGTCGCCCGCGCCTGGGCAGTGGCCACCTCCGGCCGGCCGGGCCCGGTGGTGATTGCGCTGCCGGAGGACATGCTGTGCGACGCGGTCGAGGCGCTGGACCGCCCCGCCCTGGCGCCGCCGCTCCAATCGCCCGATTTCGTCGAGGTCGACATGCTCTACGACGAACTGCGCAAGGCGAAGCGCCCGGTCGCGATCGTCGGCGGCGCCGGCTGGGACGGCGAAACGGGCGAGGAGTTCGCCAGGTTCGCCGAACGGATCGGCCTGCCCGTGGCAGGCGCCTTCCGCCGGCAGGACGCGATCCCGAACAGCTCCCCTGCCTGGGCCGGCAATCTCGGCTATGGCCCGAACCCGAAACTGGTCCAGCGGATCCGGGAGGCCGACCTGCTGCTCGTCGTCGGCGCCCGCCTCGGCGAGGCGACGACCGATGGCTATGCCCTGATCACGCCCGACCATCCGGGCCAGACGCTCGTCCATGTCCATCCCGATCCCAATGAGCTCAACCGCGTCTATCTGGCGGACCTGCCGATCTGCGCCCGCCCCTTCGAATTCGCGGCGACGCTGGCGGCCGACGAGGAGATCGAGCTGCCCCGTTTCGACGCCGAGGCCGCGCACGCGGAATGGCGCGAATGGTCCACCCCCGCGCCGCGCGACGGCGTCGCCCTCGACCTGGGCCAATGCGTCGCGGCGATGCGCGCGGCAATGCCGGCGGACACGATCATCTGCAACGGCGCCGGCAATTTCTCAAGCTGGTGGCACCGCTACTGGCCCTATGGCCCGCAGCCTTCGCAGCTTGCTCCCACCGCCGGCGCGATGGGCTATGGCGTGCCCGCCGCGGTCGCCGCCGCGCTGCGCTTCCCGGAGCGCGCGGTGGTCGCGCTCGCGGGCGATGGCGACTTCCTGATGAACGGCCAGGAACTCGCCACCGCCGTCCAGCACGGCGCCGACCTGATCGTCCTCCTGGTCGACAATGCGGCCTATGGCACGATCCGCATGCACCAGGAGCGCGAATATCCCGCGCGCCTGTCGGGCACGACGCTGCGGAATCCGGATTTCGCCGCGCTCGCCCGCGCCTATGGCGGCTGGGCCGAGACGGTGGAGACGACCGCGCAGTTCGCGCCCGCGCTGGACCGCGCCCTCGCCCGGTCCGGCCTGCGCCTGCTCCACCTCAAGACCGATATCGAGTTCATCACCCCGGGGCTCACCGTCTCGGGCCTCAGGCGCAAATAATCCCGCCGGCGCACGGCCTTGGCCGGCCCGCCCCCGCTATAATGCGGGCAAGGCAAGCGAAGAGGCGAACTATGGGCTGGCGGCACCTGCACGTCGGGCAGAAGGGTGACAATCTGACCATCCAGAGCCGTCGGGTCTGGCAGGAGGAATGGCGCTGGATCAACGGCGAGACCGTGCGCCTGCCCGATCCGCTGGTGCCGATCGACATACTCTCGCACATGATCTGCGAGATCGGGCCGAAGACGCGCCCGGTGCGCTTCGCCGCGCACAAGCTGCAGAGCGATCTCTGGTCGTTCTACGTTCCGGACTGAGCGTCGGAGCCTGGTGTCGAGATCTAGGATCCAGGGTCAAGACTCGTTCAGCAAACCTCGTCATCCCCGCGCAGGCGGGGATGACGAGAGAGGCAGGGCGAATCACTGACCCAGGATCCCCCTTCCATGCGCGAAAGCCAATCAGCCGGTCGCCAGCGCTTCCGCGATCTCCCACCAGGCCGGATCGCGCTTCCTCCCCAATATCGCGGCCGCGGTGCGCCCCTCGTCGTCGGGAATGTCCCCGCGGGCACCGGCGCGGACGAACATGGCGAAATGCTCCGCCGCGCTGCCCTTCTTCAGCATCAGGTGCAGCGAGGTGCGGCCCTTCCCGTCCCGCGCATCGGGATTGGCGCCGCCGATCAGCAGTTCCTCCGCCGGCCCGAACCGGCTCCAGCCCACCGCCCCCAGCAGCGGCGTCTCGCCACGACCGGCTCCTTCCTCGATGTCCGCGCCATAAGCGAGCAGCAGGCGGATCGTTGCGCGATCCTCGTTCCAGGCGGCGGCGAACAGGCAATGATTCGGGTCGGAACCCGCCTCCAGCAGATGCTCGGCGAGCGGGCGATTCGCGCCGTGCGCCACCGCGAACCACAAGGGCGTGGCACGCCATTCGCCTTCGGTGAACGCGGCATCGTCGAGACCCAGGCCGAGCCCGAGCAGCAGCTCGGCCATGGCGATGCGCGTGCCGGGCGTCGCACAGGCGAGGTGCAGCCAGTTCCGCCCGCGTTCGTCGCGATGGCCGAGCAGGTCGGGCCTGGCCGCCAGCCCTTCGCGCACATCCTCGATGCGATGCCGGCGGACGCTCTCGGTGAGGCTGGTCTTCGAAACCATGCCGCATCCTATCCCCGAATCCCGCACGCGCGAAGAGGCCGCCCCGGTTGCCCGGAACGGCCTCGCCTGAGCATCCCCGACGGGATCAGATGTCGTCGCCGAGCGCGCCCTTCACCTTGCCGATCAGCTGCTGGCCCTTGCCCTTCAGCTCCTGGACCTTGCCCTCGGCGTCGAGCTTGTCGTCCGCGCGGGTGCGGTTGGGATCGTCGGCATCGCCCGCCAGCGCCTGCTTGGCCTTGCCGACCAGCTCGTTGACGTTGCCCTTGATCTTGTCAGTAAGTTCACCCATGATTCCAATCTCCTGGCCGCGGATCGGCGCTTGGCCGCGCCTGTGATCCATTCGACTGAAACAACGGTCCGCGCCGGATATGGGTTCCGTCATGCCAGAGCGGGTTGCCGAACATTATGAGCGCCATGCCCATGCCTTCGATCATGAACGGCGCAAGCGCTTCACGGAGCGCGCCTGGCTGGATCGCTTCCTGCTGGGGGTTCCGAAGGGCGCGCCGGTCCTCGACCTGGGCTGCGGCGCGGGCGAGCCGATCGCGCGCTATCTGCACGATGCGCACCATCCGATCACCGGCGTCGATATCTCGGCGAAGATGATCGCGCTCTGCCGCACCCGCTTCCCGCGCGAGCGCTGGATCGCGGCGGACATGCGCGGCGTGGTGCCGGACGGGATGTTCGGCGGCATCCTCGCCTGGGACAGCCTCTTCCACTTGCCCGCCGACGACCAGCTCGCCCTGCTCGAGCGACTGGCGCCCTCGCTGTCGCCCGGCGGGGCATTGCTGTTCAATACCGGGCCCGAACGCGGCGTCGCGATGGGCTGCCAGTTCGGCGAGCAGCTCTATCATGCCAGCGCCGGCCCGGCGGAATATCGCGCGATATTCGCGAGGGCCGGCCTGTTCGAAGTCGCCCATGCGCCCGAGGACGCGACGACGGGGGGCCGCTCGGTGTGGCTGGTGCGGCGGCCGCACTAGGGCCAATCGACATTTACGAGACTGCGGTCCCCGGCGGCTCTCCGGCGAAGGCCGGGGCCCAGTATCGGGCTGCTATCGAGATACGCGAACTCCTCGAACGATGGTGCAACTGGGCCCCGGCCTTCGCCGGGGAGCAAGAAGCGCTGTCCGGCTCGCATCGCGCGCCCAATGTCGATCCGACCTGGATCCTCCCCTCCCCGGAAGGGAGGGGGGCGAAGGTCAGGGCGCCACCTTCTGCAGGAAGGCGATCACCGCGGTCCAGGCCGGCTCGGCGCCCTCGGGATTCTTCGCGCGCAGCAAGGTGGAGGCGCCGTGCACTCCGCCCTGCTTGGGCACGAACTGCTCCTTCTGCCCCGGCACCGCGGCGAGGATGTTCCGGGCCTCGTCGACCTCATGCCCATCCTGCGCCGACGTTGCGAACACCGGCGCCTTCACGTTGGCCGCGGCGGTGCGCACCATCGTCTTGTCGTCGAAATATTCGCCGGGCGAGAATGCCATCACCGCCTTCACCCGATCGGGATAGTCCGCGGCGAGCAGGAAGACGAGCGACGCCGAATAGCTGCTGCCCCACAGGATCACCGGCAGCTTCTTGTCCTTCGCCCATGCCAGCGCCGCCACCAGGTCCGGCTTCGCCTGATAGTAGCTCGTCGAGCGACCCAGCGCCTTCACCGTCGCATTGCCGCCGAACAGGTCGCCGCCGGCGCGCTGGTCGATACGCAGCGAGCTATAGCCCCAGGTCGCCAGCCTGGGGGCAATGGTCGCATATTCGTCCTTGCCCGAACCCGCCTGGTGGAAGAGCAGGATCAGCGCCTTGGGCTTCTCGACGCTGGTATGGACGCCAAAGACCTTCACCCCGTCCGCCGCGGTGAGCGTCACCGGCTCGGCGGAAATGGCGCGCGATTCCTTCGGCACGGCGGCGGGCCTGGGGTGGCAGGCGGAAAGCGCCCCTACCGCCAAGCAGATCGCGAAGCGCTTAGCGAGCCGCATCGGGGCCCGCCGTGCCGTTGGCATATTCCGGTACTGTGGTCGTATTTTCGAACACGACCTTCGGCCCATCGCAACCGGTGAGCGCCAGCGCCACCAGAACCAGCACCCCCCGCATCAGATCAACCCCGCCAGCGGGCTCGACGGATCGGCATAGCGGCGCTTGGCCATGCGCCCGGCGCGATAGGAGAGCCGCCCGGCTTCCACTGCCGCCTTCATCGCCGCCGCCATCAGGATCGGGTCCTTCGCCTCGGCGATCGCGGTGTTCATCAGGAT
Organism: Sphingomonas sp. 67-41; assembly: GCF_001899725.1. Classification (NCBI taxonomy): domain Bacteria; kingdom Pseudomonadati; phylum Pseudomonadota; class Alphaproteobacteria; order Sphingomonadales; family Sphingomonadaceae; genus Sphingomonas; species Sphingomonas sp. 67-41. Next base: position 239,959 of record NZ_MKWJ01000031.1, on the reverse strand, counting down.
GCCGTCGCAGCCCAGCTCCATGCCCACCGCCGCGTCGCTCGCCGAGCCGACGCCGGCATCGACCAGCACCGGCACCTTGGCACCTTCGACGATCAGCCGGATCGTCACCTGGTTCTGGATGCCCAGGCCGGAACCGATCGGCGCGCCCAGCGGCATGATCGCCACGGCGCCGGCATCCTCCAGCCGCTTCGCCGCGATGGGATCGTCCACGCAATAGACCATCGGCTTGAAGCCCTCGTTCGCGAGGATTTCCGTGGCCCGCAGCGTCTCCACCATGTCCGGATAGAGCGTCCGCGCCTCGCCCAGCACTTCGAGCTTCACCAGCTCCCAGCCGCCCGCCTCGCGCGCCAGGCGCAGCGTGCGGATCGCCGATTCGGCATCGAAGCAGCCGGCGGTGTTGGGCAGATAGGTGATCTTCTTCGGGTCGATATAGTCGGTGAGCATCGGCGCCTTGGGATCGCTGACGTTCACGCGGCGCACCGCCACCGTGACGATCTCGGCGCCGCTTGCCGCCACCGCAGCCGCGTTCTGCTCGAAATCCCTGTACTTGCCGGTGCCGACGATCAGCCGTGAACGGAAGGTCTTGCCCGCGACGGTCCAGCTATCGTCATCGACCGGCCTGCCATGGTCGCCACCACCGACGAAATGCACGATCTCCAGCTCGTCGCCATCCTCGACCACCACCTGGTCCAGCGTCGAGCGCGGCACCACTTCCAGGTTGCGCTCCACCGCCAGCTTGGCGGGCACCAGCCCCAGCTCCTCGGCCAGCTGGGCGATGGTGAGGCCGGCCATCACCCGCCGGTGCTCGCCGTTGACGGTGATGGAGACGGTGCCGTCGATATGCATGAACTGTCCTTGGAAATTTGATCGGGAGCGCGCGCTCATATAGGGAAGCCGCTCCCGCGCCCGCAACCGAAAGGCTTGGCCTTGGCCGATACGATCTACGTCCTCAACGGTCCCAACCTCAACCTGCTGGGACTGCGCGAGCCGGAGATCTACGGTTCGGACACGCTCGACGACATTGCGGGCCGCCTGGAGGACCGGGCGAAGGAACTGGGGCTGGAGATCGATCTGCGCCAGTCGAATCACGAGGGCCACCTGATCGACTGGCTCCACGAGGCCCAGGCCCGCGGCGCGAAGGCCGTCCTGCTCAACGCGGGCGCGTTCACGCACACCAGCCTCGCGCTCTACGACGCGATCCGCTCGATCCGGACGCCGGTATTCGAAGTACATATCTCCAACCCGGTCGCCCGGGAGGAGTATCGCCACCACAGCTATGTCGGCATGGCCGCCCGGGGAACCATCGCCGGTTTCGGGGCACTGTCCTACATGCTTGCGCTTGAAGCCGCCGCGCTCCTCTGACAAAGGGCGCCGTTTCATCGGAAGACGAGATCAAATGGCAGAAAAGAACGACAAGACGGGCGCAATGCAGGTCGACATCGACCTGGTGCGGCAGCTCGCCGCCGTGCTGGACGACACCAATCTCACCGAGATCGAAGTCGAGGACGGCGATCGCAAGGTCCGCGTCGCGCGCACCGTGCAGGCCGCGCCCGCGCTCCTGCAGGCGCCGATGGCTGCCCCGGTCGCCGCTCCGGCCGCCGCCGCGCCGGTTGCCGCTGCCGTCGAGGCCGCGCCCGTCGCCGCGCTGAACGCAGTCAAGTCGCCGATGGTCGGCACCGTCTATCTGGCGCCGAATCCCGAGGCGGCGAACTTCGTCTCGGTCGGCCAGACGGTGAAGGCCGGCGACACGCTGCTGATCATCGAGGCGATGAAGGTGATGAACCCGATCCACGCCACTTCGGCCGGCACGGTCAAGGCGATCCTGGTCGACAATGGCCAGCCGGTCGAGTTCGACCAGCCGCTCGTCGTGGTCGAGTAACGGCGGCCCCATGCCGGAAATCAAGAAGCTCCTGATCGCCAATCGCGGCGAGATCGCGCTGCGCATCCACCGCGCCTGCCACGAGATGGGGATCAAGACCGTCGCGGTGCACTCCACCGCCGATTCGGACGCGATGCACGTGCGCCTGGCCGACGAAGCGATCTGCATCGGCCCGCCGGCCGCGGCCGAGAGCTATCTCAAGATCGACCGGATCATCGCCGCGGCGGAGATCTCGGGCGCGGACGCGATCCATCCGGGCTATGGCTTCCTCTCGGAGAACGCCAAGTTCGCCGAGATCGTCGAGGCGCACGGCATCATCTTCGTCGGGCCCAAGCCCGAGCACATCCGCACGATGGGCGACAAGATCGAGGCGAAGCGCACCGCCGGCGCGCTCGGCCTGCCGCTGGTCCCCGGCTCGGACGGCCCGATCGGCGACCTGGCCGAAGCCAAGGCGATCGCCGCCAAGGCAGGCTATCCGGTGATCATCAAGGCCGCCTCGGGCGGCGGCGGCCGCGGCATGAAGGTCTGCACCAGCGAGGACCAGCTCGAGACGCTGATGCAGCAGGCCGGCAGCGAGGCGAAGGCCGCCTTTGGCGACGCCACCGTCTATCTGGAGAAATATCTCGGCAACCCGCGCCACATCGAAGTGCAGGTGTTCGGCGACGGCAACGGCAACGCCATCCATCTGGGCGAGCGCGACTGCTCGCTCCAGCGCCGCCACCAGAAGGTGCTCGAGGAAGCCCCCTCGCCCGTCCTCTCGGTCGAGGAGCGCGAGCGCATCGGCGGGATCTGCGCCAAGGCGATGGCCGACATGGGCTATCGCGGGGCCGGCACGATCGAATTCCTGTGGGAAGACGGCGAGTTCTACTTCATCGAGATGAACACCCGCCTGCAGGTGGAGCATCCGGTGACCGAGGCGATCACCGGCCTCGATCTCGTCCGCGAGCAGATCCGCGTGGCCGAAGGGCACGGCCTGACGCTGCGCCAGGAAGACGTGGTGTTCCGCGGCCATGCCATCGAATGCCGCATCAACGCCGAGGACCCGCGCACCTTCGCGCCCTCGCCGGGCCTGGTGAAGGGCTATCACGCGCCGGGCGGCATGAACGTCCGCGTCGATTCGGGCCTCTATGCCGGCTACAAGGTGCCGCCCTATTACGATTCGATGATCGCCAAGCTGATCGTCTACGGCACCACTCGCCAGGGCGCGCTCCGCCGCCTGCGCCGCGCGCTCGAGGAGTTCGTGATCGACGGGATGAAGACCACCATCCCCCTGCACCAGGCGCTGCTCGACGACCCCGAATTCCAGAAGGGCGACTATACGATCAAGTGGCTGGAGGAGTGGCTGGCCCGGCAGGACGAGGCATGAAGGCCACCATCTACCACAATCCCCGCTGCTCCAAGTCGCGCGAGGCGCTGGCGATCCTGAACGGAACGCCGGGCCTCGCGGTCGAGGTGGTGGAATATCTCAAGACCCCGCCGAGCCGCGAGACGCTGAAGGACCTCTATGCCCGCGCCGGCATGACCGCGCGCGAAGGCCTGCGCATCGCCGAGGACGCCGCCAAGCCGCTAAAGGGAGCGGACGACGATGCGATCCTCGACGCGATGGCGGCCGATCCGATCCTGATCGAGCGGCCGCTGGTGGTGACCGAAAAGGGCGTTCGCCTCGGCCGCCCGCCGGAGCGGGTGCGCGAGATCCTGTAGGTTGAGAACCAAACAAGTATCTGATTTTCCTTCGCCATCCCCGCCTTCGCGGGGATGGCGATTGAAGGAATATGAGTCCCCAACCTAGGGTGGGGGACTCATTCAGCGAACCCCGTCATCCCGCCTGCGCGGGGATGACGGTTGACGGAATGCGAGTCCCCGACCCAGGGCGGCCACGCTACCCGATTTGGCGAATTCCGGGCCGGATTAACGCGAATATTACGATCGCTCCCGTAACGATTCCGTCGAGAACGGGGGCGGGACATGCGATCAAGGGCAAGCATCGACGGGCATCGCGCGGGCAAGGACGCCGCGCGGATCGCCGCATGGACCGGCGGGGCCCGGGCATGAGCGCGCCCGTTTCCCTCCACTCGCCGCTCGACCGGCTGGTATCCTGGTTCCGCCGCGGCGAAGGCGAGGATCCATGGGCCGCGCCCGACCGGACCGCGCTCCACCGCCTGCGCTACGAACAGATCGGCGCCTTCCTGTTCCAGCACGGGCTGGAGCCCAGCACGACCAACTTCGACTTTGCCGGCCGTTTCCTCGACGGCCTGGAGGCCCCGCTGGTGCGCGCGGCCCAGGAACTGCTCAACGCCAAGGGCAGCCTGACCGACCGCGATGTCGAACGGATCGTCGAGCGCTGCGCTGCGGGCGAGACGCCCGACAAGCTCGACAAGCTCACCCGCGAGCTCGAGAGCAAGGTCGCCGATTGCCTTGCCGCGGTGGGCGACGCCACCGCCTCGACCAGCGCCTATTCCACCGCGCTCGGCGAAGCGGCCGACCAGATGGGCAGCGAGCCGGGCGAGGCCTATCGCCGGCTGCTCGAAGTCACGCTCGACGTCGCCGAGACGACGCGCAGGATCGGCGGCCGGCTCGAGCGCACCCGCGAGGACACGCGGCGCCTGCGCGCCGATCTCGAGCGCGCAGTGCGCGAGGCGGAGGAGGATCACCTCACCGGCCTGCCCAATCGCCGCGGCTTCTTCGCGCGGATGGAGGAGACGCTGGCCCGGCCGGATGCCGCCCCCTTTGCCCTCGCGCTGTGCGACATCGACAATTTCAAGGCGATCAACGACCGGCACGGCCACCATACCGGCGACCGCGTGCTCCGCTTCGTCGCGCGCTTCCTGCGCGAGGACCTGGGCCGCCGGGTGACGGTCGCGCGCTATGGCGGCGAGGAGTTCGTCTGCCTGTTCGAGGGCGCCGATGCGGAGGAGGCCGCCGACCTGCTCGACGGCTGCCGCGCCCGGCTGCGCGAGCGGCTGCTGCGCGACCAGACCACCGACCTGCCGATCGGCAGGATCAGCTTCTCGGCCGGCGTCGCGCCGATCGCGGGCGATCACGCCGACGCGCTGCGGCTCGCGGACGACTTGCTCTATGCCGCGAAACATGCCGGCAAGGATCGCGTGGTGACCTCCACGCTGCCGGTCGCCTCCGCGGCCTAGGGCGGGGCATCCTTCGCGGCGCCTCTCGTCCTTTCCGCCATCCCGCGCCCGTCAGGTGGGGGAGTTTTCCCGCGGGGATCGACGGGAATTGATTGCCTCGAGGGAGGCGCTAGCCCCGCCGCAGATGCGTGATGTCCTGCTTCAGGCCGTAGAGATAGGCCGGGCGGCCATCGCGCACCTCGACATCGGCAGTCACGCGCATCCAGCGCATCTCGCCGTCCGGCCGGCGGATCTCGGCCTCGAAGGTGAAGCTGCCGCAATTGGCGATCGCCTCCGATCGCAGCCTGGCCAGTTCGGCCCGCGATTCCGGGCTGTACATGGCAACCACTTCGTCGCGGCGCACCGGCCGACCGGGCGGCAGGCCGAATATCGCGAACACGCCCGGCGTCCAGCGCAGCGAATCGTCGGACAGGTCGCATTCCCAGGCGGCGGGCATCGGCGCGAGCACCGCGGGGGCACCATCGGGCACGACATGCAGCGCGTTCGCCCAACCCATCGGCACGCGCCCGGCCGGCGGCGCCGCCACGCGATCTATCCAGTGATTCATCACGCTACACCCAAGGCTCCACTCCGTCCGCCTTGCTACGCCTCCAATGGTTAATCTCCAACCCCCGCATAGCCCGGCGATCCCGGCGATTCGGTCCCTTGATGCAGGATTCCATCCGCTTGGCTCGGCCGCGATGCGAACGCCCCGGCCCTTCCGCGCCGTCCGCACATACCGGCCGGGGGGAGGCAAGATTTTCGCGCCGCCCCCGCTCGGGGGTGACGCGGGCACATGCCCTCGCTATGGGCTGCGCCCATGACCCAGATCACGTCCGAGATCGTCGCCGAGCACGGCTTTACCCCCGAAGAATATGCGCGCGTCCTGAAGGCGATGGGCCGCGAGCCCAACCTTACCGAACTCGGCATCTTCTCGGTGATGTGGTCCGAGCATTGCAGCTACAAGTCGAGCCGCATCCACCTGAAGAAGCTGCCGACCGAGGGCCCCCAGGTGATCTGCGGCCCGGGCGAGAATGCCGGCGTGGTCGATATCGGCGACGGCCAGGCCGCGATCTTCAAGATGGAGAGCCACAACCACCCGTCGTACATCGAGCCCTATCAGGGCGCGGCGACCGGCGTGGGCGGCATCCTGCGCGACGTGTTCACCATGGGCGCGCGCCCGATCGCCAACATGAACGCGCTGCGCTTCGGCCGGCCCGACCACCCCAAGATGAAGCACCTCATCGCCGGCGTGGTCCACGGCATCGGCGGCTATGGCAATTGCGTCGGCGTCCCCACCGTCGGCGGCGAAGTCAATTTCCACAAGGCCTATGACGGCAACATCCTGGTCAACGCGATGACCGTCGGCATCGCGGACACGGACAAGATCTTCTATTCGGCCGCCAGTGGCGTCGGCAATCCGATCGTCTATGTCGGCTCGAAGACCGGCCGCGACGGCATCCACGGCGCGACGATGGCGAGCGCGGATTTCGGCGAGGACAGCGAGGAGAAGCGCCCCACCGTCCAGGTCGGCGATCCCTTCACCGAGAAGCTGCTGATCGAAGCGTGCCTCGAGCTGATGTCGTCGGACGCGATCGTCGCGATCCAGGACATGGGCGCCGCCGGCCTCACTTCCTCCTCGGTCGAGATGGCCAGCAAGGGCGGCGTCGGCATCGAGCTGGTGATGGACGACGTGCCCCAGCGCGAAACCGGCATGACGCCGTACGAGATGATGCTGTCGGAGAGCCAGGAGCGCATGCTCATGGTGCTCAAGCCCGGCCGCGAAGCCTTTGCCGAGGCGATCTTCCGCAAATGGGAGCTCGATTTCGCCGTGATCGGCCATGTGACGGATACCGGCCGCATGGTGCTGAAATGGAAGGGCGACACGGTCGCCGACATCCCGCTCGCCCCGCTGGCGGACGAAGCGCCGCTCTACGACCGGCCGCACGTGCCGACGCCGAAGCCCGCCGAACTGGCGGACGTGCCCGAGAGCACCGATCCGGCCGCGGACCTGCTCAAGCTGGTCGGCACGCCCGACCTCGCCTCGCGCCGCTGGATCTGGGAGCAGTACGACCATATGGTCGGCGCCGACACCGTGCAGCGCCCGGGCGGCGACGCGGCGGTGGTCCGCGTGCACGGCTCCGGCAAGGGCCTGGCGATCACCACCGATTGCACCCCGCGCTATTGCTTCGCCGACCCGGTGGAGGGCGGCAAGCAGGCGATCGCGGAGGCATGGCGCAACCTTTCGGCCGTCGGCGCCACCCCGCTGGCGGTGACTAACTGCCTCAACTTCGCCAATCCGCAACGCCCGGAGATCATGGGCCAGATCGTCGGCTGCCTCGAAGGCATGTCGGAGGCGTGCCGAGCGCTCGACTTCCCGATCGTCTCGGGCAACGTCTCGCTCTACAACGAGAGCAAGGCCACCGGCGGCGGCTCGGCGATCCTGCCGACCCCGGCGATCGGCGCGATCGGCCTGCTCAAGGATTATTCGAAGAGCGCGACCATCGCCTTCAAGGGCACCGGCGACATCATCCTGGCGGTCGGCGAACGTTCGGGCCATCTCGGCCAGTCGCTGTGGCTGCGCGAGCTGCACGGCCGCGAGGAAGGGCCGGCTCCCGAAGTCGATCTGATGATGGAACGCCGCACCGGCGCCTTCATCCGCTCGGGCATCTGCACCGGCGCGATCACCGCCTGCCACGACGTATCGGACGGCGGACTGGCGGTCGCGATCGCCGAGATGGCGATGGCCTCGGGCATCGGCGCGATCATCGACCAGCCCCAGCCCTTCGGCATCGCCGGCTCCTTCTTCGGCGAAGACCAGGGCCTGTATGTCGTCACGATCTGCGACACCTGCCTTGCCGACTTCCTCGTCGCGGCGGACAAGGCCGGGCTGGTCGCCGATCCGATCGGTCGCACGATCAAGGACCGGATCATCTTCGAGCTGGAAGAAGGCGATTTCTGCGTGAGCCTGGCCGATCTCAAGGCGGCGCACGAAGCGTTCTTCCCGGAGCTGATGGGGGAAGACGCGGCCCTGGCATGAAGCGGGTGCGTGCCGGCCGGCAAGGAGGGAAGTCGTGATGACCGCTGGCTATTCCGGCACGCCGCTGGCGAAGAAACTGGGGCTCAAGCCCGGCATGCGCAGCTGGTTCGGCGACATGCCGGACAGCGTCCGCGCCGAGATCGACCCCGCGGGGCTGGGGATCGAGGAATATGCAGTCGCCTGTGCCGGACTGCAGGCGGCGCATGTCTTCGTCACCGAGCGGGCGAGGCTCGAGCGGGAGCTGGAGGCGCTGCTCGCGCTGATCGACCGGAACGGCTTCATCTGGGTCTCCTGGCCCAAGAAGGCCGCCCGGGTGGAGACCGACATTACCGAGGACGTGATCCGCGCAGTCGCGCTGCCCAAGGGGCTGGTCGACATCAAGGTCTGCGCGGTCGATCCGGTCTGGTCGGGCCTGAAGCTGGTGATCCGCAGGGAGAATCGCTGAGCGCTACGGGGAAAACCGGATTGCCTGGCCCGAGACACCGGTGGCATCGTCGAATCAGAGGGGGCATCCATGGCCGAGCACGAAGCGCTGCCGTGGCAGCCCTATCCGGAACTGAGCGACAATGCCCGGATCGAGCGGGCCCAGACCTTCCTGGCGGAGATCGCCACGCGTCGCAGCTGCCGAGCCTTTAGCGATCGGCCCGTTCCCCGTGAAGTGATCGAGGCGGCGCTGCGGGCCGCCGGCTCGGCACCGAGCGGCGCCAACCGCCAGCCCTGGCACTTCTGCGCGATCGCGGGGGCGGAGGCCAAGGCGACGATCCGCGTCGCGGCCGAGGAGGAGGAGCGCCATTTCTACGCCGGCCGCGCACCGGGAGCGTGGCTCGATGCGGTGCGCCCGCTCGGCACCCATGCCGACAAGCCCTTTCTCGAGACGGCGCCCTGGCTGATCGCGGTCTTCGCCCGGCGCCTTGCCGACGACGAAGCCGTGCCGCGCAACTATTACGTCACCGAGAGCGTCGGCATCGCCACCGGGATCCTGCTCGCCACGCTGCACGCCGCCGGCATCGCGACGCTGGTCCACACGCCCAGGCCGATGCGCTTCCTCAACCGCGTCTGCCGCCGGCCGGAGGGCGAGAAGGCACTGATGCTGATCGTCGCCGGCCATCCGGCGGCCGAAGCCATGATCCCGGCGGCCGGGAGCATGAAGAAGCCGCTGGAGGAGATCAGCTCCTGGTTGTAGCGTCCGCCAAGGAGAGCGGGAGGACAATCGACATGGCCCATGCCGGACGCCGGATCCTGGTGGCGGCGCTGATCGCCGGCACGCTCGACATCGCCGCGGCGGCGATCCTCGCGCTCCAGGCCGGCCGCACCCCCGACAGGATGCTGCGCGGCGTCGCCAGCGGGCCTTTCCCGGATGCGACCGGCTGGGGGGCGGCCGGCGCGGTGCTGGGGCTGGCGGTCCATTTCGCGATCATGGCCGTGATGGCGGCGGTCTTCGTCCTTGCCGCCGATCGGCTGCCCCCGCTCAAGGCGCGGCGCGTGGCCGCGGGCATCGGCTATGGCATCGCCACCTGGGCGGTGATGAACCTGGTCGTGCTGCCGCTGCGCTGGCCGGCCGTCTTCCCGCATCTCGACCCGCAGACGGTCGCGACTCAGCTCTTCTGCCACATCGTGCTGGTCGGCATCCCGATCGCACTCGTCGCCGCGCGGCGCTGAATGCCCCTTTCCGCCGCGGGCACCCGGCTCGCTTCTCTCGATGTGGTCCGCGGCGTGGCGGTGCTGGGCATCCTGCTGCTCAACATCCTTTCCTTCGCCATGCCCGAGGCCGCCTATGTGAACCCGCGCGCCTATGGCGGCTGGCACGGCGCCGACCTGGCGACCTGGGCGATCAACTTCGTGCTGTTCGACGGGCGGATGCGCGGGCTCTTCTCGTTCCTGTTCGGGGCCTCGACCTTGCTGGTGGTCGAGCGCGCCGAGGCCGGCGGGCGCGGCCCGGCCGGCGTGCACTATCGGCGCATGGCCTGGCTGCTCGTCTTCGGCGTCGCCCATCTGTTCCTGGTCTGGCACGGCGACATCCTCGCCCATTATGCGATGATGGGCATGATCGCCTATGCGATGCGCCGCCTGCCCGTGCCGCGATTGCTGGTGCTCGGCGCGATGCTCGCATTGGCCGGCGCGATCCTGTTCGCGACCATTCCGCTGGGTATCGTCCAGCTCCAGGCGCAGACCCCGAATGCCCCCGCGCTGCACGGCTATGCCCAGGCATTCGGCGTCCCCTCACCGGCCGACATCGCCAAGGACCTGGCGCTTCATCGCGGCAGCTATGGCGCCATCCTCGCCGATCGGCTCCGCGAGGACGGCGGCGCGCTGTTCGCGCTGTTCGTCTTCTTCGGGCCGGAGACGCTCGGCTACATGCTGTTCGGCATGGCGGCGCTGCGCAGCGGAATGCTGCGGGGCGAATGGCCCCGGGCGCGCTATCGCCGCTGGCTGATCGCCTGCTGGGGCATCGGCCTGCCCGCCTATGCCGTGCTGGCATGGTGGCAATGGCGTTCCGGCTTCGACATGCGCGTAGTCGCGGCGATGCTGCCGCTCACCGCGCTGGTCCGCCCGCCGATGATCGCCGGATGGATCTGCCTGATCCTGCTTCTCGCCCGCCCGGACGGCGCGCTGACCGCCCGCCTCGCCGCGGCGGGGCGCATGGCCTTCACCAACTATCTCGCCACCAGCCTGATCTGCACCACGCTCTTCTACGGCTATGGCCTGGGCTGGTACGGGCAGCTTGCGCGCTGGCAGCTCTACCCGATTGTCTTCGTCATCTGGGCACTGATCCTGCTCTGGTCCAGGGCCTGGCTCGACCATTTCCGATTCGGCCCGTTCGAGTGGTTGTGGCGCAGCCTGGCGCGCTGGCATCTCCAGCCGATCCGCAGAGGGGCGCCGGATAGTAATGCGAGTGCCTCGCAATAGTCTTGCGAATCAGTGTCAATAGCCCTAACTCGTCCCCAGAGAGTCGTGAGGGTCTGATGGTCGTTTGCGTTTGCAATGCTCTTCGGGAACGTGACGTGCGCGAGGCCGCGCGCGAGGGCGCGACCAGTGCCTGCCAGGCCTATCGGGCGCTCGGATGCCAGGCCAAGTGCGGACAATGCGTGCCATTCGCACGCGAGATCATTGCCCAGGAACGTGCTGCTGCATAACGTTCGCAACAGCTGAAAACCGCAGAAATCCGCCACTTTTTGCTGTCCAACACGGGCTTCCGCGCCTATTCTGCTGCCCGAAATCCAATCACGAGAAACAGGTGGCGGCAATGAAGGGCGATCCCAAGGTCCTCGACTATCTCAACGAGGCGCTCAAGAACGAGCTCACCGCGATCAACCAATATTGGCTGCATTACCGGCTGCTCGACAATTGGGGCGTCACCAAGCTGGCCGAGCTCGAGCGCCACGAATCGATCGACGAGATGAAGCATGCCGACAAGCTGGCGGAGCGCATCCTGTTCCTCGACGGCCTGCCCAATTTCCAGCTGCTCGGCCGCCTGCGCATCGGCGAGACGGTGGAGGAGATCCTCAAGGCCGACCTGGCGGTGGAGATGGAGGCGATCCCGCTGCTGCGCGACGCGATCCAGCATTGCGAGAGCGTGCGCGACTATGTCTCGCGCGATCTGTTCGCCCATATCCTCGAAAGCGAGGAAGAGCATGTCGATACGCTGGAGAAGCAGTTCGACATGATCGCGCGCATGGGGCTTGAGAACTATATCCAGCTCAACAGCGAGGCGGCCGAGGCGAGCTAGGGCCCGTCAGCCCGCGAGCGAGCGCCGGCCGAACACCGGGCGGCGCTCCACCAGCGGGTTCGATTCGCGCTCGAGCAGCGCCAGCGTCGCTTCGAAGAGCGGGCGCAGCTGCACGACATGTTCGAGCACGTCCGTCGGCGTGTCCTGTCGCTCGATGCACAGGCGCGCGCTCATTTCGATCGTCTCCGCCAGGTCCGCCAGCGGATCGGCGCCGAACTGGCGCGATTCGCCCTTCAGCGTATGCGCGGGAATCACCATCGACGCGGCGTTGTTCGCGCGCATGGCTTCCTCGATCCGCGCAACGGACTTGACGCCGTCTTCGCGGAAATAGCCGAGAATGCGCACGAAATTGGCACCGAGCTCGGCCCGCGCCTGCGCAAAACTGTCCCAGTTCACCAGCTGCTCGTTGCCGGTCATCGCTTCTTTCCCCTACTCCGCACCCTCCAGAGCGTTCCGAAGGGTATCGCCCGTTTGTAAACACAGGGTTGATTTGGGATCAGGATCGTTACGGAAGCGATTGGATTCTCATTCCTTATCGCGATCGAACGGATTCTTCGGCGCCCGCAGCGTCAACCGCACCGGCACCGCGCCGAAATCGAATTCGCGGCGCAAGCCGTTGATCAGATAGCGCTGATAGCTCATCGGCAGCAGGTCGACGCGGGTGCCGAACAGCACGAAGCTGGGCGGGCGCGTCTTGTTCTGGGTGACGTAGCGCGGCTTGATCCGCTTGCCGCCGGGCGCGGGCGGCGGATTCGCCTCGACCGCACGCTCGAACCAGCGGTTGAGCTGGCCGGTGGAGACGCGGCGCGACCAGGCCTCGCGCGTCTTGAAGGCAACGTCGATCAGCGTGTCGAGCCCCTTCCCCGTCGCCGCGGAGACCGTGAGCAGCGGCACGCCCTTCACTTGCGCCAGCCCCTCGTCGAGCGCGCCCTTCACGCCGTTGAACAGGCTGGAGGCGTTCTCGGCCACGTCCCATTTGTTGAGCGCGATGATCAGCGCGCGGCCCTCCTGCAGGACGCGATCGGCGATCTTGAGGTCCTGCACCTCGAGCCCGCGCGTCGCGTCGAGCAGCAGCACCACCACTTCGGCGAAGTCGATCGAGCGCAACGTGTCGGCGACCGAGAGCTTCTCCAGCTTCTCCTCCACGCGCGCCTTCTTGCGCAGCCCCGCCGTGTCGATCAGGCGGACCGGGCGCAGATTGCCGTCGAAATCCTCCCATTCCCAATCGATCGCGATCGAATCGCGGGTGATCCCGGCCTCGGGGCCGGTGATCATCCGGTCCTCGCCCAGGAAACGGTTCACCAGGGTCGACTTGCCGGCGTTCGGCCGGCCGACGATCGCCAGCTTGAGCGGGGCATTGGGATTGTCGGGATCCTCTTCCTCGACGTCCTCTTCCTCGCGCTCGACATGCGGCAGCAGCGCCTCGAACAGGTCGCCCATCCCCTCGCCATGCTCGGCCGAGAGCTGCACCGGATCGCCGAAGCCGAGCGCCATTGCCTCGATCACGCCGGTTTCGCCCGCGCGGCCCTCCGCCTTGTTGGCGACGAGCACGATCGGCCGGTCGGTCGAGCGCAGCCAGCGGGCGATCTCCTCGTCGAGCGGCGTCACCCCGGCGCGGGCATCGACCAGGAAGAGCGCGACATCGGCTTCCTGCACCGCCGCCTCGGTCTGCTGGCGCATCCGGCCGGGCAGGGTTGCCGCGTCCTCGTCCTCATAGCCCGCGGTGTCGATGATGCGGAACTCGAGCCCGAGCAGGCTCGCATCGCCTTCGCGGCGATCGCGCGTCACGCCCGGCTGATCGTCGACCAGTGCGAGCTTCTTGCCGACCAGCCGGTTGAACAGCGTCGACTTGCCGACATTCGGCCGGCCGATGATGGCGACGATGGGCAATGGCATAAGGGTAACTCTTCTCGGGGTGTGCCCAGCAGAAGGGCATATAGTGCAAAAAGCAAACGGGCGAGGCCTCTCGGCCCCGCCCGCCTGCCATGGCCGGGACAGATATCAGCGGAACGCGGTCAGGCGCCCCTTGTCGTCCAGGATGTAGAGCATGTTGTTCACCACCACCGGCTGGAGCGAGATCGGAGCCTTCAGCTCGATCGTCGAGCTCACGCTGCCGTCGGCCGGCGAGACGAAGGCCAGCTCGCCGCGGGTGCTGCCCAGGATCAGCTTGCCGCCGGCCAGGACGGGACCGACCCAGCCCCAGGGATTCTTGGGCTTCTTGTCGTTCTTGTAGCGCTTGAGCTGGGAGATCCAGCGCACCTTGCCGCTGGTGCGCGAAAGGCACAGCAGGCGCGCATCGTCGGTCACCACGAACAGCCATTCGCCCGCCACCCAGGGAGTGGAGATGCCGGCGATATTCTGTTCCCACATGCGGTTGCCGGTGGCGATGTCCATCGCGACCATGCGGCCGCCCTGGCCCACGGCATAGACGCGGCCCTGGTCGATCACCGGCTCGGCGTCGATGTCCGACAGCGAGGAGACCGAAGTGCTCATGCTGCTGCGGGAGAGCACGTCGCTCCACAGCGAGCGGCCATTCTCGTAGCGATAGGCGTTGAGCTCGCCCGACGAGAAGCCGGCGATCACGGTGCCCTGCGCCGAGGCCGGCGCCGCTACGCCGAACACGCCCTGCGATTCGAGGCTGGCCGAAGCGGTCCAGCTGACGTCGCCATTCTCCTGGCTCATCACGAAGAGCTGGTTGTCCTGCGTGAGGACATAGGCATTGCCGTTGGCGAGCGTCGGGGCCCCGCGCAGCGGGCCGCCGGGGCGCTTGCGCCACAGCTCGGTGCCGTCCGCCACCTTGAGCGCAACGACATCGCCGAGGCCGTTGGTCGCGAAGACATGGTCGCCGGAGACGCTGACGCCGCCGCCGAAGCGCGCGGTCTTGTTGCCGTCGGCCTTCACCGTGGCGGCGCGCCACAGCTCGGCGCCGGTGTCGGCGGCCAGCGCATGGACCTGGCCGTCGGTATCCATCACGAACAGCTTGCCGCCCGCGACCACCGGCGAAGCGGCAAGGCGCTCCTTCTTGGAGGTCTTGGCGATCTGCTGGCTCCAGACCTGCGACGGCGTGGCGGACAAGGCGAGATGGCCCATCGACTTGGCGGCATTGCCGCCCGGCTGGGTCCAGTCCTGGTTCACCGCCGCTTCCGGCACGAGCACGTCGACACTCGCCAGCGACCTGTCGCTGGTGATGTCGTTTTCGGACATCAGGATGGGAACGCGCTCGCCGAGCACGGGCGTCTTCTTGCCCTGCCCCTTGATCACGCCGCAGCCGCTAACCAGCGCGAGTGCCGCAAGGGCCCCAGCCACCCTCAGCTTATTGTTCATTTAGCCTGCTTTTCCTTCGACTGATCGAGGACATCGATCCCCAATACGCTCGCCAGCTGAACCGCGCGTTGCCGCGTCGTATCCGGCACATTGTCGCCGCCCTGGGCGATCTGCTGGAGGAGCTTGCCCGCCTCGGCGCGCTTGCCGAGCTTGATCTGCGCGGCCGCCACCATCTCGCCGGCGCTTCCGAACCAGGCCGAATCCGGCTTGGCGAGGCCCTGGAGGCGCGAAACCACCACTTCGGGCTTCAGCGTGTCATACTCCACCGAAGTCTGGCGAAGCAGCGCGTAATCGCGGAACGGCTTGGCGAAGCCGCCATTGCCCGCAACCGCGGCGAATTTGGCGGCGGCGCCCTTCGCGTCCTTCTTCTGCAGCAGCAGGTTGCCCTCGATGATCGACGACATCGCGGCATAGCCGTTGTTGCCGCCGGCAGCGAGCTTGGCGAGTTCGGGATTCGCCTTGTCGAGCTGGTTCTGCTCGATGTTGCGCAGGGCGGCATCATATTGCTCGCCCTTCTGGCCCGCGGCGGAATCGCTCTGGTGCTGCCAGAACAGAAAGCCGCCGAGCGCGAGGAACCCGGCCACCACGGCGCCGATGATCAGGCGCCCGTATTTCTGCCAGATGCCCAGCATCTGCGAACGGCGATATTCCTCGTCGACTTCGCGCAGGAAGGCTTCGTCTGTCGTGCCGGAGGGGGGAAGCGCCAAAATCTACTCCATGCGTCTCTTGCGGGCGCGAACCTGATCGTGCCGCGCGGGAATCAACAGAGCGCTCGGTAGCCCGTCAATCCCGCGGCGCATAGACCTGATCGGGCCCCGGGAAGGCCCGCGACCGAACATCGGCGGCATAGGTTTCAACCGCGGCGGAAATACGGCCGGCGAGATCGTCATATTTCTTCACGAAGCGGGCGGTCCGCTCGAACATGCCCAGCATGTCGTCGATCACCAGCACCTGGCCGTCGCACTCGGCCGAAGCGCCGATCCCGATCACCGGGCAGGACACCGCCGCGGTGATCTCCCGCGCCAGCGTCTCGACCACGCCCTCCACCACCATGCCGAACGCGCCGGCGGCGGCGATCGCCCGCGCATCGTCGAGGATCTGGGCATGCTCCGCGTTGCTCCGGCCCCGCGCGCCATAGCCGCCGAGCGCGTTGACCGCCTGGGGCGTGAGGCCGACATGCCCGACGACCGGGATACCGCGCCGGGTGAGGAATTCGACGGTGGGCGCCAGCGTCTCGCCGCCCTCCATCTTCACGCCGGCGGCGCCCGTCTCCGCCAGCACGCGCGCGGCGGAGGCGAAAGCCTGTTCCGGGCCCTGCTCGTAGCTGCCGAAGGGCATGTCGACCACGACCAGCGAATGCCAGCTGCCGCGCACCACCGCGGCGCCATGCGCGATCATCATCTCCAGCGTCACCGGCAGGGTGGAAGGCAGGCCGTAGATCACCTGGGCCAGGCTGTCCCCCACCAGCAGCACGTCGCAATGCGGATCGAGCAATTGCGCCATCCGCGTCGTGTAGGCGGTGAGCATCACGATCGGATCCTTGCCCTTGCGATCGCGAATCGCCGGGACGGTGAGCCGCTTCATCGGGGCGGGAGTCGGGTTTGCGCGGCTCGTGGCCGTATCCATGGTGACGTGCGACATGGCCGCGGGTCTAGCGCGTTGCGCCGATGGTCGCCAGCGCAACGGCGTCCGGCAGACGGCCCGGCCTCCTTCACCCCCCGCGATTTCCCGCCCCCGCCATCCCCGCAAGGGCGGGATGAAGGAGAGTGGGTTATAATCGCTTGACTCAATGTTCGATATATTTAACATTAAGGCACAAATTTCGAACTTGAGGTGAATTATGCCATTCAAGGAGAAGATCGCCTGGATCTCCGTGGTCACCACGATCCTGGTGTGGGGCGGCTTTTTCGGCTTCATGCTGACGACCGGCGGGAAGCTGCACGGCGCCGTCTATTTCACCGGCTTCATTGCCGCGGTGATCGTCCAGACGATCCTCGCGACGGGGGCCGCGATCGTCACCGCCGCGCTCGCCCCCGCCGATGCCGGCGCCGGCAGCGACGAGCGCGACCGCGACATCGCCCGACGCGCCTATGCCCTCGCCTATCCCGTGCTGATCGGGCTGGTGTTCTGCGTCGCCGGGAGCGTGCATCTGGGCTTCGACAGGATCGACATGGCCTATGCCATCATGGGCGCGATCGTGATCGCGGAGATCGTCCATTATGCCGCGCAGATCGCCGGCTATCGGCGGGGGAACTGACATGGCCTATCGCGAAAAGACCGCGTGGCTGACCCTGGTCTGCATGGCCGTGGCCTATGGCATCTATTTTCCGATGATGGCGCTGCGCGAAACCCCGCCCACGCTGTTCGACATCCTGTGGAGCTTCGGCATCATCGCGGGGACCCAGGCGGCGGTGGTGATCATCGGCCATATCGTCCTCGCCGCCCAAGCCCCGGGCGCCGCGGGCCGCCGCCCGGACGAACGCGACAAGGCGATCGCCCGGCGCGGCGCGTCCGCAGCCTATTATGTGCTGATGGCGGGCGCGATCCTGGTCGGCGTGGTGATGCCGTTCACCGAGCCGCCGCCCAAGATCGTCAATACCGCGCTACTCGCGATCGTGATCGCCGAAGCGGTGAACCACTTCCTGGTCCTGCTGAGCTATCGGAGGGGCTGGCATGGCTAGGGTCGTCAACCAGGTGCGCACCTTGCGCTTCCTCGCCGGCGAGATGACCCAGGCCGAGCTGGGCGAGAAGATCGGCCTCACGCGCCAGACGATCGCCGCGATCGAGCAAGGCAAATATTCGCCGTCGCTCGAAGCCGCGTTCCGCATCGCCCAGGTGTTCGGCAAGCCGCTCGAGGAAGTGTTCAGCTGGGAGGCATGAGCCCGCATGGCGCGAGCGTCGCGCGGGCTCCCGCTCAGAGCAGCGTCCGGGCGTAGTTCTCCGGCTTGAAGCCGACCAGGATGCCGCCCGGATATTCGAGCACGGGGCGCTTGATCATCGAGGGCTGGGCCAGCATCAGCGCCGCCGCCTTGCCGGCATCGATGCCTTCGCGATCGGCGTCAGGCAGCTTGCGGAAGGTGGTGCCGGCGCGATTGAGCAGCACTTCCCAGCCGACGATCCCGCTCCAGCGCGCGAGCCGGGCCGCATCGATCCCCGATGCCTTGTAGTCGTGAAAGGCATAGGCGATGCCGTGCGCGTCCATCCAGGCACGCGCCTTCTTGATCGTGTCGCAATTCTTGATGCCGTACATGGTGACCGTCACGTCGCGCCCTCGCCTGCTCGTGGTTCGGCCATGCGATAGCGCGCTTCGCGGCGGAAAACAGTCGGCTTTCGATCGGGCGGCGCGCGCACCGGGTCGGGGCTTCCATTCTCCGGCGTCATCCCCGGGCAGGCGCGGATGACGAAGCCGATCTCCCGGGCGCGCCCGCGTCCCCGACCCGGCGAATAAACTTAAGCATAATCGCGCACCGGCCTTTCCCCCGGCGCCGGTTCTGGCTAAGCGCGCTGGGCATGGACCAGCATGCAGATTCCATCCTCATCGTCGATTTCGGCAGCCAGGTTACCCAGCTGATCGCGCGCCGCGTGCGCGAGGCGGGCGTCTATAGCGAGATCGCGCCCTTCACCACCGCCGCCAAGGCCTTTGCCCGGATGCAGCCCAAGGGGATCATCCTCTCCGGCTCCCCCGCATCGGTGCTGGACGAGGGCAGCCCCCGGGTGCCCCAGGAGATCTTCGACAGCGGCCTGCCGGTGCTCGGCATCTGCTATGGCCAGCAGGTGATGATGCACCAGCTCGGCGGCACGGTGCAGCTTGGCGACAGCGGCGAGTTCGGCCGCGCCTTCATCGAGATCGACGATGGCTGCGTGCTGTTCGACGGCATGTGGCACGAGGGCGAGAACCACCAGGTGTGGATGAGCCATGGCGACAAGGTGACCAACCTGGCCCCCGGCTTCCGCCCGGTCGCGCACAGCGCCGGCGCCCCCTTTGCAGTGATCGCCGACGATACGCGGCGCTATTATGCGATGCAGTTCCACCCGGAGGTGGTCCATACGCCCGACGGCGCCAAGCTGCTCGCCAACTTCGTCCGCCACGTCTGCGGGCTGCAGGGCGACTGGACCATGGCCGAGTTCCGCCAGGCCAAGATCGCCGAGATCCGCGCGCAGGTGGGCAGCGGCAAGGTGATCTGCGGGCTTTCGGGCGGCGTGGACAGCGCGGTGGCCGCGGTGCTGATCCACGAGGCGATCGGCGAGCAGCTCACCTGCGTGTTCGTCGATCACGGGCTGATGCGCTCGGGCGAGGCCGAACAGGTCGTTGGCCTGTTCCGCAACCACTACAACATCCCGCTCGTCCATGTGAACGCCGAGACGCTGTTCCTCGCCGGCCTGGCCGGAGTCACGGATCCGGAGGCGAAGCGCAAGTTCATCGGCAAGACCTTCATCGACGTGTTCGAGGAAGAGGCGCGGAAGATCGGCGGCGCCGATTTCCTGGCGCAGGGCACGCTCTATCCCGACGTGATCGAGAGCGTGAGCTTCACCGGCGGGCCTTCGGTGACGATCAAGAGCCACCACAATGTCGGCGGCCTGCCCGAGCGGATGAACATGAAGCTCGTCGAGCCGCTGCGCGAGCTGTTCAAGGACGAAGTCCGCGCGCTGGGCCGGGAACTGGGGCTGCCCGAGCAGTTCGTCGGCCGCCATCCCTTTCCGGGGCCGGGCCTGGCGATCCGCATCCCGGGCGAAGTGACGCGGGAGCGCTGCGACATTCTGCGCAAGGCGGACGCCATCTATCTGGAGGAGATCCGCAACGCCGGGCTCTACGACGCGATCTGGCAGGCCTTTGCGGTGCTGACGCCGGTGCGCACGGTCGGCGTGATGGGCGACGGCCGCACCTATGATTCGGTGCTGGCGCTGCGTGCGGTGACATCGATCGACGGCATGACCGCCGAGGCGTTCGAGTTCCCGGGCGGGTTTCTCCCCCGGGTGGCGACGCGCATCGTCAACGAAGTGCGGGGCGTGAACCGCGTCGCGTACGACTATACCTCGAAGCCGCCGGGGACGATCGAGTGGGAGTGACGGCGGGGATGGCGACCTAGCGCTGCACCAGCGCCGCGATGTACAGCGCAAACGCGGCGATGGAGCTCAGGGTGCGGACATGGTTCCACATCGTCCATTCCTTGAGATAGCGCGCCCAGATCTCGACCGGGCCGGTGCCGTCGCCGGCCGCGACCAGCGCGTCGTTGAGCGGCACGTTGCAGAACATCGTCACGCCGAACATGCCGAGCAGATAGATCGTGCCGCCGGCGACCATCGCCAGCGCGCCCGGCTCGCCCCAGCGCAGCGCGCCGACCACCGCGAGCAGCCCGGCCGCGATGGTGGTAGCGAGGAACAGCGGCAGGAAGGACGAGCGCAATATGTCGACATTGATCGCATGCATCGCCGCCATGCCCGAGGCCGGGGCAATCCGGCCGAGCGCCGTCATGATGAACGTGGAGAAGGCATAATAGAGCCCGGCCATCAGCCCGCAGCCGATTGCCGAGAACCAGAGCAGTCCGGGAACGAGAAAGGTGCGCATCATCCAGGCCCTTCGATTGAATGCGAGAATATATCGTATTTGCAAAACCCGATAATCCCTCGTATTCGAATCGTCAAGCGCATGCGATGGGAAGCGGAATGGGGCGAAGGCCGGCAGCGGGAGGACAAGAGGCGGCATTGCCCGGGGCGCGGGCGCCGATGGTGCCCGTGCAGAAGCGCAGCCGCGAGCGGTTCGAGCGCATCCTGCAATGCGCCGCGGCGGTGATGGCGGAGAAGGGCAGCGACGCCTTTCGCATGAGCGACATCGTCGAGCGCACGGGCATCCCCTTCGGCTCGCTCTATCAATATTTCCCGGACAAGACGGCGATCATCGGCACGCTGGCCGAGCGCTGCAACGCGATCGGCCGCGCGTGCGTGGCGCGCGATCTGGCCACGGTGGAGACCATCGCGGACCTGCGCCCTGCGCTGGGCAATATCGTCGACAGCTATTATCGGATGTTCGTGGACGAACCGGTGATGCGCGACATCTGGCAGGCGACCCAGGCCGACCGCGCCCTGCAGAAGCTCGATGAAGAGGATGGCGCCTTCCTCGCCAATCTGCTCGCGGAGGCGGTGCGGCCGGTCGCGGAGGGAGCGAGCCCCGCGGCGGTCGGGCGCTATGCCCAGCTGATGATGACGCTGATCGCCGCGGCGGTGCGCCACGCGATCACCTTGCCGCCCGCCGAGGGCAGGCGCGTGCTCGCCCTGTTCAAGCAGCTGCTGCCGGCCGATCTCGCGGCGCTCGCCGCGCAATGAGCGCCGGGGAAACGCTTTCGCCGAAGCAGGTGCGCCGCATCTTCCTCGCGGCGCAGGGCTTCGGCCTGCGCCGGCCCGCCCGCGTCGGCGCCGCGCATCTCCGCCGCACCGTGGATCGGCTGGGCCTCCACCAGATCGACAGCGTCAACGTATTGACGCGGATGCACTATCTGCCTGCCTTTTCGCGACTGGGCGACTATGACCGCGCCCTGCTCGAGCGCGATGCCTGGGGCCCGAAGCGCGGCCGCAGGCTCTTCGAATATTGGGCGCACGAGGCTTCGCTGCTGCCGATGGATCTCCACCCGCATTTCCGGTGGCGGATGGCCCGGGCCGAACGCGGCGAGATCGGCTGGCGGCAGCTCCGCCTGTTCGCGCACGAACGCAATGCCGAGGCCCGGGCGGTGCGCGACCGCATCGCCGGCGAAGGGCCGCTCGCCGCTTCCGAGTTCGAGAATGGCAGCTCGAGGAGCGGCTGGTGGGAATGGAGCGAGACCAAGCTGGCGCTCGAATGGCTGTTCTGGTCGGGCCAGATCACCACCGTCACGCGGCGGGGCAGCTTCGAGCGGGTCTATGATCTGAGCGAACGGGTGATCCCGCGCGCGATCTACGACCTGCCGACGCCCGATGCGGCGACTGCCCAGCGCGTGCTGATCGAGCGTAGCGCCCGCGCGCTCGGCGTGGCGACGGCGGCGGATCTGCGCGACTATTTCCGGCTCAAGCCGGAGGAGGCCAGTCGCGCCATCCCCGAGCTGGAGGAGGAAGGCACGCTGATCCCGGTCCGGGTGCAGGGCTGGGCCCAGAAGGCCTGGCTGCACCGCGACGCGCGCATGCCGCGCCGCGTGCGCGGCGACGCGCTGCTGGCACCCTTCGACCCGCTGATCTGGGAACGCGGCCGTACCGAGCGGTTGTTCGATTTCCGCTACCGGATCGAAATCTACGTGCCTGCCGACAAACGGACCCATGGCTATTTCGTGCTGCCCTTCCTGATGGACGAAGCGCTCGTCGCGCGCGTCGACCTCAAGGCCGATCGCCAGGCCGGCCGGCTGCTCGCGCACCGAGTGACGCTGGAGCCGGGCGCACCGCGCGACACCGAGGAACGGCTGGCGATCGAACTTGCCCGCATGGCGGGCTGGCTCGGGCTGGGCGAAGTGCGTATCGGCGAGACGATCAGGGGAAGCCGATGACCGACGATCTGCCGCGTTGCGCCTGGGCGGTGAGCGATCCGCTCAACCGCGCCTATCACGATGCCGAATGGGGCGTGCCGATCCGCGATTCGCGGGAATTGTGGGAGGCGCTGATGCTCGAGGGCTTCCAGGCCGGGCTCGCCTGGATCGTCATCCTGCGCAAGCGCGAAGCCTTTCGCGCGGCATTTGCCGGCTTCGATCCGGCGAAGGTCGCCGCCTTCGGGCCCGAGGACGTCGAGCGGCTGATGGCGAACCCCGGCATCGTGCGCGCGCGCGCCAAGATCGAGGCGACGATCAGGGGCGCGCAGATCTGGTGCGAGATGCAGGCGCGCGGCGAGGATTTCGCCGAGTTCTGCTGGGCCTTCGCCGGCGGCAAGCCGATCCTGAGCCCCGGCCATGGCTTCGTCGCCACCACGCCGCTTTCCGAGGCGGTCTCGAAGGAATTGAAGCGCCGGGGCTTCAAGTTCGTCGGCCCGACCATCGTCCATGCCTGGATGCAGGCAGTGGGGCTGGTGAACGATCATCAGCACGGCTGCTTCCGCCGGGAGCCGGTCGCCGCGCTCGCCTGAGGTCATTGCGGGCGCGCCGGGATAGTGAGAAAATGGCCGCGAACCGGGTGGGGAAGCGAAGATGACGATCAAGCCATTGCCATGGGCGCCCATCGTGCTGGGCCTGCTCGCCGCCTGCTCGCCCGAGCCGAAACAGCCGGTGGAGAAGGACGCGACGGCCAATATGGCGGAGATCGTCGTGCCGCCCGCGAGCAATGCCGAAGCCCCTGCGGCGAACGCGCACGCGGAGGCACCGGGCGTCGGGATCAGGCTGGCACCCGGCGAACTGACTCTGGCGCTTCCCGGCGGCGCTTCCCGCCCCGTGCGCTTCGGCATGGCCAGGGCCGATGCGGTGCGGCTGCTCGCCACCGCGCTCGGCAACCCGATCGAGGAAGCGAGCAGCCAGGATTGCGGCGCCGGCCCGCTTGGCTATGCGGCCTTCCGCGATGGGCTCTCGCTCTATTTCCAGGATGGCAAGTTCGCCGGCTGGGACCTGGACGGGCGCGAGTCCGCCGGGTTCGCCACGGCCAAGGGCATCGGCATCGGCACCAGCCGCAAGGAGCTCGAGGCGGCGGGAACGGTGGATGTCGGCGAGACGTCGATCGGCAACGAGTTCATGATGGGCGAACTTTCCGGCCTGCTCAGTTCGCCTGCGCCCGACGGCAAGGTGACCAATTTGTGGGCCGGCGTCACCTGCATCGCGCGATGAGCGTCGAGAGGCTGCTGATCGAGCTTGTCGGCTGGACCGGGGCAGCATTGATCCTGGTCGCCTATCTGCTGCTATCCTCCGGCAGGTTGACCGGCCGGTCGCGCGCCTATCAGTGGATGAACGTGGTCGGCGCGGGCTGTTTCGTGATCAACAGCGGCTGGAACGGCGCAATCCCCTCGGCGACCCTGAACATGGTGTGGATGCTGATCGGCGCAGTGACGCTGTGGCACATCGCGCGGCGGCCGGCATGATCCGGCGGGCGCATGCCGGGGATGCGGGGCCGGTGGTCGCGCTGTGGCGGGATTGCGGCCTCACCCGGCCCTGGAACGATCCCGAACAGGATTTCGCCCGCGCGCTCGCAGCGGAAGGCGCGACGATATTGGTGGCGCAAGGGGAAGGCGGCGAGATCGCGGGCAGCGTGATGCTGGGCGATGACGGCCATCGCGGCTGGGTCTATTATCTGGCGGTCGCGCCCGCCGCCCGCGGCACCGGGCTAGGCCGCGCGCTGATGGCCGAGGCGGAGGCGTGGCTGCGCGCGCGGGGTTGCCCGAAGATCCAGCTGATGGTGCGCGAGGGCAATGCGGAGGCGCTCGGCTTCTACGAGGCGCTCGGGCTGGAGCGGCAGGGGGTGGTCACCCTCGGGCGTTTCCTGAACGACTAGGTTGGGCCCACATCCGGCCGATCCTCCCCCTCCCCTCCGGGAAAGGAATGCCGACAGCACCTCACATCGCCAGGTGGCGCGCCGCCCTGGGCTGAGGACTCATTCAGCCAACCCCGTCATCCCCGCGGAAGCGGGGATGACGACGGAAAATCAGATACTTGTTTGAGTTCTCAACCTAGAGCTTCTCGCCAGGCAGGGCACTGGCCTGCCGGATCCAGGCGGCCAGCCGCGGCGCGTCGATCCCGTCCTCCTCGCGGATGTCGAGATAGCGCACCCCCTGCTGTTTCGATGGACCGGGCGGCACCGGATCGAGCGAAGTGCCGCGGAAGAAAGTGAGCTTCACATATCTGTCGAAGCAATGGAAAGCGAGGAACCAGCCCTCCCGATCGGGAGGGCCGTAGAAGGGCGTGTTCCACTTCACTGCCTTGCGCACGCCGGGCACGGACCCCATCACCAGGTCGTCGATCGCGCGCCCGATCCGCTGCTTCCACTCGGGCATCGCGGCGATATAGGCCTGCACCGGCGCATCGCCTTCGCCCTTGGGAATCTGTGGATTGCCGCCGGACAGGAGCCTGGGCGCGGTCATGCCCCGCGCTCCCCGGCGAGGAATTTCTCGCCCCCGGCACGAACCGCGGCATCGAGCGCCGGTGCGGACGCCGCCACCGGCATCAGCATCGGCCACATCCCCAACAGCGCGCGCGATGCCATCCCTGCACCTCCGCAAAGAACGACCTCAGAGCGACTGCAGCCCCTCGATCGTCACGATCGGGCTGCTGCCGCGGCGCAGGGCGCAGCGGAAGCCATGGCTCTCCCGGGTGGCGTCGCGATAGCCGTCGGCCAGCTCCACCTGCCCCTTGATCACCCAGCTCTTGCCGTTCCAGACGGTGCTGGTGACCGTGGAGACCTGCGCCAGGCGAGCATAGCGTTCGCCCAGGCTTTCCGCTTCCACCGCGCAGCGATCGGCGGCGGCATCCTCGTCATAGAGCCCGTCGAACTGTGCGGAATTCGGTGCCGGCATCTCGGCGACCGGGCCGGCGGCGGGCTGCGGCGCCTCGCCATAGCGGCCGCCGTCGACCGGGCCGGTATCGATCGGCACCCGCTCCTCGGCCGCTTCGGCGCCGTGCGACTTCTTCTTCCCGCTCGAGATCAGCGCGAGCACGCCGCCGACCACCAGGCCGCCGACGATCGCGTCGCCCACATCGAACTTGTCCTTGTGCTTCTCGCGCGACGGGCGCCAGCGCTCCTGCGCCTGGGCCGGCATCGCCAGCCCCATCATCGCCACCGCAGCGATCCCGCCGCCCGCAAGCTTCAGAACATCCATGCCGCCCTCCGTTACTTTCGCGAAACGAGAACTATGCGCGCCAGCCTGTCGCCCGGCTGAACCGATTTGCGACCGGGCGCCATTCCCCTGCGAGGGGAACGGCGCCCCTTGGCCCCTATTTGCTCTTCACTTCGAGGCCGGTCCACCTGGCCGTGAAGGCCCAGAGATCGGCGGCTTCCTCGATGATCTTGTCGGTCGGCTTGCCCGAACCATGGCCCGCGCGCGTCTCGATGCGGACCAGGTGCGGCTTGTCGCCGATGTCCGCATGCTGGATCGCCGCGGCATATTTGAAGGTATGCCCCGGCACGACGCGATCGTCGGTATCGGCAGTGGTCGCCAGGATCGCCGGATAGGCCACGCCCGACTTGATGTTGTGATAGGGCGAATAGGCGTAGAGCGTCTTGAAATCGGCTTCCTTCGACGGGTAGCCATAATCATCCACCCAATAGCGCCCGGCGGTGAAGCGGTCGAAGCGCAGCATGTCCATCACGCCCACCGCCGGCAGCGCCGCGGCGAACAGGTCGGGCCGCTGGTTCACCACCGCGCCCACCAGCAATCCGCCGTTCGAGCCGCCCTGGATCGCCAGCTGGTGCTTTCCGGTGATGCCTTGCTTGATCAGATACTCGCCCGCGCCGATGAAGTCGTCGAACACGTTCTGCTTGTTGGCCAGGCGGCCGCCATCGTGCCACGCCTTGCCATATTCGCCGCCGCCCCGGATGTTGGCGAGGACGAACACGCCGCCCTGCTCCAGCCAGGCGAGGCGCGAGGAGGAGAAGCTGGGGCCATAGGAGACGTTGAAGCCGCCATAGCCCCAGAGCAGCGTCGGCGCCGGGCCCGTCACGCTCTTCTTGCGGACGATGAACATCGGCACCTTCGTCCCGTCCTTCGACGCGAAGAAGCGCTGCTCGACCTTGTAGTCGTCGGGCTTGAACAGCAGCTTGGGGCGCGCCCAGGGCGTGCTGATGCCGGTCGCCATGTCGTAGCGATAGATGGTCGTCGGCTCGTTGAAGCTCGTATAGGCGTAGAAGGTCTCGGGATCGTCGGGCTCTCCGCCAAAGCCCGAGGCGGTGCCGACGCCCGGCAGCTTGACCGGGCCGATCGCGCCGCCGTCGAGCTTGTAACGACGCACTTCGGTCTTGGCGTCGACCAGATAGCTCGCCACCAGCGTGCCGCCGACGATCGCGGCGCCTTCGAGCGTCGCCGCATCCTCGGGCACCAGGTCGGTCGTGGCCGGATTCGCCGCCGCCACGTCCATCGTGACGATCTTGAGCTTCGGCGCCCCCTTGTTGGTGACCCAGTAGAATTTCGTGCCGACATTGCCGGCCAGGCCCCAGCTATTCTCCAGCCCCGGCACGATCACCCGCGGCTTGCGCGCCGGGTCCTGCAGGTCGATCAGCGTGATCTGGTAGCGATCGTCGGTGCCCTCGCTGGTGGTGATCACCATCCAGCGCCCATCGTCGGTGACCTGGGCGTAATGGCTCCACTTGGGATGGTCGGGCGTCTCGAACACCAGCGTGTCGGCGCTGTCGGGCGTGCCGAGCTTGTGGAAGTAGATCTTGTGGTTCTCGTTGAGCGCCTGGTATTTCGCGTCGGCCGCGACGTCCGGATAGCGCGAATAATAGAAGCCGCTGCCGTCCTTGGCCCAGGCCGCGCTCAGCGTGAACTTCATGCCATGGACGGTGTCGCCGGTCTCCTTGCCGGTGGCGACGTCGAGCACCTTGGCCGTGCGCCAGTCGGTGCCGCCGTCCTGGATCGCGTAGAGCAGGTATCTGCCGTCCTCCGAGGGCGCCCATTCGGACAGCGCAGTCGCGCCGTCCTTCGACCAGCCATTGGGGTCGATCAGCACCCGGCCCTCGCCGTCGAGCCGGTCGCGGACGAACAGCACGGCCTGGTTCTGCAATCCGGAATTGTGCAGGTAGAAATAGCGGCCGCCCTTCTTCTGCGGCGCGCCGAAACGCTCATAGTCGAAGAGCTGCTTGATGCGCGTCTTGAACCAGGCGCGGCCCGGCAGCGTGGCGAGATAGGCGTTGGTCACCTTGTTCTCGGCATCGACCCAGGCGGCGACTTCCTTGTCGTTGCGCACGTCGTTCTCGAGCCAGCGATAGGGATCGGCGACCTTCACCCCGAACTGTTCCTCCACCACGTCGACGCGGCGGGTGTCGGGATAGGCGGGCTTGGTCACTTTGGTCTCCGGCTGGGTCTGGGCGAGTGCGGGGGTCGCGAGGAGCAGGGGCAGGATGAGGGCGCGGCGCATGGAGCCTCCGAATGGGAAAGGCCCGGTTTTACCCGGACTGCGCCGTCGCTCAAGCCGAGCCGTTGCCGGAAGTCGCCGAAACGGCCCAGAACAGGATGCCGAGCGGGGCAAGGGCCAGCGCCGCGGCAAGCCAGGCGCCGAGGGAGGATTGCGGGAACTGCCGGTTCATGCCCGCCATGTGGGAAGCCGTGGACGGCCGGGGAAGGACAGGAAATGTTGCGGGAGCCAAATGACCGGTTTGGCTCCCCCGGATTGCCGCGCGCCGCTAGCGGCCGGCAGGAAGCGCGCGCAGCCTGGCCAGCGTTTCCTGCTCCAGGCCATAGCCCTCGGTGACGTCCCATATGGCGTCCTGAAGCAGGCGCCTGGCGCGGTCGTCCTCTATCTTCCGGCCCTTGACGGCGCCGAGAACCAGCCGAAGCTTCGGGTGGCTGGTGACCGTCCCGAGCGCATATTCGGCGCCCTCGCCGGGCACGTCCATCTCCTGGTTCAGGCACATGGCGCGAAGCAGGAACCGCCCTCCCGACGGCAATCCGGGATTGGCGGGCGATGGCTCCCCCTTCGCCGCACGCTGCGCCCGCAGCTTCCTCTTCGCCTCCTCCCGTTCGGAAGGGGGCAGCATGAGATGGGCGCAAAGGCTGTCCGCGATGAAGAAGTTGAGGTCGTCCACGACGATCACGTTCTGGAAGCCCTTCTCCCGCTGCATCCGGTCGAAGATTTCACCGGCCAGGTGCTTGAACATCGTGCCGGCGGGGATGTGGACGATATAGGAGCGATCCTCCTCGGTGCAGAAGGTCAGGCAGAGCTCCTCGTCGCCGACGCCGAGCTCGGTTTCCTTGCAATCCTTGCGATTGTCGAAGCCCTTGACCGACACCAGCCTGACGCCCGCAGGCGGGGCCAGGGGCGTGCCGACCGGCGAGCCCGGATTGTTGCCGAGGCCGGCCATGTATCGGTCCTGCGCCGAAGCAGGAGATGCGGCGAAGCCTGTCGCCAGCAGCAGAGCGAGGAACCAGATCGCCAGACGCACGCAAGCCCTCCCGATAGCGAAGATCGCGGCAGGCCTGCTGCGCCCGGCGGCATCCGGGCAAGGACGGCTCGATGGAGGGGGAGGACGACGCGATGAAGGCGCCGGAAAGCGGAAGGGCGGCCGCACCCTGGTGCGACCGCCCCTCCCTGTCTCGATATCGCGGCCGATCAGGCGACGGCGTCGAAATCCTCGTCGACGAGCACCGGGCCCGAATCCTGGCCCTTGGCCGAGACGTCGCGATCGACGAACTCGATGATCGCCATCGGCGACGCGTCCGAAGCGCGCGGGCCGGTCTTGATGATGCGGGTATAGCCGCCGTTGCGGTCGGCATAGCGCGCGGCCAGAACGTCGAACAGCTTCACCAGCTGGGCGTCGTCGAGCAGGCGGGCATGGGCCAGGCGGCGGTTCGACAGGCCACCCTTCTTGGCGAGGGTGATCAGCTTCTCCACATACGGACGAAGCTCCTTCGCCTTGGCGAGGGTGGTGGTGATCTGCTCGTGCTTGATCAGAGCGGCGCTCTGGTTGCGGAACAGGGCCGCGCGATGGGCCGAGGTACGCTGCAGCTTGCGGCCGCCAACGCGATGACGCATTGTCTTCTTCCTTCCGTTCGTTCGGGGGCCGTATCAGGTACCCCGGACCAGGCGGTGAGATGGCCACCGCCCAAAGCCTGTCACTTTTCGTGAAGCGGCGCCCAAAGCGGATTCGGCGGCAGAAGTCAAGCGGTACGCACCCGTGGCGCCGCCGGCGCCGCCAGCATCAGCGCCCATAGCGCCCAGACCATCGCGTCCGCGCGGTCCGGCGAGCGCCCCGGCCCCTGATAGCGCCCCGTCGCCGTCAGGCCCATCAATTCCGCCTCGAGCGCGTCGAACCGCCCGGCCAGCCGCACGCTGCCGCGCTCGAACAGCGCCGCCACCGGTTCGGCGCGGGCGGCCTTGCCCCGCGTCGCGGTCACGGTGCGCAGCGGCAGCCGCACATCCGCCGCGCGCAGCACCGCCCGCACCATGTCGCCGCCCTGGTTGGTCTCCACCACCACCCGGTCCGCGCCATGCGCCTCCGCCGCCGCGGCGACGCGCTGCGCCCAGCCTTCCGGCGACAGCCCGCTCGCCGAATGATCGGCCAGCACATGCCCCGTCCCGCTCCCGTCGATACCGCAGGCGACGATGCCGCAGGTTCCCCCGGCGCTGGCGGGCGGATCCACGCCGATCGCCACGCGGACGAGTGCGTCCCCGTCCGGCGCCGCGCCGCGGCATGCCTCGATCAATGCCGATGGCCATAGCGCGCCGGCGACATCGGCATCGAGCAGCCCGTCGATCTCCTCGCGCCCGCGCCGCGTTCCGCCATAGGAACGCGCCATCGCCGCGAGCCAGGCCCGGGGCAGATGCGGATTGTCCCCGGACGCGCCGCCCGTCGCGACGGTGCCCGGATCGGCCAGTATCGCGCGCAGCGCCGCCAGCCCCGCCCGCGGCGTGGTGGTGACCAGCGCGCGCGGCGCCGCGCCCGCGCGCAACCCCAGCTGCAGCATGTCCCAGCTCTCCGCGGGGTGCCGCCATTTCGCGAGCTCGTCGCACCAGGCGAAATGATGCTCGGGGCCGCGCAGCCCCTCGGGGTTCGCTCCCGAGAACAATGCCGCCTCCGCCCCGTTCGGAAACAGCACGCGCCGCCGGCTCGCCTCGAACACCGGCCGCCCGCCGAAATGCCCCGCGGTCGCCAGCAGCCCGGAAGGCCCCTCCACCATCACCTGGCGCGCCTCCTCGATCGTCGCCGCCACCAGCGCGATCCGCACCGCGCCCGCATCGCGCACCAGCCCATGCACCCATTCGGCGCCGGCCCGCGTCTTGCCGAAGCCGCGCCCGGCCATCAGCACCCAGGTTCGCCATTCCCCTTCGGGCGCGCATTGTCCGTCATGCGCCCATTCGCCCCAATCCCCGTCCAGCGCCCGCAGCTCGGCATTGCTCAGCGCCCGCAGCAGCAGCGCGCGCTGCGCCGCATTCAGCCGTCCCAGCCGTGGCAGCACGATGCCCATGTCACGCTCCCCCCATGCCGCGCTCCCCTGCCGGCCGGGGCTCGTCCTGCGGGCCGTCCGCCAGGTCCCCGTCCCCCGGCCCCGGCCCCGGCCCTGCCCCTGGCGCCTTCGCGCCGCCGCCCCGCTCGATGGCGTCGATCTTCCGCAGGATGCTCGCGCGCACCGCCTCGATGTCGGGCGGCAGTGCCCGAGCATCGTAGCGCTGCGGCGCACCGCCCTTCACCGAGGCGCGGTGCAGCTTGAGCAGGTTCATCATTTCCGCGACGCTCATGGCCTTGCCGGCGGCTTCCCCGGTGACCGGTTCGCGCCGCAGGCTGTCGGTGGCGAGCGCGACGAGCTGCGCCTCGATCCGCGCATAGCCCTGCTCCAGGCACGCCTGCCATTCCGCCGCGAAGCCCGGCCAGCGCATCCGCCGCTGGTAGATGGCGGTGGTCGAGAATCCCGCCGCCTCCGCTGCCGCCCGCACATTGGCGGTGGCGGCCAGTTCCTCGAGGAACCGCTGCTCCGCCGCCTGCGACCAGCGCTTGCCGCCGGTGCGGATCACCTGCGTCTTCCGGTTCCGCGCCTGCCGCACCACGCGCCCGCCACCGTCCTTTTCCCTATCGCCATCCGCCATCGCACACCCCCGAAACGAAAAATGCCGCCCGGCGCAAAAGGCGCAGAGCAGCATGTTCCTGTTTTGTACCATATGAGCGTGGCGATGTCAAGGGGATCGAAGGATGGCGGACATCCCCCGCCGGAACTGCCAAACAACCACCAAGGACCCGGTAGCGGAGTTCGGGAGCAGGTTCGGCAAGTCCAAGCGGCGGTCCGGAAACAGAAAATTAGCTTTATCAGCAGGAAATCTAAGAGTTGAGCTAGAAATATAATGGCCAAGAAGCGGATTTATCGCTTCATGACCATAGTGTCTATGACCAATTTTTCTTCATAGCGTTCATTCTGAATCCACGATCTATTTCACGCGCTCGATGGAGATCTGGTTGGACGAAGCCTGACCGGAAGTATTCCGTGCGGAAGCCGCGCTGTCGGAGTAATACAGCCGTATCTGGTAGCTTTTGCCAGCTCGCAGCTTTCCTTCGAATGAGAAATCCACCGAGGGGGCGACTGGGAGAAGGTATCGGACCAACTGGGCTACATTCTCCGAGTCCGTCACATTATAGAGAATGATATTCGCCTGAGATGTCCCGACAAGGCCGTCCAGCTGGATAAAGCCTCGGACCATATAGATATCCGTCACGGCTGGTGAAAATGTATTGTTTCCATTCCACTCGTTGCGCACGTCCTTGGTTGCTACATTGAAGCTGATCGTCGTAGTCATATTATGGGCAATCGCTTGCGCACTCGAGACGGTAACCAGCAGCGGTGCATCTTCGCCAGGCCGAAACCGAATGAAGTTGCTGTCGGGGTTGGCGTTCGCAAAGCTCGCGCCAAACGGTATGCGGGCCTCGCATGCATAGGCCAATGCCCCAAAATCGACGTGGCGCTGGCTCGCATCGATGCTGACAAAGCCATAGTCCGACATGCTTACCGCAGAACTCTCGCGGCTCACCTTCACGTAGGTGCCGGTGCCATCGGTCCCCATCGGCCCGCCGCCATGAGCCCGCATGGTGCCCAAAGGCACGTTTTGCGCGTTGTTCACGGTATAGGTTCCTTCTTTGCCAACTCCGGTTCCCAGGCCCGTGATCATCGTTCCTCCACTGATACCAGCTCCGGTCAGGCTTGCTCCGCGATAGAGAATACCCGAAAGAACCTCCGTGACCGTCAGCGTGGTTCCTGAAATCGAGCCGGTTACGATCGCGCCCCCCTGCGTCGCGTCGAAGAGGCCACCCGAGACAATGACCGCATCGGCGTCGGCGATACCGATGCCCGCATATCCCGTCGAACTCGGCTGAATCCCCTCGATGTACATGTCTCGAATGGTGACGCCTCGACAGCTCTTGATCCGCACCTGGTCATGTTTGTTGAATTCCGCTTTTCCGCCGTAGATGCGGGGCGTGAAACATCCAGCGATGGCGATACCAGCGCCCGCCTTTGCGACTTGCGACGACACCTGCAGCAATGTCACGTCATGGCTAATCGCGTTCAGGACAATATTGTCGCCGGTTTCCGCTCCGCGAACCTGCACCCTCTCCATCATCAGCGAATAACAGCTATCCAGAACGACCGGACTGTTGCCGCTCTCGATATATACATCGCGGATGCAGAACATCGTGGTCGCCTTGCGGCCCCAGAACGCTTTCCCGCTGGTTGGCGAACCGATGATAGCCAAGCCTTCAATGAGGGTCCGTTCAAAATCGGCATCGCCGCTTCCGGCGCCCGTGCCATAGACAAGACAGTCTCCAGTCCCTCGATTATGGAGATATGTGGCAGCGGGGCCTTGTCCGTAAATGCCCACTCCTTGCTGACCGATGACGGGAGACCCGATGTTGAAGCGCCCGGCAGGCATCCAGAGGAGTCCGCCACCGCGCTCGCCTTCGATGGCTTCCATGGCAGTCTGGATCGCAGCGTCGACGTCAATGGTGCTGGTTCGATCGCGTATGCCCGATTTGGCAGCCTGCGGCACGAAACCCATTACATTGTAGGAGCCGTTGTCGAGGATATAGTCGCGAAGATTCAGGAAGGGCGCACCCGCGGCGGGATACTTCGCAACCACGGCCGTTGCGGCTTGTCGAACCCAGGCCCCTGCGGTCAGCGAGACGCTGTCGGCCTTCACAATGTTCACATTATCGGCTTGGTCGGTGAAGTCGCCGGATGTGAAGAACAAGACTCCGTCCGGAATGCCGCTTGCCCCGACCAGGCACGCCGCACCGCTCGCCGTGCCGGCCTTCAAGGCTGCGAGGGAAGAATAGCTCTCGACGGCAGACATATTTTGCTCCTCTGCTTCCTATGAAACATAAGAGGAACATTCCAAATCCTACATTACAAGGCGATTTCGGAGCGATGCGTGACAATCACGCGTCGGTCAGCCGCTGCCCAACACCTGGATAGACCAATGGTTTGGCCCGAAGCGCGGCTTATGATCGACTTGGTGCACAAAGCTGCCCATGCTCCGCGCAAACCAAAAGGGCCGCCCCTTTCGGGGCGGCCCTTCCGTTTGTTCCGCAGCGATCTTGAGCCTTAGCCCATGATCTCCTGCTCGAGCTTCTTGGCCATCTCTTCGATGTTCTCGGGCGGCCAGCCCGGGATTTCCATGCCCAGGCGCAGGCCCATGCTCGAAAGCACTTCCTTGATCTCGTTGAGCGACTTGCGGCCGAAGTTCGGCGTGCGCAGCATCTCGGCCTCGGTCTTCTGGACCAGATCGCCGATATAGATGATGTTGTCGTTCTTGAGGCAGTTGGCCGAGCGGACCGACAGCTCCAGCTCGTCGACCTTCTTCAGCAGATAGCGGTTGATCTGCGAAGCGTCGCCCGCGGCGCCCTCCGCAGCCGGAGCCGCAGCCGCCATGCCGATCGGAGCCGAGCGGGTGATCGCCGAATCGTCGAAATGGACGAACAGCGCCAGCTGGTCCTGGAGGATGCGCGCGGCATAGGCCACCGCGTCTTCCGGGGTGATCGTGCCGTCGGTCTCGATCGACAGGGTGAGCTTGTCGTAGTCGAGCTCCTGGCCGACGCGGGTGTTCTCGACCTTGTACGAGACCTGGCGGACCGGGCTGTACAGCGCGTCGACCGGGATCAGGCCGATCGGCGCATCCGCCGGACGGTTCGACGCGGCGGGGACATAGCCCTTGCCGGTGTCGGCGGTCAGCTCCATGTTGAGCGTCGCGCCATCGTCCAGGTGGCAGATGACGAGATCGGGGTTCATCACCTCGATGTCGCCCGAGA
Source organism: Sphingomonas sp. 67-41 (assembly GCF_001899725.1). Lineage (NCBI taxonomy): Bacteria > Pseudomonadati > Pseudomonadota > Alphaproteobacteria > Sphingomonadales > Sphingomonadaceae > Sphingomonas > Sphingomonas sp. 67-41. The sequence continues at coordinate 205,001 of NZ_MKWJ01000031.1, read as the reverse complement.
CGGCGATGTCGCCGGCCTTCACCTCAGCCGGGCCGGTGGCCGAAAGCTGGAGGCGCTTCGGGCCTTCGCCCTGCATGCGGATCGCGATCTGCTTCACGTTGAGGACGATGTCCGTCACGTCCTCGCGCACGCCCGCCAGCGAGCTGAACTCGTGGAGGACGTTCTCGATCTTGATCGAAGTGACCGCGGCGCCCTGCAGCGACGAGAGCAGCACGCGGCGCAGCGCGTTGCCGAGCGTCAGGCCGAAACCGCGCTCGAGCGGCTCCGCCACGAAGGTCGACTTGCGCTTGGGATCGCCACCGGGCTTCTTCTCGAGGCCGTTGGGCTTCTTGAGTTCCTGCCAGTTCTTAGCGTTGACCGACACGGGCTTTCCTCATGTTGGGCGGGACCAGAGGCGCGTCCCGCCAGGTAATTGCTGCAAGACCGCGGACCCGCCTCTGGGCCCGCGGCGACAAGCAGGAACGATCAGACGCGACGGCGCTTCGACGGACGGACGCCGTTGTGCGGGATCGGAGTCACGTCGCGGATCGACGTGATCTGGAAGCCGACCGCCTGCAGCGCGCGAAGGGCGCTCTCGCGGCCCGAACCCGGGCCCTTCACTTCGACCTCGAGGGTGCGCACGCCGTGCTCGGCGGCCTTGCGGCCCGCATCCTCGGCGGCGACCTGGGCGGCGTACGGGGTCGACTTGCGCGAGCCCTTGAAGCCCATCATGCCGGCCGACGACCACGAGATGGCGTTGCCCTGCGCGTCGGTGATGGTGATCATGGTGTTGTTGAAGCTGGCGTTCACATGGGCGACGCCGGCGGTGATGTTCTTGCGCTCACGACGGCGGATGCGCTGCGGTTCACGTGCCATTTCTCAGCGCTCCCTTACTTCTTCTTGCCGGCGATGGGCTTGGCCTTGCCCTTGCGGGTGCGCGCATTGGTGTGCGTGCGCTGGCCACGGACCGGAAGGCCCTTGCGGTGACGCAGGCCGCGATAGCAGGCCAGGTCCATCAGGCGCTTGATGTTCATCGCGGTCTGGCGGCGAAGGTCGCCCTCGACGGTGTAGCCGGCGTCGATCGCCTCGCGGATCTGCAGCACTTCCTGGTCCGACAGGTCCTGCACGCGGCGCTCGTCCGCGATGTTCAGCTTGGCGGTGATCTCCTTGGCCTTGGCCGCGCCAATGCCGTGGATGTACTGAAGCGCGATGACGACGCGCTTATTCGTCGGGATATTAACCCCCGCAATACGAGCCATGAATTTTTTCTCCCAGCTCCACGGGGCGCCGCATGGCAGCTCGCACCCCATCTCGTAGCGTTGATCCCGAAATGCGGCGGCACGACGAGCGCACAAGCACGCCGCCGGACACCGGTGTTTCGGAAGATGCGCGACATATGCATCCACCAGCGCAGAGTCAAGCGCTGTGGAAAAGGCTTTCGCCGAAAATGGACTTATACACGAATCCGGGGCTTCCGCCAAGCCGATGCCGCCGGCCCATCCTGCAGGCATGGCGTTCAACCGGATCGTCGAAGCCCTTGCCGGCGCGATTGGCTCGCCCATGTGCGCATGACGAAGGCGCGACCGATCGGCTGGGCACCCGGCGTCATGCCGCCGGCGCAGCGGAACGGGCGCGGCCCCGCATCGCAGGGCGCGCGCGCCGCGCGCGGCACATGTCGAGAGCGGGATGCGCGCTATCCTTCAGCCGCCAGCCGGTACCCCGCGCCACGCACCGTATGGAGGATCGGGGCTTCCCCTTCCTCCAGCTTGCGGCGCAGCCGGCCGATATGGACGTCGACCACGTTCGAGCCAGGATCGAAGCGGCAGTTCCACACATGCTCCAGCATCATGGTACGGGTGACGACCTCGCCGGCATGGCGGGCGAGATATTCGAGCAGGTGGAACTCGCGCGCCACCAGGGGCACGGCGCGGCCGGCACGGGCAACGGTGCGGCTGAGCAGATCGATCTCGAGATCCCCGACGACGATCCGGGTCGCCTTGGAGTCCGCCTCGGCCCGATCGGCGCGGCGCAGCAGTGCGGCGATGCGCGCGCGCAGCTCGGCGAAGGAGAAGGGCTTGGCAAGATAATCGTCGGCACCCGCAGCAAGCCCGCCCACCTTGTCGTCGACCGTGCCGAGTGCGGAGAGCATGATCGCCGGGGTCCGCAGCCCCTGTTCGCGCAGCGCACCCAGCATCGACAGGCCGTCCATGCCGGGAAGCATGCGATCGAAGATCCACAGGTCGAAATCCCCCTCGGCCGCGCGGGCAAGACCGGTACTGCCATCGGCGCAGGCCTCGATGGCGAAACCGGCATCGGCGAGCCCCTGGGTCACGAAATCCACGGCGGCGGCATCATCCTCGACGATCAGGATATGGTGCTTCACGTCCATCCTCCGCCCGAGCCGGCAAAAGGGGTGGCCGACGGACAAGGGGGCGTCCGCCGGCCGAGCGTCGATGCCAGGGCAGCATCGGCGCCTTCAGTGCGCATCCGCATCCTGGGCGCTCTTCCCGGCGAGCCCGATCCGGAAAGGGGGCTGATCCGGACCATCGGCACGGCGGCGATCGCAGGGGGAGGAGCGACCGGGCCGGCGCCGGGAAGAGCAACGCGTAAACCGGATGTGTTTGACCTCTGATGCGTGACCGGCGGGGGCATGCCGGCCATGGGCTGCTGATAGCCCGCCGCGGCACCACGGGCGGTGACCGGGGCATGAAAAAACCGTAATGTTGAAACCGCTCAGCGCTCGGCGGCGGCCTTCAGCCCGGCAAGCTGCGCAGCAAGCACGCCATCGACCGGCGCGGCGATCCGGCCCAGGCCCGGCGCGCCCGCCACCGCATATTCGATCGTCACCCTGGTCGACTTGCCGTCCGGCGCGGGATCGAGCGTGACCGTCATCACTGCGCTGGCCGGAAAGGATTGCAGCGGCCCCAGCCCGCCGCTGAGGCGCAGCATCTTGCCCGGGCGGACGAAGATCACGCGCATATGCTCGACGCCGCCGCCGTCCGGCAGCTTCTCGCACCAGCAGCCGCCGGGCCGCGGATCGAGCGAGAGGTTCGCGGCGCTGCCCGACCAGCTATGCTCGCCGCTCCACCAGGCCGAGGGCGTGACCAGGGCCGCCCAGACCTTGGCGGGCGGCGCGGCAATCGCCCCCTTCTCGACGACGGTGAAGCTGGTTTCCGTCGAAGCGGCGACTTCGGCGGCGGCAGGCGCGGCGGCGGCGAGCGCCAGCACTATCGGAAAATGCGCCTTCATGATCCCTCCCCCCTCGAGCCAGGGCGATCATAGCGCGCAGAGCAGCATTCCAGAAGCGGCGGCGACACGGCGCGGCACTTCGATCTCGATCCGACCGGCCACCGCCCGCGCGCGGGAGACATAGTGGAGCGTGCCGTCCAGATAGGCATCGAAGGCGCTGGCCCGCACGTGCTGCCCGTCGACGAAGCGGCGCAGCGCATAGGGGCTGGCACCGGGCGGGTTGAGCCCCTCGGTCACCAGCGTGGCGGAGCGAATGCCGCTCGCCGCGAGCAGCGCCGGCGCGGACGGATGGAAGGTGCCGCTCGGATAGCAGAAATGCGCCGGCGCCGGTCGCGGCGACCAGCGCGGCTCGGTTCGCCGCTATCTCCGGCACGAGCTGGCCGATGCGGCCGGCAACGTCGATATGCCGATGGGTGTGGAGCTGGATGTCGAGCCCCCGGCCATGCGCGTCGGCGATCTCGGCCGGGCGCATGAGATGGAACTGCCGGCATTCGAGCCAGGCCTCGCCCACGCCGAGCGCCCGGCCATGCGCCCGCAGCGCATCGAGCCGCTCCCGCTCCGGCAGCGCCTCGATCCGGCGGATCACCGCGCCGCGATCCTCCCCCGCCCGGCCCGAAGCGGCGATGAGATAGTCTACCGCAACATTGATCACCGGCAGATCGCGCCCCGCATACCAGGTGGTGGCATAGAGCGTCGCGGGAAGGCGATGCCGCTCGAGCACCGGCAGCATGTGGCTGTGGGTCGAGGCCCAGCCATCATCGATCGTGATCACCACCGCGGCACGCGGCAGGCGGTTCGCGGCGAGCCGCTCGACTGCCTCGCCCAGCGGCAGCACCGGCAGGCCCGATCGCGCCAGCCGCGCCATGCGCGCCGCGAACCGCTCGGGCGTCATGAACAGGCAGCTGCCAAAGGGCGCGCCGGGCGCCAGCCACAGGCCATGATAGCAAAGGATGCGCAGCTGGGCGCCGGTCATGCGGCGGGCGAGCATCGACAGGCCGGTCCACCGGGCGGCTCGCAACAGGGCGCGCTTGGGCAACATCGATGACCAATCCCCCGCCCGGCCTGGATGCCGGGGCAAAGGGGAATGGTCCCAGTCCCGGCTTAAGCAGGGGTTAGGGCAACAATATATTACAAAGCGCCGAGCGGCCCGGCCGGGCCGGGATCAGGCAGTGCCGTCGAGGATCGCGTCGATCTGCGCGCCCACTTCGGCGATATCGGCCATGCCGTCGACCTTCCGCACCAGCCCCTTGGCATCGTAGAAGGGCAGGATCGGCGCGGTCTTGGCGCGATACTCGGCCATGCGGGTGCGCACCGTCTCGGCATTGTCGTCCGGGCGGCGCTTGAACTCGTGATGGCCGCACACGTCGCACGTGCCCGCGACCTTGGGCAGCTTGAACTTGTCGTGATAGCCCTCGCCGCAGTTCGCGCAGGTGAAGCGACCCTCGACGCGCTCGACCAGCGCGTCCTCGTCCACTTCGAGCTCGATCACATAGTCGAGCTTGCGGCCGCGCTCCGAAAGCAGCGAATCCAGCGATTCGGCCTGGGCCGCGGTGCGCGGATAGCCGTCGAAGATCGCCCCCTTCAGCGTGTCTTCCATGTCGAGCCGCTCGCCGATGATGCCCGAGACGATCGAATCGGACACGAGTTCGCCCGCGTCCATGACTGCCTTGGCCTGCAGGCCGGTGGGCGTCCCCGCCTTGACTGCGGCGCGCAGCATGTCGCCGGTCGAGAGCTGAACCATGCCGCGCTCTTGCTCGAGCCGCTTAGCCTGGGTGCCCTTGCCGGCTCCCGGCGGGCCCAACAGGATGATGTTCACTAAGCCTATCCCCTCAGTTTCGGCCAGTTTGGGCCGCGCTCAGCGCGCGCGGCCCTTGAGCTTCGCTTTCTTGATCAGGTCGCCATACTGGTGCGCCAGCAGGTGCGACTGGATCTGGGTCACCGTGTCCATCGTCACGTTGACGACGATGAGCAGGCTGGTGCCGCCCATCAGGAACGGAATGCTCATCGACGAGAACACCGCTTCGGGAACGAGGCAGATGATCGTCAGATAGGCCGCACCGATCACGGTGATGCGCGTGAGCACGTAATCGAAATAGAGCTCGGTGTTCTTGCCGGGGCGGATGCCCGGGATGAACCCGCCATAGCGCTTGAGGTTCTCGGCCGTCTCCTCCGGATTGAACACCACGGCGGTGTAGAAGAAGGAGAAGAAGATGATGCCGAGGCCGTAGAGCGTCATGTACACCGGCGAGCCGTGGCGCAGCCAGGTGTTCAGGTTGATGATCAGGTCGCTCCACCAGTTCTCGCCCGCGGTCATGTTGCCGGCGAACTGAGTGACGGTCAGCGGCAGGAGCAGCAGCGACGAGGCGAAGATCGGCGGGATCACGCCGGCGGTGTTGAGCTTGAGCGGCAGGTGGCTGCGCTCGGCCTGCACGCCGCGCGCCGTCTGGCGCTTCGGATACTGGATCAGGATGCGGCGCTGGGCACGCTCCATGAAGCAGATGAACAGCACCAGGATCGCCACGCCGACGATGATCGTGATCAGGCGCAGCGGATCGATCGACCCGGTGCGGCCGCTCTCGAACAGCTGGACGAGCGTGGTGGGCAGGCGGGCGACGATGCCGGCCATGATGATCAGCGAGATGCCGTTGCCGATGCCGCGATTGGTGATCTGCTCGCCGATCCACATCAGGAACATGGTGCCGCCGATCAGCGAGATCACCGCGCCGATGCGGAAGATCAGGCCGGGCTCCACCACGGGCTGCAGGCCCTGGCTGGCACCGAACGTCTCGAGGCCGACGGCGATGAAATAGCCCTGCACCGCGGTCAGCGCGACGGTGCCGTAGCGGGTGTACTGGTTCAGCCGCTTGCGGCCGCTCTCGCCTTCCTTCTTGATCGCGTTGAGCTGCGGCGACAGCGACGTCGCGAGCTGCACCACGATCGAGGCGGTGATGTAGGGCATCACGCCGAGCGCGACGATCGACATGCGGTTGAGCGCGCCGCCGGTGAAGTTGTTGAAGAAGTCGAGCACGCCGCCCTGGGTCTGCTGCGCAAGCAGATTCAGCTGGGTGGGGTCGACGCCCGGCAGCGGCACGTAGCTCAGCATCCGGAAGACGATCAGCGCGCCGAGGGTGAACCACAGGCGCTTCTTGAGATCGGTCGCCTGGGCGAACTTCGCCAGGTTGATGCTGGAAGCAAGTTGATCGGAGGCGGAGGCCATATTGTATCAGGTCCCGGAAACAGAAACGGCGGATGAGCGTTTCCGCCCCCCGCCGCTCATATAGGGTGTCCAACCCTTTGGGCAATCTGTCCCCGGCCCGAGGCTGGGGACAAGTTGCGAACGGCACGATGCTGGATCCCCGGCACGCGACCGGGGCGCCGCGTCGTCACGCCTTGGCGGCGGCCTTCTTGGCTTCCTTGTCCGCCGCGCGGGCCTTCTGCACGACGCGGTGCTTGGCCTTGGCCTTCTCGGCGGCCGGCACGATCGTCGGGATCGTCACGGTGCCGCCGGCCTTCTCGACCGCCTCGATCGCGCTCTTCGACGCGCCGGCGACGGTGAAGTTCAGCTTGGCCTTGAGCTCGCCCTTGCCGAGCAGGCGCACGCCGTCCTTGCCGCCACGGGTCAGGCCCGCCGCGTTCAGCTCGGCCTGGGTCAGGTCGGTCGCGGTCAGCTTGCCCGAGTCGATCGCCTTCTGGATCGCGCCCAGGTTCACCTCGGCATAATCCTTGGCGAAGATGTTGTTGAAGCCGCGCTTCGGGATACGCATGTGGAGCGGCATCTGGCCGCCCTCGAAGCCCTTGATCGAGACGCCTTCGCGGCTCTTCTGGCCCTTCTGGCCGCGGCCGGCGGTCTTGCCCAGGCCCGAGCCGATGCCGCGGCCGACACGGACGCGGCCCTGACGGGCACCATTGTTATCGCGGAGATCGTTGAGCTTCATGGTCGTGCACTCGCTTTCGCTTTTGTCGCGCTGATGGAAAAGGAAGCGGGGCCCATAGCGGGGCGGAGACGTCTTGTCGACTCCCCAATCCGCGCGCTCCGCCTTCAGCGCACGACCAGAAGCGGCACCGCCCCGCTCAGGGATGCCTTCCCGTTCACATCCGTAAGAACCAACACGACGCCTGGTACTGCGAAGCTCACACGATAGCCCCCGCGATCCTCGAAACGCGGCAGAGAGCGAAAGGCGACGCCCCCGGAACCGGGGAACCGATAGAGCCCGTCAGTCCCTACCGCCCACAGGTCGCCCCGGACCTGCGCGGCGCCGAAGAAGGCAACGGTATTTCCCGGTTCATCGGCATTCTTGTCCGGATAGGGCGGCTGGGGATCCTCCGCCTTGTAATAGAGACGCCGGATCCGATTGCCGCAAAGCTCCACGATCCTGCCGTGCGACATCATATGCACCAGGCCGATCGCGGCCACGATGCAACCGCGGTCTCGGGGCGAGGCAGCGATCGCGTTCACCGCGTCGCACCCGGCGTTGAGCGGCCCGCCGCAGAGCGTGCCGGATCTATTGCTTTCGAGCGACTCGACCTTGCCATCCGCGCGGCGGATGCGGGTCAGTCCCCCGCCCCATTCTCCATTGTTGAAGCCGACCCAGAGCGCCGCGGCATCGGCGAACATCGTGGTGCTGACGATCGGCGCCTCGAGCTCGCGGCTGAGCGCGGTTTCGCGCACCGTATCGCCTTCGATCGTGAGGAGCCGCCGGTTGGTGACGACGAACGCGCCATCCATGCCGCAGCCAAAGGCGATCAGGTTCTCCTTCCCCACAGCAAGCGATCTGCCGGGACCCCACTTCCCCGACGCACGGGCCTGGAGCAGCCACGCCCCCTGCCCGCTCGCCTGAACCAGCACCACCGGCGATCCTCCCGCGCGGCACAAACCAAGCGCCTTGCCCGGCAACACCTCGCGCTCCGCCCTTGCCGCATCCGGTCGCAGGGAGACGAGGCTCCCATTCTCCAGACGCAGCCACAACCGATCCTCGGCGAAGACGCCATCGACAATGGCTGGGCCGGGCGGAGGAAATTCCGGCTGATCCTGGCGCGCCTGGCGCCACAGGAAAGCCAGTACCAAGGCTGCCGCAAGCGCAAGGACCACGCTCGCGAGCACCCATCCACGCCTTGCTGTTCGGCTTCCCCGCATGGTGTCGATGCTGGCGTCGCCGTCGCCGCATTACAAGCGGCAGTCCGGCCATGGCGGATTGAAGCAGCCGCCCCGCCTTGCCCGCCGCAAAGGAAAAGGGGCGGTAGTTGCCTACCGCCCCTTCTCGATTTTGCTGCAGGATACGCGAAGGCTTCAGCCCTCGAGCACCTTCACCATGTGCGGCAGCTTGCGGATCATGCCCCGAACTTCGGGAGTGTCCTCGAGCTCCGAGACCTTGTGCATCTTGTTGAGGCCAAGGCCGATCAGCGTCGCGCGCTGATCCTTGGTGCGGCGGATCGGCGAGCCGATCTGCTGGATCTTGACAGTCTTGCGGGTTTCCTGGGCCATGTCGCTTACTCCGCGATCGCGGCCGCATCCGCCTCGGCGGTCTGCGAACCACCGCGGCCGAGCAGATCGGCGATCTTCTTGCCGCGGCGCTGCGCAACGCTCTTCGGCGAGGTCTGCTCGCCAAGCGCTTCGAAGGTGGCGCGGATCATGTTGTAGGGGTTCGAAGTGCCGACCGACTTGGTCACCACGTCCGCCACGCCCAGGCTCTCGAAGACGGCGCGCATCGGGCCGCCCGCGATGATGCCGGTACCCTGCGGAGCCGAGCGCACATAGACGCGACCGGCACCGAAGTGACCCGCACCGTCATGGTGCAGCGTGCGGCCTTCCTTGAGCGGAACGCGCAGCATCTTCTTCTTGGCCGAGGCGGTCGCCTTCGAAATGGCTTCCGGCACCTCGCGGGCCTTGCCATGGCCGAAGCCGACACGGCCCTTGCCGTCGCCCACGACGACCAGCGCCGCGAAGCCGAAGCGCTTGCCGCCCTTCACCGTCTTCGAGACGCGGTTGATGTGGACCAGCTTCTCGATCAGCTCCTCGCCGCCGTCCTCGGCGTTCTGGCCACGACGATCGTCGCGACGGCCACGGTTGCCGTCACGGCCGCCACGGCCGCGATCACCGCCGCCGCCCGGACCACCACGGCCACGGCCGCGGCCACGGCCCTGCTGCTCCTGCGGAGCGCCGGCACCGGCGTCCTGGGCCTCGAAGCCCGCGCCTTCCGGCGCCTGGTTGTTTTCGTCAGCCATTCTCAGAACTCCAGCCCGCTCTCACGAGCGGCATCGGCCAGCGCCTTGACGCGGCCATGATAGAGGAAGCCACCGCGGTCGAACACGACCTGGGTGATGCCGGCGGCCTTGGCGGCCGCGGCAACGCGCTTGCCGACTTCCTGCGCGGCCTCGATGGTCGCGCCGGTCTTGCCGCGCACGTCCTTGTCGAGGGTGGAAGCCGCGGCGACGGTCTTGCCCTGCGTATCGTCGATCACCTGGGCATAGATATGCTTGCCCGAGCGATGGACCGAAAGACGCGGACGACCACCGGCACGCGCACGCAGCGCAGTGCGGTTGCGGCGACGACGCTTCGCGAAAAGCGAGAGACCCTTGGTGCTGATCACTTCTTCTTCCCTTCCTTACGGAAGATGAACTCGCCGTCGTACTTGATGCCCTTGCCCTTGTACGGCTCGGGCTTGCGCCAGCGGCGAATCTCGGCCGCAATCTGGCCGACCTTCTGCTTGTCGATCCCCGAGATCTCGACCGTGGTCTGATCCGGGGTCTTGATCTCGATGCCTTCCGGCACGTCGATGTTCACGTCGTGCGAATAGCCGAGCTGGAGCTTGAGCACCTTGCCCTGCGACGCAGCGCGATAGCCGACGCCGGTGATCAGGAGCTTCTTGGTGAAGCCCTCCGTCACGCCGGTGACGAGGTTCTGCACCAGCGTGCGCTGCATGCCCCAAAAGGCACGCGCCTGCTTGGTCTCGTTCGCCGGCTTCACCACGATGCCGCCGTCTTCGACGGTGTAGCTGATCTCGTCGCGCAGGTTGAGCGACAGGGTGCCCTTCGGGCCCTTCACGCTCAGCACGCGGCCATCGATCGAGGCGGTAACGCCTGCCGGCACGGTGACCGGCTTCTTGCCGATGCGGCTCATCAGAACACCTCCGCCAGCACTTCGCCGCCGACATTCTGCTCGCGCGCTTCCGCGTCCGAGAGAACGCCGCGAGGCGTCGAGACGATCGTGATGCCCAGGCCGTTGCGCACGCGGGGAAGCTCCTGGCTGCCCGAATAGACGCGGCGGCCCGGCTTCGAGATGCGCGCGACGTGCTTGATCGCCGGCTGGCCCTCGAAATACTTCAGCTCGATGCGGATGCCCGCGGCGGGGCCCATCTGCTCTTCGCTATAGCCACGGATATAGCCTTCGCGCTGGAGCACATCGAGAACGCGCGCACGCAGCTTGCTCGCCGGCGTCAGGACGGAGTCCTTGCGGGCGCGCTGGCCGTTGCGGATGCGGGTGAGCATATCACCCAGGGGATCGGTCACTGCCATCTTCGTGATCCTTACCAGCTCGACTTGGTGACGCCGGGGATCAGGCCCTTGTTGGCCAGATCGCGCAGCATGACACGAGCGAGACGGAACTTGCGGTAGTAACCGCGGGGGCGACCGGTGAGCTCGCACCGGTTGCGAATGCGGGTCGGGTTCCCGTTGCGGGGAATCTCGGCCAGCTTGAGACGCGCGATGAGACGCTCGGTCTCATCGAGGCTCTCGTCGTTCGCGATCGCCTTCAGCTTCGCATACTTGCCGGCGTACTTCTTCACCAGCTGCTTGCGACGCTCGTTCTTGTTCACGGAACTCAGTTTCGCCATGACTTAAGTTCTCTTTCCTTTACGCGGCCTTGGCTTCGCCGTCCGCATCCTGCGGGAACGGGAAACCGAAGAGACGGAGAAGCTCGCGAGCCTCGTCGTCGGTCTTCGCGGTGGTGGTCACGATCACGTCCATGCCGCGGATCTTGTCGACCTTATCGTAGCTGATTTCCGGGAAGATCAGCTGCTCCTTGAGGCCGCAGGCATAGTTGCCACGGCCGTCGAACGACTTCGGGTTAAGGCCACGGAAGTCGCGAACGCGCGGCAGCGCGATCGTGATGAAGCGGTCGAGGAACTCGTACATGCGCTCGCGGCGAAGGGTGACCTTCGCGCCGATCGGCATGCCCTCGCGCAGCTTGAACTGCGCGATCGACTTCTTCGCCTTGGTCACGACGGGCTTCTGGCCGGCGATGAGTTCCATCTCCGACGCGGCCTGCTCGACCTTCTTCTTGTCCTGCGTGGCTTCGCCGACGCCCATGTTGAGCACGATCTTCTCGATCTTCGGCACTTCCATGACGTTCTTGTAACCGAACTTCTCGGTCATCGCCTTGGCGATCTGCTCGTCATAGAGCTTGCGCATGCGCGGCGTGTAGGAATCAGCCATTGATGACCTCCCCGGTCTTGACGGCGACGCGGACCTTCTTGCCGTCGCGCTCCTCGAAGCGGACGCGCGTCGGCTTGCCGTCCTTGGTCACGTGCGCGACCTTCGACACCGCCATCGGCGCTTCCGAACGCTCCAGGCCACCCTGCGGGTTGGTCTGGCTCGGCTTGCGGTGGCGCACGGCGACGTTGATGCCCGAGACGACAACCTTGCCGTCCTTGGGCAGCGACTTGACGACTTCGCCGGTCCGCCCCTTGTCCTTGCCGGACAGAACGATGACCTGGTCGCCCTTCTTGATCTTGGCAGTAGCCATCACAGCACCTCGGGGGCGAGCGAAATGATCTTCATGAAGCCCTTCGAGCGCAGCTCGCGGACCACCGGGCCAAAGATACGGGTGCCGATCGGCTCCTCGTTCTTGTTGACCAGGACGGCAGCGTTGCCGTCGAAGCGAATGACCGAGCCATCGGCGCGGCGGACGTCCTTGGCGGTGCGGACGATGACGGCGCGGTGCACGTCACCCTTCTTCACCTTGCCGCGGGGAGCAGCTTCCTTGATGCTGACGACGATGACGTCGCCCACGGACGCGAAGCGACGCTTCGATCCGCCCAGCACCTTGATGCACTGCACCCGCTTCGCGCCGCTGTTGTCTGCGACGTCGAGATTGGACTGCATCTGGATCATCGATCCGGTTCCTTCTCGTTCGGCCTACCGGGACATCCCTGCCCGGCGGTTCCAGTTGAAAATGCTTAGGCGGCTGCGTCCGACTTGGTCGGGGTCGCGTGGGTGTTCACCCGCTCGATCACCTTCCAGGTCTTGAGCTTCGAGATCGGCGCAGTCTCTTCGATGCGCACGGTCTCGCCGGCCTTGTACTCATTGCCCTCGTCATGGGCATGATACTTCTTCGAGCGACGGATGATCTTGCCGTAGAGCGGGTGCTTCACCTTACGCTCCACGAGCACGACGACCGTCTTGTCGCCCTTGTCGGAAACCACGTTCCCGGTCAGCACGCGCTTCGGCATGGTTTCGTCCTCTTACTTCGCAGCCGAGCGCGAGCGCTCGTTCTGCAGCGTCTTGATACGGGCGATGTCGCGACGGACCTCGCGGACCCGGCTCGGCTTCTCGAGCTGGCTGGTCGCGGCCTGGAAACGGAGGTTGAACGCCTCGCGCTTCAGGTTGCCGAGCTCTTCGCTCAGCTGGTCCTCGGTCTTCGCACGAAGATCGGTAGCCTTGGTCATTCTATCAACCCTCCAGGTGCGAGGTATCGCCGAGGCGAGCCACGACCTTGACCTTGATCGGCAGCTTCATCGCCGCGCGCTCGAACGCTTCCGCGGCGAGCGGGCCCGGCACGCCGTCCAGCTCGAACAGGATGCGGCCCGGCTTGACGCGGGCGACCCAGAATTCCGGCGAGCCCTTGCCCGAGCCCATGCGGACTTCGGCGGGCTTCGACGAAACCGGCACGTCCGGGAAGATGCGGATCCAGAGACGGCCCTGGCGCTTGATGTGACGCGTGATCGCGCGGCGAGCCGCTTCGATCTGGCGGGCGGTGATCCGCTCCGGCTCCATCGCCTTCAGGCCGTACGACCCGAAGTTCAGCGCGGTGCCACCCTTGGCGTCGCCATGGATGCGGCCCTTGAAGGCCTTGCGGAACTTGGTGCGCTTCGGTTGCAACATGATTCTGTCCTAACCCTTAGCGGCGGTCTTCGCGCGCCGGGCGCACGCCCGTCGTCTGCGATTCCAGGTTGAGGCGATCGGTCGCCATCGGATCGTGGCCGAGGATCTCACCCTTGAAGATCCACACCTTCACGCCGCAGACGCCATAGGCGGTGTGCGCTTCGGCAGTGGCGTGATCGATGTTCGCGCGCAGCGTGTGCAGCGGAACGCGACCTTCGCGATACCATTCCGACCGGGCGATCTCGGCGCCGCCGAGACGGCCGCCGCAGTTGATCCGGATGCCCTCGGCGCCGAGGCGCATGGCCGACTGCACCGCGCGCTTCATGGCGCGGCGGAAGGCGATGCGGCGCTCGAGCTGGTCGGCGATGCCCTGGGCGACGAGCTTGGCGTCGACTTCCGGCTTGCGGATCTCGACGATGTTCAGGCTCACGTCGCTCGAGGTCATCGCGCTCAGCGTCTTGCGCAGCTTCTCGATGTCCGAGCCCTTCTTGCCGATGATCACGCCGGGGCGCGCGGCATAGATGGACACGCGGCACAGCTTGGCCGGGCGCTCGATCACCACCTTCGAGATCGCGGCCTGGGGCAGCGTCTCGAGGATGTACTTGCGGATCTTGAGGTCCTCCATGAGAAGGCGGCCATAGTCGGCGCCCTCGGCGAACCAGCGGCTGTCCCAGGTGCGGTTGACCTGGAGGCGAAGGCCGATCGGGTTGCTCTTGTGACCCATTATGCTTCTTCCTGCTCGCGGACGACGATGCGAAGACGGCTGAACGGCTTCAGGATGCGGGTGGACTTGCCACGGCCGCGGGTCGCGAAGCGCTTCATCGTGATCGACTTGCCGACCGAAGCCTCGGCGACGACGAGCGCGTCGACGTCGAGGTTGTGGTTGTTTTCCGCATTGGCGATCGCCGAGGCGAGAACCTTGCGGGCGTCGACGGCCATGGCCTTGGTCGAGAACTGAAGGATGTTCAGCGCATCGCCGGCCTTCTTGCCGCGGATCAGGCCCGCAACGAGGTTCAGCTTCTGGGCCGAGCCGCGGATCTGCGTGGCGACGGCAAGGGCTTCCTTGTCGCCAACCTTGCGGGGGGCTGCAGGCTTGCTCATTAGCGCTTACCCTTCTTGTCGGCAGCGTGGCCCGGGAAGAAGCGGGTCGGCGCGAATTCGCCGAGCTTCATGCCGACCATGTCCTCGTTGACCGAGACCGGCACGAACTTGCGGCCATTGTAGACGCTGAACGTCAGGCCGACGAAGTCCGGCAGGATCGTCGAGCGGCGCGACCAGGTCTTGATCGGACCGGCGCGGGTGCCCTGCTCCTGCGCGGTCTGCGCCTTCTTGAGCAGGTGGAGGTCCACGAACGGACCCTTCCAAACGGAGCGAGCCATCGGTTAGCCCTTCTTCTTCGCGTGACGGCTGCGGATGATCATCTTGTCCGTCGCCTTGTTGTGGCGGGTGCGCGCACCCTTGGTCGGCTTGCCCCACGGGGTGACCGGGTGGCGGCCGCCCGAGGTCCGGCCTTCACCACCGCCATGCGGGTGGTCGACCGGGTTCTTCGCGACACCGCGGGTCAGCGGGCGGATGCCCTTCCAGCGGTTGCGGCCGGCCTTGCCGAGGTTGGTGTTCTGGTTGTCCGGGTTGGACACCGCACCGACCGTCGCCATGCAGTTGCCGTGGATGTAGCGCTGCTCGCCCGAGTTCAGGCGGACGATGACCATGCCGCGGTCGCGGCCGACGACCTGCACATAGGTGCCCGCCGAACGCGCGATCTGGCCGCCCTTGCCCGGCTTCATCTCCACATTGTGGACGATGGTGCCGACCGGCATCGACGACAGCTCCATGGCATTGCCCGGCTTCACGTCGGTCTTCTTGCCGGCGATCACCTTGTCGCCGACGGCGAGGCGCTGCGGCGCGATGATATAGGCGACGCGGTCCTTGCCGTTCTCGTCGGCGCCGTAGTTGACCAGCGCGATGAAGGCGGTGCGGTTGGGATCATATTCGATCCGCTCGACGGTGCCCTCGACGTCCCACAGGCGGCGCTTGAAATCGATGATGCGATAGCGCTGCTTGTGGCCGCCGGCGATACCGCGCGAGGTCACATGGCCCTTGTTGTTGCGGCCGCCGGTCTTGGTCTTGCCCTCGGTCAGCGCCTTGACCGGGCGACCCTTGTACAGGGCCGAACGGTCGATCAGGATCAGGCCGCGGACGCCAGGCGACGTCGGATTGTAATTCTTGAGTGCCATTACGAATTGACCCCCGAGGTCACGTCGATCTGGTCGCCGTCGGCGAGCGTCACGATAGCCTTCTTCACGTCAGAGCGCTTGTAGGGGGCGCCCTTCCACTTCTTGGTCTTGCCCTTCTGGACGATCGTGTTGACGCCGGTCACCTTGACCTTCCAGAGCGCCTCGACGGCGGCCTTGATCTCGGGCTTCGTGGCGTCGCCGGCGACCTTGAACACAACGGCGTTGTGCTCGGAGACGAGCGTCGACTTCTCGGTGATGTGCGGCGCGACAATCACGTCATAATGACGGTTGTCGATCGCGGCTGCCTGCTTCTTAGCCATTGAAGCGCGCCTCCAGCTTCTCGACGGCAGCGCGGGTCAGGACCAGCGTGTCGTGCTTCAGGATGTCGTAGACGTTGGCGCCCACCGCGGGGAGGACGTTCACGCCGATCAGGTTGCGCGCGGCCAGGAAGCCGTTGCCGGCCTCGCCGTCGATCACCAGCGCGGTCTTGCCGGTGCCGAGCTTGGCGAACTGCGCCTTGAGCTCCGCGGTCTTGGCGGTGCTGAACGCGTCGACGACGATCAGCGAACCCGCCTTGGCGTGGCTGCTGAGGGCCATCTTCAGGCCGAGCGCGCGGATCTTCTTGTTCAGCGACGGATTGAAGTCGCGAACGCGAGCGCCGTGCGCCTTACCGCCGCCGATGAACACCGGGGCGCGGCGATCGCCGTGACGGGCGGTGCCGCCGCCCTTCTGGCGACCGAACTTCTTGCCCGAGCGGGCGACGTCGGCGCGCTCGCGGGTGCCGCGCGCGGTGGCGCGGCGCTTCTCGAGCTGCCAGGTGACGACGCGGTGCAGGATGTCGGCGCGCGGCTCGACAGCGAAGACGCCGTCGTTGAGCTCGATGTCGCCCGATGCCTTGGCGTCGAGGGTTTGAACCTTGACCTTCACTTAGCCCTCCTGGCCTTCGGTCGCCTCGGGGGCCTCGGTCACTTCAGCCGGGGTCTCCGCGGGGGCGGTGTCGTTGTTGTTGGCGACCGACTTGATGCCGGCCGGGAACGGCGCGGCGTCGGGGCGGGCGACCTTCACGGCGTCCTTCACGAACAGCCAGCCGCCCTTCGAGCCAGGGACCGAGCCCTTGACGAAGATCAGGCCGCGCTCGACGTCGGTGCCGACGATCTCGAGGTTCTGCTGGGTGCGGAACTTGTCGCCCATGTGGCCGGCCATCTTCTTGTTCTTGAAGACCTTGCCCGGATCCTGGCGCTGACCGGTCGAACCGAGCGAGCGGTGCGAGACCGAGACGCCGTGGGTGGCGCGCAGACCGCCGAAGCCCCAACGCTTCATGCCGCCCGCAAAGCCCTTGCCCTGCGTCTTGCCCTGGATGTCGACGAACTGGCCGGCGACATAATGGTCGGCCGAGATCTCGGCGCCCACTTCGAGCAGGCCGTCCGCGTCGACGCGGAACTCATGGACCACCGCCTTGGGCTCGACTTCGGCCTTGCCGAAATGGCCGCGCTGCGGCTTGGCGACATTCTTGCTCTTCGCCGTGCCGGCGCCGAGCTGGACGGCGGTATAGCCGTCGCGATCCTTTTCGCGGACGGAGACGACCTGCACGCCTTCGAGCGCCAGGACGGTGACGGGCACGTGGCGGCCGTCGTCCTGGAACAGGCGGGTCATCCCCAACTTCTTCGCGATCACGCCAGTGCGCATGACCAGTTGCTCCTATGCATAGGCACCCGAGGGGGAATTCCCGCGGGTGCGTGCCTCAGCCCGAAAATATGATGCGAGCCCCCGTCCGGGCTGAACCCCTCCCCGAAGGAAGAGGCGACGGGGGACGCAGGCCCGGTTCTCCGAAGAGGCCGGCGGTATCCCTATCGCGATGTGAGCGCGCGCTTGGCGCCCTCCGGGTTCCTTGCTTCGGATCGGGATCGATCCGGTGGAGGAACCGGCGAATCCCTCAAAAGGGAATCGCGAATCTCGTGTGGAGGCGCGCCTTTACGTCAGCAGCGCTTCCCTGTCCACCCCTTCACCTGCATTCCTCTGCGGGAATGCGGCGGAAGGAGAAAGCCCCCGCTTTCGCAGGGGCTTCAACTGGCTCAGGCCAGCTTGATCTCGACGTCGACGCCGGCAGCCAGGTCGAGCTTCATCAGCGCGTCCACGGTCTGCGGAGTCGGCTGCACGATGTCGAGCATGCGCTTGTAGGTGCGCACTTCGAACTGCTCGCGCGACTTCTTGTCGATGTGGGGGCCACGGTTGACCGTGAACTTCTCGATCTTCGTCGGAAGCGGGATCGGGCCACGGATGAGAGCGCCGGTGCGGCGCGCAGTGTCGGCGATGTCGCCGGTCGCCTGGTCGAGCACTCGATGATCGAACGCCTTCAGGCGAATACGGATATTCTGCGTTTCCATGTCCCTACCAATGCGAAAGAGCGGAGCCCGTTGCCGGACTTCTATGCTGTACCCAAAACCGAAGGCGCGCCCTTACAGCGGCCCTCATTAAAAGGCAACCGCCCGACACTCTTTTTTGAGAGCGCCGGGCGGCTGCTTTACTCGGTTCAAGCCTTGCGGCGTGTGCCCAAGCTTACTTCTGGATCTCGGCGACGACGCCGGCACCCACGGTGCGGCCGCCTTCGCGGATCGTGAAGCGCTGGCCCACGTCCATGGCGATCGGCGCGATGAGCTTGATGCCCAGCGCGACGTTGTCGCCCGGCATCACCATCTCGGTGCCTTCCGGCAGCTCGATCGTGCCGGTCACGTCGGTGGTGCGGAAGTAGAACTGCGGACGATAGTTGGCGAAGAACGGCGTGTGACGGCCACCCTCGTCCTTCGACAGCACGTACACTTCCGACTTGAAGTCGGTGTGCGGCTTGATCGAACCCGGCTTGGCCAGAACCTGGCCACGCTCGACTTCGTCACGGCCCACGCCGCGGATCAGCGCGCCGATGTTGTCGCCGGCCTCGCCCTGGTCGAGCAGCTTGCGGAACATTTCGACGCCCGTGACGGTGGTCTTGCGGACGTTCTCCTGGATGCCGACGATCTCGACTTCCTCGCCCACCTTGACGACGCCGGTCTCGACGCGGCCGGTCACCACGGTGCCGCGACCCGAGATCGAGAACACGTCTTCGATCGGCATCATGAACGGCTTGTCGAGCGGACGATCCGGCTGCGGGATCGACTCGTCGACGGCGGCCATGAGGGCCAGGATCGCGTCCTTGCCGAGCTTGTCGTCCGAGCCCGAGAGCGCGGCGGTGGCCGAACCACGGATGATCGGAATATTGTCGCCGTCGAACTCGCGACGCGACAGCTCTTCGCGGATCTCCATCTCGACGAGCTCGAGGATTTCCTCGTCGTCGACCAGGTCGACCTTGTTCAGGAACACGACCATGGTCGGCACGCCGACCTGACGGGCGAGCAGGATGTGCTCCTTGGTCTGCGGCATCGGGCCGTCGGTGGCGGCGACCACGAGGATCGCGCCGTCCATCTGCGCGGCGCCGGTGATCATGTTCTTCACATAGTCGGCGTGGCCCGGGCAGTCGACGTGCGCATAGTGACGCTTGTCGGTCTCATACTCGACGTGCGCGGTCGAGATAGTGATGCCGCGCTCGCGCTCTTCCGGAGCCTTGTCGATGTTGGCGAAGTCGACGGCGGCGTTACCCGCGACGTTCTCGGCCAGAACCTTGGTGATCGCGGCGGTCAGCGACGTCTTGCCATGGTCGACGTGGCCGATGGTGCCGATGTTGAGGTGCGGCTTGTTCCGCTCAAACTTTGCCTTCGCCATTGTTTTCCTACCTTCTGATCTCTGTTTCCGCGCCGCCAGGGGATTCGCCGGAAGGCGAGCCCCATAGCGGCTGATTCCTGGTTACGCCAGCTTCGCCTTCACTTCGTCGGCCACATTCGGCGGCACTTCGTCGTAATGCGAGAACTGCATGCTGTACTGCGCGCGGCCCTGGGTGAACGAGCGGAGCTGATTCACATAGCCGAACATGTTGGCCAGCGGCACCATCGCCTCGACCGTCTGCGCGTTGCCGCGGCTGTCGGTGCCCTGGATCTGGCCACGGCGGCTGTTGATGTCGCCGATGACGTCGCCGAGATAATCCTCGGGCGTGACGACCTCGACCTTCATCACCGGCTCGAGCAGCTTGATGCCGGCCTTCTGGGCCGCTTCGCGCATCGCCGCGCGGGCGGTGATTTCGAACGCGAGCGCCGACGAGTCGACGTCGTGATACGCACCGTCATACAGCAGCACTTCGAAGTCGATGATCGGGAAGCCGACCAGCGAGCCGGTCATCGCCGTCTCGCGGAAGCCCTTCTCGATCGCCGGGATATACTCCTTCGGCACGTTGCCGCCCTTCACTTCGTCCTTGAAGACGAAGCCCGAGCCGCGCTCGCCCGGAGTCAGCTTGACCTTGACGCGGCCGAACTGGCCGGTGCCGCCCGACTGCTTCTTGTGCGTGTAGTCGATGTCCACCGGCTTCGCGAGATACTCGCGATACGCCACCTGCGGCGCGCCGACATTCGCCTCGACCTTGAACTCGCGCTTCATGCGGTCGACCAGGATCTCGAGATGGAGCTCACCCATGCCCTTGATGATGGTCTGGCCCGATTCGTGATCGGTCGAAACGCGGAACGAGGGATCCTCGGCGGCCAGGCGGTTCAGGGCGAGGCCCATCTTCTCCTGGTCGGCCTTAGTCTTCGGCTCCACCGACAGCTCGATCACCGGCTCCGGGAACTCCATGCGCTCCAGGATGATCGGGTGCGCCGTGTCGCACAGCGTGTCGCCGGTCGTGGTCTCCTTGAGGCCCGCGATCGCGACGATGTCGCCGGCGCGCGCTTCCTCGATGTCCTCACGCGAGTTCGCGTGCATCAGGAGCATGCGGCCGATCTTCTCCTTCTTGTCCTTCACCGAGTTCAGATACTGGCCCTTGGTGAGGGTGCCCGAATAGATGCGGGCGAAGGTGAGCGAGCCGACGAACGGATCGTTCATGATCTTGAAGGCGAGCAGCGAAAGCGGCGCGGTGTCCGACGCCGGACGCGAATCCGGGGTCTCGCCGTCGAGCTTCACGCCCTGCACGTCGGGAATGTCGAGCGGGCTCGGCAGATAGTCGACCACGGCGTCGAGCAGGGGCTGCACGCCCTTGTTCTTGAACGCCGAGCCACAGACGATCGGAACGAACGAGAAGTTCAGCGTGCCCTTGCGGATCAGCTTCTTCAGGTCGGCGACCGACGGCTCGTTGCCCTCGAGATACGCTTCCATCAGCGCGTCGTCCTGCTCGACGGCCATTTCGATCAGCTCGGCACGCGCGGTCGCGGCGGCATCGGCCAGGTCGGCCGGGATGTCCTGATATTCGAACTTCGCGCCCAGCGACTCCTCGAGCCAGATGATCGCGCGGTTCTCGACCAGGTCGACCAGGCCCTTGAAACCGCCCTCGATGCCGATCGGGAGATACAGGACGGCCGGGCGGGCGCCCAGACGGTCCTTGATCATGTCGACGCAGCGCTCGAAGCTCGCGCCGGTACGGTCGAGCTTGTTGACGAAGCACATGCGCGGAACCTTGTACTTCTCCGCCTGGCGCCACACCGTCTCCGACTGCGGCTCCACGCCGGCGACGCCGTCGAAGCAGGCGACCGCACCGTCGAGCACGCGCAGCGAACGCTCGACTTCGATGGTGAAGTCGACGTGGCCCGGGGTGTCGATGATGTTGATCAGGTGCTCTTCACCCTTGCCCTCTTCCGCGCGCCACTTGCACGTCGTTGCGGCCGACGTGATGGTGATGCCGCGCTCCTGCTCCTGCTCCATCCAGTCCATCGTCGCGGTGCCTTCGTGCACTTCGCCGATCTTGTAGGACTTGCCGGTGTAGTAGAGGATGCGCTCGGTCGTCGTCGTCTTGCCGGCGTCGATGTGCGCCATGATGCCGATATTGCGGTAACGCTCGAGCGGATGGCTGCGGGCCATGACCTGGTTTCCTTAAGGATGTGGGGAGCCGGACGATCCGGCTCCCCGATATGTAGGAACGAAAATTTCCAGCGCCAGACGTGCCGGCGCTGGAGAAAGACTTACCAGCGGTAGTGGCTGAAGGCGCGGTTCGCCTCGGCCATACGGTGGGTGTCTTCGCGCTTCTTCACTGCGTTGCCGCGGTTGTTCGAAGCATCGAGCAGTTCGCCCGAGAGGCGGGCCGACATGGTGTTCTCGCTGCGGTTGCGGGCCGACGAGATCAGCCAGCGGATCGCGAGCGCCTGGGCACGCTCCGGACGGACTTCCACCGGCACCTGATAGGTCGCACCGCCGACGCGGCGGCTGCGGACCTCGATGCCCGGCTTGATGTTGTTCAGCGCGTCATGGAACACGCCGATCGGATCGCGCTTGGCGCGGGTCTCGACGGTTTCCAGGGCCGAATAGACGATGCCCTCGGCGACGGACTTCTTGCCGTCCAGCATCACCGAGTTCATGAACTTCGAAAGAACGATGTCACCGAACTTGGGGTCCGGCAGGATTTCCCGCTTTTCGGGGCGACGACGACGAGCCATCTGAAACTTCCTTTACAAACTTCAGCCGATCCGGAACCCGTCCGGGGCTTACTATGGCTGTGATTACTTCGGACGCTTGGCGCCGTACTTCGAACGCGACTGGCGACGGTCCTTGACACCCTGGGTATCGAGCACGCCGCGCAGGACGTGATAGCGCACGCCCGGAAGGTCGCGCACACGGCCGCCGCGGATCAGCACCACCGAGTGCTCCTGCAGGTTGTGGCCTTCGCCCGGGATGTACGAGATGACTTCGCGCTGGTTGGTCAGGCGGACCTTGGCAACCTTGCGGAGCGCCGAGTTCGGCTTCTTCGGAGTCGTCGTGTAGACGCGGGTGCAGACGCCGCGCTTCTGCGGGTTCTGCTCCATCGCAGGGACCTTCGACTTGGTCTTCTGCAGTTCGCGGCCCTTGCGGACCAGCTGGTTGATCGTCGGCATGAAGCCCTTCACCTTATGTTACCGGCATGGCCGGCGGTTACTTTGCTGGAACCCTGGTACGAGAAATACGAAAAGGCCCCGGGTGTCCTTGACCCCCCGGGCCATTGCGTCTCCAGCAACGTTCAGCTCTTGCCCCGCGCGGGATATGCGCCGGAATACCGGCCCCTCGCGGAACGGGGGCGCCTATAGCGACGGGCAGCGAGCGGGTCAACTGAGTCGGCCGGAGGATAAGAGAGCGTCAACCTCCGCCGGGCTAGAGCCGGCGGATGGTTCGTCACGCTCCCCGCTTCAAGCCCCTTGCCGCCGCGCTGGCCGCGCTGGCCGCGACTCTGCTGCTGGGCGGCTTCGGCCCGCCGCTCGCCAGCCCCGCCGGCCTGCTCTCCTGGGAGCTGTTCGGGCTCGCGCTCACCGGTGGCGCGGGCTTCCTCGCCTGGCACCTCGCCCAGCTGACCGCCCTGCCCCCCGGCCCGGCCGCCCGGGCGGCGCTACCCGCCGCGCTCGTGCCGCTGATCGTCTTTCCGCACATCGGCGCCGCCGCCCTGCTCGTGCCCGCGGCGCTCGCCGTCACGCTGTTGCCGGCCGAGCGATTCGCCGCGGCGCTGGCGCTCGCCGGCACGCTTGCCGCGCTTGGCGCCGGCCCCCTCGCCGCGACGGCCGCCGGCGGGACGATGCTGGCCGCCGCATGGCGTTGCCGCGCCCGCTGCCCCGCCGCGAACGACAATCCCTCTCTGGAACGCGTGCCCCGCTTTTGGCCGCGCTTTTCGCCGATGCCTGCTCCCCTGCATTATGCTAGGGAAATCGCCAGGGATTCGGGTTCCGAATTGGGGAGTAGCGTGAATGTTCAACGGTAATAATCGTGGTCGCGATCGCGACGAACGTCCGGCGATGCCGCCGGCACCGCCGCAGCAGAGCAGCGGCAACGGGGGCAAGCGCGGCATGTTCTCGGTGATCGGTCCGGACGTGACCGTGACCGGCAATGTTTCGGCGAGCGCGGACCTGCACATCGACGGCCGCATCGAAGGCGACGTCAATTGCGGCAGCCTGGCCCAGGGCGCCGACAGCCAGGTCTTCGGCAACGTCACCGCCGAGACCGCGCGTCTCGCCGGCGCGATCGAAGGCACGGTGCGCGTGCGCCAGCTCACCATCGAGCGCTCGGCCAAGATCACCGGCGATGTCGAATATGAGAACATCACCATCGAGAATGGCGGCCATATCGACGGGCGCCTGAAGCACATGAGCACCGTCCCGGCAGCGGCCCCGGCGGGCCCGCGCCCGGTCGAGGCTGCGCCTTCTCCCTTTGCGGCGGCGGCGAACGAATAGGCTTTGGTTTCTCGCGAAACCGGAAAGGGCGCGCTCCCCGGCGGAACGCGCCCTTTCCTTTTGCACTCCTCTTCCCCGCGCCGGAGTGAAGCGGGAAGGCGCGTCTATAGCCCCCTCACCTTGTCCAGCTGCGCCCGCGCTTCCGGCACGCTCTTCGCGGCAAAGGCCCTGAGCGCCGGCACGGTGCCGTTCGCGGCATAATCCTCGACCGCCGCCAGCACTTTCTCCTGCGCGGCCGCCTGTTGCGCCTTGTAGGTGGCGTCGAAGTCCGCGCCCGTCGCCTGGCGCAGCGTCTCCAGGTCCGCGGCCTGGCCGGCGCTCGGCCTGGGATCGGGAACGATCGCCGGCCGCGCCCTCGCGCCCGCGGCCCCCAGGCCGGCAGTCGATTCGGCACACGCCCGCACCATTGCTCCGCCAAGATCCCTGAGCGCAGGCGCGGTCGCCTTTTGCCGGGCAAGCTTGCCCGCTTCCATCCCATAGGCGTTGCTCGCGCCGACCGTGTCGGCGAAGGCCTGGCCGGTCGTCGCTACCGCGCCAGCCGCAACGTTCGCGCCGTTTCCAGGGAGGATCGTGTCGGGGGCGACGATATTGTCGACCGTGGTGATCGGCTCGCTGCCGCCACAGGCGCCCAGTGCGAAGGCCGGCCCCAGGCCGAGCGCGAAGAAGTATCTGTCCATCCAGGCATTCCTCCTGTTTCAGGAAAAGGAACGCGAGCATGCGGGCGCCGTTCCGGCTATCGCGGCGCGACGCGGCGAACCGAGGGAGATACCGAATGACCGACTGGACCCAGGCACATGACGGCGGCTGCCGCTGCGGCGAACTGCGCTTCCGCCTGACCGGCGCGCCGATGCTGACCAGCGCCTGCCACTGCACCGGCTGCCAGAAGATGACCGGCAGCGCCTTCTCGCTCACGCTGACCATGCCCGCCGCGGCCTTCGAACTGCTCCGGGGCGAGCCGGTGATCGGCGGCCTGCACGGCCCCGTCGCCCATCACTATCACTGCGATCGCTGCAAGAGCTGGGTCTTCACCCGGGCCGAAGGGATCGACTGGTTCGTCAATGTCCGCACGACGATGCTCGACGCGCCCGACGACCGGCCGCCGTTCCTGGAGACCTGGGCCGGCGAGAAGCTCCCCTGGGTCGAGACCGGTGCGGTGCACAGCTATCCGGGCGATCCCGACTGGAACGACTGGGAGACGCTGACCGGGGAATATGCCCGGCGGAGCTGACGGCCCGAGCGGGGATATCACGCCTTCAGCGGATCATGCCCCCAGTTCATCAGCGAATAGCGCCAGCGCGAAGTGGGAATCCGATACTCCTCGTGCGGCCCCTGCGCGCGGTGGCGGGCGACGAAGCCGACCACCTTGCGCATGTGCGCATAGTCGCCGCCGTCGAGATCCTCCTCCGGCGTCCGCAGGATGCCGACGATCCGGCGGCCAGAGGCATGGCCCACGCTCTCCCCGCCATCCCGCTTGAGGCCGACCTTGCGGCTCTCCGCGGTCTCCAGCCAGTCCTCGATCTCTTCCGGCGCCATGTTCACCACTTCGTGAAACTTGCGCCGGATCTCCTCATGGTCGTCGCGTTGGGCCACCCGTCTCTCCGTTAACGTCATGTTACCCATGCGTAACGGTTCCCCCTATCAGGGGTTTCCCGTAGCGGCGGATTTATCCGGCCGCATCGGTGTAAGTTTCTCCGACAGGTGGCAGCGCGATCCGCGCCGCGAAGCTCGTCGCTCCGATCAGCAGCAATGCCGCAAGCGCGATCCCCCGGCCGCGCCGCGACATGGGCATGCCCGCCACCAGCGCAGCGGCCAGCCCGGTCGCGAGCATCGCCCACAGATGGTAGCGATAGTCGGCGGCGACGCTGATCACCAGGAACGCCAGCTCGGTCAGCACCGCGGACAGCGCGAGCGTGACCGCGAGCCGGCTGCGCGCCCCGTCGTGCCGCCAGGCCAGCGCCAGCACCGCGAGCGCCGCGGTCAGCCACAATATCGGCGCGCCGAGCGGGCTCTCGGCGAGCATCCCCGCAAGCTGCTGGAATGGTTCGCTTCGTGGCGACGGAGAGCCGATCCCCAGCATGTTGGGCTCCGAATCCCATTGGGGCGCGGCCAGCGGATAGCGCCAGGGGACCAGCCAGCGCATCGTCGCATTCCAATGCGCCAGCCGATGCTCGGCATAGGCGACCGGATGGCGCGCGATCGTCAGCAGCCAGGCTTCGGTGAGCTTGCGGCCCGGCGCAGTGATCGCAAGCCCCTCCGCCACAAAGTCGCAGCGATCGCCGAGCGGATCCCAGAGGATGGGCCGGATGCACCGCTCCGCCTCGGCCGCGCGCCACACCTCTGCCGGCAGCACCGGCACGGCCTCCGGGCCGGCATGATGCGCGATGCCGGCCAGATCATAGGTCGGCAGCGCCCGTCCGACCTCGCTGGCGCCGGCGCGCAGCAGCCCGTGATTGACCAGCGGCAGCGCCGCGAGCACCGCGACCATTGCCGCCAGCATCATCGCCCCGCGCCGCACCGGGCGCCGCCACGTCCCCGCCCCCAACAGCCCGAAAGCGAGCGGCACGGTGGCGAACACCGCGTTGATGCGGACCAGCGTCGCATAGAGCAGCAACAGGCCGACGAGCAGCGCCGCCCAGCGCGGCAGCGGCCGGTCCTGCAGCCGCCACCAGGCGGCGAGGCCGGTGGCGGCGAGCAGCGCGCCTGCCATCTGCGCGTCCTTCAGCACCATCACCTGCCAGCCGGCGATCGGCGGCCAGATGCCGAGCAGCAGCACCGCGATCGCCGCGATCCGCGCCCCCCGCCGGGCCAGCGCCGCCGCGAACAGGCCCAGGCCGATCCAGCAGAGCAGCATCTGGATCAGGAACATCGGCGCCTGGCCGTGCCAGCCCGCCGCATGGAACAGCGCCCAGAGCCGCGCCATCACCGGCGGGTGCCAGTCGTCATAGCTGCCGGAGCGCAGCTGGGCATATTGGTTGAGCGTGTCGAACATCGCGACGCCCGGCCAGAACAGCGCGAGCATGGCGAGGCAGAGCAGCAAAGCGGCGAGCGCCGCCCGGGCCGCGGGCGACACGCGCCTCAACGCAGGGCTCCTAGCCGATCTTGCGGCCGAACACCGGGCGCGGCGGGGCGTCGCCCCGGGGGAAGGCCGTGGGCGCTTCGGGCATCGCCTCCCCGGCCGCCGCCTTGCGCGCGAGATAGCGGTCGAGCGCGGCATCGGCGTCGAAGCTCGACCCCTCCTCCTCCACATCGCCCTTCTTCGCCGTCGCGGGACCGCGCGGAGTGATGACCAGCTTGAACAGCCGGAAGGCAAGCGGGGCGCAGAAGAGCAGCCCTATCGCGCCCAGCCCGAGTATCGTCGGCCCCAGCCCCTGGGTGAAATCCCCACCGTTCCAGCCTTCGAAGCCGGTGAAATAGAACAGCAGCCCCCCGATGAAGACGAGGGGGAGCAGCGACAGGATCAGCTTGAACATGCGCACGCCGAATCTCCGACCAGTTCGGGCGAACATGGCAGGAGATCGGCAACAAAGCGTGAAGACCGGCTAGATGTGGAGCGCGCGGCCATAGGCGCCGAGCACGGCTTCGTGCATCGTCTCGCTGATCGTCGGGTGCGGGAACACCGTCTCCATCAGCTCCGCCTCGGTCGTCTCCAGCGTCTTGCCGATGGTATAGCCCTGGATCATCTCGGTCACTTCCGCGCCGATCATGTGCGCGCCGAGCAACTCGCCGGTCTTGGCGTCGAACACCGTCTTCACAAAGCCCTCGGCCTCGCCCAGCGCGATCGCCTTGCCGTTGCCGATGAAGGGGAAGTTGCCGACCTTCACTTCATAGCCTGCTTCCCTGGCCT
The DNA here is from genome assembly GCF_001899725.1 of Sphingomonas sp. 67-41. NCBI lineage: Bacteria > Pseudomonadati > Pseudomonadota > Alphaproteobacteria > Sphingomonadales > Sphingomonadaceae > Sphingomonas > Sphingomonas sp. 67-41. The sequence continues at coordinate 177,342 of NZ_MKWJ01000031.1, read as the reverse complement.
TGGCCTCGGTGAGGCCGACCGACGCGATCTGCGGGTGGCAATAGGTGCAGCCCGGGATGTTGCGCACGTCCATCGCGTGCGGATGCTTGCCGGCGATCGCCTCGGCAGCGATCACGCCCTCATGGCTGGCCTTGTGCGCGAGGAACGGCGGCGCGGTGACGTCGCCGATCGCATAGAGGCCGGGCACATTGGTCTTGCAGGCCGCATCGGTGACGATATGGCCGCGCTCGGTCTTCACGCCCAGCGTCTCCAGCCCGATATTCTCGGTGTTCGGCACGATGCCGACCGCGACGATGACGTGGCTGAACGCCTCGACGGTGACCTTGCCGTCCTTGCCCTTGATCGAGGCCTTCACGCCCGAACCCGTCACGTCGATCTTCTCGACGCCGGTCGCGGTGCGGATGTCCATCCCCTGCTTCTTGAACTGCTTCTCCAGATGCGCGGAGACGTCCTTGTCTTCCACCGGCACGATCCGGTCGAGCATCTCGACGATGGTCACCTCGGCACCCATGTCGTTGTAGAAGCTGGCAAACTCCACGCCGATCGCGCCCGAGCCGATGACGAGCAGCTTGGTCGGCATCTCGGGCGGAGTCATCGCGGTGCGATAGGTCCAGATCCGCTTGCCGTCCGCCGGGGCGAAGGGCAGGTCGCGGGCGCGGGCGCCGGTGGCGACGATGATGTTCTTCGCCTCGAGATCGGTCTTCCTGCCGTCCTCCGAAGTCACGGTCAGCTTGCCCGGCGCAGTCAGCACGCCGGTGCCCATGTGCACCGTGATCTTGTTCTTCTTCATCAGGTGCGTGACGCCCTGGTTGAGTTGCTTGGCGACGCCGCGCGAACGCTTCACCACTGCGTCCAGGTCGGCGCTGATCTTCTCGGCGACCAGCCCGTAATCCTTGGCGTGCTGCATATAGTGATAGATCTCGGACGAGCGGAGCAGCGCCTTGGTGGGGATGCAGCCCCAGTTGAGGCAGATGCCGCCCAGCAGCTCGCGCTCGACGATCGCCGTCTTGAGGCCGAGCTGCGCGGCGCGGATCGCCGCGACATAGCCGCCGGGGCCCGAACCGAGCACGATCACGTCATAGGTGTCAGCCAAGGGGGGAGTCCTTCCGCTTATAGGTTCTGTATCAGATAGGGTTGGCCGGGGCCGCGTCCACCGGCCGCGGCCGCTTGTGCTCGTCCACCGCGACGAACACGAACTGCGCCTGGGTGACCAGGCAGCTTTCCTCGGAATGCCGGGCGCGGCGCCAGGACTGGACGTCGATCGTCATCGAGGTGCGCCCCACCTTGACGATGTCGGCGAACACCGAGACTTCGTCGCCCACCGAGACTGGCGCGTGGAACTTCATGCCCTCCACCGCGACGGTGACCGCCCGCCCGCGCGCATGGCGCGCGGCGACCAGCCCGGCGGCGAGGTCCATCTGGCCCATCAGCCAGCCGCCGAAGATATCGCCATAGGCATTGGCATCCGCAGGCATGGTGCTCACGCGAATCGCCGGCTGCTGCTGCGGGGGCGTGGCGCCACCCTCAACCATCGGCACGCGGCTCCGTGCCGGCCGGCCTGGCCCCGGCAAGCCGGGCCTTGTCCTCGGCAAAGGCCCGGCGCACCGGGCCGACGCCCATCAGCACCACGGCGATCATGCAGGCATAGCCGACCAGCCAGATGTCGCCGGTCGCGCGCGGATAGGACCAGGCGGCCGCCGCGGAAATCAACGCCGCGGCGATCAGCCCGATCGCGATGTGCACCACTTCGATCAGCACGCGCATGGCCGCGCCCTCCGGTTCAGGCGATCATCCCGAAGGGATTCTCGACGAGCTCCTTGAAGATCTTCATCATCTCGGCGCCATCGGCACCGTCGATCGCACGGTGATCGAAGCTGCCGGTGGCCGACATCACCGTCGCCACGCCCAGCGCGTCGTCGACGATGTACGGGCGCTTCTCGCCGGCGCCGATCGCCATGATCATGCCCTGGGGCGGATTGATCACCGCCTCGAACTGCTTGATGCCGAACATGCCCATGTTCGAGAGCGACGCGGTGCCGCCCTGATATTCCTCGGGCTTCAGCTTGCCGTCGCGGGCGCGCGCCGCCAGGTCCTTCATCTCGGTCGAGATCGCCGAGACCGCCTTGTTCGCCGCGTCGCGGATGATCGGCGTGATCAGCCCGGTCGGAGTCGAGACGGCCACCGACACGTCGGACCGGCTATACTTGATCAGCTGGTCGCCGGTGTAGGTGACGTTGCACCTGGGCGCCTGGGCCAGCGCCACGCCGAGCGCCTTGATCAGCAGGTCGTTGACCGACAGCTTCACGCCGCGCGCCTCGAGCGCCTTGTTCAGGTCGCCGCGCAGCTTGAGCAGGGCGTCGAGCCGGATGTCGAGCGTGAGATAGATGTGCGGGACGGTCTGTTTCGACTCGGTGAGGCGGCGCGCGATCGTCTTGCGGATGTTCGAGAGCTTCTCGGCCTCGTGCGGGATCGATTCGTCCCACCAGACCGGCTTGTGCTCGGCCGGAGCGGCTGCGGCTGCGGCAGGAGCGGCCGCAACGGGCGCCTGTGCGGCGGCAGGGGCGGCGCCCGGCTTCGCGCCCTCGATGTCCGCCTTCACGATGCGGCCGTTCGGGCCCGAGCCGGCGACGCCAGTCAGGTCGACGCCCTTTTCGGCGGCAAGGCGCTTGGCGAGCGGGCTCGCCTTGACCCGGTCGCCCGAGGCGGCGGCCGGCTGGGCCGGGGCGGGCGCCGGAGCCGGCGCGGCGGCCGGAGCCGGAGCCGGAGCGGCAGCCGCCGCAGGCGCGGGCGCCGGAGTCGGCACCGGCGACGCGGCGGCCGAGGAGACGTCCTCGCCCTCGCCCGCCAGCACGGCGATCACGGTACCGACCTTCACATTGTCGGTGCCTTCGGGGACGAGGATCCTGGCGATGACGCCTTCATCCACCGCTTCGAACTCCATGGTCGCCTTGTCGGTCTCGATCTCGGCCATGAGGTCGCCGGACTTCACCGTGTCGCCCTCCTTCACGAGCCACTTGGCGAGGGTGCCCTCTTCCATGGTGGGGGAAAGCGCAGGCATCTTGATTTCGATCGACATGAAGGTTCCCGTCATTGGAGCCCGGAACAGGTTCGGGCCCTCTTTGCGCCGCCCCCGCCCCGGGTCAAGAGACGCGCTTGCAGGAATTGACGCTACGGGGCACGTAACGCACGACCAAGAGGAACCTTCCATGCGCACCTATCTGGTGGTGATCGACGAAAGCCCGGAAGCCGAGATCGCGCTGCGCTTCGCCGCGCGGCGTGCAGTGAAGACCGGCGGCAACGTCGAGATCCTCGCGCTGATTCCCAAGCCGGACTTCGTCCAATGGGGCGGCGTGATGGCCACGATCGAGGAGGAAGCGCGCGAACGCGCCGAGGCGCTGGTCGCGCGCGCGGCCGGCACGCTGTTCGCCGAATCGGGGCTCCAGCCCTCGATCACCGTGCGCGAAGGCGACGGGCCCAAGATCGTCCACGAGATGATCGCCGCCAATCGCGACATCGCCGCCCTGGTCCTCGGTGCCGCGGCAAGCGGGCCGCCGGGCCCGATGGTCACGCATTTCTCCGGATCGGATGCCGGCAAGCTGCCCGTGCCGCTGATGGTGATTCCCGGCGCGCTCGACATGGATGCGATCGACCGGCTGAGTTGAACTATCGCGTCGAACTACTGCGCGAGGCGCCCCCAGCTCGTCGCCCCGGCGCTTGTCCCCGGGGGCACGGCCGGGGCGATTGACCCACCCCCGCTCCCCCGCCACTCTCGCCGCATGCGCATTCTCGCCCTCGCTCCGCTCCTCCTCGCTGTCCCCGCCATTGCCCAGGCCCAGGAAAGGCCCGATCCCGCCCGGCTGAAGGCCAGCGTCGAGAAGCTGGTCGGCTTCGGCACCCGCCACACCCTTTCGGACGCGGACCACCCCAGCCGCGGCATCGGCGCCGCCCGCCGCTGGTTCGCGGCCGAACTCGCGAAGCTCGGCGACCAGTGCGATTGCATCGAAGTGGCCAATATCGCGCGCGGCTTCACCGGCCCCCGTGCGCCGAACGGCGTACAGATCGTCGACGTGCTCGGCTTTCAGGCGGGCAGCGATCCCAGGCGAGTCGTCATCGTGATGGGCCATATCGACAGCCGGGTCGGCGACGTGATGAACACCACCGCCGATGCCCCCGGCGCCAATGACGATGCCTCCGGCGTCGCGCTGGTGCTCGAGGCGGCGCGCATCCTCTCCAGGGAAAAGTTCCGGGCGACGATTGTCTATGCTGCGCTCTCCGGCGAGGAGCAGGGGCTGTTCGGCGGCCAGCTGCTCGCCGAGACTGCGAGGGAACGTGGCTGGACGGTCACCGCGGTGCTCAACAACGACATCGTCGGCAACACGGTCGGCACCGACGGACGCAAGGTGGCGGACCGCGTGCGCATCTTCTCCGAAAGCTTCGGCGAGAATGACGCCCCCCAGGCGCTCCAGGGCCTGCGTGCCGATGGCGGCGAGGACGACGGCCCCTCGCGCGCGCTCGCCAAGGCGATCGGCCAGGTCGCAGGCACGCTCCCTGGCGGGCTCGACGCCTTTCTCGTCCGCCGGCCCGACCGGTTCGGCCGCGGCGGCGATCATTCGCCGTTCCAGAAGCTCGGCTATCCGGCGGTGCGCTTCTCGGTGGGGATCGAGAATTACGACGCGCAGCACCAGGATCTCGCCCCCGGCAAGGGCGACACGGTCGACCGCATGGACTTTCCCTATCTGGCCGGAGTGACGGCGCTCAACGTCGCGACGATCCGCCGCCTGGCCGCGGCGCCGGCCGCGCCGGACAAGGTGACGATCGGCGGCGCGCTCGCCTCCGACACCTCGGTGAAATGGGCCGCGGTGCCCGGCGCGGCCAAGTACCGCGTCCACTGGCGCCGAGCCGATGCGCGCGACTGGACGAACCATCTCGACGTCACCGGCACCGAAGTCAGCCTGAAAGGCGTGATCGTCGACGACAATTTCGTCGGGGTGTCCGCGATCGGCGCGGACGGAGCGGAGAGCCTGGTGGCGTTCGGACGGCGCTGAAGCGCGCCAGCTCCCCGCCCTTCCGGGGAGGGGAGCCTATTCTCGCAATATGGGATCGCCGCGCATTCGCCATGCGGCGCGGCGCGAAGTCAGCGGCAACCGCAGACGCAGCACTGCACCCGCGGCTTGTATCGCCGCACCGGCGCCTTGCGCACCACCCGGCGCGACGCCGCGCGGACATAGGAGGTCGTCACTTCCTCGGTCACGACAGTGGTCGTGGTCACGGCAGGCATGGTGACGATCACGGTCGAGCCCACCGGCGCACCATAATAATAGGCGCCGGACTGATAGCTGCCCGAGCCGTAATAGGCACCGCCCGACCCGTAATAGCCCTGGACCTGCACGCCCGGCGGCGGTGCCGGCGGCGCATAGTTCGACGGATAATCGTCATAATAGTCGTTCGGATCGATCGGCCGGATGGGCTCGCGATAGCCGGCACCGGTGCCCGAACGGCTATAGGCGCTCGAATAGCCGCCGCTCGAATCCGCCCAGGAATCCGCATCGGCCCAGCCGATGCCGCTTACCGAATCCCACACGTCGCCGCGATCGTCGACCAGCACGGCGTCGTCATAATAGCGGACCCAGAAATAGCCATAGGGCGGCGCGGCGAGGCCCCAGTTCAGATAATCGGGAATGCGGAAGCCGCCGCCCATCCAATAGCCGGGCAGATGGTTGCCCCGGCCAAGCCGGCGATACCCGTTCCAGCCGCCCGGCGCCTGCGCACCGGCATACCAGCGGCCGCCGATCATGCCGCCCCAGCGATTCCCGTTCGGCCGGCCGACCTGGCCGTGGCCGCGCGGCGGCAGCGCCATCCAGCGACCATTCTGCCAGACGCGCGCGCCGGCGGTCGGCACGCCAGGACCGTTCTGGACGACGGGCGGCGGGCCGGGAACGCGCGGCGGCGGCGGCATCGGCACGCTGCGCCCGCCATAGGCTCCGCCCGGCGCCGGGATCGGGCCGCCGCTGCCGCCCCAGACGGGGCCGGGCGAAGCCACCTGCGCAACCGCGGGCATCGCTGCCAGCAGCGCCGAGGCCATCAGGGCCGGCTTCAACAGGTGACGCATATCGATACTCCTTCGCCCCGTGTCGGAGCGCGCGCTGCTCCGATGGTTGCCAAAGAATTAAACTCCGCGCGTGCGGGGCGCCACTTTTGCCTATGCTTAACGGAGTCCCGATCCGGGTCAGCCGACCAGACGGGGACCGAGGATGCGCATCAGCGCCTCGCAGCCGGCGGCGTCGCCGGCGTCGAACCGGGCCGGATCGGGACTGTCGAGGTCGAGCACGCCGAGCAGGACGCCCTGGACGACGATCGGCACGACCAGCTCGGACCGGCTGGCCGCGTCGCAGGCGATATGGCCGGGAAAGGCGTGCACGTCCTCGACCAGCTGCGTCTCGCGCGTCGCGGCGGCGGTGCCGCACACGCCCTTGCCGAAGGGGATGCGGATGCAGGCGGCCTTGCCCTGGAACGGCCCGAGCACCAGCTCGTCGTTCACGTTGCGATAGAAGCCCGCCCAGTTCAGGCCGGGCAGATACTGCCAGATCAGCGCCGATACGTTCGCCATGTTGGCGATCGCGTCAGGCTCGTCGGCGGTGAGCGCGTCGAGCGCGGCGGCGAGGTCGCGATAGAGTTCGGTCTTGTCGGCGGTGTCGATGTCGAAGGCGTACATGACCCCCATGTAGTCGATCCGGCGCTCCGGCGGGAGGGGTCAACCGAGCAGGCGCGGCAGCCACATCGCCATCACCGCGCCGAAAATGCCGACCCCGGCCGCGAGCGTGAGCAGCCCGAGCCCCGCGGCGGCGGCAAAGCGCGACAACGGCCCGCGCCGCTCGGCGGCCAGATAGAGCTCGAGCAGCGCCAGCGGCACGAGATAGCAGCCAAAGGCCCAGGCGCGGACGAAGGGGCCGTCAAAATCCGGCCCGATGCCCACCGGCCCGCGATTGGCGAGGATCCAGAACATCAGCCCGACGCGGAAGAACCACACGCCGCTCGCCAGCACGAAGGTGCGCAGCGCCCAGCGGCGATGCTCGGCGAAGCGGCGCTGGCGGGCGAAGCGCCAGGCGACCGTTGCCGCGCCGATGATCAGCAGCCCGTTCAGGCTGATTCCGATCCGCAGCGACGGGCCGCCCGCCGTGCCCCGGGTCCATACCATGTAGAGCCCGCCCAGGCTGATCAGCAGCGCGGTGAGCATGTATGCGCGGCCGTTCCAGCGATGCACACGCGGCCAGCGGCGGCGGATCGCGGGCACGAGCTGGAGCGGGCCGCCCAGCGTGATGACCGCCGCGAGCAGGAGATGCATCGCGAGGACGAGGTTGCCGGCCAGCCCGCCCGGGACATAGCCGCCGACCAGCACCTGGTTCCACCGCTCGAAATCGCCCCGGGCGGCGGCACGGCCATAGAAGCCGGCGATGTAGAGAACGAAGGCCAGCTGACCGGTCGTCGCGACGGCGAACCAGAAGAAGGCGGAACCCCTGAGCGCCTTCACGCTCCACATGGCGACGGTCTTCTCGGTCATCTTCCCTCCCGGACTTGCCAAGGAGTCGATAACCCGGCGAGACTGGTCCCGGACATGACCATGCCGACCGGAAAGCATGACTTTGCGCGCCAAAGGGCGCCGACCGTCTCGGCGGGCTATGCCGGCTATCTATGGCGCTTCGCCGTAGCCCGCGGCGCCGACCCGGCCGAGCTGGCGCGGCGATCGGGGATCGATCCGGCCGGCCTTGCCGATCCCGACACCCGCGTGCCCTTCGCCCGCTATCAGGCGCTGATGCGCACCGCGAAGGAACTGTGCCGCATGCCCGCGCTCGCGCTGCATCTGGGCGCGGGCAATGATTTCCGCGAATTCTCGGTGGTCGGCCTCATCTGCTATGCCGCGCCCACCATGGGCGAGGCGCTGGCCGAGCTGAATCGCTATGGCCGGCTCGTCGCCGAAGTCGATCTGGCGATGGCGGGGCCCCGCTTCCGGATCGAGCAGCGCGACGGCGGCACCTGGCTCACCGACACCCGCGCCGACCCCGATGCCTTTCCCGAGATGACCGAGGCCAGTTGGGCCCGCTTCATCGGCGAGACGCGGCGCCACTTCCCCGACGCGCCCTTCGCGCTGGCGGTGCACGTCACCCATCCCGCCCCGGCCCATGCCGACGAATATGAAGCGGTGCTGGGCGTGCCGGCGACCTTCGCCAGCGATCGCAACGCGATCCGGATCGATCCGTCCTGGCTCGGCATCGCGCTGCACAATCCCAGCCGCTATGCCTTTGGCGTGCTCAGCGAACGCGCCGACCGGCTGGTGCGAGAGCTGGAAAATGCCAAGTCGATGCACGGCCGGGTCGAAGGCGTGCTGGTGCCGGTGCTCCACCGGGGCGATGTCGCGATGGAGGCAGTTGCCCGGAAACTGGGGCTCAGCCAGCGCTCGCTTCAGCGCCGGCTGAAGGATGAGGACAGCGGCTATGAGGCAGTGCTCGACGCGCTCCGCCACCGCATGGCGCTCAACTATCTGAGCGGCGGGCGGACTTCGGTGAACGAGACCGCCTATCTGGTCGGCTTCTCCGATCCCAGCGCCTTCTCGCGCGCGTTCAAGCGCTGGACCGGCACCAGCCCGCGCGGGTGGCTTGCGCGGGAACGCTAGGTTGGGGACTCATATTCCTTCAATCGTCATCCCCGCGCAGGCGGGGATCCAGGGTAATGCGGGATATCGGCACCACCGTGCGAACGCCGTCCGGAGCGGACAGCACCCCGGCCACCTCGGCTCCGCGCCTGGCCCTGGATCCCCGCCTACGCGGGGATGACGAAAGAAAATCAGATACTTGTTTGGGTTCTCGCCCTAATCGAACCGCACCTTGCCTCGGCCCGCCTTCACTGCGCTGCGCCCCTTCTTCTCGTCCACCCGCCGCGCCTTGGCCGCCTTGCTGGGCTTGGTCTTGATCCGCTTCGCGTCACGCTCATGCGCCTTGGCGATCAGCTCGACGACGCGCTCGCGGGCATCGGCGCGGTTGGCTTCCTGGGTGCGGAACTTGCGGGCGGTGATCACCAGCTCTCCGCCCGCGGTCAGCTTGGTGCCGGCCAGCGTCTTGAGCTTCTGATAGGCATAGGATGCCAGGCCCAGCTTGAACACGTCGATTCGCAGCTGGACGGCGGTGGCGACCTTGTTGACGTTCTGCCCGCCCGGGCCGGTCGAGGCGAGGAACTTCTCCTCGACGATCGCCTCGTCGGGTATCTCAGCCACGGCCGAAGCCGGGCCCGAACCCGGCATTGTGGAAGCGCACCGGCAGCGGGGCGGTGGCGTGGATATCGTCCTTGCCCTCGCGCGGGAGAGTCAGTTCGACCGCATGCAGCATCATCGCCGGCCCGCCCCGGCCATAGACCGGATCGCCCATCACCGGCGCGCCCAGCCCTTCGGCCGCGTGAACGCGGATCTGATGGGTGCGGCCGGTCTCGGGATAGAAGGCGACCAGGCTCCTGCCGCCCTTGCGCTCCATCACCTTGTAGCGGGTTATCGAGGCCTTGCCCCTGGGATCGCCGACCATCCGCCAGCCCTGCTCGCGGGTCGAGACCTTGGCCAGCGGCAAGTCGATCGTGCCGCTGTCGAGTGCGGGCTCGCCCTCGAGGATCGCCAAGTATCGCTTGGCCACGGCGCCAGCCTCGAAGGCCTGGGCGAAGCGCTTCAGCGCCTTGGGGTTGCGGGCGAGCAACAGGCAGCCGCTGGTATCGCGGTCGAGCCGGTGGACCGGCACCGGCAGGCGCTGGAACCCGAAGGTGAGCTGGTCGAGCAGGTCCTCGAGGCTTTCCGCGCGGTCCCGCGGACGATCGACCGGCAGGCCCGCGGGCTTGTCGATCACCAATGCCTCGCCGTCGATGAAGAGCACGCGATCCTTGAACATCGCCTGCCCATGCCACCGCCGGCGCCGGAGCGCCAGCGGTGGTGGGTTCGGATCAGCGCTGGAAGCGGATCGAGCAGACCGACTGGCGGCCTTCGGCGGTAGTGTGCCAGTTGCCGGTCCATTCGGCGCGCATGTTGCGGGCAGTGTCGCGGCACTTGCGCTCGGCGTCGGACTGATTCCAGATCGGGCCGACCTCGATGTCGCGGATCACGCCGCCGGTGCCCCAGCCGCCGCCGTCACCGGGACGGCCGCCACCGGGGCGATCCCAGCCGCCGTCGCCCGGACGGCCGCCACCGGGGCGATCCCAGCCGCCGCCGCCGGGGCGACCGCCGCCGGGACGGCCCCAGCCGCCCTCGCCCCAACCGCCATTGTCGCCCCAGCCGTTGTTGCGGCGCGGGTCGACGTCGGTGATGCGGTAGAGGAAGCGCGGCGAGCCCGAGCGCGGCACGCCCGAGATGTCGCCGCGGCGCAGGTCGAGGCGCACGCGCGCGCCGCGCGACGGATCGTAGAGGTTGACCGCATCGCGGCTGCGGTTGGTCTCGTCGAAGCGATGGATGAGCGTGCCGTCGTCGGCGAACTCGACCCAGCGACCCGGACGGGTCTCGACAAAGGCACCGCCGCCGCTGTGGCGGACGCGGCCGACATTGTTGCCGTCCACCCGCTGCATGGCGGCAGGCGCGGCGTGATTCGGCGCCGGCGCCGCCGAAGCGGTGGTGCTCAACAGCACCGCGGACAAGGCAAGACATGAAACTCGCAGGAACATGATGATTTCTCCCTCTGCTGCAACGGCGGGCCTGTTTTGACCCTGTGGACACAACTGCGCAACGACACAGCAATGTGCAAAGTTGCGTGAGCCTTTCCGCTTGAACCGCGTTTGAACGGGTGACGCCTTTTTTGCGGCGTCGCGAGGTTGCGTATGCGTCCTTCGGCCCTGATCCTGCTCTCGCTCCTGCCGCTGACGGCGCATGCCGCGAACGATGCTGCCCCCGTGCCCGTCGCCGTCACGCGCCTGTTCAACCACCTTCCCTATGGCGAGGCGTCCCCCGCGGACCTTGCGCCGGTGCCGGGCCTGGCGGGCTGCGTCATGGCGCGGGAGGCGGTGCCCGATATCGAGCGGTTGCTCGCCGCGGCGCAGGCGGAGGGGATCGCGCTCGGCGCGCTGTCCTGCTTCCGCTCGATCGCCCATCAGCGCCGGGTGTTCTGCGCGGGGCTGCGCGATTGCGACGGCGAGGCGGCCTTGCGGGCCCGCTTCGTGGCGCCGCCGGGCTATAGCGAGCATGCCACCGGCTATGCGATCGACTTCCTCCAGCGCGGCGCAAATTGCCGCGCCGTCGAGCAATGCTTCGCGCTGACGCCGGGCGGGCAATGGCTGATGCGCCGGGCGCCGGAGTTCGGCTTCGAGCTCTCCTTCCCCGCGGGCAACAAGCAGGGCGTGGGCTGGGAGCCCTGGCATTGGCGCTGGGTGGGCGCGCCCGCGGCCCGTGCCCGCTTCGCCGCGGCGCAGGCCAGTTTCCCGGCGCTTCCCGCCGCCCCGCGCGCGCAAACGAAAACGGCGGCCGGACCCGAGGTCCGGCCGCCGTCCCTGGAGACCGCGCCAGGAGGGGGAGATTACGCGGTCTCGACTTCGCGGGGGGAAGCCGCGATCTTGTTGGCCAGTTCGGCGATGCGGCGGCCCTGATAGCGGGCGCCGTCCAGTTCCACTTCGCTCGGCTGGCGGCTGCCGTCGCCGTCCGCGATCGTGGTCGCGCCATAGGGCGAGCCGCCCTTCACTTCGCCGACGCCCGACTGGCCCTGGAAACCATAGTCGAGGCCGACGACGGTCAGGCCGAAGTGCAGCAGGTTGGTGATGATCGAGAAGAGCGTCGTCTCCTGGCCGCCATGCTGCGTGGCCGTCGAAGTGAAGGCGCCGCCGACCTTGCCGTTCAACTGGCCCTGGAACCAGACGCCGCCGGCGCGATCCCAGAACGAAGCCATCTGGCTCGCCATGCGGCCGAACCGGGTCGGCGCGCCGACGATGATGCCGTCATAATTGGCGAGCTCGCCCACGTCCTCGAGCACCGGGTGGCTGTGGTCGGCGACGAAGCCGGCCGCCTGCGCGACTTCGAACGGCGCCGTCTCGGGCACCCGGCGCACGTCCACCTGGGCGCCGGCGCTGCGCGCGCCCTCGGCCATGGCATCGGCCATCTTCGCGAGGTGGCCATAGGACGAGTAATAGAGAACGAGGATCTTCGACATGCTTGCTTCCCTTCCTGATTATTCGCTGTCGACCAGGACGATCTCGGCGTCCTCGATCGCGGTGATGGTGTAGGCCTTGCCGCTGGAGAGCGCGGCCCCGTCACGGGCGTTGACCGGCTCGCCATCGATCTCGATCCTGCCGACCGCGGGCACCAGATAGGCGTGGCGGCCGTCGCCCACTTCGTGGGTTACGCTCTCGCCCGCCTTCAGCGTGGCGCCGAGCACCCGGGCATCGGCCCGGATCGGCAAGGCGTCCGCGTCATCGGCAAAGCCGCTCGCCAGGGTGACGAACTTGCCCGAGCGATCGCCCTTGGGGAAAGGCTTGGCGCCCCAGCTCGGCTGGCCGCCCCGCTCGCGCGGCATGATCCAGATCTGGAAGAGCGTCGTCGTCTCCGGCTCGAGATTATATTCGGCATGGCGCACGCCAGTGCCCGCGCTCATCACCTGGACGTCGCCGGCGCCGGTTCGGCCCTTGTTGCCCATCGAGTCCTGGTGCGTGATCGCGCCCTGGCGGACATAGGTGATGATCTCCATGTCCTGGTGCGGATGCGGCGGGAAGCCGGCGCCCGCAGCGATCTCGTCGTCGTTCCAGACGCGCAGCGCGCCCCAGCTCATGCGGCCGGGATCATAATAGTCCGCGAAGCTGAAATGATGCCGCGCATTGAGCCAGCCATGGTCGGCATGGCCAAGCGTTTCAAAGGGTCGTTTGTCGATCATGGGGTCTGAACCTCCTGTGTTGGACAGGAAGATAGGCGGTCCGATCGCACGGTAAATGGAAACGTTGGAAACCGATCGTTTCCCAAGACTTCCGTTCGAGGCGAAAGCTGCTAGACTGGTCCGGTCCACCGTCGAAGGCCGCCATCATGCCGCATATGCTTCGTCGACTCCCCGCTCCCGCCATGCTGCTCGCCCTGCCCGGCGCCGCACTGGCGCAACAGGCCCCGGTGCCGACGACCTGCCCCGCCGCCGCAACGCCGGATGCCGACGGGCAGAAGGATTTCGATTGGGAGATCGGATCCTGGACGACGCACCTCAAGCGCCTGAAGCGCCCGCTCTCGGGCTCGACGGCCTGGGTCGAATATAGCGGCACCACCGAGGTGCGCCCGGTGATGGGTGGGCGAGCGAATCTGGCGGAGCTCAAGGTCGATGGGCCGGCGGGCCGGGTCGAGGGTACCTCGCTGCGGCTCTACAATCCGCAAGCCCGCCAATGGTCGCTGAACTTCGCCAGCGCCGGCGGAGGCGTGCTCACGCCGGCGCCGATCGGCGCATTCCGCAAGGGCTGCGGCGAATTCTATGCGCAGGACAGCTGGGAGGGGCGCGCCATCCTGGTGCGCTTCGTGATCGCGGACATCACGCCGAACTCGGCGCGGTTCGAGCAGGCCTTTTCGACCGATGGCGGCAAGAGCTGGGAATTGAACTGGATTGCCGTCGACACCCGGCGGCCATGAACCACCACAAGAGAAGCAACGCATGAAACTTCCCGATTTCGAGGCCTGGGCCGTTTTCGCCGCGGTGGTGGAGCACCGCTCCTTTTCGGGCGCGGCCGATGCGCTGGCGGTGTCCAAGGCGACGGTATCCAAGGCGATCACCCGGCTGGAGGCACGCCTCGGCACCACGCTTTTCCACCGCACCTCGCGCCGGCTGACGCTCACCGACAGCGGCCGCGGCCTTGCCGAGCATGCCCAGCGCATCCTGAGCGAAGGCGAGGCGGCGGAGGAAGCCGCCTTCGAATCCGCCAGCGCGCCCGCCGGCCTGGTCCGGGTCGCGGCGCCGCTCACCTTCGGCATCCAGGCGGTGGCCCCGGTGCTTGCCGACTTCATGAAGCTCTATCCGGGCATCAAGGTGGAGCTGCGCCTGTCCGATGCGTTCATCGACATCGTCGGCGAGGGGATCGACATCGCGCTGCGCATCGCCGAGCTTCCGGACAGTTCGCTGCGTGCCCGCCGCCTCGGGCCGATGGTGGCCCATATCGTCGGGTCGCCGGCCTATTTCGATCGCGTGGGGCGGCCCCAGCATCCGGCCGACCTCGCCCGCCATGCCTGCTTCGTCTACACCAACACCGCCAATCCCGATGTGTGGCGCTTCCGCAAGGCCGGCGGCGAGGAAGCGGCGGTGCGGGTCGAAGGACCCATGCGCACCGACAATGGCGACGCGATGCTGCCCGCGCTGCGCGCCGGCCTGGGCGTGGCCCGGCTTCCCGAATTCATGGTCGGGGACGACCTGGCCAAGGGGAGGCTGGAAGCCGTGCTCGGCGAATGGTCGGCCAGCGCGTCCGGGCTCCATCTGCTCACGCCGCCCGGCACGCTCCGCCCCGCCCGCGTCGAGACGATGATCGCGTTCCTTTCCGAGCAGCTGAAGCGCACTTGCGGCGAAGTTCGCCTCGAAAGGACTCGACTCCGTAACGAGGATGAGTCCTCGCCTAAGTAGATTCCCTGCGACTCGTGGATTCAGGCCGGTTAGGGAGAAATTAACCTTTTGCCTTCAGACACGCTTAGGTTAATGAATCGCTCAGGGCATGCCTTTCATTGGGGCAAGGCAGCCTGCGGGCAAGGGGACTTTGACGATGCGCGTGCTGTTGATCGAAGACGAGCCGAGCACTGCCAAGGCAATCGAGCTGATGCTCACGACCGAGGGGTTCAACGTCTATACGACGGACCTCGGCGAGGAGGGCTTGGACCTGGCCAAGCTCTATGACTACGATATCATCCTGCTCGACCTGAACCTGCCCGACATGCACGGATATGACGTCCTGAAGAAGGTCCGCGTCGCCCGCGTGCAGACGCCGGTGCTGATCCTGTCCGGCATCAACGAGATGGATTCCAAGGTGCGCTCCTTCGGCTTCGGTGCCGACGACTATGTGACCAAGCCCTTCCACCGCGAAGAGCTGGTGGCGCGCATCCATGCCGTCGTCCGCCGCTCCAAGGGACACAGCCAGTCGGTCATCCGCACCGGCAAGCTGGCGGTGAACCTCGATGCGAAGACGGTCGAAGTCGACAGCGCCCGCGTGCACCTGACCGGCAAGGAATATGCGATGCTGGAGCTGCTCTCGCTCCGCAAGGGCACGACGCTCACCAAGGAAATGTTCCTGAACCACCTGTATGGCGGCATGGACGAGCCCGAACTCAAGATCATCGACGTGTTCATCTGCAAGCTGCGCAAGAAGCTCAGCATGGCATGCGACGGCGAGAACTATATCGAAACCGTCTGGGGCCGCGGCTATGTGCTGCGCGAACCGGACGGCGCCGAGGGCCAGGAGCCGATTTCGGCGGTCGCCTGACACGACAATTCAACGGGGATTGGCAAGGCCGCGGTCCGAAGGGATCGCGGCCTTTCGCTCATCTGCGCCTCCGCCGCGCCACGGCGTGACGCTCCGCCGCCTCGAGCAGCGCGGCGAGATCCTCGCGGCTGACGTCGAAGCTTTCGTGTGCCGCTTCGAGCGCGGCGTCGATGTCCTCGGGCAGGATATGGGGATCGGCGGGCACCGGTGCCGGGCGGTGCGGATAGCTGTGGCCCGAGAAGCGGTGGAAGACGAGGCCGGCCACCACCAGCAGCGCGGCGTTGAGCCCGCCCGGCACCAGCGCCAGCCAATAGCCCTTGGCGAGCAGCTCGGGCCCGCCGAGCACGGCCAGGAGCGCGCAGCCGCCGCCCGGCGGATGCAGCGAGCGTGTCGCCGACATGAGCAGGATCGACGCCCCCACCGCCAAGCCGGCGGCGAGCGGACCATGCCCGAGCAGCTGCGTGGCCAGGATGCCGCACGCGATCGACAGGGTGGTGCCGCCGATCACCGGCCAGGGCTGGCCAAGCGGGCT
Organism: Sphingomonas sp. 67-41; assembly: GCF_001899725.1. Lineage (NCBI taxonomy): Bacteria > Pseudomonadati > Pseudomonadota > Alphaproteobacteria > Sphingomonadales > Sphingomonadaceae > Sphingomonas > Sphingomonas sp. 67-41. Next base: position 161,378 of record NZ_MKWJ01000031.1, on the reverse strand, counting down.
CGAGGGCACCGCGAACAGGATCACCGCCGACGCCCCGATCGGCGCGGCGAGGAGCAACGCGGCATGGCTGCCGACGATCAGCGCGCTGATCGCCCCGGCCGCGCCAATGGCAAGCGAAGCCCCCAGCGCGGCGACGGCACGCTCCCGCCAATTGGTGCCGGAAAGCTGGCGCAGGCGCAGCAGTCGATCCAGCTGCCCGATCGCAACCCGCATCCGCCCGCCTATTTCTTCACGAAGACCCGCGCGCCGCCCACCCAGGTCTCGAGCACCTGGGTGCCGCGCAGATCCGCGGGCGAGGCGAGCAGCGGATCGCGATCGACGATGATGAAGTCGGCCCGCATGCCGGGCGCGAGGCGGCCGATCTGCTTCTCGGCAAAGCCGGCCCAGGCCGCGCCGGTGGTGAAGCCCGCCCAGCCCTGCTCGCGGGTCACCGCCTCTTCGATCCGCCAGCCGCCAAAGGGCTGGCCATTGGCGTCGGTGCGGGTGAAGGCCACGGCCCAGCCTGCCCAGGGATCGGGGCTCTCGACCGGATAGTCGGAGCCGAAGGCGATGCGCGTGCCGTCGCGGAGCATCGTCTTCCAGGCATAGGCGCCGGCCAGCCGGTCGGGGCCCAGCCGGGCCTCGGCCATCTTCATGTCGCTGGTCTGGTGGACCGGCTGCATCGAGGCGATCACGCCCAGCTTGGCGAAGCGCGGCAGATCCTTGGGATCGACGATCTGGGCATGCTCGATCCGCCAGCGGCGATCGTCCTTGTAGGTATCGGACAGTACCTCGACCGCGTCGAGCACCTGCTGGTTGGCACGGTCGCCGATCGCATGGACCGCGATCTGGAAACCGTCCATCGCCCCGCGCGTCATCATGTTGAGCAGCTGGTCGTCGGTGAGGAAGCCCAGCCCCTTCTGGCCCGGCGCATCGCTATACTCGGCCTTGAGCCAGGCCCCGCGGCTGCCCAGCGCGCCATCGGCATAGAGCTTGATCCCGCCCATGCGCAGCTTGTCGCCATAGAGCCAGGGCGTCGGCCCCTGCCCGGCCACCGCCAGCGCGGTCTCGACGCCGCTGGCATAGCTCATGATGCGGATCCGCAGCTGGCCCAGGTCGGCCATGCGGCGATAGGTGAGCCAGTCGTCGACGCTGGTGCCCATGTCGGCGGTGGCGGTGATGCCGAGCGACAGCAGCCGGTCCTGTGCGGCCAGGAAGGCGGCGTTGCGCTCGCGCGGAGTCTGCCGGGGCACGAACTTGTCGATGAGCGCAGTGGCGCCGTCGACGAACACGCCCGAAGGCGCGCCCCTGGCATCGCGCTCGATACGCCCGCCGGCCGGATCCTTGGTCGCGGCCGTGACGCCGGCAACCTGTAGCGCGCGGCTGTTCGCCCAGGCGGCATGGCCGTCGACTCGCTGGAGCCAGGCCGGCCGGTCCGACACCGCCCGGTCGAGCTCCGCCGCGGTGGGGAAGCGGCCGAGCTTCCAGGTCTCCTGGTTCCAGCCGCGGCCGATGATCCACTTGGTGGGATTGGCATCGGCATAGGCCTTGATCTTCGCCAGGGCCTCGTCGAGCGACGTGGTGGCCGAGAGATCGAGCAGCAGCAGCTGCGCGCCCAGCCCCATCACATGGCCATGCCCGTCGATCATGCCCGGAAGCAGCGTCTTGCCGCCCATGTCGAGCTTCCACTCGAGCTTCTTGGGCCGCTTGTGCTCGCGGGTGAGCAGCGCGGTGATCTGGCCCTCGCGGTTGAACAATATGCCGTTGAAGCGGACCACGTCGCCCTTCTCGTCCAGCGTCATGCCGTTGACGTTGTCGATCAGCCCGTCCGCCATGGCGGCAGCGGGGGCGAGGAGGAGGGCGAGCACGGCGAACAGCCGCAGGAGGCGCTTCAGCATGGGCCAGGGCATAGGGCCTGTTCTCCCCGCGCGCCAGATACGGCGCCTTCATGCCCGGCGAACATGGCCTTCATCGCAGAAGCGTGGTTTCCCCCCGCCGCCAGATGGTCTAGGCGAGCGGAATCATGGCCAGCAAGACAGTCCCGGCGACCCAGCCGCTCCCCGTATCGATCGACGACGTCCGTGCAGCGCAGGCGCGCATCATGGGCCAGATCGTGCGGACGCCGACGCTGGTGAGCAAGACGCTGTCGGACCTGACCGGCGCGACCGTCTATCTCAAGTTCGAGAACCTGCAGTTCACCGCCGCCTACAAGGAGCGCGGCGCGCTCAACACGCTGCTCCAGCTCGACGAAGCGGCGCGCGCCAAGGGCGTGATCGCCGCATCGGCCGGCAACCATGCCCAGGGCCTCGCCTATCACGCCACCCGGCTCGGCATCCCGAGCACGATCGTGATGCCGAAGAACACGCCGATCGTGAAAGTGACGCAGACCGAGCATCACGGCGCCAACGTGATCCTGGAAGGCGAGACGTTCGACGCCGCCTATGCGCATTCCCGCAAGCTGGAGGCGGAGCACGGCTTCACCTTCGTCCATCCCTTCGACGATCCGCGCATCATCGCCGGCCAGGGCACCGTGGCGCTCGAGATGATCGAGGATGTGCCGGACATCGACACGCTGATCATCCCGATCGGCGGCGGCGGCCTGATCTCGGGCTGCGCCACCGTGGCCAAGTCGGAAGGGCGCGACATCGAAGTGGTCGGCGTCCAGGCCGAGCTCTACCCCTCGATGTACAACCGCATCCACCACACCGACATGCCCTGCGCCGGCGATACGCTGGCCGAGGGCATCGCCGTGAAGCAGCCGGGCGGCATCACCGCCAAGCTGGTCGAAGCGCTGGTCGACGACATCGTGCTGGTGAGCGAGCGCCGCCTCGAGGAATCGGTGAGCCTGCTGCTCCAGATCGAGAAGACGGTGGTCGAGGGTGCCGGCGCCGCCGGCCTCGCCGCGCTGCTCGCCGAGCCGCAGCGCTTCAAGGGCAAGACCGTGGGGATCGTGCTGTGCGGCGGCAACATCGATCCGCGGCTGCTCGCCTATGTGCTGCTGCGCGACCTTGCCCGCTCGGGCCGGATGGCGCGGCTGCGCATCCGCCTGCAGGACCGGCCCGGCGCGCTCTACAAGGTGGCGCAGATCTTCGAGCAGCTCTCGGTCAACATCCTGGAGCTTTCGCACCAGCGCATCTTCACCAACCTGCCGGCCAAGGGCCTGAGCCTCGACGTGGAGTGCGAGACGCGCGACCGCGACCATCTCGACCGGCTGATGACCGCGCTGCGGCGCGCGCAATATGAGGTGCAGCTGGTCGAGCTGGCGTGATCCGGACGGCGCGCGACTGATCCGCCGCGGCTTCGGGCCGTCGACGTTCAGGAAGTTTGGACTATCGGGGCCCCCTGTTTCCCCCTCCCATGCGAGGGCTCGCTGCGCGGGTTCGCGATGGGGAAAGGGGCTCGGCTTGCATCCACCTCTCGTCATCCCCGCGAAGGCGGATGACGAGCGAGGTATTTGCCTCAAAGGGGATAGGCCCGGAACCAGCGCAGCATGACGGGAGGAGGCCAGCGACTTCCTGCCCGTCGAGAACGACCGCGACTCCGCAGGACTCCTTCTGTTCCGCACCGACCCGATGAAACGAATCGCACGCGCGACGAATTGAGTCGTCGCTGGATTCACACGATTCGCCGCAGCCGGTATGATGGCCACACAGGACAAATTCCCCTTTTCAGGCAGCGGTTTACGCGGCCCGATGGTTAACGTCCGCGCACTCCGCGAAACTGGTGAATCGTTAACCCTCTTTCATGGTAAAGCCGCTTTTCATCCTTGGCGAACCACCGCATATTCAGCGCTGCCGGGTCAGCGTATCGACCAGAAGATAGGGGCATCAGGGGTGACTGCACTTTCCCGTTTTCCGCGGTTCTTCGTCACCAGCCCTTCCCCCTGCCCCTATCTGCCGGGGCGGCAGGAGCGGAAGATCTTCACCGAGCTTTCGGGACTGCACGCGGGCGAACTGAACGACGCGCTGGGCCGCATCGGCTTTCGCCGCAGTCAGTCGGTCGCCTATCGGCCGAGCTGCGCGGGCTGCACCGCCTGCGTCTCGGTCCGCGTCGTCGCCGATGCGTTCAAGCCCAATGCCAGCCAGCGCAAGCTGCTCAAGCGCCATTCGGACCTGGAGATCACCGCCTGCAAGCCCTGGGCGACCGAGGAGCAGTTCGCGCTGCTCCACCGCTATCTCGGGGCGCGCCATCCCGGCGGCGGCATGGCGGCGATGGACGAGAACGACTATGCCGACATGGTCGAGCAGTCGCCGGTCAGCTCCTATGTGATCGAATATCGCGAGCCTTCGGTGGACGGCGCGCGTGGCCGGCTGGTCGGCGCCTGCATCACCGATCAGCAGGCCGACGGCCTGTCGATGATCTACAGCTTCTTCCTTGCCGATGACGACAGCCGCCCGGGCCTGGGCAACTTCATCATCATGGAGCACATCCTGCGCAGCCAGGCCGCCGGCCTGCCCTATGTCTATCTCGGCTATTGGGTGAAGGGCAGCGAGCGGATGGCCTACAAGACGCGCTATCGCCCGATCGAGGTGCTGGGCCCCAATGGCTGGTCGGTGCTGGAGGACGAGGACCTGCACGTCGCGGCGCCGATACAGGCGAACGCAGCCGCCTTCGCCTGATCCGCCCCCCGCGCAACCAGGTTGCGAGGGAAGATCCTATTCCTCGCCCCCCAGCCGATCGACGTGCAGGTCCACGGCCAGTTGCTCCTGCCCATGCCCGATCCGCATGCCGCCCGTCGCCGCGGCGCCGCTCGCATCGAGCCCGATCGCAACGCGGACATAGCTCTCGTCGGGGCTGAGCCCGGTCGAGGGGTCGAAGCCCACCCAGCCCAGGCCCTCGACATGCGCTTCCGCCCAGGCGTGCGGAGCGGAGCGGGCGGCATCCTCGGCACGATAGCCGGAGGCATAGCGCGCCGGCACCATCAGCCCGCGGGCTCCCGCGATGAACATCTGGGCGACGTCGCGCGAGCTGACCTTACCGCCCGTCTCGAATGCCCTTGATGCCGTGCAGCCGGCATCGGGCAGGTCGGGCACGCAGGGGAAACGCCGGTGGAGCGCGGCGTTGAAGGCGTGCAGCCGCTCGAGCGTGTCGTCGGCGGTGCCGGCGCTGTCCGCGGCGAAGACGAACAGCGCGTCGCTCGCCTCGGTGCGCGCGGTGCCGCGCAGGTAGAAGAGCGGCGGCAGCGGCTCGAGGGCGCCGCGCACCACGCCGCTCGCCTCGCTGGTGAGCACTTCGCCCGTCACCGTGATGTCGAGCGCCTCGATCGGGCCCTCGGCATAGAGCATCGTCACCATGTTGCCGAAGCCGTCGCCCGTATCGCGAAGGCGCGCGTCGCGATCCACGCCGACCAGCCAGCTCACCACCGTCTGGTCCTGCGTGTCGCACGGGGTAAGGCGCAGCATCTGGACGATGCGCGCCTGGGGTTCGCTGAAGCGATAGGTAGTGCGGTGCTCGATCGCGATCCGCATCAGATGAACCTGAACTGCCGGGCGATCGCGCCATCGAGCAGTGCATTCTCGCGGACGAACGCCTCGAGATGCTCGTGCAGGCCGGAGACGATCGCGTCATGGGTCCTGGTCTTCTGCATCCGGGCTAGGCGGGCGCGGGCCATGCGGTCCGCCTCGCCCTGGAGCCCGGTGCGCTTGGCGAGCGCGTTGAGCAGCGCGACCACTTCCTCGACACAGGCGGCCAGGCTGCGCGGCAGCTCGGCGCGACTGATCAGCAGGTCGATCACATTGGCCGGCTGGAGCCCGTCATCGTAGAGCCAGCGATAGGCGTTCACCGCCGAGACGGTCTGCAGGATCGTGTTCCACTGGTCGCGATCGACCACGCCGCCGATCCGCTCGTCCTGGGGCAGGAGCAGATGGTATTTGACGTCGACCAGCCGCGCGGTGTTGTCCGCCCGCTCGATCGCCGCGCCGAGCTGGATGAGCAAGGTCGCCTCGTTGCGCATCATCCGGTGGATCGCGCCTTCGAAGCCGCGCGTTTCGCCCTTCACCTGCTCGAGCAGGTTGAGCGTCGCGGTGGCGCCGCCGATGGTCTGGCGGTTCTGGAAGAGCAGCCAGGCGCGGTTGATCGCTGTCCAGGCCTCGCGGGTGAGCGCGGTGCGCACGGCGCGGGCATTGTTGCGCGCCATCTCCAGGCAGCGGACGATCGAGCCGGGATGGCCGTCGTCGAGCGCGAGGAAGCGCGCGACATGGGCCTGGGTCGGCTCCTGCCCGGTCGCGGCAAAGGCCTGGTCGGTATAGGTGACGGCGAGCGCGCTCTGCCATGCCGCGTCGCCGGCGGGACGAGCGGAGAGCGCGTCGAGGCGGATGGTAGCCTCGACCAGCCGGGCAATGAAATCCGCCCGCTCGAGATAGCGGCCGAGCCAGTAGAGCGCCGCCGCGGTGCGGGAGAGCATCAGCATCGGCTCATGCCCCGTCGTCCAGCAGCACGAAGCTATCCTTGGTGCCGCCGCCCTGGCTGGAGTTCACCACCAGCGAGCCTTCGCGCAGCGCCACCCGGGTGAGCCCGCCCGGCGCGACGCGCACGCCGTCGCTACCGGTCAGCACGAAGGGACGGAAATCGACATGGCGCGGCGCCAGGCCTTGCTCGGCCAGCGTGGGCACGGTGGACAGCGCCAGCGTGGGCTGGGCGATGTAGCGATGCGGCTCGGCGACCAGCGCGGCGCGGAAGGCCGCGATCTCGGCCCGCGTCGCAGTGGGGCCGACAAGCATGCCATAGCCGCCCGATCCGTCGACCAGCTTCACCACCAGCTCCGGCAGATTGGCAAGCACATAGTTCAGCGCGTCGGGCTCGCGGCAGCGCCAGGTCTCGACGTTCGGCAGCCTGGCCTCGCCGCCCGAATAGAAGCGGACGATCTCGGGCATGTAGCTGTAGATCGCCTTGTCGTCGGCGATGCCGTTGCCCGGCGCGTTGAGGATCGCGACATTGCCGGCGCGATATGCCGCCATGATACCCGGCACGCCGAGCATCGAATCCGGGCGGAAGACCAGCGGATCGAGGAAATCGTCGTCGATACGGCGATAGATGACGTCGACCTTCACCCGCCCCGCGATCGTCTGCATCCAGACGACATCGTCGTCCACCACCAGGTCCGCCGCCTCGACCAGCTCGACGCCCATCGAATCCGCGAGGAAGCTGTGCTCGTAATAGGCCGAATTGAAATGGCCCGGCGTGAGTACGACGCAGACCGGCCGGGGGTTGCCGCCCGGCGCGACCGACTGCATCGTCTTCAGCAGCATGTCGGGATAGCTGTCCACCGGCGCCACGCGAAAGTCGCGGAACAGCTCGGGGCAGAGGCGGATCATCGCCTCGCGATTCTCGAGCATGTACGATACGCCGGAGGGCGTGCGGGCGTTGTCCTCGAGCACGTAGAACTGATCCGGCCCGGTGCGCACCAGGTCGATGCCGCAGATATGCGCCCATACGCCGTGCGGCGGGCGGACGCCGTCGACCTCGGCACGGAACTGCGCGTTGAGATAGATCAGCTCCGGCGGGATCACGCCTTCGCGCAGGATCCGGCGCGCGCCATAGATATCCTCCAGGAAGGCGTTGATCGCCTCGACGCGCTGGACCAGCCCTTCCGAGAGCCGCGCCCATTCGCCGGCCAGGAACACGCGCGGCACGATGTCGAACGGAATGATCCGCTCCGCCGCGTCGCTGTCGCCATAGACGGCAAAGGTGATGCCCAGCTGGCGGAACGCGGCTTCGGCGGATTGCTGGCGGCGCTGCAGCTCGGCGGCATCGGTTTCGGCCAGCCACCTCGAAAGCGCGGCGAACTCGGCGCGCGGACTGTCAGGCCCGCCATGCCCCCAGATTTCGTCGAACGCCCCGCGTGCCGCCATGCGCCTCCCATGTGCCGGTAATGCCGACGGATCGCATGCTGCAACGCTTTGTTGCGTCGCACAAGGGGGCAGACGTCATGCCGTCAGCCGGCGTATTTCACGCTGCAGCCATAGGGTCGCGTCTCGGGTACCGATACCGGCTTGCCCGCGCGCATCTCGGCCAGCGCCGCCAGCACATGGTTGCGTGCCCCCGCGATGTCCGCCGCGTCGGCCGTCGGCCTGTCGTCGATCCCGCCCTTATAGGCGAGCCGGCCCTGGCCATCGATGATATACAAATGCGGCGTCGTCTTGGCGCCATAGCCCTTGCCGACCAGCCCCTTGGGATCGAGCAGATAGGCAGTGGGCTTCGCCTTCTCCGCGGCGACGAACTTCTGCGCCTCGGCCCCGGTCATGTGCCCCTGCAGGCCCGGCGCACCCGAATTGATGGTCAGCCACACTACGCCCTGCGCGGTCGCCGCCGCCTGGGTCCTCTGCATGTTGCCGCTGCCATAATGCTTCTTCACGAAGGGGCAGCCGGGGTTGTTCCATTCGAGCACCACGGTCCTGCCGCGATAGGCCGAGAGGTCGACCACCTTGCCGTGCATGTCGAGGGCGCGGAAATTGGGGACGGCGGCGGCGACATCGGGCTCGGCCATGAGCGGCGCGGCAGCGACACCCGCCGCGACGATGGCGGCACCGACCAGCATGCGATGAATCATCTTCGCTCTCCTTCTCAGCCCTTGCTTGCCAGGTCGACCAGCATGGCCTGGGTCAATATCTGGGGCAGGACCCGCGGCTCGGCCTCGCCCGGCTTGTACCACAGATAGAGCGGCACGCCCGCGCGGTTATGCCGTTCGATGAAGCGGCCGAGCGCGGGATCGCCATCGGTCCAGTCGCCGACCAGCACCGTCACCTTGTGATCGGCCAGCGCCCTGGCGACGGCATCCGTCTCGATCACGGCCTTCTCGTTGACCTTGCAGGTGAGGCACCAGTCGGCAGTGAAATAGGCGAAGACCGGCTTGCCCTGCGCGGTCAGCTCGGCGAGGCGGGCCTCGCTGAACTTCTCGGCGCCCGGCACGACGGCCCCGGTCCCGGCGGGCGCGGCGCTGACCAGCGCGGTCGCGGCGAGGGCGAGGGCCAGGAGCGGCACGGCCGGCAGCCAGGCGCGCGCCTTGCCGCGGCGCTGGCGCAGGCCCGCCCACCATAGGCCCAGCGTCGCGAGCAAGGCAGCGGCAAGGCCGATCGTCATGCCGGCCACCCCGGCCTGCCGCCCCAGCACCCAGGCGAGGGCGAGGGCCGTCAGGAACATCGGCACCGAGAGGATGCGGCGCAGCGTCTCCATCCAGGCACCCGGCCGGGGCAGCAGCCGGCGGAAAGCGGGCACGAAGCCGAGCAGCAGGAAGGGCAGCGCGATGCCGAGCCCGAGGCCGCCGAACACCGCCAGCGCCGCCGGCCAGGGCAGCACCAGCGCCGCGCCCAGCGCCGCGCCCATGAACGGGCCGGTGCACGGCGTCGCGACGAAGGCGGCGAGCGCGCCGGTCATGAAGGCACCGCCGGTTCCCCTGGCGGTTGCGCGGTTGACGAAGCCGGGGGCGGAAAGCTCGAACAGCCCGGCCAGGTTGAAGGCGATGCCGGCGACCAGGAGGAGGAGCACCAGGATGACGCGCGGATCCTGCAGCTGGAAGGCCCAGCCCAGCGTCGCGCCGCCCGCCCGCAGCGCCAGCAAACTGCCGCCCAGCGCCAGGCAGACCAGCACCACGCCCGCGGTATAGGCCAGCGCCTCGGCGCGCGGGTCGCCGCCCTCGGCATTGGCCTTGGCCAGGCTCAGCGCCTTGAGGCTGAGGATCGGGAAGACGCAGGGCATGATGTTGAGGATCAGCCCGCCCAGCACCGCGCCGAGAAAGGCGAACAGCGCGCCGCTCCACGGCATCTGTGCGGGGGCAGCCTTCGCCGCCGGAACGGCACCGGGCACCGCGCGCACCCAGAAGCCCTGCTTGCCGAACGCCAGCAGCCCCTCGATCGGCCCCACCGACTTCACGCCCGCCGTCTCGACCACCACCCGGTCGCCGTCGCGCGCCACCTTCTGGGGCGCGGCATAATCGAATGCGCCGTGCGTGGCGGGGAAGAAATATCCCTCGCCCTGCGCCGTCGCAGCGGCCGGGAACGGAATGGCGAGGCGCAGCGCCTTGCCATCGACCTGGTAGATCCCCTCCGCGCCGAGCGGCCTGGGCAGCGCTGCGCGCCAGACGTCGAACTGCGCGCGAATGCTGGAAACCACGCTGCCGTCGCCGATCTGGAGCGTCGTCGACAGGTCCGCCTTGCCGGGCACGCAGATCGCGTCGGTGCAAACCAGGTAGTTCAGCTTTACCCGCACCGGAAAGGCACCCGTGGCATCGGCCGGGATCCTGAGCGTCACCAGCGGCGCGAACGGGCCTTCATAGACATAGTTCATCAGCCCGGCGATCGTCAGCCGCTCGGGAACCGGATAGCGAATCTCGCCGGTGCTCGCTCCCTTGGGCAGGATCCATTCGGCGCGCGCCGGCAGGCCCGCATCGCCGGGATTGAGCCAATAGGCGTGCCAGCCCTTCTCGGGCACCGAGGCAAGCGCGAGCGTCACCTCGCTGCCGGGCGCGGGCCGATCGCTCTCCGCGACCAGCGTGATCTTCACATGCTCCTCGCCCGGCGCCTGGGCCAGGGCCACGCCGGCAAACAACCAGAGCAACAACGCCATCAATCCGAAACGAACCGCCGCCATGGAGCGTCCTTGCCGTGGAAGAGCTGTTGGCCCAATAGCAGCCCGGCAGGATTTGCACACGCCGGAGGTGGCCAAAGCATGAAGTCGTTCCGTCCGCTCGCAGCAGCAGCCGCGCTGCTCGCCGCAGCCCCGCTCGCCGCCCAGGAAGCCGCGCCGGCGCGGAATGTCCCGTCCCAGGCCCCGCGCGCCGCGCCGTCGCTGGTGGTGGTGATCTCGGTCGACCAGTTCTCGGCCGATCTGTTCGCGGAATATCGCGCCCAGTTCAGTGCCGGCTTCGCACGGCTGATGTCGGGCGCGGTCTTCCCCTCGGGCTATCAGAGCCATGCCGCGACCGAGACCTGCCCGGGCCATTCGACGATCCTGACCGGCGACCATCCGTCGAAGACCGGGATCATCGCCAATGACTGGACCGATTTCAGCGCGCCGCGCGCCGACAAGACGGTCTATTGCGCCGAGGACGAGAGCGTGCCCGGCAGCACCTCCAACAACTACACCGTCTCGGACAAGCATCTGAAGGTGCCGACGCTGGGCGAGTGGATGAAGCTTGCCGATCCGCAGAGCCGCGTCGTCTCGGTGGCGGGCAAGGACCGTGCCGCCGTGATGATGGGCGGGCACAAGACCGACGAGATCTGGTGGTGGAACGGCAAGGCGTTCGTCTCCTATGCCGGCCGCGCCGAGCCGGCGATGGTCACGCGGATGAATGCCAACGTGACCAAGCGCATCGCCGAGGCGCAGGAGCCGCTCGACCTGCCGCCCTTCTGCCAGGCGCGCAGCCGCGCCTTCCAGCTCAACCCGAACCGCAGCGTCGGCGACGGCCGCTTCGCCCGCGCCGCGGGCAACAGCACCGCCTTCCGCGCCTCGCCCGAATTCGACGAGGCGATCGTGGCGACTGCCGCGGGGCTCGCCACCGACATGAAGCTCGGCCAGTCGGGCCATACCGACCTGCTCATCGTCGGTGCCTCCGCCACCGACTATGTCGGCCACACCCTGGGCACCGAAGGCAGCGAGATGTGCCTGCAGCTGCTCTCGCTCGACCAGACGCTGGGCAAGCTGTTCGCCGTGCTCGACAAGACCGGCGTCGACTATGCCGTGGTGCTCACCGCCGATCATGGCGGCCATGACATGCCCGAGCGCAACCGCGAGCATGCCGCGCCGATGGCGGCGCGCGTCGCCAGGGGGCTCGACGCCAAGACGATGGGCAAGGAGATCGGCGCGGCGCTCGGCATCGCCGGCCCGGTGCTGGTGGGCGGCAATTCGGGCGACGTCTATCTCGCGCCCGACCTGAGCAAGGCCGACCGCGCCCGCGTGCAGGCCGAGGCGATCAAGCGCTGGTCGGCCAATCCCCAGGTCGAGGCGGTGTTCACCCGCGCCCAGATCGCGGCGACGCCGATCGTCCACACCCCGCCCGAGACCTGGACCCTGCTCGAGCGCGCCCGCGCTTCCTATGATCCGCAGCGCTCGGGCGATCTGGTGATCGCGCTCAAGCCGCGCGTCACGCCGATCGCCGGCACCGAGGGCGGCTCGATCGCCACCCATGGCAGCTTCTGGGACTATGACCGCCGCGTGCCGATCCTGTTCTGGCGCAAGGGCATGACCGGCTTCGAGCAGCCGCTTTCGGTGGAGACGGTGGACATCGCGCCGACGCTTGCCGCGCTCATCCATGTGCCGGTGCCGGTGGAGATCGACGGGCGCTGCCTCGATCTGGATGCCGGCGCGGGCGATACGTGCAAATGAAGTGACTTCTCCCTCTTCCCTCGAGGGGAGAGGGCGTTACCGCCGCCGCTCGAAGATGCGGATGCCGGGGCCGAGATCGTTCTGGCCGAGCGTGCCGAGCTGGCCGGTGAAGTCTGCGACGAAGGCGGGATTGCCCGGCGCGCCGGGCGCCATGGTGGCGGTGTTGCCTTCGATGCGCAGGCCGGTGCTCGGATAGGTGCGCCCCTCCGCCGCGACCACGATCAGGGCCGAGCTGTTCTCCTTGCGCGGTCCCTGGACGAAGGTGTTGCCGGCGATCAGGCCGGTGCCGCCCTCGGACAGGTCGATCATGTAGTTGGTCTTGTTGCCCCGGCTGTCGTCGAAGCTGTTGCCGGTGATCGTCACCCGGCGGGCGCGCAGCTTGACGTAATGGCCGCCGGTGCCGCGTTCGAAGCGCGAATTGGTGACGACCACGTCGCCGTCCACCGCGAGATAGATCGCATGGCTGCAATTCTCGGTCTCGCACTGGCCGAGGCCGGCGAAGGTCGTGTGATCGATGGCGATGCGGCGCACCGTCTCGTGGCCGCCGCCCAATATGCCTTCCTGGCTGTCGAGGAACATCGAATTGGTGACGGTGAGGTCGCCCATCTCGATGCGGATGCCGGCGCCATTGCCATCGGGCACCGAAAAGCCGCGAAAGACGATGCCGTCCACCGCCGAGCCGCGGCCGCGCAGCACGAAGGCGGCCTTTTCCTCGCAGGTCTGGCTCTCGAAGATCGCGGTGCCGGGCTGGACTGCCTTGAAGGTGATCCTGCCCCCGGTCTGGACCGTGCATTCGCGATAGGTGCCCGGCGCGATCAGGATCGTCGCGGTACCGTCGCGCACGGCGCTCACCGCATCGTCCAGATGCGCGAAGCCCTGGCCGGTCTCGGCGACGACGAAGGGCGCGCGCTGCTGCTGGGCGGCGGCGGGCGCGGCGATCAGGGCAATGGCCGAGAGGATGGGCAGGCGCATGACGGGCTTATGCGCGGGCGGGTGTTAAAATTCCTCCCCCAGCAAGCCGAGGGAGGAATTCGATTACCGCAAAGTCTTGATGATCCCCGAGAAATCGAGCCCGGCGCCGGCGCCGTCGACGAATGCCTGGTAGAGTTCCTCCGCGCGCGTGCCCATCGGCACGTCGGCGCCGACGCTCGCCGCCGCTTCCAGCGCCAGCTTCAGGTCCTTCAGCATCAGCGGCGCCGCGAAGCCGCCCTGATAGTCGCGGTCGGCCGGGCTTTCGGGGCCGACGCCGGGGACCGGGCAATAGCTCGTCATCGACCAGCTCTGGCCCGAGCTGACCGAGGCGATGTCGTAGAAGCGCTGCGCGTCGAGCCCCAGCTTCTCGGCCAGGGCGAACGCCTCGCACGTGGCGATCATCGTCGCGCCCAGGATCATGTTGTTGCAGATCTTCGCTCCCTGCCCCGCCCCGCTGGCGCCGGCATGGATCACGGCCTTGCCCATGTCCGCCAGGAACGGCTCCGCCCGGCCGAACGCCTGCTCGGTGCCGCCGACCATGAAGGTGAGCGTGCCGGCATTGGCCGCGGCGATGCCGCCCGAGACCGGCGCGTCGACCGCCATCAGCCCGCGTTCGGTCGCCGCCTGCACCATGCGGCGGGCAGTGTCGACGTCGATCGTCGAGCAATCGATCAGGATCGCGCCGGGCGAGGCGTTGTCGAGCAGCGTGTCGGCATAGACGGCCTCCACGTGCCTGCCGGCCGGCAGCATGGTGATCACCGCCTCGGCGCCCGCGATCGCCTCGGCGGCGCTGGCGGCGGGCAGGCAGCCCGCGGCCTTGGCGCGATCGAGCGCGTCCTGCGAGAGATCGAAGGCGCGGACGTCATGCCCCGCCTTGGCCAGGTTCGCCGCCATGCCGCCGCCCATATGGCCCAGGCCGATAAATGCTACGCGTGCCACTTCTCTTCATCCTCTCTCTTGTCGTCATCGAGTGACGCTTACTTCCCGGTCCAGTTCCCCGGGCGCTTCTCGACGAACGCCGTCATGCCTTCCTTCTGGTCGGCGGTGCCGAACAGCGCGTGGAACAGCCGGCGCTCGAACTGCACGCCTTGGGCGAGCGTGGTCTCATAGGCGGCGTTGACCATCTCCTTGTTGGCCAGCACCGCCAGCGGTGCCATCGCGGCAATCGCTTGTGCGGTCCTCACCGCTTCCTCGACCAGCTCGGCGGCCGGCAGGATGCGACTGGCCAACCCGGCGCGCTCGGCTTCCTGGGCGTCCATCATCCGGCCGGTGAGGCACATCTCCATCGCCTTGGCCTTGCCGACGGCGCGGGTAAGCCGCTGCGAGCCGCCCATCCCGGGCGAGACGGCGAGCTTGATCTCGGGCTGGCCGAACCTGGCGCTGTCGGCCGCCAGGATGAAGTCGCACATCATCGCCAGCTCGCAGCCGCCGCCCAGCGCATAGCCCGCGACCGCGGCGATGATCGGCTTGCGGGTGCGCGTGAACGCGTCCCAGCCGGCGAAGAAGTCATGGCCGTACATGTCGGCAAAGCCCTGGGCCTGCATCTCCTTGATGTCCGCGCCCGCCGCAAAGGCCTTCTCGCTGCCGGTGATCACCGCGCAACCCTGCGACGGATCGGCGTCGAACGCCTTCATCGCATCGAGCAGCTCGGACAGGACCTGGCTGTTGAGCGCATTCAGCGCCTGGGGGCGGTTCAGCGTGACCAGCGTGGCGGCGCCGCGCTGTTCGACGAGGATGGTTTCGTAGTTCATTCAGGCCTCCTGGGCACGCGTTCGAGATTGGCGAGCAAGGCCGCGAGCTGCACGGGCGTGGCGTGCTCATGGGCTTCCTCGGTGGAGCTGAGGGTGTTGTCATAGGGGATCGGCTCGTCGAACTGGTCGGTCGCGAGGTCCCAATAGCGTCCGTCGATCCGGTTGTAGAAATGGGTGCCGCCCTTGGTGGCGGTCTTCATGATGTCCCCACCGAAAAAATGCTGGGTGGTGAGCGCGGTCACCGCGCACTGGTTGCGGCACGGATCGGCCGGATCGAAGGCGCTCGAAATCGTCTCCGGGCCCCAGCCATGCTTGACGGCATGATAGAGATCGATGGGGGTGGCGTAGCGCATCAGGGCTCCCATTGTTGATCGGCCGGCAGCGGCGCGAAGATGGCGTCGACCGCCGCGTCGTTCACCGCTTCGGGCGTGGCCGGGTTCCACGCCGGCGCGTTGTCCTTGTCGACGATCAGCGCACGGACGCCCTCGATGAAGTCGTGGCTCTGCGCGACGCGGCTGCCGATCGCATATTCCTGCGCCATCTCCTCGGCGAAGCTGGTCCGGGCGCGGCCCTCGCGAACGAGGCGGAGCGAGACCTTCATCGACTGGGGCGACTTGGCGCGCAGCGTGGCACGCTGGGCGGCGGCCCATTCGCCGCCATCGGCGTCGAGCGCGATGAGCACGCCCTCGACCGTGTCGGCAGCGAAGAGGCGGTCGATATCGGCGCGGTGCGCGGCGATGCGCGGTTCGGACGCGGGCGCCGACAGCTCGGCGAGGATCGTCTCCACCGCCGCGGGATCGGCGGCGATGCGCGCCTTGGCCTCGTCGAGCGCCTCGGCCGGCAGATAATGGGTGGCGAGGCCGAGCGCGAGGCATTCGGCGCCGTCGAGCCGGTGGCCGGTCAGCGCGAGATACTCGCCGATCTTCCCCGGCAGGCGCGAGAGATACCAGCCGCCGCCCACGTCCGGGAACAGGCCGATGCCGGTCTCCGGCATGGCGAACCTGGTGTTCTCCGTCGCCACCCTATAGCGCGCCGGCTGCGAAATGCCGACGCCGCCGCCCATGGTGATGCCGTCCATGAACGCCACGATCGGCTTCGCATAGGTGAACAGCGCATGGTTCAGCCGGTATTCGGTACGGAAGAAGTCGCGCGCCTGGCTGCCGTCGCCGGCGCCGCTCGTCGCGATCATGCGGATGTCGCCGCCGGCGCAGAACCCCCGGCCCTCGGCATGGTCGATCAGCACGATCTCGACCGCCGGATCGTCACGCCACGCCGCCAGCGCACCCAGCATCGCGGCGCACATGCCGGTGTCGAGCGCATGGATCGCCTTGGGCCGGTCGAGCCGGATGCGCCCGGCGCGGCCTTCGACCTGGAGGATGACGTCAGCGTTCATTTTCGTCCTTCATTCGATTGCCCGGCCGGCCGCGGCGCAATAGCCTCTCCAGATCATGGAAAGGCATGGCATGTTCGAAACCGGCAAGGTCAAGTGGTACAATGAATGCAAAGGGGTGGGCTTCATCACGCCCGACGCGGGCGGCGAGGACGTGCCGTTCCGCCTTCCCGCGATGCACGCGGCCGGGATCAAGACCGTCGCCGAGGGCCAGCGGCTCGCATTCGAAGCGCGCATCGGCAATCGCGGGCTGGAAGCCGTTGCGATCAAGCTGGCCTGACAGCGGCGTCACTGGCGGGTAAGCTCCCGGCCGACGATCATGCGCATCACCTGGTTGGTGCCCTCGAGGATCGAATGGACGCGCAGGTCGCGCCAGAAGCGCTCGATCGGATAGTCCATCAGATAGCCATAGCCGCCGTGCAGCTGAAGCGCGCGATCGACCACCGAGCTGCCGGTGTCGGTCGCCAGCCGCTTGGCCATGGCCGCGAACTTGGTCTTGTCTGGCGCGCCCGAGGTCACCTTGGCGGCGGCGAGATAGAGCAGCGCACGCGCCGCCTCCAGCTCGGTCGCCATGTCGGCCAGGACGAACTGGGTGTTCTGGAAATCGGCGATCGGCTTGCCGAACTGCTGGCGGTCCTTGGTGTAGTTCACCGCCTCGTCGAGGCAGCGCTGGGCGCCGCCGAGCGAACAGGCACCGATGTTGAGGCGGCCGCCATCGAGGCCCATCATGGCGAAACGAAAGCCCTCGCCTTCGCCCCCGATGCGATTCTCCACCGGCACGCGCACCGAATCGAACGTGACCTGGCGCGTAGGCTGCGAATGCCAGCCCAGCTTGCGCTCATTCGCGCCGAAGGAGACGCCAGGCATGTCCTTCTCGATCACCAGGCACGAAATGCCCTTGGGCCCCTCTTCGCCGGTGCGGACCATCGTGACGTAGATTTCGTTCTCCCCCGCGCCCGAGATGAACTGCTTCGAGCCGTTGACGACATAATGGTCGCCGTCCAGCACCGCCCGCGTCTTGAGCGCGGCGGCGTCCGAGCCCGAGCTCGGCTCGGTGAGGCAATAGGACGCGATCCGTTCCATCGTGATCAGCGAGGGCAGGTACTTGTCCTTCACCGTCTGGCTGCCGAACCGGTCGATCATCCAGCTCGCCATGTTGTGGATCGAGATGAATGCGCTGGTGGAGGGGCAACCATAGGCCATCGCCTCCATGATCAGCGCCGCCTCGAGCCGGCCCAGGCCGATGCCGCCGCTCTCCTCCGAGACGTAGATCGAGGCGAAGCCCAGCTCCGCCGCCGCCCGGATCGTGTCGCGCGGGAAGATGTGCTTCTCGTCCCACTCGGCCGCATGCGGGGTGATCGCATCGGCGGTGAATTTCCGCGCCATTTCCTGGATGGCACGCTGGTCGTCGGTGAGTTCGAACTGGGTCATGGCTGGGTCCTTGGGCCGGGAAAACGCGCCGGCGATGAGAAAGTCGACATCGGAACTCCCGTCCAGGGAGGGAAATGGGATGGCCTGCCCCGGCGCGGCGTCATTTCCCCGCCCCCACCTTCTCATGCAGCACGCGCTCGGCGAAGAGCGCATTGGCGATCTTCACGTCGTTGCGCTCGTACCAGCGGGGCTTGGCGAGCTTCTTCTCCCAGGCGAGCTGCTCGATCATCGTGCCCGCCGTCCATGCAACGTCCGGGCGCTCGCGGTGGATCGGGTCGGCATAGGCCTCGTCGGCGCCGATGATCTCCCAGCCGTCCTGGCGCAGCGCGTCGATCAGGTCGCCCAGGAACAGGCCCGCCATGTCGGTCTCGTGCAGCAGCAGGACGTGCGCGGGCGAGCGGCCGAGCGCGCGACGGGCCAGATCGTCGCCGAAATCGGCGGACTGGACGTGCGTCTCGACATAGAGGTCGCGCAGCGCCTCCATGTCGACGGTCTTGCCCGCCTTGCGCGCAGCGATGGCCTGGCCTTCCATGTTCCAGTCCGAGCCGTCGATCGTCGCATAGCCGTTCATCATCCCGCGCGCGGCCAGCCCGGCGCGGACGGCGTCGCGCTTCGCCTTGTCGGGCCCGCCCTCGTCCAGATAGGGGAAGCGCAGCCAGGGGCGATACGCCTTGCCCTGCGTCTTCAGATAGGCCTGGGCGCGATCGATATCGGCGAGGAAAGCCTCCGCCGCGACCTTGGACAGCTTGAGATGCGTATTGGTGTGGTTGCCGAGCACCCCGCCGGCCGCGACATAGGCGGCGATGCGCTTCGGCGCATCGATCCCGTCGCCGAAATGGACGATCCGGTTGGGATTGAGGAAGAAGACCGGCTGGGGGACGTGGCGCGAGCGAAAGGTCTCGACCAGGCGCGCGGTGCGCTCGTCGGGCGTGAGGAAGGCGCCGCGGCCGCGCGGCACGTCGTCGAAGCTGAGCGCGATGCGCTTGGCCGCCTGGGGCGGCGTCGACGCGATCACGCTGATCGTGCGCTTGCCCGGCACCACCATCGCCAGCGCGATGCAGGCGATCATCGCCTTGAGCACGAAGCGCAACCCGGTCATCGCCCCTTCCCCCTGGTTCCAGCCATCCCCGCCAATAGACGCTGGCGGAGGGCGGCGCCATAAGGCTGCGCATGGAGCGGCTGTTGCTTATCGATACGGCGATGCGGCTGATGGGAGTCGGCCAGCTGCTGCTGATGGCGCTGGTGGCGGCCCGCAGCGGCGCGCCTGCCCCGATCCGCCGGGCGACGATCGCGCTGCTGGTGTGCGTGGCGGCCTATCTCGCGATCGTCTCGCCCGCATTGCAGCTGTGGCGTTCCGCGGCCTGGCCGGTGATCCAGATCTTCTCGCTCAACGCCCCGCTGGCGCTGTGGGTGTTCGCCCATCTGATCTTCGAGCGGCCGATCGACAAGCGCCTGTTCGCCCTCGCCCTGGGCGTGACGCTGATCGACTGGATGCTCTTCACCCACGCGCTCTATGTGACACACCAGCGGCCGGTGGCGGCGGGCGCGGTGCAGCACGGCATCGCCTTCCTGCTCGCGGTGCACGCCATCGTCATCGCCATCGCCAATCGCGGCGACGACCTGCTCGAGAAGCGCCGCATGTTCCGGCTGGGCTTCGTGATCGTGGTGGGCGTGCAGACCCTGGGCATCGTGGTGGTGGAAAGCGTGTACGACCTGCTGCGTACCGACATCTGGCTGATGCTGCTCCAGTCGGGCACCGCGCTGATCGCGATCCTGGCATTCGGCGCCGCGATGCTCACGGCCAATGCCGAGCTGCTGTTCGACAAGGCCGCGCCGCCGCTCCCGCGCGCGCCGCTGTCGCCGGCCGAGCATGTGCTCAAGCAGAAGCTCGACGCGGCGATGGCCGCCCATGTCCACCGCGAGCCCGGGCTCGGCATCGGCGTGCTCGCCGGCAAGCTGGGCGTGCCCGAGCACCGGCTGCGCGCACTGATCAACCAGCGGCTGGGCTATCGCAACTTCTCGGATTTCCTCAATTCGCACCGCATCACCGATGCCAAGGCCTGGCTGGGCGACCCGGCCAGGGTGGACCTGCCGGTGCTCACCCTGGCGATGGACCTGGGCTATGGCAGCCTCGCCCCGTTCAACCGCGCCTTTCGCGACGCCACGGGCACCAGCCCCAGCGAATATCGGCGCGCCGCGATCCTCGATCCCGAAAAAGGCTGATCGATTCCGGAAATGCGCGGCATTTTCCGGGCGCGGCGCGACCGGCGCGGCGCCGCGGTCTAACAAGGCGGCATCCGCTTTCGAGGATGCGACATGCCACATTGGATCGTACCGCTCGCCGCGCACGGCGCACACAGCTTCGCCGTCGAACTGGCCCGCTATCTCGCCGCCGCCGGCGGGATGACCGCCATCCTCTGGGCCGGCGCGCGCTGGACCGCCGCCCGGCGCATCCAGAAGCGCGCGCCCGCCAAGGGGGATCGCGCCCGCGAGTTCGGCCATTCGATGCTGTCGGTCGGCATCTTCGCGCTGTGGAGCATCGTCACGCTGGCGATGAACCAGGCGGGAATCATCCATATGGGCTTCGCCCTGCCGGCCTGGTGGCAGGCAGCGCTGGAGTTCGTGGCCATCGTGGTCGTCCACGACGCCTATTTCTACTGGATGCACCGCGGGCTGCACACCAGGGCGATGTTCCGCCGCGCGCACCTGACCCATCACAAGTCGCGCACGCCGACGCCCTGGGCGGCGTACAGCTTCGCCCCGATCGAGGGCGTGCTGGAGGGCATGTTCCTGCCGCTCTTCCTGCTGTTCGTGCCGATGCACGCGGTCGTGGTGCTCGCCTTCCTGCTCCACCAGATCGGCCGCAACGTGCTGGGCCATTCGGGGCACGAGCTGATGCCGCCGGGCTTCACGCGCTTCCCCCTCACCGCCTGGCTGACCACGGCGACGCATCATGACCTGCACCATAGCGGCGGCGGACATAATTTCGGGCTCTACTTCACCTGGTGGGATCGCTGGATGGGTACCGAGCACCCGCGCTACCACGCCCATTTCGAAGCGGCGGCGGTGCCGTGGTTCGGAAGGGGCAAGACGAAGCGGTTGCAAGCCTAACCGCACGCCGGCGCTGGCCGCGACGCGAACCCCCATTGGACCGCGGCCGCAATCATGCCCAGAGATACTGCCCCCATCCACGCATAGCAGCCCGCAAAACGCTGAACGGGCTCGAGCGTACCCGCTTCGTTGACCATGATCGTACTGCGCATCGCTTCGCGGAGCAGGACGAACCCGAGGAACACCGCGCAAGCCAGGAATCGCTTGCTCCCGCGTATATGGGCCGGCAGCAGCAGCACCACGAGCACAAGGAGCAGCGGATTGGCAAGCCAGCTCAGTTCGCCGATCCCAATGCCCAGCCACCCCATTGCGAGCAAGATCCAGCCCGGCCCGCCTGCATCGAATACGGGCAGGAAGAGTGACGCCACCCAAAGTCCGCAGATCGCCGCAACGAGCGAGTATCGGATGCGTGCCGGCATCCGGTTACCCCATGGTCGGAATGACGAAGGCACTGTCGCCGCTCGCGCCGCCGTCGGGCCAGCGCTGGGTGATGGTCTTCACCTTGGTCCAGAATTTCACGCCTTCCATGCCGTGCTGGTTGGTGTCGCCGAACGCCGAGCGCTTCCAGCCGCCAAAGGTGTGATAGGCGACCGGCACCGGGATCGGCACGTTGATGCCGACCATGCCGACATTGACGCGCGCCGCGAACTCGCGCGCGGCATGGCCGTTGCGCGTGAAGATGGCGACGCCGTTGCCATATTGATGGTCGCTCGGCAGCTTGAGCGCGGTTTCGAAATCGGGCGCGCGGACGATCTGGAGGACCGGGCCGAAAATCTCTTCCTTGTACGCCTGCATGTCCGGCGTGACGCGGTCGAACAGGCTCGGCCCGATGAAGAAGCCCTGCTCATGGCCCTGGAGCTGGAAGCCGCGGCCGTCGACCACCAGCTCGGCGCCTTCGTCCACGCCGGTCTGGATCCAGTTCTCGACGCGCTGCTTGTGCGCGGCGTTGACGACCGGGCCGTAATGCGCCTCGGCATCGGTGGAGATGCCGACGCGCAGCGCCTCGATCGCCGGGATCAGCTTCGCGCGCAGGGCATCGGCGGTCTTGTCGCCCACCGGTACGACCACCGGCAGCGCCATGCAGCGCTCGCCCGCCGAGCCGAAGGCGGCGCCGGACAGATCCGCCACCACCTGGTCCAGATCGGCATCGGGCATGACGATGCCGTGATTCTTCGCGCCGCCCATCGCCTGGACGCGCTTCCCGGCTTCGACGCCGCGGCGATAGACATAGTGCGCGATGTCCGACGAGCCGACGAAGCTGACCGCCGCGATCGCCGGGTGGTCGAGGATGGCGTCGACCATTTCCTTGTCGCCGTGCACGACCTGGAGCACGCCCTCGGGCGCGCCCGCCTCGCGCATCAGCTCCGCAAGGCGCACCGGCACCGACGGATCGCGCTCGCTGGGCTTTAGGATGAAGGCATTGCCGCAGGCGATGGCGACGCCGAACATCCACATCGGGATCATCGCCGGGAAGTTGAACGGCGTGATGCCGGCGCCGATGCCGAGCGGCTGGCGCATGCTGTACACGTCGATGCCGGGGCCCGCGCCCTGGGTGTATTCGCCCTTGAGCACATGCGGGATGCCGCAGGCGAATTCGATCACTTCCAGGCCGCGCTGGATGTCGCCCTTGGCATCGGCGATCACCTTGCCATGCTCGGAGCTGAGCAGGTGCGCCAGCTCCTCCATGTTCTTCTCGACCAGCGCCTTGAAGGCGAACATCACGCGGGCGCGGCGCTGCGGGTTGGTCGCGGCCCAGCCGGGCTGGGCGGCGAGCGCGGCGGCGACGGCCTTGTCGAGATCGGCCTGGGTGCCGAGCTGGACCCGGGCCTGGACCTGGCCGGTGTTCGGGTCGAACACATCGCCCGTACGGGCGCCCGCGCCGCCATCATGGCCGACAATGACATGGTCGATGTTACGCATTTCGCTCTCCTGCGGACTCCGCCGGCCCGACTCGTTCGTGTAATTTAATTACGCAGTGGCACAAGCGACGGGCGCTGTCACGCACCGGCCGACGGGAAAGCTCAGGCCGGGAGGCAGCCGATCGGCACGGGAAGGAGGCGGCCCTGCGCGTCGCCGATCATCATCACCTCCACGCCGAACGCCGCGCGTAGCGGCTGATGGGCGAGCGCTTCGCCGGGCGCGCCAAAGGCGATCATGCGGCCGCCGCCCAGCAGCAGCACCGCATCCGCCACGCGCGCGGCCAGCACCGGATCGGCGAGCGCGACGACGATGCCCATCCCCTGCCCGGCGGCCGCGCGCAGCTGCGCGATCCGGGCGAATTGCGCGGCCGGGTCGAGCGCGCTCAGCGGATCCTCGGCCAGCAGCCAGTCAGGGCGGGCGACGAGCGCGGCGGCGAGATCGGCGGAACCCCGGCCGAGCAGGCGGTGGCGATCCCGCTCGACCAGCGCGACCGCCCGGGCGCGCTCGGCCCGGCCCAAGCGACCGATCAGCCTGCCGCCCAGCCGGACATGGCCGGCATCGGCATCGGCACGGCCGGCGATCGCGCGCAGCAACAGGGCCTTGCCCGCGCCGGCCGCACCGAGAATCGCCGTCACCTTGCCCCGCTCGAACACCGCGTCCACGCCCTCGAGCACGCGGCGTTCGCCCCGGTTCAGGGCCAGATTCTCGATGCTGAGCTTCATTCCCCGCCCTAGGCATCGGCAGATGACAACCGGGTTACAGTCCGCGGCGCGTTTTTCGGGAAGAATCGGCCGCAACTCGCGAAAAAATGCGCTTTGTCTCGGTACTGTAACGCTGGGCTAAGTGCGCATTTACCAACCGCCCCCTATCCGGCGGGGGATGTCCTTGGCCGATCCCTCGCCCGCC
The DNA here is from genome assembly GCF_001899725.1 of Sphingomonas sp. 67-41. Classification (NCBI taxonomy): domain Bacteria; kingdom Pseudomonadati; phylum Pseudomonadota; class Alphaproteobacteria; order Sphingomonadales; family Sphingomonadaceae; genus Sphingomonas; species Sphingomonas sp. 67-41. The sequence continues at coordinate 137,600 of NZ_MKWJ01000031.1, read as the reverse complement.
CCAGGCGGCACCTGGCTCACCGAGCGCGAGCTCAATCCGCCGTTGCTGACGCTCACCGACACGATGTGGCGGGCGGCGGAGCTGTTCGGCAACGATCCCGAGCTGCGGCTGGTGGCGATCGTCGACGAGCGCGGACGCCCGCTCGGCGCGATCTTCGAGAAGGACGTGCGGCGGCTGCTGCTCAATCCCTTCGGCCATGCGCTGATGCGCAACCCTTCCTATGGCGCGGCGGTGTCGCGCTATGTCCGCGCCTGTCCGGTGGCGGAGATGACCGACGACCTCGCCCGGCTGATGGAGAGCTACCGCGCTTCGGGCGGATCGGAGGGGATGATCCTGACCCGGGGCGGCCGGGTGCAGGCGACGGTGAACAACCGCCGGCTCGTCCATCTCGCCGCCGAGCGCGAAGTGGCGACGGCGCGCGCCCAGGTGGAGCGCGCGGCGCGGATCGAGGCGGCGAGCCGACGCTTCGAGGCGCAGGTGGAGGCGCTGTCGCACGACATGGGCCTGCTCTCGACTGCGCTCGAGGATGGCGCGGTGCTGACGGCGGACCGGGCGAGCGGCGTGGGCGACCGCGCCCTGGCGGTGGCGACCGCCGCCTCCCAGACGAGCGACAACATGGCGGAGATCGCCGCGCGCGGGCGCGAGCTGGCCGGCGCGCTCTCCGGCATCGCCCACAATACCAGCGATGCGCGCCAGGCGGCGGCGGCGGTCTCGCAACTGGTGGAGAGCGGGAGCGCGCGGACGCGCGACCTGCTCCATTCGGCGCAATCGATCGATTCGGTGATCGGGCTGATCAGCGACATCGCCCGGCAGGTGAACCTGCTCGCGCTCAATGCGACGATCGAGGCGGCGCGCGCCGGCGAGGCGGGGCGCGGCTTCACCGTGGTGGCGAACGAAGTGAAGCAGCTCTCGACCCAGACCGGCATCGCGGCCGACCGGATCACTGCGCATGTCCGCGAGATCCGCGGCGGGATAGACGAGGTCGCCGCGGGGCACAGCCGCGTCGAGCAGGCGATCGGCGCGATGGCGGCGCTGGCCGACGCAGTGGAAAGCGCCGTCGCCCGGCAGGAGGAAGCGACGCGCACGATCGCGCGCAACGTGGACGAGGCAGTGCATGCGAGCACCGGCATCCAGCGCGACGTCGAGGCGATCGGCGGCACTTCGCGCGATGCTTCGGACCAGGCACGCGCGATGCGCGACGTTGCGGGCAGGCTCCATGTCGGCGCCGATGCCCTGTCGGACCAGGTCCATGCCTTTCTGGCGGAACTGCGCGTCGCCTAGAGTCGTTTTCAGCTCTGCTGAATCGGCACCGGCCCGCTCCCCCACCCGGCCACCCATGAATATACTTCCGCTGGGTGGCCGGGTGGGGGAGCGGGCCGGTGCCGTCCTACTGAAAACGACTCTAGCCGGCGGCGGTGACGATCTCCACCCGCACCGGCATCCAGGCATTGCCGTCCCGCCAATGGCCCGCACAGGCTTCGGCCAGGCGGGCGCGCGCCGCCTCGCGCTGGGCCGGCGGCGCACCGAGCAACGGCGCCGCCGTCGACGAGGAAGCAAGCAGGAAATCGGCCGCGGCCTCGGGCGTGGCGGCTGGCACGGGCAGCGCGCCGTGCCAGCTATGGCTGGCGGCGCCCTGGAAACCGGCGGCATCCAACAGCGCGATCAGCCTGGCGGGGTCGCCATAGCGAACCGGGCCGGGGGCATCGGGATCGGCCGGCGGCAATTCGACCACGGATGCGATCGCGGCGCGGATCTGCGCCATGAAACCGACTTCGCCCACCGGCCCCCAGACCGCGAAGGCCAGCCGCCCGCCCGGTGCCAGCCAGTGGCGCAGATTGGCAAAGGCCGCCGCCGGATCGTCGAAGAACATCACCCCGAAGCGCGAGGCCAGCCGATCGAACCGCCGCTCGGGCCGGTAGCGCGCGACATCCGCCTCGACGAAGCGCGCCACCGTGCCCGCCCGCGCGGTGGCCGCGGCGACCAGGTCGGGCGAAATGTCGAAGCCGGTGATGTCGCTGCCGGCCGGCGCCGCCGCGGCGATGGCGCGCGTCGTGCCGCCGCCCCCGCAGGCGATTTCGGCAATGCGACAGGGCGCATCCAGCGCCAGCGCCGCGACGAACGGCGCATCGACCGGCGCAAGCATCGCCTCCATCCCGTCGAGCTGGTCGCGCCACTGGGCGCCGCGACCGCCCGCCCAATCATATTCCGAAGCCTGTTCCCGCATGCGGCCAAGGATGCGCCAAAGCGCGGCGCGGCACCAGTGCAAGGCATCAAAAAAGCCGCCAGATCGGTGACCTGGCGGCTTTTCTATATGGTGGGCGCGGCAAGGATTGAACTTGCGACCCCTGCGATGTCAACACAGTGCTCTACCACTGAGCTACGCGCCCATTGGCCTGTCGGCCGAAACGGGAAGCGGGCCTTTAGCGGGCAACACAGACCCGTGCAAGCACGCTTTTCAGTTTTTGCGGGTCGGCACCGCAGGAATCGAAAACCTCAATTGAACCCGGCATTCTCCGCTTCGAACAGCCGATCCACCTCGAGCACCAGGTCGCGCAGATGGAAGGGCTTGGAGAGCACCCGCGCCTGGGGCACCTGCTTGCCGGCCTTGAGCGTCACCGCCGCGAAGCCGGTGATGAACATCACCCGCATGTCCGGCGCGATCTCGCTCGCCTTCTGGGCCAGCTCGATGCCGTCCATCTCGGGCATCACGATATCGGTTAGCAGCAGGTCGAAGCGCTCGTTCTCGAGCAGCGGTATCGCCGCGGTGCCGCGATCGACCGCGCTGACCGCATAGCCCGAACGCTCGAGCGCCCGGGTAAGGTATTCCCGCATCACGCGGTCATCCTCGGCCAGCAGAATCCGGATCATGTTCCCCCACTCGAAATCAACAGGGCCGCATCCTATACCCGAAGCCCTTAAGATTTTCCGCCCTTATACCATTCCATGCCATTGCGGCAGTGCGATGGCACGCATAGTCATGACGTCGTGACCGGAGAATCCTTCGTCCGCCATGGTGCCGCCGAGCCGCGGAGCCCCGTGATCCTGTCGGTGCCGCATGCCGGGCGCGACTATCCGGACGCGTTGCGCGCCGCGCTGCGCGTGCCGCTGGCGGCACTGCGGGGGCTCGAGGACCGGCATGCCGACGCGATCGCCCTCGCCGCCCGGCGCGACGAGACCCTGTTCGTCGCCACCCGGCCGCGCGCCTGGATCGACCTCAACCGCGCCGAGCACGAGCGCGACCCGCGGCTCGACGACGGCGCCTGGCCGCACGGCGCGCCGCTTTCGGCCAAGCTGCGTTCAGGGCTGGGGCTGGTGCCGCGCCGGGTGGGAAATGCGGGCGACATCTGGCAGCGCCGGCTGAGCGCCGACGAGGTGCAGCAGCGCATCCATGCCGACCACCGCCCCTGGCATGCCGCGATCGATGCGGCGCTGGCCTCGGCGCGGGCGCGCTTCGGCGTGGCGGTGCTGCTCGACGTCCATTCGATGCCGCCGCTCGGCAATCCCGCGACGGCGGCGCGGCTCGTGCCCGGCGACCGGTTCGGCAAGTCGGCGGCGGGGCGTTTCCTGGGCCGGATCGAGGGCGTGGCGCGCGCGCACCGCATTCGCACCATGGCCAACACGCCCTATTCGGGCGGGCATATATTGGAGCGGCACGGCGATCCGCGCCGCGGCGTGCATGCGATCCAGCTCGAATTCGACCGCGCGCTCTATCTCGATCCGGCGCTCGACCAGCCGGGCCCGGGACTGGCGGCGGCGGTACGGCTGCTGCGCGATATCATCGACGCCGTGGCCGACGAAGCGCTGCCGGGCGCGATCGCGGCGGAGTGAACCGGCCCGGCGGCTCACTTCCGATTGTTGTTCCATCGTTCGATATCGCCGGGCCGGCTGCAGAACGGAACGACCGGCAGCGCCTTCGCCATCATGCCCGGAGCGCGCAGTTCCATCGTGATGAAACCGGCACTGCCCCGGCCGCTCTGCAGCATTGCGTCATAGGACCCCAGCAACATGCCGTCCGCCGCATAGGCGTTCCATATGGCACGATAGAGGTAGCTGCCGCCGTTCGCGACCGTGAGGCTGGTGCGCTCGACTCGTGCGGTGCGGTTCACCCAGGGATCCGTCGCGTCCGCGGCGTCGATGAAGGTTCCGTCCAGCGCCCAATTCCCGTGGCCGAGATAGGTGTGCTTCAGGAAGATTTCGCCCAGACCGCGCGGCACCTTTGCGAGCGTGCGATAGTCCAGGAACGCCCTTTCCGCGCGCGCTTCCGCCTTTGCGATCGAGCTCGGCTTGGGTGTCTTTCGCCCGTCATAGCAAGAAGCCGAAGGCCCGGTGCCCGGCTGCAACATGAGGAATTGGGCATGCGCGCGCATGGCCGTGAAACCGGTCACCACGGCGACGCAGCAGGCGAAGCACTTCGCAAATCCCCTCATCGCGCCAACCTTAAGATGCCGCGCCGATTTTACCAGCAGCCCGCAAGCGCCCGATAAAAAACCACCTCGTGGTTACCCACGAGGTGGCCAAGGTTCAGGGAGGAGACACGCCCGAGGGCGTGCCGTACGGCCTCGCGAAAGGGGGGACACGACGCCGTACACAGCAAATATAAGTGAGAGGCCGGATAGTTCAAGGGGTCGCGAGAAACCGTTTTCAACGCGCGATCAGCCGCGTCGGCCCGATCCCGGAAGCATGCGCGCCAGCACCCGGTCGCGCAGGATGAAATGGTGGCGCAGCGCCGCGGCGATGTGGATCGCCACCAGTGCCGCCATCAGATAGCCGAGCAGCTCGTGCGCCTCATGCGCATTGTGGGCGATGCCCGGCGTGGCGGGCAGCACGGGAATCTCGAACAGCCCGAACCAGTTGATCGGGCGCGGACGCTCGGGATTGGAGGAGAGCAGCCAGCCGCTGATCGGCAGGATCAGCAGCAGCGCATAGAGGATGAAGTGGACCGTATGTGCGGTCGCCTTCTCCCAGGCCGGCAGCAATTCGGGCAGATGCGGCGGCTTGTGCGTGAGCCGCCAGCCGATCCGGCCCAGCGTGAGCACCAGCACGGCAATGCCGACCGACTTGTGGATCGGCATGATGCCCCACGCCCGCGGCATCGCGTCGTGGAACAGGCCGACGATGAGGTTGAACAGGACGAGCGCGGCGATCGACCAGTGGAAGGCGATCGCCCCCCGGCTGTATCGATCGCCGCGCGCCGTCACGATCAGGCGTTCGGCTGAACGAGCTGCGGCTCGGGCATCTTGCCCTGGCGCAGCTGGCGGCCGAAGATGTCGCGCATCAGGCCCAGCGAGAAGAGATGCGCGTAGATGAGCGGCAGCATGCCGTTCTGCACGATCTTGCGCAGCTGGTCGCCGCGCATCTCGTTGAGCTTGTTCTCGTCGACCATCATGAAGCCGCGATAGACGAAGGGCTGGGCGGCGCCGTCCGGCTGGATCGTCACTTCGCCGTCGATCAGCAGGTCGAGATCCTTGAGCTCCTTCATGAACTGGCCGGTGCGGGCGCCGGCCTGCTCGAACTGCTCGTTGAACTGCAGGATGTTCTTGGTGGTGTCGCTCGGCTGGCCGTCGACGAACAGGGCCTCGCCCTCCTCGAACGCGCCGACCGTGTCCGAGGTCGGATCGAAGCAGAGCGACAGCTCGTCGCTGTCGGGGCGCAGGCGCGCCAGCAGATAGGGATAGCGGCGGATATAGGCCGGGACGTAGAAGTTCGTCTCGTTGAGCGAGCCATCATCGTCGAAGAAGGTGTTGATGCCCTCGTTCAGGCCCATCAGCGCCAGCGGCACCGGCTCCTCGCCCTGCGAGAAGACGATCGGCATGAAGCGCTGCACCAGCGGGAATTCCTCGACGGTGACCGGCACCGCGTGCTGCTTGGCGAGGAACGGCGCCTTGTCGGCGGCGCGAATCTTGAAATCGGCGTGCTGCTGGCTCGAGAGCGGCTCAAGCTCGTTGTAGAACAGAGGCAGCGACTGCTGCGGGGCGGAAGCCATCCTAAATCTCCTGGGAACTAAAAATGCTGATGTCTGGAATCCCGGGGCGAGGGTCTATGGGGTGTCAGCGTCGGGCGCAAGCGCTACGAGCTTGCCGGGATTCAGGATTCCGCGGGGATCCAGTGCCGATTTGATCGCTTTCAATGCCGCGATACGCGACGGCGGGCTCAAACGCTCCAGTTCGGCACGCTTCATCTGTCCGATACCATGCTCGGCGGAGATCGATCCGCCCTCGGCCACCACCATGTCGTAGACGAGGCGGCTCACCGCGGGCCCGTCGCCGGCATACCAGGCGTCCCGATCGGCGCCCTGCGGCGCGCGGACATGGAAATGGACGTTGCCGTCGCCCAGATGCCCGAAGGCTGTGGCGCGCGTGCCCGGGAAGCGCCGCTCGGCCTCGGCCGCGGCCGCGAGCATGAAGCGCGGCATCTTGTCGACCGGCACCGAGATGTCGTGCTGCATCGCCGGCCCCAGCGCGCGCTCGGCCTCCGAGATCGAATCGCGGATGTGCCAGAAGGCCTCGACCTGGGCCTCGCTGGTCGAGATCACCGCGTCTTCGGCCAGGCCCGCCTCGAACACGGGGACGAGCAGCCGCTCGAGCAGGGCGGCGGGCGGCTCGGCGCCCGGCTCGGTCGCCACCGATTCGATCAACACATGCCAGGCATGCTCGCCGGCCAGCGGCGAACGGGTGCCGGGGATGTGGTGGAGGACATGGCCCAGTATCTCGCCCGGGATGATCTCGAAGCTCTCGATCGTGGCGGTGCGCGCCTCCATCAGGCGCAGGATGCGGAGCGCGTCCTCGGGATCGGCGACGCCGACCCAGGCGGCGGCACGCTCGACGATGGCGGGATAGAGGCGCAGCGTCGCGGCGGTGACGATGCCGATCGTCCCCTCCGCGCCGATCAGCAACTGGGTGAGATCATAGCCGCGATTGTCCTTCTTGAGCGGAACGAGCCCCTCATGGATCGAGCCGTCGGGCAGCACCGCCTCCACCCCCGCGACGAGGTGGCGCATGTTGCCGAAGCGCAGCACCTGGGTGCCGCCGGCATTGGTGGAGACCAGCCCGCCGATCGTCGCGCTGCCCTTGGCGCCCAGGGTGAGCGGGAAGCGGCGCCCCTGCTCGGCCATGGCGTCGTGGAAATTGGCCAGGATCACTCCGGCCTCGACCACCGCGAGATTTCCGACGGTGTCGACCGAGCGGATATGGTTCATCCGGCGCGTGGAGAGGAGCAGCGCCGAACCGTCCTCCGGCGGCGTCGCCCCGCCGACCATGCCGGTATTGCCGCCCTGAGGCACGATCCTCACGCCGAGCTCGCCGGCAAGGCGGACGATCGCGGCGACTTCCTCCGTCGATCTGGGCGAGAGCAGCGCCGGCGCGCGGCCGTGATACCGGCCGCGCCAGTCCGACTCCCAGGGCTCGATCGCATGGGGATCCGTGGTCACCGTCTTGGGGCCGAAGCGTTCCAGGATGGTATCGACAAGCTGTTGCTGGGCTGGTGTCATGGCATTTTTGGGCTAGCACGACCGGTGTCAGTTCATCCACTGTTCAAACCTGCAACGTACATAACCAACGCGAAATGCCGAATCCGTTCCTGGTCGCATCCAGCCTCCTGCTCTTCGTCGCCGCACCCGCCGCGGCGCCCGCAGGCGTGCCCGACTGGAAAGCGGTTACCCTGAACCTTCAGCAAGAGCAGCAGCGCGTGACGATCCAGGTGCCGCGCGTCACCATCACCAGCAGCGCGACCATCATCGTGCGCCGCGCCCCCCATGTGGTGGAGAAGAAGGCGAAGGACTGCGTGAAGGTGCAGGACATCTCCGGCTTCGCGGGCGTGAACACTCAGGACAGCGTCGACCTGGTGCTGCGCGACGGCTCGCTGCTGCGCGCCAAGCTGGGCCGCAAGTGCCAGGCGCTCGGCTTCTACAACGGCTTCTACGTCAAGACGAACAAGGACCAGAAGATCTGCGCCGGACGCGATTCGATCCGCACGCGGGCGGGCCGTTCCTGCGACGTGGAAGACTTCAAGACGCTCGCATTGGAGCGCTGAGCACCTCCGCGCTTGACTTTCCCCGATAAATCCGCAAGCGCGTGAAGGCTTCGCGCGTGGACCTGCCACGCCGATTTTCCGGAAAATTGCATGAGCTTTGCCGATCTCGGCCTTTCTGACGAACTTCTGCGCGCAGTGACCGACGCGGGCTATACCGAGCCCACGCCCATTCAGCGCCAGTCGATCCCCCCGGTCCTCATGGGCAAGGACCTGATCGGTATCGCCCAGACGGGCACGGGCAAGACCGCCGCCTTCGTCCTCCCGATGATCGACATCCTCGGCGAGGGGCGTACGCGCGCGCTGATGCCGCGCTCGCTCATCCTCGAGCCGACGCGCGAGCTGGCCGCCCAGGTCGCCGAGAATTTCGAGAAGTACGGCACCCATCACAAGCTCTCCATGGCCCTGCTGATCGGCGGCGTGCAGATGGGCGACCAGGTGAAGGCGCTGGAAAAGGGCGTCGACGTGCTGATCGCCACGCCGGGCCGGCTGATGGACCTGTTCGGCCGCGGCAAGATCCTGCTCAACGGCTGCAGCCTGCTCGTGATCGACGAAGCGGATCGCATGCTCGACATGGGGTTCATCCCCGATATCGAGGAAATCTGCACCAAGCTGCCCAAGGAACGGCAGACCCTGCTCTTCTCGGCGACGATGCCGCCGGTGATCAAGAAGCTGGCGGACAAGTTCCTCAACGATCCCAAGCGCGTGGAAGTCGCCCGCCCGGCGACGACCAACACCAACATCACCCAGTTCCTCATCGAGACCACGACGATGAAGAAGCGCGAGGTGCTGCGTGCGCTGATCGAGGCGGACGACGTCCAGACCGGCATCATCTTCTGCAACCGCAAGACCACGGTGCGCGAGCTCAACAAGAGCCTGCAGCGCCATGGCATCCGCTCGGCCGAGATCCATGGCGACATGGACCAGCCGGCGCGCATCGCCGAGCTGGAGCGGTTCAAGAAGGGCGATGTAAACATCCTCGTCGCCTCGGACGTCGCCGCGCGCGGGCTCGACATCAAGGGCGTGAGCCACGTCTATAATTTCGACGCGCCCTGGCATCCGGACGATTATGTCCATCGCATCGGCCGCACGGGCCGCGCGGGCGCGACCGGCACCGCCTATACGCTGGTGACCGCCGACGATGCCGAGAACATCGCCAGTATCGAGAAGCTCACCGGCCAGAAGATCGAGCGGGTGAAGCTGCGGAATGCGCCCGCCCCCTCCGAGGAGGACGAGCGCGCGGAAGCGCCGCGCGGCCGCCGGCGCAAGGGCGACGAGGACAAGGCGCGGAAGCCTCGCTCGAGGAAGGAAGAGCCCAGGCGCGAGGAAGCGCGGCGCGACGAGCCGGTCCGCGAGACCCGCGCCCGCGACGAGCAGCCGCGCCGGGACCGCGACCGCAGCCGCCGCCGCGACGAACGCGATCCCAACGACTCGGGGGGCCCGGACGAGGGCTGGAACGGCCCCATCCCCGACTTCCTGAACTATACGCTGGCCGAATGATCCGGCGCGTGGGGCTGGCTCTCGCGCTGGCGGCGGCGATGCTGCCCGGCGCGGCGCCGGCCCAGCGCATGGCTCCGCGGCTCGAGGCGCGGACGCTCGACCGGCTGCCGCTCCCCCTGCCCGCGCCCTATGACTCCGGGCGCGACGCGCGCCGCGACATCGATGCCGCGCTCGCCGGCGCGAAGAAATCGGGCAAGCCGCTGCTCCTCGATTTCGGCGCGAACTGGTGCGTCGATTGCCGCGTGCTGGCGGGCGTGCTCGCGCTGCCCGAGATGCGCGGATGGGTGGCGCGCAATTTCGTGCTGGTCCAGATCGACATCGGCATGTTCGACCGCAACCTGGACCTGCCCCGGCGCTTCGGCGCCGCGTCCCTCGAAGCGGTGCCGGCGATCCTGGTGATCGATCCGCGCACCGGCAAGATCCGCAACCGCGACGACATTCTCGGCCTGGGCGACGCCAGGATCATGCAACCCCAGGAAATGGCCGACTGGCTGGCACGCTGGACGCGATGATCGAATATGTGCCCATCGTCGAAAGCCCCTGCGTCAGCATCTGCGCGATGGACGCCGCCACGGGGTGGTGCATCGGCTGCGGCCGCACGCTGGCGGAAATCGCCCGCTGGAGCGAGACCGACCAGGCCGATCGCGACGCGGTGATGGCGGAACTGCCCGCGCGGATGGAACGGCTGGAGGGCAGGCTCCGCTAGGAGCCCGGCTCGACCGGCAGATACCGGATCCCCGCCCATCGCCGGCCACGCCCGCCGCGATTTGTGACGAACGCGCCGCGGGCGGGACGAACCGCATGGACAGCCGCGCCCCGGAACTGCGATTCAAAGGGGCGACTCCGGCGCGAACGGAGCTTCCAGGGAGGATCGTCATGGATATCGGCCGCAGGGGATTTCTGAAGCTGGGTGGCGCCGGGGCCGCTTATGCCCTGTTGCCGGGCGCAGCGGCCGCCCCCGCGACCGGGCGCCCGATCATCGACGTACACATGCACGCCTATCCGGCGACGATGCAGCTTCCTGCCCCGGTCACCAATCCGATCTCGGGCTTCAAGAGCCCGATCCGGACCGGGGCCGACCATCTCGCCGCCTGCATCGCCGAGATGAAGAAGCACAATGTCGTGAAGGGCGTGGTGAGCGGCGGCGATGGCGACCGGCTCCAGGCCGCGATCGACTGGCATGACCGCGATCCCGATCGCTTCGTCGCCGGCGCCGGAATCCGCGGTTCGGACGATACGCCGCTGCCGCCGATCGACGTGCTCCGCAAGGCCTTTGCCGATGGCAGGCTCAAGGTGCTCGGCGAAGTGACGTCGCAATATGCCGGGCTGTCGCTCAGCGATCCCAAATTCGATCCCTATCTCGCACTGGCCGAAGCGTTCGACGTGCCCGTCGCGCTCCACACCGGCACCATGCCCGCAGGGACGAGCTTCGATCCCTGCTGCACATCGGCGCGGGCCCGCTTCGGCAATCCCGAGCTGGTCGAGGAAGCGCTCAACCGCCACCCCAAGCTGCGCCTCAACATCATGCATGGCGGCTGGCCCTATCTCGACGACACGATCGCGATGCTGATGCTCTATCCGAACGTGAACATCGATACCGGCGCGATCGACTGGCTGCTGCCGCGCCCCGCCTTCCACGCCTATCTGCGGACCTTTGTCGATTCGGGCTTTTCCAAGCGCATCATGTTCGGATCGGACCATATGTATTGGCCCGACGCGATCGGCCTCGCCATCGAGGGGATCGAGAGCGCGGCCTTCCTGACCGAGGCGCAGAAGCAGGACATCCTGCACGACAACGCCGTGCGCTTCTACAAGCTGTGAGCGCGTAGCGGCATATGCCTCGCCCGCCCGTCACCCGGGGCCCCCGGCACAAGGCCGGGGTGATCGAAAGGACTGGCTAGGCCGGCGCCTGTGCCGGCTGCAGCTCCGCCGCCAGCGCATCGTCCTTGGCCGAGGCGCGCCGATAGGCCTCCCGCTCGCTCAGCCGGCCGAAATAGTCGAGGAACGCGTCGCGCTTGGGCAGCGTGCCGAACATCGTGCCCCAGCCGACCGCGGAGCCGACATAGATGTCCGCCGCGGTGAAGCGGTCGCCGGCGATGTAGGGATGCGCCGAAACGGCCCTTTCCAGCACGTCCACCGTCAGCTCGTAATTGCCATAGCCGAACATGCGGCCCTGCTCCGGCCTGGGGACGAACTGGGCGGCATGGTTGGTCACCGCCTGCTCGACCGGGCCGGCGGCGAAGAACAGCCAGCGATAATAATCGGCGCGCTCGCTCGCATCGGGGGCGAGGCCCGCCGCCGGAAAGGCTTCGGCCAGATAGGCGCAGATCGCGGCGCATTCGGTGACGACATGGCCGCCATGGACGATCGCCGGCACTTTTCCCATCGGGTTGATGCCCAGATAATCCTCGCCCTTCATCGTCGTGCCATATTCGACGACCTGCGTCTCATAGGATGCACCGGCCTCCTCCAGCGCCCAGCGGACGATGCGCCCGCGCGACTGGGGATGGGTGTAGAAGGTCAGATCGCCTGCCATGGTTTCTCTCCGGATCAATCGAACATAAAGTGAACAAATCAACCGATCGCGTCAAGCGTCGTTCAAAGCGCGGCGAAGGTGGCGAGCAGGCGCTCCCAGGCGCGATTGGCCTGATCCGCGTTATAGACCTGGCTGTCCGGCGGGCACCAGCCGTGCATCGTGCCCTTGTAGACTTCGACCTCGGCCGGCTGGCTGCTGGCGGCGAAGGCGGCCTTGAGCTTGTCCTTGTCCTCCGGGGCGCGGGCATCGTCATTCTCGGCGATCGCGATCAGCCAGTGCGCCTTCATCTGGGGCACGAGCGCGATCAGGCCATCGGCCGCGAGCCCGCCGCCATGGAAGGTCGCGCCGCCATGGACGCGTGCGGGCACCGCCGCCGCAGTGTACATGACCATCGGACCACCCATGCAATAGCCGGTGCTGCCGATGCCGCGCCGGGTGTCCGTTTCCTTCTGCCGGTCGACCCAGGCGACAAAGGCCTTTGCATCGCGGGTGCTCGCATCCGGCGTGAGCAGCTGGCGCCACGGACCGACCTTGGCCCGCAGGGCATCGTCGAAGCCCTGGCCCGGCGTGACGAAGGGCGCCTTGGTCGAGCGGTAGAACTGGTTGACGGTGAGCACCGCATAGCCCGACTGGGCAAGCCGGTCGGCCATCTGGCGAAAGGCCGGCCGCAGTCCGAAAATGTCCGGCCACACGATCACGGCGGGATGCCTGCCGGTCGCGGGCGCGACGAAATAGGCGTCGCAGCTGCCGTCCGGCGTGGCGATGATGACGTCACGCCCCGCGATCTCGGCCGCACCGGCCGGAACCGGGAGCAGCACCGCGACGCCCGCCGCAGCCGCGCCCGCGCCGAATTCGCGGCGAGTCAGCAGGAAGTGCGCATTGTCGGCGGCGGTCAGCTCGTCACACATGGGATTCCTCCGTGATCTCGGATGGCGCCCCGGCATGCCGAGTCGCGGCGGCGAGGCTACACGCCCCGCCCGCTTCCGTCATGCCGCGAGGCGATCCTGGCGGGCATGGCGGGCAAAGGGACTGAGCCCGAGCCAGCGCTGCATCTGCGCCGCGATGCCGGGGGCACCGGTGAGCAGCAGCGTCTCGCGATCGAGCGCGTCCCGCACCGTCTCATACCCCATCCAGATCGCCGTCATGGTCCGCAGATCCGAAGAGACGAACAGATCGACTTCGTGGCCGGGATCGATCGAGCACAGGTCGACTCCGGATTGCGGATCGACCACCAGCCAGTAGCGGCGGCGCGGCTCGGGCTGTTCGGGGAAACGGAACTGGATCACGTTGCGCCTGGGCGGCAGCGGCGTGGGATCGAGGTGGCGGCGCATGTCCCACATCAGCAGCTGCGCATCGAGATGCTGGAGCGAGAGTTCATATGCCACCCAGCGCTGGCCCCAGATGCCGAATGCCTCGACCACCGGCTCCAGCTCGCGCCCGGCTTCGGTAAGGCGATAGTCGGTGCCGCCCTCCTCGCGCGCGACGATGCCCGCGCATTCGAGTTCCTTGAGCCGCTGCGAGAGCAAGGCGGGCGACATGCGCGGCACGCCGCGGCGCAGGTCGTTGAACCGCGTCGATCCCGCGAACAGCTCGCGCAGCAGCACCACCGTCCAGCGCGTGCACAATATCTCCGCGGCCATCGCGACCGGGCAGAATTGCTTGTAGCTCCCTTGCGTCATCCCCGATCCTTCACGCCGGATACTTCACGCCCCAATACTTCACGAACGCGCATTCATGGTAGTTCAGAGTCTGTACCGGGCAAGTTCAGTTTCTGAACTGGAGCATGGCCGGGAGGATGGCCGATTGGTGGCGCGACCAATCGACCGAAAGGGGAATGACGATGGAAGGCAAGCTCATGCCGCAGGACTGGATCGCCGAGGCCCAGGCGATCGCCACGGAGATCGCGGCGCATGCCGAGCGCCACGATGCCGAGGAGAGCTTCGTGGCCGAAGGCTATGCACGGCTGAAGGAAGCGGGCTTCTTCAAGGCATTGGTGCCCGAAGCCCTGGGCGGCGGCGGCGCCGGCTTCGCCGATGTCTGCGGGGCGATCCGCGTGCTGGGCGCCGCCTGCGGCTCGACCGCGCTCGCCTTCTCGATGCACACCCATCTGGTCGCCGCCGCGGCGTGGCGCCTGAAGCACCAGGGTGCGCCGACCGAGGGCCTGCTCCGCCGGGTGGCGGCCGAGGAACTGATCCTCGTCTCGAGCGGCGGATCGGACTGGCTGGAAAGCGCCGGCACCGCCGAGAAGGTGGAAGGCGGCTTCCGCATCACCGCGCGCAAACCCTTCTCGAGCGGCTGCGAACTGGGCGACCTGCTGATGACCAGCGCGGTGTACGACGATCCCGAGGCGGGGCCGACCGTGCTCCATTTCGGCGTGCCGCTGCGCGCGGAGGGCGTGACGATCACCGATAGCTGGCACGTGCTGGGCATGCGAGGCACCGGCTCGCACGATCTGATGCTCGACAGGGTGTTCGTCGCCGACGCCGCGATCTCCGGCCGGCGGCCGCAGGGCAAGTGGCATATGCTGTTCCATGTGATCGGCATGATCGCCTTCGCCGCGATCTATTCGGCCTATATGGGCGTGGCGGACGGCGCGCGGCGGCGCGCGCTGGAAATCGCGCGCACCCGCCGGCCCGACTCCCATCTGCTCCAGCGCATCGGCGAGATGGAGAACGCCCATGCCGCGGCGGACATGGCGATGCGCGAGATGATCGCGATCGCGGTCGACGGCGAGCCGGGGCCGGCCACGACGAGCCGCGCGATGACGTGCCGCACCCTGCTCGGCGACGCCACGATCGGGACGGTGAGCCGGGCGATGGACGTCGCCGGGGGCGCGGGCTTCTATCGCAAGGCCGGGCTCGAACGCGCCCTTCGCGACGTGCAGGGCGCCCGCTTCCACCCGCTGCAGCGCGAACCGCAGCACGCATTGGCCGCCCGCGTCGCGCTGGGGCTCGACATCGACGGCTGACCCCGGCATGCGTCGCCCAATCACAAGGGGGCGGCGCATGGATCTCCAGGCCTATTTCGCGCGGATCGGGCATGACGGGCCGCTGGCCCCCGACCGCGCGACGCTGACCGCCCTTATGCAGGCGCATCTCGCTGCCTTCCCCTTCGAGAATCTCGACGTGCAGCTGGGACGGCCGGTTTCGATCGAGCCGGAAGCGATCTTCGAGAAGCTGGTCGTCCGCCGGCGGGGCGGCTGGTGCTTCGAGCAGAACGGACTGTTCGGGCGCGTGCTCGAAGCCCTTGGCTTCGACGTGCGCCGCATCTCGGCGGGCGTGATGCGGCATGTCCATGGCGAAGGCGCGATGGGCAACCATCTGGCGCTCATGGTGGCGCTGGAGGGCCGGCCCTGGCTGGTCGATGTCGGCTTTGGCGGCATGCAGGCGGCGCCGCTGCCGCTGGCGCCGGGCAGCGAACACCACCCGCCCTATGACGTGGCGCTGCGCCGGGTCGAAGGCTGGTGGCGCTTCGAGGAGCGGTATGGCGAGGGCGACCCCTTCAGCTACGACTTTCACGACGCGCCCGCCGACGAGGCGCTGTTCGCGCGGCGTTGCAGCGAATTGCAGCGCCAGCCCGAATCGCCGTTCGTCCAGAATCTCGTCGTCCTGCAGCGCCGCGGCGACCGCCACACGACGCTGCGCGGGCGCGTGCTGACCCGGCGGGGCCCCGCGGGCGAGACGCACGAACTGCTTCCCGATGCCGAAGCACTGGTCGAGCGGCTCGAGCGATGCTTCGGATTGCGGCTGCCGGAAGCGGCGGACCTGTGGGGCACCGTCTGCGCCCGCCACGCCGCCCTGTTCCCGGACGAGGCCTGACGCCTGCCCCCTTGCGGCATGGCCCCTGCCGAGCACGCCCTGGGGAAACGAGACGCCCATACGCAAATCCCCCCGAATCGGGTTCGGGGGGAAGCCGCGCGCCCCTTGCCGGGCGGAACAACGAAAGCCGGCCCCGTTTCGGCGGGGCCGGCCGGTCGTCAGCTGTTGCTGCTGTTGCTGCGGAACAGCGTCTCGGCAGTGTGCTCGACCGGAGCGGCCGGAGCATCCTCGCCGGCAGCCTCGGCATCGCGGGTAGCGGCCTGGCGCTCGGCGCGGAGCTGCTCGATCAGCGCCTCGCGGTCGCCCTCGAGGCGGGTATCGACCTGGGCCTCGATGCCGGCGGCCTTCGCCGCCTTGGCGACGATCGCGTCAAGCTCGCGCTGCGAAGTCAGGCCCAGCGTCACCGGATCCTTCGGCACGATATTGGCGATGTTCCAGTGGCTGCGATCGCGGATCGCGGCGATCGTGGTGCGGGTGGTGCCGATCAGCTTGCCGATCGCGCCGTCCGAGATCTCCGGATGGTTGCGTAGGATCCAGGCGATGCCGTCCGGCTTGTCCTGGCGCTTCGAGACCGGCGTGTAGCGCGGCCCCTTGGTGCGGCGGACCTGCTCGGGGCCCTTGAGCATCTTGAGGACGTAGTTCGGGTCCTTCTGGCCCTTCTCGATCTCGTCCATCGTCAGCTCGTGCGCGCGGACGGGATCGCGGCCCGTGAGCTTGGTCGCGGCGGTGTCGTCGGCGATCGCCTGGACCTCGAGGATGTGCAGGCCGCAGAACTCGGCGATCTGGTCGAACGAGAGCGAGGTGTTGTCGACCAGCCAGGAAGCGGTCGCATGGGGCATCAGCGGCTGGGCCACTTACAGTCTCCAGAAATAGAAAGGGCCGCCCTTCACGGGCGGCCTGTAACGGGCCTGACTTAATGCGATGCAGCGCGAAGAGCAAGGAAAAGGGGCGGACGGCGAAGACATTGCGCCTGCGATTGTCGTCCTCCCGGCAACCCCGGATCGGGTCCGGTCGCCGGGACGGCGTTTTCGACTAGGCCGCGGCCCGTTCCCCATGCATCGGATGGAGCGCGTTCAGGAACTGGCGGGCGCTGGCTTCCCAGGTGAAGGTCCTGCCATAGGCGGCGCATGCCGCGCGGTCCCGGGTCAGCGCTTCGCCGATCGCCCGAGTGAGATCGGCGTCCATCGCGCCGGTCTCGGGCGTGAGCACGTCGATCGGCCCGGTGACGGGATAGCCGGCGACCGGCACGCCGCACGCCAGCGCCTCGATCATCACTAGCCCGAACGTGTCGGTCTTGCTCGGGAAGACGAACACGTCCGCCGCGGAATAGGCCGAGGCCAGTTCGGCGCCGAACATCGGGCCGAGGAACTTCGCCTCGGGGAAGCGGGCCTTGAGCGAGGCGCGCGCCGGCCCGTCGCCCACCACCACCTTGGTGCCCGGATGCGTGGTCTTGAGGAACGCCTCGAGATTCTTCTCGATCGCGACGCGGCCGACATAGAGCTGCACCGGCCCATCGAGATCCTTCATCGCCGGATGCGGATCGAGGCCGGGACGGAAATTGGCAAGGTCCACGCCGCGGCCCCAATGCTTCACATGGGAAAGGCCGTGATCGGTGAGCGACTGGCGGATCGAGGGGGTGGAGGCGAGGATTGCCTGGCTCGGCGCGTGGAACCATTTGATATAGCGCCAGATCCACTCGGCCGGCACGCCCGAGCGCGCCGAGACATAGTCCGGGAACTGGGTGTGATAGGCAGTGGTGAAGGGCATTTCGTGCCGGATGCACCAGCGCCGCGCGGCGACGCACAGCGGCCCTTCGGTGGCGAGATGGATCGCGGTGGGCCCGAACGCCTCGAGCATCGCCCCGACGCTGGCGACGCGGGCAAGCGCGAGGCGGATCTCGGGATAGGTCGGGCATGGCAGCGAGTAGAAGAGATCGGGCGAGATCACCTCGACCAGATGACCCTGTCTTTCGAGCACCCGGCGCACCGATTGCAGCGTGCGCACGACTCCGTTCACCTGGGGCTCCCAGGCGTCGGTCACGATAGCTATCCGCACAGGTCCGACCTCCGTTGCCGTCACGCAGCCGCCAGTCTGACCCCGGATGCTGCCTCGCTCTCGCGTTTCGCCATCTCTTCGGCCCAATGGAGAATTTCCATGGTACCGTCGTAATGCTCAACGAGCGCGGTGCAACCCTCCACCCAATCGCCGTCATTGTAATAGGCGATGCCTTCGATGTCGCGCATCTCGGCAGTGTGGATATGTCCGGCGATCACGCCGTCGACTCCCCGCGCACCGGCTTCGTGCGCGACGATCTCTTCGAATTTCGAAATGAACTCGACTGCGTTCTTCACCTTGGCCTTGGCGTATTTGCTCAGCGACCAATAGGGCATGTCGAGCCAGCGGCGAACCCGGTTCACCAGCCGGTTCAGGCCCATCATCATCTCATAGGCGGCATCGCCCAGATGGGCGAGCCAGCGATGCGACATGGTGATCGCGTCGAACTCGTCGCCGTGCAGCACGAGCAGGCGGCGGCCATCGGCGGTGGTGTGGATCGCCTGGCGGCGGATGTGCACCCCGCCGAAGTTCAGCCCCGAGAACTGACGGAACATCTCGTCGTGATTGCCCGGGATATAGACGATCTCGGTGCCGCGCTTCGCCCGCTTCAGGAACCGCCAGACGATGTCGTTGTGCGAATCGGGCCAGTAGAAGCGCTTCTTGAGCGCCCAGCCGTCGATGATGTCGCCCACCAGATACATCACGTCGCAATCGACATGGTCGAGAAAGTCGATCAGCATCTCGGCATTGCAGCCCCGCGTGCCGAGATGGATGTCGGAGATCCAGATCGCGCGATAGCGCTTGCGCTCGGTGATCGCCTTTTCGGGAATCGACGGAGTCGATGCATGGAAATCCGCAACGTGCTGCGCGTCGAACGGAAGCCTGGTGATCGTGGCCATTTAACCAGCCCTGCAAATGCCCTTGCCTGGCCCGGCTAAATGGCCGCGGAATATTACAATTGGAATCGTTTCGACTTCACGCGGATGTCACAGAAACCTGCATAATCGATCGCTTACGTTCTCCGAATCAGGCGCTCCCTATATCAGGCGGTGATCGGAATGTGCCGCGGCAGCGCCGCCATCCGATCCAGCCAGGCCCGCAGCGCGGGATAGGGCTCCAGGCTGAACCCGCCCGCCTCCGCGACATGGGTATAGGCGTAGAGCGCGATGTCGGCGAGCGTCGGCCGGTCGATCACGAACCAGTCGCGTTTCGCCAGATGCTCGTCCATCAGCGCCAGCGCCGCCTCGCCGGCCGCACGCTTGGCCGGAAGCATCGCGCGCTGCACCTCGCTGAGATTGTCCAGGCCGATCCAGACGGTCCAGAAGCGCAGCGTCGCGACGTTGGGCTCATGATTATATTGTTCCCAGAACAGCCAGCGCAGCATGTCGGCACGGGCGAACCGGTCGTGCGGGATCAGGTCGCTGCCATCGGCCAGGTAGAAACAGGCGGCGTTGCTCTCGGGCAGGAAATCGTCCGTGCCCAGCTGGAGCACCGGGATCCGGCCATTGGCGTTGACCTGGCCCAGAAACTCGGGCGTGCGCGTCTCGCCCTTCACGATATCATATTCGCGCCGCTCGAGCGGCAGCCCCAGATGCGCGGCGGTGAGCCGGATCTTGTAGCAATTGCCCGACGCGGCATATTCGTGGAGCACCAGCGCAGCCATGATTTCCTCCCTTGATCGGCCGTTCTTCGAACCAGCCATGGCGCGGCGTCCAATAGAAACAGCCATCCGAAACATAAGTGCCACTTATGATCAGATATAGCCGTTCTCCGCACGCCAGCGCACCGTGCGGCGATGCCAGAGCCACAGCGCCAGCGCGACCCCCGCGACGAACGGCCAGCCCCAGACATGCCTCCACCAGGGGATCATGCTCGTCGCGCGCAGATCGCGGCCATTGGCCTTGTCGAGCGCGGCATGGCCGATTTCGTTGAGCGGCGCGGCGACCACGCCCCAGTCCGAGCTGAAGAACAGCACATGGCCATATTCGACATGGTACCAGAAGGGCATGCCGAGAAAGGTCGCCTCCCGCACCGAATAGCCGAACCTGGGCCCGCGCATATGGGTATAGGCGGGCGCGGGCGCTTCCAGCCCGTAGCTGGCGCGCTTGATCGCGACATATTGCTCGGCCTTGCTCGGCACGCGCCGGATATGGACGCCATAGGCATCGATCGCCGAGATCGTCTCGCCCAGTTCGGGCGGCACCGTCACTTCGGCCAGATCGTCGACGACCGGGCGGCTGGCCGCCACCCAATAGCGATCCGACACCAGCAGCGCGCCGGCCAGCACCAGCAGCAGCACGCCACATACGAGCGCGAGCGCCGGATCCTTCCGCAGAAGATACATGTCGTCCCCCTCCCCCAAAGGCGACGCGCTCAGCTGCCCGAGCGCGCCTTTCGCGACGAAGCCCCGGACGGTGGCGCAGGCGCGTCGTCGTCATCGTCGGACGGCGCCGCGGCAATGCCCTTGGCGCCCATCTCCGCCGCCCCCGCGACGAGCCCGTCGAGCGTGCCGCCGTCAAAGCCCAGCTCGCGCATCAACCCGTCGATCACCGGCGCCTGGGCGCGATAGCGCAGCGCCGCCGCCACCGCCGAATTGGCGAGGTTGCGATCGCCCTCCCCACCGCTTTCGGCGGCGCCGGCCGCACCGCCGCGCCCGGTGATGCCGTCGACCTGGACGATCTTGATCGAATCGATCGCCTCGAGCGGCTTGGAAGCTTCGCGGATCACTTCGGGCAGCACCTTGAGCAGCGCCAGCTTGGTCTGGAGCGACATGGTCTCGGACGAAAGCAGGTTCGCCGCCTCGTTGATCGCGCGCTGGCCCGCGGCCTCCACTTCGAAGCGGACGCGGTCGGCCTCGGCCTTGAGCTTGGCGGCCTCCGCCTCGCCTTCGGCCTGGAGCCGCGCCGCCTCGGCACGGTCGGAGGCGGCCTGCTTCTCGGCATCGGCCTGAACCTTGATGCCGATCGCGGCGCGTTCCGCCTCGCGCGCCGCGTCGATCAGCTCGATGCGCTTCTGGCGTTCGGCGACCTCGGCCTCGCGCGCGGTGCCGACCCGTTCCTCGGCGACCACCGCCTCGGCACGCGCCTTGTCCGCCTCGGCACGGGCCTGGCTTTCCTCGCGGCTCTTATTCTGCACCGCGATCTGCTGCTCCTGCCGGGCGAGTTCGAGTGCCTGTTCCTGCTCGATCCTGGCCTGCTGCACCGCACGGTCCGCTTCGATCTGCTGGCTGTCGACCAGCTTCTTGGCCTCGATCTTGGCCTGATCGGCTTCCTGCTGCCGCAGCGCCTGCTCGCGCGCCACTTCCGCGGCCTGCACGGCACGGCGCATCTCGACCTCGCGCTCCTGCTCCAGCCGCGCGAACTCATTGTCCCGGCTGATCAGGAAGGACTGGCGGGCCGCCTCGAGATTCTTGGTCTCGATCTGCACGCGCGTATCCTGCTCGATGTCGTTGCGCGCCTTCTTGCGCAGCTCGATCTGCTCGGTGAGCTTGGTCAGGCCCTCGGCGTCGAAGGCGTTGTTGGCGTTGAAATGCTCGATCGAAGTCTGGTCGAGCCCGGTGAGCGAGACCGACTCCAGCTCGAGCCCGTTCATCGCCAGGTCGACCGACGAGACCTGCTGCACCTTCTGGACGAATTCGGCGCGCTGCTCGTGGAGCTGCGCCATCGTCATGCCTGCGGCGACCGAGCGCAGCGCATCGACGAACTTGCCCTCGACCAGTTCCTTGAGCGCATCGGGGTGCATGGTCCGCATGCCCAGCGTCTGCGCCGCGGTGGCGATCGCCTGGGCGTCGGGGCGGACGCGGACATAGAATTCGGCCTTCACGTCGATACGCAGGCGATCGAGCGTGATCAGCGCATCCATGTTCTTGCGCTCCACGGCGAGGCGCACCGTGTTCATGTTGACCGGCATCGTCTCGTGGAAGACCGGCAGCACCAGCGCCCCGCCGTTGATCACCACCTTCTCGCCGCCAAAGCCGGTGCGCACGAACCCGATCTCCTTCGAGGCGCGCTTGTAGAGCCGTGCCAGGGTCAGGCCGAGGATCAGCAGCGCGAACAGCGCGATGCCGGCGTAGATCAGATACGGGATCATCGACATGGTTCCTTCGGGCACGATCGCGTTCATGGGGTCACCTATCCAGGCGGGGGAGATAGAAGTCGCCGCGCGAGATCGCGCGGAAGCATTCGCCTTCGCGGCGGACGAGCAGCACCTGCTCGCCCTCCTGAAAGACCTGGCCGGCGCCATCCGGCTCGACCATGATGTAATGGACCTGGCCGTGATGATCCTGGCCGCGGGCGCGCGCGGGCGAGCCCTGGCTGGCGCGGCCGGTGACCACCTGCGCCGTGGTCCCGATCAGTACTTCGAGCGGGACCGCCGTGGTGTGGTCGCGCGGCAGGATCGGCGCCAGCAGCCGCGCGGCGAGCCCGGTGACGGGCAGCGCGGCGATGCCGACCAGCGGCACCGCGGCGAATGTCGGCAGCGGGCCGCCGGCCCAGTCGCGCAGCACCTGCTGCAGCGCCAGGCCGCCGATCCCGAACACCGCGAGGAAGAGGACGATCAGCATCAGCAGCGGAAGCCGCCCGACGCCGAGCCAGGAAAGGAAATCGAAATGGAGATCGCCATGGACGTCGGCATGCAGGTCCGCGTCCACGTCATGCCCGAAGCCGATCACCTGCACGAGGCCGATGAGCAGCATCAGCAATACCGCGACGACGAACGCGAAATTCCCTTCGGCAAGAAGGAACGCAAGCACCCTGGACACCCCCGATTCGACGACGAATGCTAGATGCCGAGCTGTCGTTCCACTAGCGAAATCGGAATCTTTTCAGTCCGCTGCCGGCCGGTGCTCAGTCGATCGCCAGCACGATCTTGCCGACATGCTCGCCCGATTCCATGCGGGCATGCGCCGCCGGCGCCTCGGCGAGCGGGAACACCTTGTCGATCACCGGCCTCAACCTGCCCTCGGCCACGAAGGGCCACACCGTGCGGTGCACCTCGTCGGCAAGAAGCGCCTTGAACTCGAGCGGGCGCGGCCGCAGCGTCGACCCGGTCAGCACCAGCCGCTTGCGCATGATCTCGAAGATCGGGATCGTCGCCTGCATGCCGCCCTGCACGGCGATCGAGACATGGCGCCCCTCCTCCGCCAGGCACTGGAGGTTGCGCGGCACATAATCGCCGCCGACCATGTCGAGCACGATGTCGACGCCCCTGCCCGCCGTGATCTCCATCACCCGGGCGACGAAGTCCTCGGCCCTGTAGTTGATCGCGTGATCGGCGCCGATCCGCCGTGCGGCCTCGCACTTTGCGTCGGATCCGGCGGTGACGATGATCGTCAGCCCGAACAGGTTGGCGAGATGGATCGCCATCGTGCCGATGCCGCTGGTGCCGCCATGGACGAGTATCCACTCCCCATCCGTCGCATAGGCACGCTCGAAGACGTTGCTCCACACGGTGAACAGCGTCTCCGGCATCGCCGCCGCCTCGACCATGGAGAGCGCGGGCGGCACGGGCAGGCACTGGCCCTGCGGCGCCACCGCATATTCGGCATAGGCACCCCCGGCGATCAGCGCGCAGACGCGCTGGCCCAGGAGCTCGCGCGGCACCTCCTCGCCCACCGCGGCGACGGTGCCGGAAATCTCCATGCCGAGGATCGAGGGCGCACCGGGCGGCGGCGGATACAGCCCCTTGCGCTGCATCACCTCGGGCCGATTCACCCCCGCGGCGGCGACCTTGACCAGCACCTCGCCACGCCCCGGCCGGGGCACCGGGCGCGACACCGGCACCAGCACCTCGGGCCCGCCCGGCGCCTCGGGGTCGATTGCCAGCATCGTTTCCGGAAGACCCATCGGCTCGTCGCTTTCGAACGCAGAAGAAACCCCGGGTCTTATTGACATCGGTCCGGCCCCGGTCAACGCTGGGCCATCATGGACGCCGACGAAAATCTTCCGCGTCGCAAGGACGACCTTGTCGCCCAGCTCGCGAAGCAGGACCTCGATCCCCTTTCGGTTGAGGAACTTAACGAACGCATCGCGCTCCTCGAGGCCGAGATCGCGCGAAGTCGGAACAAAATTTCATTTGCCCTTAACCACCGCGCAAGCGCGGACGCTCTATTTAGGAAATGAGCGTGACGGCACCGGAGATGGGGCCCAGGCCCATGCAAAACTCCGGTGCGGGGCCGCTGCGCTTGATGCGAGGCCCAACGATCCCGACATTGGGGTCAACGGGCTGTGTATCCTTTCCGGCCCACAGGAGTTGTACCTGAATGCCTAGTTTCGCCTCCGCTTTGGAATCGACACTGCACAAGGCACTGGAGGCCGCGTCCTCCCGTCGCCATGAATATGCCACCCTCGAACACCTGTTGCTCGCGCTCGTCGACGACGAGCATGCCAGCAAGGTGATGAGCGCGTGCGGCGTGGACCTGGGCGAGCTCAAGAACACCGTGGCGCACTATCTCGACACCGAGCTCGAAGCGCTCAAGGTCGACCAGGCGACCGATCCGTCGCCGACCAGCGGTTTCCAGCGCGTCGTCCAGCGCGCGATCCTCCACGTCCAGTCCTCGGGCCGCGACGAAGTGACCGGCGCGAACGTGCTCGTCGCCCTGTTCAGCGAGCGCGAGAGCTACGCCGTCTATTTCCTGCAGCAGCAGGACATGAGCCGCCTCGACGCGGTGAGCTACATCTCGCACGGCGTCGGCAAGGGCGGCACCGGCAGCACCGAGGCGCCCACGCCCAAGGGCGCCGCCGACGAGGACAAGGCCGCCAAGCAGGAGACCAAGTCCGGCAAGGGCGAGAGCGCGCTCAAGCAGTTCACCGTCGACCTCAACGAGAAGGCCAAGGCCGGCAAGGTCGATCCGTTGATCGGCCGCTCCGCCGAAGTGGACCGCACCGTGCAGATCCTCTGCCGCCGCTCGAAGAACAACCCGCTCTATGTGGGCGATCCCGGCGTGGGCAAGACGGCCATCGCCGAGGGCCTGGCGCGCAAGATCGTCGAAGGCGAAGTGCCCGAGGTGCTGAAGGAAGCGGTGATCTACTCGCTCGACATGGGCGCGCTGCTCGCCGGCACCCGCTATCGCGGCGACTTCGAGGAGCGGCTGAAGCAGGTCGTCACCGAGCTCGAGAAGCTGCCGCATGCCGTGCTCTTCATCGACGAGATCCACACCGTGATCGGCGCAGGCGCGACCTCGGGCGGCGCGATGGACGCATCGAACCTGCTCAAGCCGGCCCTGTCGGGCGGATCGATCCGCTGCATCGGCTCGACCACCTACAAGGAGTTCCGCAACCATTTCGAGAAGGACCGGGCACTGCTCCGGCGCTTCCAGAAGATCGACGTGAACGAGCCGACGGTGGAGGACACGATCAAGATCCTCGCCGGACTGCGCACCGCGTTCGAGGAGCATCACCACGTCAAATACACGCCGGACGCGATCAAGTCGGCGGTGGAGCTCAGCGCGCGCTACATCAACGACCGCAAGCTGCCCGACAAGGCGATCGACGTGATCGACGAAGTCGGCGCGATGCAGATGCTGGTGCCGCCGTCCAAGCGCAAGAAGACGATCACGCCCAAGGAGATCGAGGCCGTGATCGCCACCATGGCGCGCATCCCGCCGAAGAGCGTGTCGACCGACGACACCAAGACGCTGGCGAACCTGGAGACCGACCTCAAGCGAGTCGTGTTCGGCCAGGACAAGGCGATCGAGGTGCTCAGCTCGGCGATCAAGCTCAGCCGCGCGGGCCTGCGCGATCCGGACAAGCCGATCGGCAACTATCTGTTCTCGGGCCCGACCGGCGTCGGCAAGACCGAAGTGGCGAAGCAGCTCGCCGAGCTGCTCGGCATTCCGCTCCAGCGCTTCGACATGTCGGAATATATGGAGCGCCACAGCGTCTCGCGCCTGATCGGTGCCCCTCCGGGCTATGTCGGCTATGATCAGGGCGGCCTGCTGACCGACGCGGTCGACCAGCAGCCGCATTCGGTGCTGCTGCTCGACGAGATCGAGAAGGCGCATCCGGACCTGTTCAACATCCTCCTCCAGGTGATGGACAACGGCAAGCTGACCGATCACCACGGCAAGACCGTCGATTTCCGCAACGTGATCCTGATCATGACCACGAACGCGGGCGCTTCGGACATGACGCGGGAGAGCATCGGCTTCGGCGAGATCAGCCGCGACGACGTGCAGGAGGAGGCGGTGAAGAAGCTCTTCACGCCGGAGTTCCGCAACCGCCTCGATGCCATCGTGCCGTTCGATTACCTGCCGACCGCGGTGGTCAGCCGGGTGGTCGACAAGTTCATCCTCCAGCTCGAGCTGCAGCTGGCGGATCGCGGCGTCCACATCCAGCTGGACGACGCGGCCAAGGCCTGGCTCACCGAGCGCGGCTATGACAAGCTCTATGGCGCCCGCCCGATGAGCCGCCTGATCCAGGAGAAGATCAAGCAGCCGCTGGCCGAGGAGCTGTTGTTCGGCAAGCTCGTCCATGGCGGCGAGGTGAATGTGAAGCTGAAGGACGGCGTGCTGAACTTCCAGGTCACGCCGGCCGCCCCCAAGCCGAAAAAGGGCAGGAAGACCGAGGCCGCCAAGGCATCCAAGTAACGGCTTCGGCCATTTGAAGACGATGCGGGCCGGGAGGGGACTCCCGGCCCGTTCCGTTTGTTCGGCCCCGCGGCGGCCCCGTTCTTGTGTCGCAGGCCATATGGTCGGGCCTGGCGGCGCGGGGGCTGGAGGATCAGCGGTTGCGGCTTGCGACTTCGACGCCGCGATTGGCGAGCGCGATGGCGCGATCCACCTGCGGACGCGCCGCGGCGGTGGCCTGCCTGTGGCAGGCGCGGACGGCAGGATTGGACAGCATCGAGCCGGCGGCCCGATCGTCGCCACAGACATGGACGACCGCGCGGTTCACGCGACGGTGCAGCGCTTGGCGGCCTTCGGCCGTGGCGAGCGCGCTGGCCCGGTACGAAACCTTCACGCTGCTCTGGGCGAGCGCCGGCGCGACCGGAACCGCAAGCGCGGCGGCGATGAGAAAGATCTTCATGACATGCTCCTGCGCGAGATGGTGTTCTACCCGCTCCTCGCGGCCGGTCTTCCGCCGGCCCGGGCGCGCCCTAGTCGCACGATGCGTAAGCCGCATGAGCGGACGGTTACGTCGCGCGGTCTTTGATGTGACGATTGCGATGGGCCAGGCGCATGACCCCAATGATCAGGGCATGCGTGCCATATATGAATAACCCACCCATTGCGGTCTCGTGTCGATACCGCAAGGAAACCGGGCGTTTCGGGTCGCAGCCATGGTCTTGCCAGGGAGGATCCGAATGCGTTCGATGAAATGGAAGATTGCGGGCGCCGGCACCGCGCTGGCAGGCACGCTCGCCGCCGGCCTGGTCGTGGCGCAGACCGGCAACGATAGCGCGCCCGAAGCCCGCTATGTGATGGATGTCGGCACCAATGCCGGCATGATGGGCCAGGCCGACGGCCGCGAGATGACGTTGCGCCTCGGTTCGCGCCTCCCCGCCACGGGCGGCGCGCCCAGGGCCGATCATTTCCTGCCCGAGGGCATGCGCATGGGCGCATCGGTGCCGCTCGTCTCGCCCGAGCCTGGCAAGCCGGGAACCCGCGACGACGAAGACAGATATGCCTATGACAAGCTCGCGCGGCCCAAGGGGCGGCTGCTGATCTATTGGGGCTGCGGCGCGCATGTCGGGCCCGGCCAGCCCCTGGTCATCGACTTCGCCAGGCTCGGCAAGGGCCAGATGCCGCCCGAGCTGTTCAGCGCGCGCATCCCGGCCGAGGCGGTGCCCCGGGCAAGCACCAGCCGCATCTATGGCGACTGGCCCAACGGCAAGACGAACGCGAAGATAGGGAGCAATTCCTCGCTGATCGGCCAGCACCGGATCGCCGGCAACTACAGCCCCGAGATCGGCTTCGCCCTCACCCAGGACTTCATGGCCGCGCCGCGGGTGAAGCCCGGCCAGGCCCCCGACGGATCGGTGCCGCTCAACTGGGCGGCGGTTCCCGCCGCGACGGGCTATTATGCCTGGGCGATGGGCTCGGCCGGCGAAGGCAAGGACGACATGGTCTGGTGGGCATCCTCCGCCACGCGCCAGTTCGGCGGCGACCTGTGGGGCTGGCTCTCGCCGGGCACGGTGAATCGCCTGATCGGCCAGAAGGTGGTGATGCCGCCCAGCCAGACCAGCTGCGCCATTCCCGCCGAAGTGAAGAAGGCCGCGGGCGAGGTCATGATGGGCTTTCTCTACGCCTATGGGCCGGAGGCCGGTTTCGCCTTTCCCGCGCGGCCCAGGGATCCGAAGATCGCCTGGCGCCCGAAATGGACGGCCAAGGTCCGGTACCGGGCGATGGGCAATTTCATGGCCGGCATGCCCGACATGGGCGACGCGATGCGCGGCCAGATGTCGGACGGCGACGAAGAAAGGCCCGAGCAGAAGCCCAAACCCTGCAAGCCCAGGCTCGGCGGACTGCTGAAACGTGCCGCCGGTCTCGGCGACGGCTGCTGAGCCGATGCGGCCGGGGGAGTGACGCGCCGCGCCCCCGGCCCGCGGTAAGTGGCTGAGCCGGATCATAAAGACGATCCGGTACGCATGTATCTTTACGGGTTGTTTGTCATGTTGGGCGTAGACCCGCGCCATGCTGGCGTTGCGTTTCCTGCGGCTGTCCGTCCTTGTCGGCGCGTTGATCGCGTTGCTGGGCCTCGTCGTGCCCGCGCAAGCGCAAGGCAATATGGGCCAGGCGCTCGGCGTCTGCGTGCTGCGCGACACCGGCGAGATGAACCCGGCCGAACTGATCCGCCACCCCGAGCGCTTCGATTGCAGGACCCCGCAATACCGGCTCGGCCCCGGCAGTTTCTGGGTGATCTCGCGAGATATCGAACAGCGCTCGCGCATGTCCAATCCCCTCTCCGTGCGCTTCGCCAGCCTGTGGCAGCGGGGCATCGCGCTGCACATACTCTATGCCGACGGACGGATGGCGACGCAGCGCACCGACGCCCGCGGCATCACGCCCTGGATCCAGCTCGGCGCGGTCGCCGAGATGCCGCTCGCGCGGCGCGAGGCCAGGGTCGTGCGCCTGCTCTGGCACGTCGAGGGATCGGCCAACATGCGCGGCGTGATGCTGGGGCCGCGGCTGGTGACCGGCGCCGAGAGCCAGCAGGCCAACATCGCGCTCACCGCGCTCTATGCCGGTTTCGGCGGGCTGTGCCTGGCGCTGTTCGTCTATAACCTCGCGCTGTGGGGGGCACTGCGCCACCGTTTCCAGCTCTTCTATTGCGTGATGGCGCTGGGGCTGCTCGGCTATGTCTTCTCCTCCTCCGGCGCGCTGGCCTGGGCCTTTCCGGACATCGCCAACAACGATCGGTTGCGGCTCAACTATCTCCTGCTCGGCTTCACCGGCGCGAGCGCGCTGATCTTCGCGCGCAGCTTCTTCGAGGAGCAGGTGTTCGCCGGCTGGCTCGGCCGCTTCGTCTATGTGGTGGCGGGCGCGCTGCTCGGCGTGGGGCTGCTCGTCTTCTGCTTTGCGCCGCTGAACGTCCAGATCGTCGATGCCGCCTTCAGCTCCGTCTTCCTGATGCTGGGCGCCGTGGTGGCCCCCATGTTGTGGCGCGCCTGGCGGGTGCGTTCCAATTATCTGTGGCTGTTCGCGATCGGCTGGGGCGCCCCCATCCTCACCTCGCTGATGCGGACGCTCGCCAATTTCCACGTCCTCCAATGGAGCTTCTGGCTCGACAACTCGACCTTGCTGTCGATGGCGCTGGAGGCGCTGATGTCGAGCCTCGCCATCGCCTATCGCATCAAGCTGCTGCGCGACGAGCGCGACGATGCGATCGCCAGCGAGGTGATGGCACGCCGCCTGGCCGATACCGATCCGCTCACCGGGCTGCTGAACCGTCGCGCCTTCCTTGCCCAGGCGATCGGCCGGCCGGGCGAGCAGCAGCTGCTCATCGCCGACATCGATCATTTCAAGCGAGTCAACGAGACCCTGGGGCATGACGGCGGCGACGAGGTGCTGCGCCTGCTCGCCCGCACGCTGCGCCACAGCGCACCACTCGGCGCGCTGGTCGCGCGGCTGGGCGGCGAGGAATTCGCCATCCTGGCTCCGGTCGATGCCGGGGTCGAACCCGAGCAGCTGCTCGCCCGGCTGCGCACGACACGCATGCCCTTCGATCTCAAGGTCACGGCCAGCATCGGCGCCTGCACCGGCCCGCTGACCAGCGACATCGACTGGAAGACGCTCTATCGCGGTGCCGATATCGCGCTGTTCGAGGCCAAGTCCGCCGGGCGCGACCGCGCCCGCTCGGCGCATCGCGAAGCTGCCTGATCCCCTTGCCCGGCCGCGATGCGCGGCGTATGGCCTTTACCATGTCGGGACGAGCCAGAAGGATAGCCTTCGGGGCGCTAGCCATGCTTGCGCTTCTCGCCTTCGCATCGCCCGATCGCCGCGCAGACATCGCCATCCGGATGCAGCGCATCGACGATCTCTCTCCGCAGCGTCTCGAAGCCGTGCTCGACATCGGCATCTTCGCCGTCTCGGTGCTCATCACCTGGAGCAAACGGCTTACGACTTGACCCCCACAGAGGCTTGCTTACACCTGTGTCAATGACTGACCCCGAACAGATCTGGCGTACCAGCTATCGTCATCCGGGCGCTTGGGACACCCGCTTCCCGCCCCAGTCCATGGTCGATCTGTTCGAAGGCAGCGCCCGCGCGCATCCGGATGCGCCGCTGCTGGATTTCATGGGGCGGCGCTACAGCTATGGCGAGACGCTGGACGGCGCCAACCGGGTCGCGTGCGGCCTGCAGGCGCTGGGCTATGGCCCGGGCGACCGGATCGGGCTCTTCCTGCCCAACGTGCCGCATTATGTCGCGGCCTATTACGGCATCCTCAAGCTGGGCGCGACGGTGGTCAATTTCTCGCCGCTCTACACGGTCGAGGAGCTGAGCCACCAGGTCGAGGATTCGGGCACCCGGCTGCTCTTCACCATCTCGGCCTCGGCGCTGCTGCCCACTGCGCTGAAAGTGCTCGAGCAGAGCGCGCTGGAGCGGCTGGTGGTCGGATCGGTGGCGGGCGCGCTGCCCGCGGCGAAATCCTTCTTCTATCGCCTGTTCAAGCGCGCCGAAGTGACCGAGCGGCCGCAGGACGAGCGCATCCTCGCCTTTTCCGGGCTGATCGCGAACGACGGCGCCTGCACGTCGCCGAAGATCGATCCCGAGAAGGACCTGGCGCTGATCCAATATACCGGCGGCACCACCGGCACGCCCAAGGGCGCGATGCTGACGCACCAGAATCTGTCGGCCAATGCCCGCCAGGTCGCGCGGCTCGATCCCGAGATGGGCATGGCCAAGGACACGGTGCTCGCCGTCCTCCCCTTCTTCCACGTCTTCGCCAATACCTGCGTGCTCAATCGCACCGTGGTGACCGGCGGCGAGATCGTGATGCTGCCGCGCTTCAACGCCAAGCAGGCGCTGGCCGAACTGCGCCGCACCCAGCCGCGCGCGCTGCCCGGCGTGCCGACCATGTACCAGGCGCTGCTCGACGCACCGGGCATGAAGCCCGAGGACTTCAAGTCGCTGCGCTTCTGCATCTCGGGCGGCGCGCCCCTGCCCGCACAGCTCAAGGAGGAATGGGAACGCGTCACCGGCGCGCGCGTGATCGAGGGCTATGGCCTGTCCGAAAGCTCGGGCGTGGTCTCGACCAATCCCTATGACGGGCTCAACAAGCCCGGCACGATCGGCCAGCCGATCCAGGGCACGCGCGTCCGCCTGGTCGACAAGGAAGATCCGAGCCGCCCGCCGCCCGAGGGCGAGCCCGGCGAGATCGTCGTCTCCGGCCCGCAGATCATGAAGGGCTATTGGAACCGCCCCGATGCCGATGCCGACGTCTTCGTCGAAGTCGATGGCGGGGGGCATTGGCTCCGCACCGGCGATGTCGGCCTGATCGACGAGGACGGCTATATCCGCATCGTCGACCGGCTGAAGGACATGATCGCCGTCGGTGGCTTCAAGGTGTTCCCGAGCCAGATCGAGGCGGTGCTCTACCAGCATCCGGCCGTGAAGGAGGCGCTCGTGATCGGCCTGCCCGATGCCTATCACGGCGAGATGCCGCACGCCTATGTCACGCTGGACGAGGACGCCCCGCCGGTTGACGGCACGACGCTGGCCCAGTGGCTCAACGCGCGTATCGGCAAGCACGAGCGCGTCGCCGAAGTGGTGGTGCGCCAGAGCCTGCCCAAGACGATGATCGGCAAGCTGAGCCGCAAGGACCTGATCAACGAAGTGATGGCGGAGCGCCAGGGATGAAGGCGCCGCTGCTCGTGCTGGCCCTCGCCCTCACGGCGGCGGCTCCGGCATCCGAGCAGCGGATCGACGTCGCGCTCTCCAACTTCAAGTTCACGCCGTCGACGATCGCGCTGGTCCATGGCCAGCGCTATGTGCTGCACCTGACCAGCAGCGGCGGGCACAGCTTCGCCGCAAGGGATTTCTTCGCGGCCGCGGCGATGCCGGCGGCCGACCGGGCAAAGATCCGTGACGGCAAGGTGGAGCTCGACAGCGACACGGCCGTCGACCTCCACTTCACCGCTCCCGGGGCCGGCACCTATCCGATCAAGTGCACCCACCTGCTCCATGCGAGCTTCGGGATGACGGGGAAGTTCGTGGTGAACTAGAGGCTCAATCCCCGGCCTTCACGTCCTTGCCGAACATCACTGCCTTCAGGTTCATGAACTCGTGCATGCCCCAAGGGCCGAGCTCGCGGCCATGGCCGGAGAGCTTCACGCCGCCGAACGGCGCCTCCGGCGTGGAGGCGAGCAGCGAATTGATCGCGGTCATCCCCGACTGGATGTCGCGCGCGAAGCGCTCGATCTCGGCATCGTCATTGGTCCATGCCGACGAGCCCAGGCCATAGGGGACGTCGTTGGCCAGCGCGATCGCCGCATCGATGTCCTTGACCTTGTAGACCGCGGCGACCGGTCCGAAGATTTCCTCCTTGGCCACGTCCGATTCGGGATCCATGTCGGTCAGCACGCCCGGCGTCATCCAGGCCCCTTCCCGCGCGAGCTTCTCCGCGCCGAAGCGCAGCGTCGCGCCCTCGGCCTGGGCGCGCGCGACCTGCTCGAGCACGGCGTCGCGCTGCGCCGCGCTGGAGAGCGGCCCCATGCCCGTATCGCCTTCCATCGGATCGCCGATCTTCACGGCCTTCATCCCCGCCTCGAACCGGTCGAGGAACGCGTCATACACTTCGGCATGGACGATCATGCGCTTGGCGCAGATGCAGCTCTGCCCGGCATTCTGGACGCGCGCGGTCACCGCGGTCTTCGCCGCGAGGTCGATGTCGGCCGAAGGCATCACGATCAACGGGTCCGACCCGCCCAGTTCGAGCACCACTTTCTTGAGCGCACGGCCGGCGGCCTGCGCCACCTGCGCGCCCGCGCCTTCGCTGCCGGTGAGCGTCACCGCCACCACCCGCCTGTCGGCGATGATCGCCGAGACCTTGTCCGACTTGATGGGCAGGTTCTGGAACAGCCCGTCGGGCGCGCCGGCCGCGCTCATCATCTGCTGGATCAGCGCCGCGCAGCCCTGCACGTTCGACGCGTGCTTCAACAGGCCGACATTGCCCGCCATGATCGTCGGCGCGAGGAAGCGGACGACCTGCCAATAGGGGAAGTTCCACGGCATCACCGCCAGCACCGGCCCCATCGGCAGCCAGCGCGCCACCGCATGGCCGCCGCCCGCCGTCCGCACCGTCGCCGGCTCCAGATAGCCGGGGCCGTTCTTCGCATAGTGGCGGAAACCGGCGATGCATTTCTCCACTTCCGCCACCGCGCTGGCGAGCGTCTTGCCCATCTCCTTCGTGGCGGTCTCGGCAAGATGCCGCTTGTTCGCCTCCCAGGCGTCCGCGATCCTGCCCAGCAGCTCGGTCCGCTTCTCCAGCGGCGAATCGCGCCAGGCGCGGAAGGCCGCCTCGGCACGGGCGAGCGCCATCTCGATCCCGTCCGCGTCCAGCTCGTGATAGGTGCCCACCGTCTCGCCGGTGGCAGGATTGATGCTGGTGAACATGCGCGCTTCTCCTTGGGCCCGATCCCGTAACGCGCAGCTAGGAAGCGGGATGCGCGGTTGCAATCGCGCCCCGGCCCGGCGCATAGCGAAACCATGGCAGAAGAAGCGGACGTCACTGCGCTCTCGTTCGAGGAAGCGCTGAAGGAACTGGAGCGCATCGTCGCGCGGCTGGAGAGCGGCGAGGCACAGCTCCAGGAAGCGATCGATCTCTATGAGCGCGGCGACCGGCTGCGCCGGCAATGCGCCGCACGGCTCGATGCCGCCCAGGCGCGGATCGAGGCGATCCGCACCGACGCCGAAGGCCGGGCCGCGGGCACCGCACCCTTCGCCGCCGGCTGAACCACGCCATGGCGCACGCCTCCCTCGCGCTGCAGGCGGCGCTCAAGCAGGTCTCGGCGGAGATGGACCGCCAGTTCGACCTGTTGCTGGCGATCCCGTCCGATCCGCGCGAGGGGCTGTACCGCGCGATGCGCCATGCCGCGATCGGCGGCGGCAAGCGGCTGCGCCCGCTGCTCGTCTCCGCCACCGCGCAGCTCTTCGGCGTCGACCGCACCTGCATCGCCCGCACCGCGCTCGCGCTGGAATGCATCCATGTCTATTCGCTGATCCATGACGACCTGCCGGCGATGGACGATGACGACATGCGTCGCGGCAAGCCGACGGTGCACAGGGAATTCGACGAGGCGACCGCGATCCTGGCCGGCGACTGCCTCCACGCGCTCGCCTTCGAAGTGATCGCGGACGAGCGCACCCACCCCGACCCCTTCGTCCGCATCGAGCTTTCGGGCACGCTCGCCGTCGCCGCCGGCCCGGCCGGCATGGCGGGCGGGCAGATGATGGACCTGGAAGCCGAGAAGACCAGCTTCGACCTTGCCACCGTCACGCGGCTTCAGGCGATGAAGACCGGCGCGCTGATCAGCTGCGCGGTGGAAAGCGGCGCGATCCTGGGCCGAGCGCCGCAGGAGGGCCGCACGGGCCTGCGCGGCTATGCCCGCGACGTGGGCCTCGCCTTCCAGATCGCCGACGATATCCTCGACGCCGAGGGCGACGAGGCGCTGGTCGGCAAGAAGCTGGGCAAGGACGGCGCGGCGGGCAAGGAGACCTTCCTCTCGCTGCTCGGCATGGACCGTGCGCGGGAGCAGGCGCGGATGCTGGTCGAGCAGGCGATCGCGCATCTGAAACCCTATGGCCCCGAGGCCGATCTGCTGCGCGATATCGCGCGCTACACATTGGAACGCGACCGGTGACTTATTCTTGCCGTCATCGCGACGGAGGAAAGGACCTATGACTGTGCGAACCGGCGTCTATCCCGGCACCTTCGATCCGATCACGCTCGGCCATATGGACATCATCCGCCGCGGCGCGAAGCTGTGCGACCGGCTGGTGATCGGCGTGACCACCAACCCCTCCAAGAACCCGATGTTCACCGTCGAGGAACGCATGGAGATGGTGAAGCGCGAAGTGGCGGGCATCGCCGGCGAGATCCATGTCGTCAGCTTCGATTCGCTGCTGATGGACTTTGCCGAGCGCGAGGGCGCCAGCATGATCGTCCGCGGCCTGCGCGCCGTCGCCGATTTCGAATATGAATATCAGATGGCGGGGATGAACCAGCAGCTGAACAGCCGGATCGAGACGGTCTTCCTGATGGCCGATGTCTCGCTCCAGCCGATCGCCAGCCGGCTGGTCAAGGAAATCGCGCTCTATGGCGGCGATATCCGCAAGTTCGTTCCGTCCGCCGTCAATGCCGAGATGACCGCGCGCATCGCCGCTATCGGTCGCAAAGGGAGTGGTTGAGGCCGCGCGATTGGTCTAGACCGCGTGTCGAGGGTGTATATCCGAGTGGGGAATTTGATGCGTTTGCTTGCCGCACTGGCCGTTTCGGCCTTGATGATGTTCACCACGCCTGCGCTCGCCCAGGGCGGCGGCAAGGCGCGCAAGCCGGCCGCCGAGCCGCTCAAGGGCGTAAGCGCGGAGGATGTGAACAGCATCTATCCGGCCGTGGTGCCCGCCGACCCGGCCGAGACCTGGGTGCTCGACCTGTCGACGGGCGGCCGCGTGCTGATCCGGCTGCGCCCCGATGCCGCGCCCAAGATGGTCGAGCGGATCAAGACGCTCACGCGCCGCCATTTCTATGACGGGCTGACCTTCCACCGCGTGGTCGACGATCCCTACAACATGGCGCAGGGCGGCGATCCCAAGGGCAACGGGACCGGCGATTCCGACCTGCCCAACGTGCCGGCCGAGTTCAACAACCTGCCGCACGTGCGCGGCACCGTCGCCGCGGCCCGCCGCGGCGCGCCGGAACACGCCACGCCCGAGCAGAAGACCGAGGCCGAGAACAGCGCGAACAGCCAGTTCTACATCATGATGGCGCCAAAGCTCGCCTTCGATCACGACTATACCGTGTTCGGCCGCGTCGTTGGCGGCATGGAATGGGTGGACAAGATCGAGCGCGGCGAACCGCCGGCCAACCCGACGAAGATCGTCCATGCCTATATCCAGTCCGACAATCCGCCGCCCTATGCCAACCTGCCGGCCGATGCCCCCAAGGCATTGCCGCCGGGCGAAGTGAAGGCGACGCTGCCGCAGTAACGCGCGCCGGCCCGGCAAGTGCATACGTGAACGTAGACCTTTTCGACTTCGAGCTTCCGAACGACCGGATCGCGCTGCGCCCCGCGGCACCGCGCGATTCGGCGCGGCTGCTCGTGCTCGCCGGCGCCGAGACGCGCGACCTGCGCGTCTCCGACCTGCCCGGCCAGTTGCGCGCGGGCGATTGCCTGGTGTTCAACGATACCCGCGTGATCCCCGCCCAGCTCGAAGGGCTGCGTGGAGAGGCCAGGATCGGCGCCACGCTCCACAAGCGCGAAGGGCCGCGCCGCTGGCGCGCCTTCATCCGCAACGCCAAGCGGCTGCGCAATGGCGACACGATCGATTTCGGCCAGGGCGTAACCGCCATGGCGGGCGACCGCGTCGAGGACGGCAGCTTCGCACTCGACTTCGCCGGCGACGAGCCGGTCGAGCTGCTGCTCGAGCGCTGCGGCCGCATGCCGCTGCCGCCCTATATCGCGTCGAAGCGCCCGACCGACGCGCGCGATGCCGAGGACTATCAGACGATGTTCGCCGCCGAGCCGGGCGCGGTGGCGGCCCCGACGGCGGCGCTGCATTTCACGCCCGGGCTGCTCGCCGCGCTCGACGCGGCGGGGATCGGCCACACCACGCTCACGCTGCATGTCGGCGCGGGCACCTTCCTGCCGGTCAAGGCCGAAGACACGGCGGAGCACCGGATGCATGCCGAATGGGGCCGCATCGACCGGGCCACGGCGGACCGCCTGAACGCGGTCCGCGCCGCGGGCGGGCGGGTCATCGCAGTGGGCACGACGAGCCTGCGCCTGATCGAGAGCGCCGCCGGGGAGGACGATGTGATCCGCCCCTTCGAAGGCGATACCGCGATCTTCATCACGCCGGGCTATCGGTTCAAGGGCGTGGATGGGCTGATCACCAACTTCCACCTGCCGCGCTCGACGCTGTTCATGCTGGTGTCAGCGCTGATGGGGCTCGACCGGATGCAGGGCGCCTATGCCCATGCGATCGCGGAAGGGTATCGCTTCTATTCCTACGGGGATGCGTCGCTGCTGCTGCCGTGAACGGCCAGCCATTCCGGGCGGTGCGCCTTCCCTCGGGCGTTTCGAAGAACCGCGTCCGCGGAAGCCCTCGACCTGTGCAGGCCCGGAAGCGGGGCCCGGGCCCTCGCCCCACCTTCGCCACAGATTGCGGCTTGGGTGCGCACGCGGCAGGGTCCTCTTCGCCGCGAATCGGAAGGATCCCCATGCGCTCGTTGTTCGCCCTCGCGCTTGTCGCCGCGACTCCCGCCTTCGCGCAGGAGCGGACGCGCATCCCCGCGCCCGAGGGCAGCAGCGCCGGCCCGATCGGCAGCAGCACGCCCCAGCAGCCCGCCTTCACCGTGATCGTCGAACCGGTGGCGATGATGATCGCCGCCTTCGACGCCGACGGCGACGGCAAGGTGACGCGCGCCGAATTCGATGCGGGGCTCAAGCGCAGCTTCGACGCCGTCGATACCCGGCACCAGGGCTGGCTGGGCTATATCGCCTATTCGGACTGGCAGGAGCGCTGGATGGGCGATCGCAACACCGTGCCCAGCCCCTTCGAAGTCGATCGCGACGGCGACAACAAGGTGAGCTTCGCCGAGCTCGCGGAGCGCTTCGACCTGCTCTTCAAGCGCTTCGATGCGGACAGGAATGGCGTGATCGAGCGCAAGGAGCTGGTCACCATCCGCCCGCAGGTGATGATGGGTCCGGGCATGGGCCGGGGCAAGAAGGGCCGCGGCCCGAATTGATGTCCTAGCATCACATGCCGGGACGGAGCTAAGAGCGAAACGATGGCCGCGCATCACGACCATAACCACAGCCATAATGGCCATAGCCATGCGCCCGCGGACTTCGGGCGCGCCTTCGCCATCGGCACGGTATTGAACCTCGGCTTCGTCATCGTCGAAGGCGGGGCCGGCTTCCTGACCCATTCGATGGCGCTGCTGGCGGATGCCGGACACAATCTGTCGGACGTGCTCGGGCTGCTGATCGCCTGGGGCGGCGCCGAGCTCGCCAAGCGCCCGGCCTCGCCGCGCTTCACCTATGGCCTGCGCGGCTCCTCGATCCTCGCCGCGCTGGCCAACGCGGTGCTGCTGTTCGTCGCGGTGGGCGCGATCCTGCTGGAGGCGATCCAGCGCCTTTCGGAACCACGCGAAGTGCCCGGACTGACGGTGATGATCGTCGC
Source organism: Sphingomonas sp. 67-41 (assembly GCF_001899725.1). Taxonomy (NCBI): domain Bacteria; kingdom Pseudomonadati; phylum Pseudomonadota; class Alphaproteobacteria; order Sphingomonadales; family Sphingomonadaceae; genus Sphingomonas; species Sphingomonas sp. 67-41. The sequence continues at coordinate 98,824 of NZ_MKWJ01000031.1, read as the reverse complement.
CGGCGCCGGCATCGTCATCAACCTGTCGACCGCCCTGCTCTTCGCCCGCGGGCGCAAGGGCGACGTCAACATCCGCGGCGCCTATCTCCACATGGCGGCCGATGCCGCGGTCTCGGCGGGGGTGGTGGTCGGGGCCGCGCTGATGCTGCTCACCGGCGCCGAATGGATCGACCCGGTGGTCAGCCTCCTCATCGTCGTCGTCATCCTGTGGAGCACCTGGGGGCTGTTCACCGAATCGCTCACCATGGCGCTGCAGGCAGTGCCCAAGGGCATCGATTCGGCGGCGGTGGAGGCGGCGCTGGCGGACCTGCCCGGCGTGAGCCGCGTCCATGACCTCCACATCTGGCCGATGAGCACCACCGAAGCGGCGCTGACCGCGCATCTGGTGATGCCGGAAGGCCATCCGGGCGACGCGTTCCTGATCGCACTGCAACATCGGCTGGCGCATGACTTCCGGATCGATCATACGACCGTCCAGATCGAATTGGGGGATGGGGCGGAATGTCGCATGCATGGGAATGGACACGCGCATGAGTGATGCCGCGCCCATCCGGCTGGTGATCTTCGATTTCGACGGCACGCTCTCCGACAGCGGCGACTGGTTCCTCTCGGTCGTCGACGAGCTGGCGAAGCGGTTCCGGTTCCGCACCGTCCAGCCGGAAGAGGTGGACATGCTGCGCCACAAGAGCTCGCGCGAAGTGATCGAGTTCCTTGGCATCCCGAAGTGGAAGCTGCCGCTGATCGCCCGCTACCTGCGCCGGCTGGTCGGCCGCAACACGCATGAGATCGAGCTGTTCCCGGGCACGCCCGACCTGCTCGAGCAGCTTGCCGCAACCGGGGTGAAGATCGCCCTCGTCACGTCGAACGCCGAGGCCAATGCCCGCAAGATCCTGGGCCCGGTGCATGCCGCCCGGATCGATTGCTTCGCCTGCGGCTCCTCGCTGTTCGGCAAGGCGCCCAAGTTCCGCCGCGTGCTCAAGAAGATGGGCATGAAGGCGCACGAAGTGCTCTCAATCGGCGACGAGACGCGCGACATCGACGCGGCGCGCGAAGTGGGCATGCGCGCGGGCTCGGTGCTGTGGGGCTATGCCGCCGAGGAACTGCTCGTCGCGATGCGCCCCGACGTGATGTTCCGCACGCCGCAGGACATCGTCGACTATCTCGCGGCGCATCGCTGAAGGCAACACCAAATCATGGCAAGGGGAACGAGCATGCGGCCGCAATCGATCGTTCTTTTCGAACGAATTACCTTCGCCGCCTTTTTCGCGGGCCTGCTCAACAGCGCGCTCAACTGGGATGCGCTGCTCGATCGCATGGCGAAGGCAAGTGCCAACCCGGCGCCTCTGCTTGTCCTGTCGTTCGCCTTCGGCCTCCTGGTGACCGCCTCGCTTACGCTGTGGGTTTCGCGGTGGCGGAGCAAGGTGGCGATGTGGATCGGCATCGCCTTGTTCGCGTTCGGCTTGCCCCTCACGGTCATCCCCTTCCTCAACGGCACCGCGATCGGCTCGCCGGTGATCCCCGCGCTGGCGGCCCTGGCCCAGATCTATGCCTATTGCTTGCTGTTCACGCCCGGCGCGACCCGGTGGATGGACCATGAGCCGGAAGTCTCCCCCGAAATCTTCCGCTGATCCCGCCCGGCCCAACCCGTCGTCGTTGAACTCGCCGCCCCTGTCTGTAGAGTGACGGGCATGGAACGACTGCGTTGGACCTGGATCTGGCTTCCGCCCTTCGCGGGCGCGGCCAGCGTGCTCTTCGGCGGCGTGGTCGACATACCGCCGCTGCTGCTCGGCCTGGTGCTGATCATCACCGTGCTGGCCGCGGTCCATCATGCCGAGCTGATCGCGCACAAGGTGGGCGAGCCCTTCGGCACCTTCCTGCTCGCGCTGGCGGTGACGGTGATCGAGGTGGGCCTGATCCTCACGCTGATGCTCCAGGGCAAATCGGGTGCGGAGACACTGGCGCGGGACACGGTCTTCTCGGCGGTGATGATCATCCTGAACGGGCTGGTCGGCGCATTCATCCTGCTCGGCGCGCTGCGCCACCGGGAGCAGAGCTTCCAGCAGGTCGGCGTCAGCGCCTCGCTCGCGACGCTGTGCACGCTGACCGTGCTGACGCTGGTGCTGCCCAATTTCGCCGCTTCGGCCGGCCCCTTCTATGCGCCGTCGCAGCTCGCCTTCGTCGCGATCGTCTCGCTGCTGCTCTACCTGACCTTCGTCGCCGTGCAGACGGTGCGGCACCGGGATTATTTCCTCCCGCCCAACGAGGAAGCCGCCGACCTGGAGGCGCACGCCCCGCCGCCTAGCGGGCGCCAGACGCTGCTGTCGGGCGTGCTGCTGGTCGCCTGCCTCGTCGAAGTGGTGCTGGTCGCCAAGGCGCTCGCGCCTGCGATCGAGGACGGCGTCGCCGCGGCCGGCGCCCCGCACGCAGTGGTGGGCGTGGTGATCGCGGCGCTGGTCCTGCTGCCGGAAAGCGTGGCGGCGGTGCGCGCGGCGATGGCCAATCGGCTGCAGACCAGCCTCAACCTCGCGCTCGGCTCGGCGCTGGCGACCATCGGCCTCACCATCCCGGCCGTGGCCGTGCTGTCGCTGTCCCAGGGCCTGCCGCTGGCGCTGGGCCTCGATTCGCGCGGCATCGTCCTGCTCTCGCTGACGCTGCTGGTGACCACCCAGTCGCTCGCCACCGCGCGGACGACGGTGCTGCAGGGCGTGGTGCACCTCGTCATCTTCGGCGTGTTCGTCTTCACCACCCTGGTGCCCTGACCCCCCATGGGCCGATCGCACCGGGAAGAGGTCCTGCACGGATATACTTGACTCAATCAATTATATCCGTGCAATCTCGCGGCATGGAACAGGCCATCGAACAATTCCGCGCCTTCAACCGGGTGCACACCCGCTTCGCCGCAGTGCTCGCGCCGCGCTACATGGACAGCGAACTGGGCGTTGCCGAAGCGCGGCTCCTCTATGAGATCGCCGGCCGCCAGCCGGTGCTCGCGATCGAGCTGCAGGAAGTGCTCGGGCTCGACGCCGGCTATGTCAGCCGCGCGGTCAAACGCTTCGAGGAGCGCGGCTGGGTTGCCCGGGCGCGCGGGACGGAGGATGCGCGCCGGCGCCCGATCGCCCTGCTCCCCGCCGGCCGGGCGGCATTCGATGCGCTCGACACGGCCACGCGCGCGCACAGCCGGCGCCAGCTCGAATCGCTGGGCCCTGGCGGCGGTCCGCTCCTCGGCCATCACCTCGCCGCCGCGCGCGCGCTGATCGAGGGCGGCGCGGGCAACTGGACCGTCCGCACGCTCCGTACCGGCGACATGGGCGCGATCGCCAGCCGTCAGGCGGTCTTCTATGCCGAGCATTATGGCTGGGAGCGGCCGATGGAGCTGCTGCTGAACGATGTCACCACCGGCTTCCTGCGCGATTTCCGGCCGGGGCGCGAGCAATGCTGGGTCGCCGAACGCGGGGGCGAAATGCTCGGATCGGTGATGCTTGCCGATGGCGGCGGGGACATTGCCAAGCTGCGCCTCCTCTATGTCGAGGGCCATGCGCGGGGGCTTGGCATCGGCGATGCGCTGGTGCGCCACTGTGTCGAGTTCGCGCGCGCCGCGGGCTATGCGCGGCTCGACCTGTGGACGCACACCATCCTCGCGAGCGCCCGGCGCATCTATGCGGCGCAGGGCTTCGAACTGGTCGACAGCGCCGCCCATACGATGTTCGGCGAGCCAGTGATGGGCGAGACCTGGTCGCTCGACCTCAACCGAGATGCACCGCCAGCCAGACCGTAGCGCGATCCCCCGCGGTCCAGGTTACCCAGTGGCGCTGCCCCGCGGCGATCAGCAGATGATCGCCCGGACGCAGCGTCAGCACGTCTTCCCCCTCGATACGCAGCCCGGCCGCGCCCTCCAGCAGCAGCACCCATTCGTCCCGGTCCTGTACCATGGGCGCGTCCTGCGGAGTCGCCTGTCCCTGCGAGACGATGCGCTCGATGCGGATGCCCGGGCGGTGCAGCAGCTCGGTGAAGGCCTCGCCTGCGCCGGCATCGGGCAGGTCGGCGAGAAGGTTCGCGGTCATCCCCCGCCGTTGCGCTCCCCTGCCAAAGGAGGCAAGGGCTCGCACATGCCCCGTTTCGAGTTCACCATCCACGCCACCGACGGCAAGGCGCGCCTTGGCACCATCGCGATGCCGCGCGGCGAGATCCGCACGCCCGCCTTCATGCCCGTCGGCACCGCCGCCACCGTCAAGGCGATGAAGCCCGCCGACGTCCGCGCCGCGGGCGCGGACATCATCCTCGGCAACACCTATCACCTGATGCTGCGGCCCGGCGCCGAGCGCGTCGCGCGGCTGGGCGGCCTGCACGGGTTCATGGGCTGGGATCGACCGATCCTGACCGATTCGGGCGGCTATCAGGTGATGAGCCTGGCGGACCTGACCACCCGCAGCGAAGAGGGCGTCGCCTTCAAGTCGCACCTCGACGGCTCGCGCCACATGCTGAGCCCCGAGCGTTCGATCGAGATCCAGCGGCTGCTGGGCAGTTCGATCACCATGGCCTTCGACGAACTGGTTCCCACCACCTCAACCCGCGAAGTGCAGGCCGCGGCGATGGAGCGATCGATGCGCTGGGCGAAGCGCAGCCGCGACGCCTTCTTCGCCGCCGAGGACCATGCCGCGCACAATGCGATCTTCGGCATCCAGCAGGGCGCGCTCGACGAGGGGCTGCGCAAGGCCTCGGCGGATGCGCTGCTCGACGTGGGGTTCGATGGCTATGCGGTGGGCGGCCTGGCAGTGGGCGAGGGCCAGGAAGCGATGTTCGGCGTGCTCGATTTCGCGCCGGGCCAGCTCGACGCCGCCAAGCCCCGCTACCTGATGGGCGTCGGCAAGCCCGACGACATCGTCGGCGCCGTCGAGCGCGGGATCGACATGTTCGATTGCGTGCTGCCCACCCGCTCCGGCCGCACCGGCCAGGCCTTCACGCGCACCGGCCCGATCAACATCCGCAACGCCAGGTTCGCCGAGGATCAGGGGCCGCTCGATCCCGAATGCCCCTGCCCCGTCTGCGCCACCTGGAGCCGCGCCTATCTCCACCATCTCGTTCGCGCGGGCGAGATTCTCGGGGCGATGCTGATGACCGAGCACAATATCTGGTTCTACCAGGTGCTGATGCAGGACTTGCGCGCCGCGATCGGCGAAGGGCGGCTGACCGAATTCGCCAATGGCTTCCGCGCTTCCTATCATGGCGGGCGGGACTAGAGCGGATCGCGACGAAAGAGGGGACTTACATGCTGCTTGCACTTCGCCTGCTCTCGCTGCTCGTCGGGGGCTTCACTGCGTGGCGCGTGCTGGGCGGCCAGATGACCAGCACGCTGTTCAAGGTGCCCGACCTTGCCGTGGGCGCGGTGATGGTGCTTGCCGCGCTGATTCCGAACAGGGGCGCGGCGCCGGCCCTGGTCGCCGCCAATGCCTATGCGTTCGGCGTCTTCTCGGTCGCGCTTGCGGGCTATCTGGTGCCGAGCAAGCCGGTCGAGCCGCTGCTGATCGCCGGGATGGCGGTCAATCTGGTCGTGATCCTGCTGCTCCTGCCCCGCATGACGGGCGGCGGGCACTAGGGTAAAAATTACCTTTACCATCAAGTGTTTCGCCTTGGGACGCGGGGAAATCCGGGGGGGGCGAGGGCTGTTGAAATCGGCTATTGCCGCACGCGGGCGACGGGCCCGGGCGGGGTAGGCGCGACTTTGTTCTGGCAGCGTTTCTCGAAGATGCAGGCACGCGGGATCGCGGCGGCGCTCGTCGCGTCGCTGATCGGCGCCGGCTTCTCCGCCCAGGCGCTGGCGCCGGCAAGCAAGCCCAAGGCCGAGCCCAGGCCGGTCGCGACCGGCTATGAGGCCGAGGACCATTTCCCCGGCGCCGCACTCTATTATGCCGTCGACGAGGATGCCGCGGTAGGCGCCGGCACCACCGGCACCGCCAGGCTTCCCGACATGCCGATTCCCGCGGACGCGACGGATGGGCCGGTCGACGGATCCATCCAGCCCGCACTGCCCTTCCACCTCGCCGGCAGCGGCGTGGACAGGGCGCGCGCGCTCCAGTGCCTGACCACCGCGATCTACTATGAAGCGGCGAACGAGCCGGCGGACGGGCAGCGCGCCGTGGCGCAGGTTATCCTCAACCGGGTGCGCCATCCGGCCTTTCCCGCCACCGTGTGCGGCGTGGTGTTCCAGGGATCGGAGAAGCGCGGCTGCCAGTTCAGCTTCGCCTGTGACGGCGCGATGGACCGCGCCCCCTCCCGCGCAGCCTGGGATCGCGCCGCCCGCGTCGCCGCCGCCGCGCTTGCCGGCCAGGTGTTCGCACCGGTGGGGATGGCGACGCATTACCACACCTATGCCGTCACGCCCGTATGGAACCGCGGCCTGGTGATGACCGGCGTGTTCGGCGCACATTTCTTCCACCGCTGGAAGGGCTGGTGGGGCACCGCCGCCGCCTTCCGCCAGGCCTATCGCGGCGGCGAGCCACTGCCCGAGCCGCATGTGCGGACCGACCTGGCGGCGTTGATCGCGCCCGTGGTGCCGATGCCGGTGCCGATGCCCGCGGTCGCCGGCAAGACCGCCGCGCCGGCCGCGACGCCGCGCGAGACCATCCAGCCGGCCTATGCCCAGAGCGGCACGCCGATCGGCGGCTATGCGCCCCGGCCCCAGCCCGCCGCTACGCCGGCGGACGATGGCGAATCGCAGATTCTCGACAAATGGAAGGACAGCGGCAAGCCGCTGCGCTGACCGGATATGGCAACGGGCCCCGCCTCGCGGCAGAGCCCGTCCCCGTCAGGCTCCCGCCCCCCGGGGATCGGGGAGGGGGAACTCGTTGGTGCTTACCAGCGACGCTCGCGATCATGCTTCTGGACGCGGATGCGCGCCGAAAGGGCATCGAAGCGGCGATCCAGGTCGCGGCGCTCGGCGAGCGTCAGGCCCGGGCGCGAGCGGCGATATTGGGCCTCGAGCCGGGCCAGGCTGTTGAACTCGGCGCGGAGGCGGGCCGCCTCGCTGCGGCTGAGCTGGCCCGAGCGCACGCCCTGGTTGATGCGGGCCTCAAGGTTCGCCTGGCGGCCGTTGATCGACTGCCACGCCTGATAGGCGGGCGCCGGATGCGGCGCGGCCATCGCAGCGGTCATCGGAACGGCCGAAGCGGCGATGCCGAGACTGGCCAGCATCAGGGTCAACTTATTCATTTTACGCTCCTCTTTTTGAACTGGGCCGCCCCTGCGGCCTGAAACCGGTATGGGTGGCGGCTGTCGCATGCTTGTCCCCATCTCCGTGCATTTGTGTCGCAAGCTGTCGTGCGCGCGGAGGTTCCGTTCATCTTCGGGAGAACGCCGCTGCGGCGCGACGACCGGAGGGTCGGTGGAATCGATTGACGCAGGTTGCCGCGCCCCTAGATTCGCGGCTGGAGACGAAGAGGAAGCAGATGGCGCTCTCGATTGCCGAACTGACGCTGGTCGAACAGCGCGTGACCAACGACGCACCGAGCGTGGTGGTGGCCTATCTGCTCTGGCTGTTCCTCTGGTTGGTCAGCGCCCACCGCTTCTATCTGGGCAGGCCGGTCTCGGCGATCCTGCAGATCCTGTCCTATTTCGTGCTGATCGGCTTCATCTGGGTGCTGATCGACGCGCTGCTGATCCCCGGCATGATCCGCACGCGCCAGGACGAGATCCGCCGCGACATGATGCGCGCGCTCGCGCGCGGCTAAGCGGGTCGCCCCGGCGCCTGGCGCGGGCGGATGGGCTAGGCCGCGATCAGCCGCTCGGCCTGTGCCCGCGCCTCGTCGGTGATCTCCGCGCCGGAGAGCATGCGCGCGATCTCCTCGCGGCGCGCGGCCGCATCGAGCGGCGTGACTCCGGTGCGCGTGACCGTCCCGTCATGGCTCTTGGCGATCAGCAGATGGCGAGCGCCGCGCGCCGCCACCTGCGGGCTGTGCGTCACCACCAGCAGCTGTGCCGTATCCGCCAGCCGGGCCAGCCGCTCGCCAATGGCACTCGCCACCGCGCCGCCAACCCCGCGATCGATCTCGTCGAAGATCAGCGTCCGCGCCCCGCCCTCCTCGGCCAGCGCCACCTTCATCGCCAGGATGAAGCGCGACAGCTCGCCGCCCGAAGCGATCTTGACCAGCGGCGCGAACGGCGCGCCCGGGTTGGTCGAGACTTCGAACTCGACTCTGTCCATGCCGAAGGACGACCAGCCGGCCTCGCCCTGCGGCTCGACCACGGTGCGGAAACGCGCGGCATCGAGCTTCAGGGGCTTGAGCTCCGTCGCCACCGCGGCATCGAGCCGGGCGGCGGCCATCGCCCGCAGCGCGGACAGCGATTTCGCCGCATCGGCATAGGCCCGATGCGCGCCGGCGACCACGGCTTCGAGCTTCGCGATCCCCGCTCCGCCGCTCTCGACTCGCTCCAACCGGCCTGCCAGTTCCTCCAGCAGCACCGGCAGGTCGTCGGGCTGTACCCGATGCTTGCGCGCCAGTCCGCGCAGCTCGAACAGCCGCGCCTCGTCCGCCTCCAGCGCGGCGGGATCGAAGGCCAGCGCCTCGGCCGCCATGTCCACCCGATCCTGCGCCTCGGCCGCCTCGCCGATCGCGCGGTCGATCGCGGCAAGCGCTTCGGCAAGCGCCTCGTGATCGCCGGCGATCCGCTCCAGCACGCGCGCCGCCTGGCGGAGCTGGCTCAGCCCCCCTTCCGAGCCGTCGAGCAGTTCGGCGATGCCCTGCAGCTCGCCCGCGACCTTCTCGCCGCGCTGCATGGCGGCGCGGCGCTCGGCGAGCACTTCCTCCTCGCCCGCCCCGGGTGCGAGCGCCTTCAGTTCGGCGACGGCATGTTCCAGCCATTCGCGGTCGCGTTCGGCCAGGTCCTGCTCGGCCCGCGCCACCGCCAGCGCCGCCTCGGCATCGCGCCAGGCCTTGTGCGCGATCGCCGCCGGGCCGGGATCGCAGCGCCCGAAGGCGTCGAGCAGCGCCCGGTGGCCGCGCGGATTGAGCATGCCGCGATCGTCATGCTGGCCGTGGATCTCCACCAGATGCGGCGCCAGCTCGCGCAGCAGGCCGGCGGAGGCCGGCTGGTCGTTGAGAAAGGCACGGCTGCCGCCATCGGCCTTGACGATGCGCCGGACGATCAATGGCTCGCCCGGCTCCAGCTCCAGCCCGTTCTGATGGAAGAGGTTGGCGACTTCGCCGTCCCGCGCCGGCACTTCGAAGGTCGCGGTCACCACTGCCTGCGCCGCGCCCTGGCGCACCAGCCCGGTCTCGCCGCGCGCGCCCAGCGCCAGCCCCAGCGCATCGAGCAGGATCGACTTGCCGGCCCCGGTCTCGCCGGTGAGCACGCCCAGCCCGGCCCCGAACTCCAGGTCGAGCGCCTCGATCAAGACGACGTCGCGAATGGCCAGCGCAGTCAGCATGCGCCTGCCCCTATCGCAGGAACTTAACAGGAACGAAAGCCCCGAGCATCAGCTCGCGGGCTTGGCTACCACCTGGGCCTGCTTCAGCTTGCCCTGGTTCTCCTGCATCAGCTTATAGGCATGGTTGTACCAGTCGGTGCCCGGATAGTTGGCACCGAGCACGGCCGCCGCCTTCTCCGCCTCTTCCGGCACGCCGAGCGCGAGATAGGATTCGGTGAGGCGCATCAGTGCCTCGGGCACGTGCGTGGTCATCTGATACTGGTCGACCACGGTGCGGAAGCGCAGCGTCGCCGAGAGCCACTGGCCACGCGTCTCGTAGAAGCGGCCGATCTCCATCTCCTTGCCCGCCAGGTGGTCGCGGACGAGGTCGATCTTCAGGCGCGCATCGGCGGCATATTTGGTGTTCGGATAGCGGCGGGTCAGCTCGCCCAGCGAATCGAGTGCCTGCTGAGTGATCTTCTGGTCGCGCTGCACGTCGCTGATCTGCTCGTAATAGCACAGGCCGATCAGATAATAGGCATAGGGTGCGTCGCGGTTGCCCGGGTGGACGGCGAGGAAGCGCTGCGCCGACGAAATGGATTCGGTATAGTCGCGGTTCAGATAATAGCTGAACGCGCCCATCAGCTGCGCACGGCGGGCCCAGACCGAATAGGGATGCTGGCGCTCGACTTCGTCGAACAGCGCCGCGGCCAGCTTGTACTGATGCTGGTCGAGCTTCTGCTTGGCCGTGGAATAGAGCGTGCCGACGTCGCGCGCGACATAGGGAAGATCCTTGCCGCCGCCCTTCTTGGCGCAACCGGCCATCGAGAGCGCGAGAACCGGGAGAAGAGCGAGCGCGAGCGCGCGGGTGGTGGGAGTACGCATGGGTGGGGGTCTTAGCCCGGTCCAGTGGCGTCAAACAATCCTTTTCGCGGCGGGATTGCGGCGGACCCGCGACAGGCGCCGCGCGTTGCGCTAGCGAGCGCTGATTCAGGAGGAAATTCGTGACCGCCACCTTGCTCGCCACACACCGCGTCGACAAACCCTGGGGCCGCCATCGCCTGTGGCCGGGCTTCGCCGATCCCGCGGCGGACGGCGAGCCGGTGGGCGAGATCTGGTTCCAGACGCCGGGCGACAGCGCGCCCGACCTGCTGATCAAATATCTCTTCACCAGCGAGAAACTGTCGGTCCAGGTCCATCCGGACGACGCGCAGGCGCGCGCCGCCGGGCTGCCGCGCGGCAAGGACGAATGCTGGGTGATCCTCGACGCCGAACCCGATTCGACGATCGCGCTGGGCACGAAGCGGCCCGTCGACCGCGAGACCCTGCGCGCCGCCGCGCTCGACGGCTCGATCGAGGATCTGCTCGACTGGAAGCCGGTCAAGGCGGGCGATTTCTTCTATTCGGGTTCGGGCACGATCCATGCGATCGGCGCGGGGATCACGCTGGTCGAAGTGCAGCAGAACAGCGAGACCACCTATCGACTCTACGATTATGGGCGCCCCCGCGAGCTCCATCTCGACCAGGGCATCGCCGTCTCCGATCCCGTCCCCTACACGCCGCATCCGATGCCGGGGCGCGTCGCGGACGGCCGGGAGATACTGGTCGAGGGGCCGAAATTCGTGCTCGAGCGCTGGGAAGGCGGTCCGCGCATGCTGAGCCTGCCCGAAGGCGTCACCGGCTGGCTGATCCCGCTGCGCGGCGAAGGCGTGGTCGACGGCGTGGCCTTCCGCGCCGGCGAATGCGTTACGCTCCAGGGCAGCGCCAGCCTCCACGCCGAGGCGGGCAGCGACCTGCTTTTCGCCTATCCGGGCGAGACACGTCTCTGAAGCATGGCCATGCGATGAACGGGGGGTAGTTTCCCGTTCACGCAACTCGCCTTCTTGCGGTACGTTGGACGGCAGGAACCATAAGGAGAACTCCCATGCGTATCCTTCTTGCCGTTGCGATCGCCGGCGCGGGCCTTGCCGCGACGCCTGTTGCCGCAGCCCCCATCGCCAATGCGCCGCTCGCGATCGCGGCCGTGACCGCAGCCGCTCCGCAGGACTGGCGCGACCGCGACCGCAATCGCGACCGCTACGATCGCCGGGACCGTCGCGACGACCGCCAGTGGCGCAGCGATTGGCGCCGCTATCGCAACTATGACTATAACCGCCTGCCCCCGGGCGAGCGCTATTACAATCCGTCGGACTATTATCGCGACGGCCGCTATTATCGCGAACGCCGCCTGACCCGGAACGACCGCATCTATCGCGGCAATGACGGCCGCTATTATTGCCGTCGCTCGGACGGCACGACCGGCCTGATCGTGGGCGGCGTCGCGGGCGGCCTGCTCGGCAACGCGCTGTCGGACGGCCGCAACGCCACGCTGGGCACGCTGCTCGGCGCGGCCGCGGGCGCGGCGCTGGGCTCGTCGGTCGATCGCGGCGAGGTTCGCTGCCGCTAAGGGCTTGCCACGCAGGCAGAGAGGGGTCCGGCGGAAACGCCGGGCCCCTTTCTCATCCGCGAACGGCGCGGATCAGAAGATGAAGCCGCCCAGCCAGAGGCGGACGATGCCGACGATCGCGACGACGATGTTGAGGTTCCGCCCGGCATTGGAATCGGACAGCGCACCCAGCGCGATGCCGACCACCGCGACCGGGACCACCATGTAGTTGAGCAAGCCGAGGAACGGGATCAGCCCGATCAGCATGAGCGGCAGGGCGATGATACCGACGAGGATCGAGAGCAGGTTCAGCATGGCCGCCGCTATATCCCATCCAAGGTGTATTATCAATATATAACAGTTACGCCACGAGCGGGATCAGCACCTCGATGCGCTTGAGGCGCGCCGGCGTGAAGGGCGAATTGTAGAAGGCATGCTCGACCGGCCCGGCGGGGCGGAAGCCCATGTCGCCGATCCAGGCGCGCAGCTCCGCCTCATGCGCGTCGAGCTGGCCGTCACTGTCCACGCCGGTGAAGCGCAGCGCGGCGATCCGCCGGGCCGGAAGCGCGCGCAGCCGCACCCCGGCGGACGGATCGGGCAGCGTCTCGAGGCTCGCATCGGCGGGCATCACGAAGCGCGTGCGCCAGCCGCGCCCGTCCTCGTCGCCGTCGGACAGCACCGGCACCGTCATCGGCAGCCGCCCGCCCGCGCGCCCCCTGCCGAACACATAGTCGGCGAGCCGGGTGAAGCCGACGGAGAGCGCGGCCTGGCGAAGCCCCGGCACCACCGCCTCGGCGACGATCAGCCGGGGATAGTCGCGCACGCTGAACGCGCCCTCGCGCGTGACGGTGCTGAACGCGGCCTCGTCCTCGGGCCTGAAGAGCAGCGCATATCCCACACCGGCGGCAACCGCGGCGGCGACGCCGGCGCCGACCATCTTCGCATTGAGCTGCATGAAAACCCCATCTGATCGCTCGTGCAGATACGCATATGGGCGGCCGGAGTTCCGCTTGCCGTCGCCCCGGAGGCCGGCCGGAATTCGCCTTGGCCAAGGCTTCCTTAACCTTCCTCGGGCATGAAAACGGCCCAAAGGAGCGTTCGAGATGGTCCGCCGACAGTATTTCCTGATGCTTGCCCTGCCCCTCGCCCTGGCGGGGTGCGGCAGCCGCGGGAGCCTGGGCGACGTCGCCGAGACGGAGAGCGGCAACGCGGCCGATCCGGCGCTGGCCAGCGCGCTGCAGGACCAGATCATGGTCGACCCGCAACTCGGCCGCCAGGCCAATGGCGACGCGATCCGCCCGCCGGGCCAGCCCTATTCGGGCGGCGTGCCGAACGACAATGTCGCGGCGAACAGCAGCAAGGTCGACAGCGGGCCGCTGCTCAAGACTCCGGCCCCGACCCAGGCGACCAAGGAATGCACCCAGTGCACCGCCGCGCGCGAGGCAGTGACGCTCGGCGGCCTCGCCGCGCGCCAGAAGGATCCGAAGTCCAGCCAGTGCGCCGCCTCGCTGCACTATGCCGCGGCCTGGGCGCAGCGCCTGCCCCGCGACCTGCCGCTCTATCCGCAGGCGCGCGTGACCGAGGCGGCGGGCAGTACCGCCGGCAAATGCCAGCTGCGCGTGGTGAGCTTCTCCTCGCCGCAGCCGATGCAGGTGATGCTCGACTGGTATTACACCAAGGCGATCCGCGGCGGCTACACCAGCGAGCATCAGGTCGACGGCCAGGAGCATATCCTGGGCGGCACGCGCGACAAGGACGGCAGCGCCTATGTGCTGTTCCTGACCAGGCGGCCGGACGGCGGCACCGATATCGACATGGTGGCGAACAACGGGATCTGATCCCCGGAACCCGTCGCCCGCGGGGAGAGGAATTACCAAGGTTCCCCTGACCGCCATTCCGCGCTAACCGCTCGGGATGCCTGCCCTTCTCCTCGTCATGCTCGGCGGCGCCTTCGGTTCCGGTGCGCGCTATCTCACCGGCAAGCTCACGCTCGGCTGGCTCGGGCCCAACTATCCCTGGGGCACGCTCGCCGTGAACCTGATCGGCGGGTTCCTGATGGGCACGCTCGTCGGCACGCTGGCGCGGATCGGCCATGGCGGCGAGCAATGGCGCCTGCTGATCGGCGTCGGCGTGCTGGGCGGCTTCACCACTTTCTCGGCCTTCACGCTCGACCTGATGAACATGGTCCAGCGCGGCGACTGGGGATCGGGCTTCGCCTATGCGCTGGTCTCGGTGATCGGTTCGATGTTCGCCCTGTTCGCCGGGCTCGTAGTTTTGAGGGTCCTGCCATGAGCGATGCCGTCCGCCAATTCCTGGTCAAGGCCGATGACGACGGCATCCGGCTCGATCGCTGGTTCAAGCGGCACATGCCGGACACCAGCTTCAACACCGTCTCGCGCTGGGCCCGCACCGGCCAGCTGCGCGTCGACGGCGCGCGCGCCAAGCCGGGCGACCATGTCAGCGAGGGCCAGGTGATCCGCGTGCCTCCCGCCGAGCCGGCCAAGCCCGAAAAGCCCGGCCGCCCGAAGCGCGAACGCATCAAGCTCAGCGACGAGCAGATCGACTTCGCCCGCAGCCTGGTGATCCACCGCGACGACGCAGCGCTGGTGCTCAACAAGCCGCCGGGCCTCGCCACCCAGGGCGGCACCAAGACCACCGAGCATGTCGACGGCCTGCTCGACGCGCTCCAGTTCGAAGCGGAGGGCCGGCCCAAGCTCGTCCACCGGCTGGACAAGGACACGTCGGGCGCGCTGCTCGTCGCCCGCACCGCCCGCGCCGCGGCGGCCTTCTCGAAGAACTTTTCCAGCCGCACCGCGCGGAAAGTCTATTGGGCGCTGGTGGTCGGCGTGCCCAGCATCGAGGACGGCATCATCGACCTGCCGATCGGCAAGCAGCCGGGCACCGGCGGCGAGAAGATGCAGGTCGACGAGAAGGAAGGCCAGCCCAGCCGCTCGCGCTACCGCGTGATCGGCCGCGCCGGCAACCGCGCCGCCTGGGTCGAGCTCCAGCCCTTCACCGGGCGCACCCACCAGCTGCGCGTCCACATGGCGGCGATCGGCTTCCCCATCGTCGGCGACGGCAAATATGGCGGGCCCGAGGCGTTCCTGACCGGCGGCATCAGCCGCAAGATGCACCTCCATGCACGCCGCATCCGCGTCGACCATCCCGATGGCGAGAAGATCGACGTGCGCGCCGCGCTGCCGCATCACTTCGCCGAATCGCTCGCCACGCTGGGCTTCGAGGAAGCCGAAGGCGACGCGCTGCAGCTCGACGACGGCCCCGCCCCGCTCACCAAGGAGCAGCAAAAGGCCAATGCGCGGGCCCATGCCAAGACGGTCCGCAAGGAGCGCCGCGGCGAACGGCGCGGCCGCGGCGAAGGCCCTAGCGGCGACAAGCCCGCGCCTCGCAGCGGCGGCAAGCCGAGCACGCGCAAGTCGCCCGCCGCCAAGCCGGGCGGCAAGCCGGCGGCCCGCAAGCCTGCGCCGCGCGGCGCCCGGCCCGGCCCGCGCGCCGGCGGCGACAAGCCCCGCGCGCCGCGGAGCCGCTGATGCATCCGCACCCGGCCTTTCGCTGGGAGGATCGCCCGGCGATCCGCGACCTCGTCCGCGACATCGGCTTCGGCGCGCTCTTCGCCGCGACGCCCGACGGGCCGCGCGTGGCGCATGTGCCGGTGGTGTGGCTGGGCGACGACACGCTCGGCTTCCACCTTGCGCGCGGCAACGGCCTCGCCCGCCATCTGGACGGTGCCACCGCCCTGTTCAACCTGCAGGGGATGGACGCCTATGTGAGCCCGGACTGGTACGGCGCCGGCCCGGATGAAGTGCCGACCTGGAACTATGTCGCGGTCGAGCTCGAAGGCCAGGTGACCCGCACCGACGAGGGCGGGCTGGTCGCGATCCTCGATGCGATCAGCCATGAGCAGGAACGCCGCCTCGCGCCAAAGCCCGAATGGACGCTGGCCAAGGTCGATCCCGCCCGGACCGCCAAGCTGCTCACTGCGATCATCGGCTATCGGCTGGAGATCCGGGCCTGGCGCGGCACCCGCAAGCTTGGCCAGAACAAGCCCGACGCCGCCCGCCTGGCCGCCGCCGACGCGCTGGCGGCGCGGGGCAGCGACGGGATCGCCGCGCTGATGCGGGGGGCGAAGTGAACCGTCTCGCCGTATTCGATTGCGACGGCACGCTGGTCGATTCGCAGGCGAACATCTGCCGGGCGATGGAAGCCACCTTCGCCGCGCACCGGCTCGATCCGCCGGATCGCAGCGACATCCGCCGCATTGTCGGGCTCAGCCTGGTGCCGGCGATCGCCCGCCTCCTGCCCGAGGCCGGTGCCGATCTGCACGAAGCGATGGCGGCCGAATACAAGCGCGCCTTCTTCGCGATGCGCGCCTCCAACGCGCTCGATCCCGAGCCGCTCTACGACGGCATATTGGAGACGATCGCGGCGCTCGACGACGCCGGCTGGCTGCTCGGCGTCGCCACCGGCAAGTCGGACCGCGGGCTGGGCCTGATCCTCGAGCATCACGGCATCCGCCAGCGCTTCGTCACGTTGCAGACCGCCGATCGCCACCCCTCCAAGCCGCATCCCGCGATGCTCGAACGCGCCATCGCCGAAGCCGGCGCCGCGCCGGAGACCACGGCGATGATCGGCGACACCAGCTTCGACATGGCGATGGCGCGCGCCGCTGGCACCCATGCCCTTGGTGTGCTATGGGGATACCACACGTCCGGGGAGCTGCTCGGCGCCGGCGCGCACCACGTCGCCGATCATGCCGACCAGCTCTTCGCGCATCTGGAGACGCTATGACAGACGCCGAACGCCTGGCGATGAAGCGCTACTACATCATCGTCGCGGTCAACATGCTCGGTACCGCCGGCGCCGTGATCGGGCTGCTGGTGGCCGGCCGCGCGCAGCATTACGGAGTCACCGTGTTCGGCGGCGCGATCCTGTTGTCGTCGCTCTATTTCATGGCGGTGGTGCCGCGCTTCCTCGCGCGCCGCTGGAAGACTCCCGTGGAGGCGACGCCCGAGGCATGAAGCGCTTCTGGAAGGAAGTCACCGTCGAGGACGGCCAGGTGGCGCTCGACGGCAAGCCGGTGCGCACGCCCGATCGCGCGCCCCTCGCCCTGCCCACCCCGGCGCTGGCAGCGGCGGTGGCGGACGAATGGCGCGCCGTGGGCGAGACGATCGATCCGCGCGCGATGAAGCTCACCGGGCTCGCCAATGCCGCGATCGACAAGATCTCGCCGGCTTCCGCACCCTTCGCCCGGGGCCTCGCCGCCTATGGCGAGAGCGACCTGCTCTATTACCGCGCCGACGGCCCCGAGCCGCTGGTCGTGCGCCAGGCCGAAGCCTGGGATCCGCTGCTCGACTGGGCGCGCAACCGCTACGACGTGCATTTCGAGACGGCGACCGGGGTGATGCACAGGGCCCAGCCCGAAGCGACCGTCGCGCGACTGGCCGAAGCCGTATATGCGCTCGACGCCTTTCACCTCGCCGGCCTCTCGCCGGTGGTGACGGTGAGCGGCACGCTGGTCGGCGCGCTGGCCCTGCTCGAAGGCGCGGCGGGTGCCGAGACGCTGTGGCAGGCCGCGCATGTCGACGAGCTGTGGCAGGCCGAGCAATGGGGCGAGGACCCGCTCGCCGTGCAGGCTCGCGATGCGCGCCGGGCGGATTTCGATGCGGGGGTGCGGTTCCTGGGATTGCTTTAGGAATCCCCCTCCCTTCCGGGGAGGAGGATTCAGGGCAGGGCGGAATGCCGAGGATCCGTCACACCGCGACCACCCGCACCGCAGAGCCAGGTCAGGCGCCGGATGCTCCGGCCGGCCGCGGCAGCGCCCAGGCGAGCACCGCGCCCGCCGCGATCCAGCTCGCGACGTCGCTCACCCAGAGATAGAGGAAATAGCCCCAGGGCGCGTGATTGAAGATCGGCTGGCCGAGATCGGAATAGGCAGTCACCGCCAGCGCCACGATCGCCACCAGCCTGAGCCGCCTTGCGAAATCATGCCCGTGCGCCACCGTACGTAGCGCGAACCCCGCCAGCAGCGCACACACGATCGCCAGCACCAGCCCGCCGATCAGCGCGCCGCTGTCCGGCATCGCGAAGCCGCCGGTGTTGAACATCACCAGCGCCGTCGGCCCCTGGCCATAGAGCTGGGTGCCCTGGGGCGTGCCCGCCCAGGGGATCGGATAGGCGCCGCTGCCGAGCGGCCCCAGATGCTGGGCGAGCGCCGCCTGCACCGCAGCCGTCGTCGCCGCATCGGTCTGGGAAAGCGCGAGCAGGCTGAGGGGCGTTCCCCAGAAGATGAAGCCCACCAGCCACATGGCCAGCCCGCCGAGCGCGCCGCCGAGGAACAGTCTTGTCATCGATATCTCCCCTGTTGGGAGACTACTTCATCAACCCGCGGATGAATCCGATCAAGCCCGTCTGGCGCGAGCGCTTCAGCCGCTCCGCGTTCAGGATGGTGTGGACCGAGCGATAGCATTGGTCGGCATCGTCATTGACCAGCACATAGTCATAGCCGTCCCAATGGCTCACTTCGTTGGCGGCGCGCGCCATGCGGGCGTCGATCACTTCGGTGGTATCGGTGGCGCGGTTGATCAGCCGCTGGTGCAGCTCCTTGAACGACGGCGGCAGGATGAAGACGCGGACCACATCGCCCCCCGCCAGCTGGAAGAGCTGCTGGGCGCCCTGCCAGTCGATGTCGAACAGCACGTCGCGACCCGAATCGAGGATCGCCTCGACATGCGCGCGCGGCGTGCCGTAGCGATGATCGAACACATGCGCCCATTCGAGGAACTCATGGTTCGCGACCATCTCGCGGAATTTCTCGAGATCGACGAAATTATAGTCGACGCCGTCCTGCTCCCCCGGGCGCATCGCGCGGGTGGTGTACGAGACGGACATCTGGAGATGGTCGTCGGCGGCGAGCAGCTTGCGTGCGATCGTCGACTTGCCGGCGCCCGAGGGCGAGGAAAGCACGAACAGCACGCCGCGGCGCTTGAATCCGTGCGGGTCGGTCTCGGTGCGATGGGGCATGGGCGCCTTTGGCTTGGGAGTCCCACCCGCGTCAAGTCATGCGAGTCGACTCAGGCCGGGGTACGCATCCGTTGCGATATCCGGTGGGCGCCATAGGCGGCGGCGCCGAGCACGATCGCGGCGGGCACGATCTTCTTCGCGGCCTTCCAGGCAAGCACCCCGGCAACGGCGCCCAGCGCCCCGCCCTCGCCGTCCGCACGGTCGATGCGGTTGCCGATCCAGCCTGCGATCACGTCCCCGATCATATACGCTCCCTTGGTGGTTACGCGGGAGCAAGCGATTGAAAGCAAACTAAGTTCCCCTCCCCGATAGGGGGCGAGGCGCGGGCGGAATGCGCGCGATACGCAAAAGGCCCGGCGATACGACTCCGCATCGCCGGGCCTCTACGCGCCCCTCGCCCCCTCCCTTCCGGGGAGGGGAAGCAGGCTCACCGCCCGATCATCGTCTCGGGCCGCACATATTGGTCGAACGTGGCCTCGTCGACGAGACCCAGCGCCAGCCCGCTCTCCTTGAGCGTCAGCCCCTTCTCGTGCGCGTTCTTGGCGATCTTGGCGGCGTTGTCATAGCCGATCGCCGGCGCCAGCGCGGTCACCAGCATCAGCGAGCGATCGACCAGCTCCTTGATCCGCGCCTCGTTCGCCTTGGCGCCGTCCACCGCGCGCTCGGCGAAGCTCACCATGCCGACCGACATCAGCTCGATCGAGCGCAGCACGTTCGAGCCGATCAACGGCTTGAACACGTTCAGCTCGAAATGGCCCTGCATGCCGCCGACGGTGACCGCCATGTGGTTGCCGATCACCTGCGCCGCGACCATCGTCAGCGATTCGCTCTGGGTCGGGTTGACCTTGCCCGGCATGATCGAGCTGCCCGGCTCGTTGGCCGGCAGGTCGAGCTCGCCCAGACCCGAGCGCGGGCCGCTGCCGAGCAGGCGGATGTCGTTGGCGATCTTGGTCAGCGAAACGGCCAGCGTGTTGCAGGTGCCCGACAGGTTGACCAGCTGGTCCTTGGTCGCCAGCGCCTCGAACTTGTTGGGCGCGGAGACGAAGGGCAGGCCGGTGATCCTGGCGATCTCGGCCGCCACGTCCTCGGCATAGCCCGGAGGGGCGTTGAGCCCGGTGCCGACGGCGGTGCCGCCCAGCGCCAGCTTGAAGATGTCGAGATCGAGCACCGAGGCGAAGCGCGCCCTGGCCGACTCCAGCATCGCGGCATAGCCCGAGAATTCCTGGCCCAGCGTCAGCGGCGTCGCATCCTGCAGGTGCGTGCGGCCGATCTTGACGATGTGATCCCAGGCCTTGACCTTGGCCTCGATCGAAGCGTGCAGCCGGTCGAGCGCCGGGTAGAGCTTCAGCGTCACCGCGCGGGCGGCGGCGATGTGCAGCGCGGTCGGGAACGAATCGTTCGACGACTGCGCCATGTTGACGTGATCGTTCGGGTGGATCGGCGACTTGCCGCCGCGCGTGCCGGTCAGGATCTCGTTGGCGCGGCCCGCGATCACTTCGTTGACGTTCATGTTGGTCTGGGTGCCCGAACCGGTCTGCCAGATCACCAGCGGGAACTGGTCGTCGAGCTTGCCGTCGACGATCTCCTGCGCGACCTGGTCGATCACTGCGGCGATCTTCGGGTCGAGCCCGTGCTTCACGTTCACGCGCGCCGCGGCCTGCTTCACGATCGCCTGGGCATGGACGATGCCGAGCGGCATCCGCTCCATCTCGCCGAACGGGAAATTCTCGATCGAGCGCTGGGTCTGCGCGCCCCAATAGGCGTTGGCGGGAACTTCGATGGCGCCGATCGAATCGGTTTCGGTACGGGTGGTCACGCTGGCTGGTCCTCTTGTCCGTTCCGCGCTCCCCTAGCCCCTGGGCGGCCGCGATTCCAGCGCTCAGGGATTCTGCGGAGGCGTTAACCAAGAGTGCGTTTTTGGCCGGCTAAAAGCGAATCATGTACGTCGATGCGTCCATGGCTGCCCGCGCGGCGAAAGAACGCCAGCCGCGCAAGAACCTGTTGCTCGCCGCCACGATCGAGGCGGACGGGCTAAGGGTGCCCGTGCGCATCCGCAATCTCTCCGAGGGCGGGGCGATGGTGGACGGATCGGCCCTTCCCCGCACCGGAACCCTGCTGACGCTCACGCGCGCGGAGATCGAAGTCGGCGGCAGGGTGGTGTGGCAGACGCAGGGCCGCTGCGGAGTCGCCTTCGATACGACCGCGATCACCGTCGACGAATGGGTCTCCGGCAATCGCGTCGCGAGCTTCCAGGGCCATCGCGGCCAGGCCCGCGTCGATGCGATCCAGCAGGCGGTGCGCAGCGGCGGCGAACTCCCCGCCGAACCGGCCATGGCAGGCCTCGCGCCGGACCTCGCCAATCTCGGCACGCGCCTGGTCGAGGAGATCTACCATGTCCGGGAATTGCTCGACCGGCTCGGCGAGCGGCTGATCGACGATCCGCACGTGATCGCCGCGCACATGGCGTCGCTGCAGAATCTCGATCGCGCCAGCCAGATCCTCGACCATCTGGGCGCGATCCTGGGTGCGGACGATCCCGCCGCCGCGGTGGATGCAGTGGCGATGCAGGAATTGCGCGCACGGCTGATGCGCTGAGCCGGCCACGACACGCACCGGCCGGCGCTGCGCGCGCCTATTTCTTCCGCTTGAAATCCACCGAGACGACGTTCGAGCCGTCCTCGACCGGCTTGGCCGGCGGCTCGTCATTCTCGGCCTCGTCATGCTGGGGCTCGGGCTCGTCGCCGCCATCGGCCGCCTGGAAGCGCAGCTCGAAATTCACCGCCGGATCATGGAAGCCGGTGATCGCCGAGAAGGGGATGTTCAGCATCGCCGGCACCTGATTGAAGCTCAGGCCCACCGAGAATCTGTTGTCGTCGACCTTCAGGTCCCAGAATCGATGCTGCAGGACGATGGTCATCTCGTCCGGGAAGCGATCGATCAGCCGCTGCGGGATGTCGACCCCCGGCGCGTGCGTCTTGAAGGTGATGTAGAAATGATGCCCGCCGGGCAGGTTTCCACCCGAGTCGGCGACCGAGCCCAGCACGCGGCCGACCACGGCGCGCAGGGCTTCCTGCACGATCTCATCATAGGGAATCAGGCTGTCAGGCACGTTGCCGGTCATGCCCCTTGGGTAGCGCACCGGGCAGCGCGGTCAAGATTGCATGCGCGGCAACCATCGCTATGTGAGACGCCATGCGCACCGCCAACGTGAGCCGCAAGACGAGCGAGACCTCCGTCGACGTCACCGTCAACCTCGACGGTACCGGCGCCTATGCCGTTTCCACCGGGATCGGCTTCTTCGACCACATGCTCGAGCAGCTCAGCCGCCATTCGCTGATCGACCTCGACGTGAAGACGGTGGGCGACCTGCATATCGACCAGCACCACACGGTGGAGGATACCGGGCTGGCGATCGGGGAAGCCATCGCGAAGGCGCTGGGCGACAAGAAGGGCATCCGGCGCTATGCCGACGCGCTCTCGCCGATGGACGAGACGCTCACCCGCGTCGCGGTGGACATTTCGGGCCGCCCCTATCTCGTCTGGAAGACCGCGTTCAGCCAGAAGCGGCTCGGCGAGATGGACACCGAGATGTTCGAGCACTGGTTCCATTCCTTCGCCCAGACCGCCGGGCTGACGCTCCATATCGAGACACTTTACGGCACCAACAACCATCACATCGCCGAAGCCGCGTTCAAGGGCCTGGCCCGGGCGCTGCGCGAGGCGGTGGAGATCGACCCGCGCAAGGCGGATGCGGTACCCAGCACCAAGGGGGTGCTGTGACGGTGACGCGATGACCATCGCCCTGATCGACTATGGCGCCGGCAACCTCCACTCGGTCCACAACGCCCTGAAGGCGGCGGGCGCTGCCGATGTCGCGGTCACCGCCGACCCCGGGACGGTGCTGCGGGCCGATCGCATCGTCCTGCCCGGCGTCGGCGCATTCGGGGCCTGTGCCGCGGGGCTGCGGGCGATCCCCGGCATGGTCGAGGCGCTGGACGCGCGCGTCCGCCGCGCGGGCGCGCCTTTCCTCGGCGTCTGCGTCGGCATGCAGCTGATGGCCGATACGGGCGAGGAGCTGGGCACCCATCCGGGCCTGGGCTGGGTCTCCGGCACCGTCCGGGCGATCGCGCCCGCACCCGGCATCCGCGTGCCGCATATGGGCTGGAACGACGTCGTCCCCACGCTTTCCCACCCGCTGATCGAGCCGGGCCAGGCCTATTTCCTGCACAGCTTCGCCTTCACCGGCGACGCGGTGCTCGCCACCACCGACCATGGCGGCCCGGTCACGGCCGCCATCGGCCGCGACAACATGATCGGCGTCCAGTTCCACCCCGAGAAAAGCCAGCGCTACGGCATCGCGCTGATGGAAAGGTTCCTCGCTTGGCACCCCTAGACCCGGATGGCCTGATCATCTTCCCCGCGATCGACCTCAAGGCCGGTCAGGTCGTCCGCCTGGCCGAAGGCGACATGGCCCGCGCCACCGTCTATGGCGACGATCCCGCCGCCCAGGCCGAGCGCTTCGCGCAAGCCGGCGCGGAATGGCTCCACGTCGTCGATCTCGACGGCGCATTCGCCGGCGAATCGATCAACGGCGCCGCCGTCGCCGCGATCCTCGGGCGCTTCGGCGGCAAGATCCAGCTCGGCGGCGGGATCCGCAACCGCGAATCGATCGAGCGCTGGCTCGACCTCGGCGTCCGCCGCGTGGTGATCGGCACGGCCGCGCTGGAGAATCCGGACCTGGTCCGCGAAGCCGCGCGCGACAATCCCGGCCGCATCGTCGTCGCCGTCGATGCGCGCGACGGCATGGTCGCCACGCGCGGCTGGGCCGATGTGTCGGACGTGTCGGTAGCCGATCTCGCCCGTCGCTTCGAGGATGCCGGCGTCGCCGCGCTCCTCTTCACCGATGTCGGCCGCGACGGGCTGCTGAAGGGCTGCAATGTCGAGGCGACGGTCGCCCTGGCCCGCGCCGTCTCGATCCCGGTCATCGCCAGCGGCGGCGTCACCGACATCGCCGACATCCACGCGCTGCGCCCGCATGTCGCGGATGGCGTGGAAGGCGTGATCACCGGCCGCGCGCTCTATGACGGCCGGCTCGACCTCAAATGGGCGATCGAAGTGGGTCGGGCATGATGTTGGCGGGAAGGCGCGAAGGAGCGAAGATCTTGTTCACGCGGAGATGCGGAGGCGCGGAGAAATCGCTTCTTCTTCTCGCCCTCGCGCCCTCGCCCGAGCAAATCGCATGACCGTCCGCGCCCGCGTCATCCCGTGCCTCGACGTCGCGAACGGCCGCGTGGTCAAGGGCGTCAACTTTGTCGACCTGGTCGATGCCGGCGATCCGGTCGAACAGGCGCGCGCCTATGACGCGGCCGGAGCCGACGAGCTCTGCTTCCTCGACATCACCGCCAGCCACGAGGCGCGCGGCACCATCCTCGACGTGGTCCGCCGCACCGCCGAAGTCTGCTTCATGCCGCTCACCGTCGGCGGCGGCGTGCGCGGCGTCGAGGATGCCCGCGCCCTCCTGCTGGCCGGTGCCGACAAGGTGGCGGTCAATTCCGCCGCCGTCTCGCGCCCCCAGGTCGTCGCCGAGATCGCCGAGAGGATGGGCAGCCAGTGCGTCGTCGCTTCGGTCGACGCGCGCCGCACCGCGCAGGGCTGGGAAGTCTTCACGCATGGCGGCCGCAAGCCCACCGGCATCGACGCAGTGACTCACGCCATCGCCCTCGCCCATCTCGGCGCCGGCGAGTTGCTGATCACCTCGATGGACCGCGACGGCACCCGCGACGGCTACGACCTGGAGCTGATCCGCACGATCGCCGACCAGGTGACCGTGCCCGTGGTCGCCTCGGGCGGGGTCGGCACCCTCCGCCATCTGGTGGAGGGCATTCGCGACGGCCATGCCAGCGCGGTGCTGGCGGCCTCGATCTTCCATTTCGGCGAAGCCAGCATCGCCGACGCCCATCGCGCGATGGCAGCCGCCGGCATCCCGGTGCGAAGCCCGGTCGTCGGTTAGCTTTACATTCACCAATTCCGCACGCCGGAGCTTAACCATCGAAAGCGGCGGAAAATGCCGGTTTCGGCAAAGCGGCCGGCTTCTTGCTCCCTCCCGAAGACAATCAAAGAGGGAATCAGGACCATGATCCGTAACTTCGCCAATCTGGCCGCGTTCGGCCTCCTCGTTACCCTGTCCGCCACGCCCGCCTTCGCCATGGACAAGCCGCCCGTCGATCCGGGCACGCCCTCCAGCAGCAGCAGTGGGGGTGGCACCACCAGCAGCAGCAGCGGCGGTTCGGGCGGCCCCACGTCGATCCCGGAGCCGGGCATGCTCGGCCTGTTCGCGCTCGGGACCATCGGCGCGTTCGTCGCGCGCCGGGCCCGTCGCCGCGGTTAACGATTTGTCGGGGCGTTGCGGCTAAGGTCGCGTACCATGCGCAACGCCCTGCTTCCCCTGCTGCTGCTCGCCGCGACGCCGGCGCTGGCCGCCGACGAGCCGCCGCACACCGGCCGCGCCGGCACGCGCTCGATGCCCGAGCTTTCGGACCTGGCGCTTGCCGCCTGTGCCGCCGGCGGCATCTGGTTCGTCCGCCGCCAGCTGCGCGCGCGCTTCCGCAAGGCCGCGCCCCGGGATTGAAGCCCGAGGATTAGCGCAAGGATTGACAGGCGCGCCTGCCTCCCGCAGCCGGGGGCCATGGCCGACACCCTGGATGCTCTCGAAGCCGTGATCCGCGCCCGCCGCACGGCGAGCCCCGACAGTTCCTATGTCGCGAAGCTCACGCATCGCGGCCGCGCCAAGATCGCCCAGAAACTGGGCGAGGAAGCCACCGAGACGGTGATCGCCGCGATCCGGGACGATCGCGAAGAACTCACCAAGGAAGCGGCCGACCTGGTCTTCCACCTGCTCGTGCTGCTGGCCGATGCCGGCCTGGGCCTGGACGACGTCCGCGCCGAGCTCGCCCGCCGCGAAGGCGTGTCGGGGATCGCGGAAAAGGCGGGGCGCTCGGTCTAGGATCGAGACTCGTTCAGCAAACCTCGTCATCCCCGCGCAGGCGGGGATCCAGAGTAGTGCGGGATATGGATGCCATCACGCGAACGCTCTCCGCAGAGGGCTGGACCCGCCGCACGCACCCCATCCTTGGCCCTGGATCCCCGCCTGTGCGGGGATGACGGAAACAAGTTATGAGTCCCCAACCTAAGGGCCGAGACTCGATTCAGCGATCCTCGCTTCCGCCGCGACGATGCTCTGGTATGGAGCGGAACGAAGGAGCCGCGCATGCCCATCGACGCCACCGAGTCCTATGACGACCAGAACGTCTTCGCGAAGATCCTGCGCGGCGAAATCCCGTCGCGAAGGATATTCGAGGACGAATTCGCCCTCGCCTTTCACGACATCAATCCGCAGGCGCCGCACCATGTGCTGGTAATTCCCAAGGGCGCCTATGTCTCGTGGGACGATTTCTCCGCCCGGGCGAGCGAGGCGGAGATCGCCGGCTTCGTCCGCGCGGTCGGCCAGGTCGCGCGCGAGGCCGGGTTCGTGGCGCCGGGCTATCGCCTGCTCGCCAATACCGGGCTCGACGCGCATCAGGAGGTGCCGCACCTCCATGTCCACATCTTCGCCGGCAAGCCGCTCGGCCCAATGCTGGCCCGCTAGCCGAAACCGCCGGATCCGGGGGCATCATGCACTTCCTGCACACCTTCCATCTCGCATCCTATCTGGACAGCCTGGTCAGCTACGCGCTCGCGCTGGTGCTGGGCGCGCTGATCGGTGCCGAGCGCCAGTATCGCCAGCGCACCGCCGGGCTGCGCACCAATGCGCTGGTCGCGCTCGGCGCGGCGGCGTTCGTGGACCTCGCCCAGAAGCTGGCCGGCGATGTCGAGGCGGTGCGGGTAATCGCCTATATCGTCTCGGGGATCGGCTTCCTCGGCGCGGGCGTGATCATGAAGGAGGGCATGAACGTCCGCGGCCTCAATACCGCCGCCACGCTCTGGTGCTCGGCGGCGGTGGGGGCCTGTGCCGGCACCGACATGGCAGCGGAGGCGGCGACGCTCACTCTCTTCGTGGTGGCCGGCAACACCCTGTTGCGGCCGGTCGTGAACGCGATCAACCGCATCCCGCTGGCCGGCGGGACGCTGGAGGCGACCTATTCGGTCACGCTCACCGCCGATCCGGCCAACGCCTCGGCCCTGCGCGATACGCTCGTCGATCACCTGGAATTGATGCGCTATCCGGTGGCCGATACCGAGATCGTCGAGCGATCGGAGGAACTGGTAGAGATTCGCGCGACGCTGGTCAGCACCGGGGCGGTGGATGCCGATCTCGACGCGATCGTCGCGCACCTCGCCAAGACCCGCACCGTGCTGCACGCCACCTGGGAAGTGCAGACGCACGATTGAGCGGCCGGGACGGGGCGGCTTGCCAAAGGCGGCGCGGCCTGCTTGCCTCGCCGCCATGCGCTATCTGAACCTCGCCGTCGCGATCGTCGCCGAAGTCACTGCGACTTCGTTCATGAAACAGTCCGAGGGGTTCACCCGGCTCCTCCCTTCGGCGATCACGATCCTCGGCTATGCGATCGCCTTCTATTTCCTCTCGCTCACGCTGCGCGAGATTCCCACCGGCATCGCCTATGCGATCTGGTCCGGAGTCGGCATCGTGCTGATCGCGGCGATCGCCTGGGCGTTCCAGGGGCAGAAGCTCGACTTGCCCGCCCTGCTCGGCATGGCGCTGATCATCGCCGGCGTGCTGGTGATGAACCTCTTCTCGCACGCGACCGCGCACTAGGTTGGGAACCCAGACAAGTATCTGATTTTCCTTCGTCATCCCCGCCTGCGCGGGGATGACGGGTTCGCTGATTGAGTCCTCAACCTAGGCCGGGATTCGTTCCCGCCACCCCGTCCCCGCGCGGCGACTCGCCGCATTCGCGCGCTAAAGCGGAGCTTGCGGGCACTAAAGCATTGCCTCCCCCGGTTTTGCGGCTAGGCTCCGCGCTTTCATCCAAAAGGGGCGGCGGGACAAACCGCCGTTGAGGGGACCATCCAATGATCTTCGGGCGCGTAAAGCCACTCGATGCCATCCTCGCCACTGCCGAGAAAAAATCGCTCCACCGTTCGCTGGGGGCTTTCCAGCTCACCATGCTCGGCATCGGCGCGGTGATCGGCACCGGCATTTTCGTTCTCACCGCCGAAGCCGCCCAGCGCGCGGGCCCCGGCATGATGGTGAGCTTCATCATCGCCGGCGTGGTCTGCGCCTTCGCCGCGCTCTGCTATGCCGAAATGGCCGCGATGGTCCCGGTCTCGGGCTCGGCCTATACGTACAGCTATGCCGTGATGGGCGAGCTGATCGCCTGGATGGTCGGCTGGGCGCTGATCCTCGAATATGCCGTGGCCGCAGGCGCAGTCTCGGTCGGCTGGTCCGGCTATGTCGTCGGCCTGATCGAGCACAGCTTCCACATAAACATCCCCCAAACGCTGGTCACCGGGCCGTTCGACGGCGGCCTGATCAACCTGCCCGCGATGCTGATCGCCGGCCTGGTCACCTGGCTGCTGGTCATCGGCACCAAGGAAAGCGCCACCGTCAACGCCATTCTCGTCGCGATCAAGATCACGGCGCTCACTGCGTTCATCGTGCTGGCCGTGCCGGTGATGAACGGCGCGCAATTCTCGCCCTTCGCGCCCACCGGCTTCATCGGCGTCTCGATGGCCGCCGCGTCGATCTTCTTCGCCTATGTCGGCTTCGACGCGGTCTCCACCGCGGCCGAGGAGACCAAGAACCCGCAGCGCAACATGCCGATCGGCCTGATCGGCAGCCTCGCCATCTGCACCATCTTCTACCTGCTCGTCGCCGCCGGCGTGATCGGCGCGCCGGGCCTCAGCACCCAGCCCGTGATGGACGCCGCCGGCCATGCGCTCGAGCCGGGCAGCCGCGAGCTCGCCGCCCAGTGCGCCACCCGCGCCGCCGAAGGCTTCAAGGACGTGGTCTGCTCGAAGGAGGCGCTGGCCTTCACCCTGCGCGAGATCGGCTGGCCGCAGATCGGCAACCTGCTCGGCCTCGCCGCCGGCCTGGCGCTGCCCTCGGTCATCCTGATGATGATGTTCGGCCAGACCCGCATCTTCTTCGTGATGAGCCGCGACGGCCTGCTCCCCGCCGCCTTCTCGAAGATCCACCCGACCTTCAACACCCCGCATGTGATCACGATCATCACCGGCGTGGCGGTGGCGCTGTTCGCGGCCTTCTTCCCGGTCGGCCAGCTCGCCAACATCTCGAATTCGGGCACGTTGTTCGCGTTCGCCGCCGTGTCGATCGCGGTGATGGTGATCCGCAAGACCGATCCGGACCGCAAGCGCCCGTTCAAGACGCCGTTCGTGTTCCTGACGGCGCCGATCGCGATCCTGGGCTGCCTCTATCTGTTCGTCAGCCTGGACCACAAGAGCATCATCCTGTTCCTGTCCTGGGCAGTGATCGGCCTGGTGGTCTATTTCGGCTATAGCCGCTCGCGCAGCCATGTCGGCCGCGGGATCGTCGACGTGCACGAGCCCGAGGCCTATGAGGAGCTGGACCCGCCGGTGCCCGGCACCCGCTGAGGCCACGCCCCTCGGGGCATGAGAAAAGGGCCGGAGGATCGCTCCTCCGGCCCTTTTTCTGTCTGGAATACCCCCGCTTGGCGGAGGGAGGAACGGATGGCTCAGGCCAGCTTCTCGGCGGCCAGTTCCTTCAGGTCCACCTCGGCGCGGGCGCCGTAGTGCTGGATGATCTCCGCGGCGCAGAGCGCGCCCAGGCGCAGCGAGTCCCGCACCGAGCGGCCCTGGGCCTGGCCATGGAGGAAGCCGGCCGCGAACATGTCGCCCGCGCCGGTGGTGTCGACCAGCCGGGCGATCGGCTCGGCCGGAACCTCGACCCGCTCGCCGCCGACCAGCGCGATCGCGCCCTTCTCGCTGCGGGTGACGACCAGCACCGGCACCTTGCCGTGCAGGTGCTGCACCGCCGCCTCGAACGCCTCGCGCTCGCACAGCGCCAGCAATTCGTTCTCGTTGGCGAACAGGATGTCGATCATCCCGTCCTCGATCAGCTTGCGGAAATCGTCGCCATGGCGCGAGATGCAGAACACGTCGGACAGGGTGAAGGCCACCTTGCGGCCGGCGGCACGGGCGATCTCGATCGCCTTGCGCATCGCGGCGCGCGGCTCTTCGGGGTCCCACAGATAGCCTTCGAGGTACAGGATCGCGCCATTGGCGATCAGTTCCTCGTCGAGCGCGGCGGCCGGCAGGAACTGCGAGGCGCCGAGGAAAGTGTTCATCGTGCGCTGCCCGTCGGGCGTGACGAAGATCAGGCAGCGCGCGGTGGCGGGCTGGCCGGCGCGCGACGCGGTGTCGAAATCGACGCCGGCGGCGCGGATGTCGTGCGCGAAGACCTGGCCGAGCTGGTCGTCGGCCACCTGGCCGATGAACGCGGTCCTGCCGCCCAGCGCAGCGATGCCCGCCACGGTGTTCGCCGCCGAACCGCCCGAGATCTCGCGGCCCGGGCCCATCCTGGCATAGAGCGCATCGGCGTCCTCGGGCGAGAAGATGAGCTGCATCGAGCCCTTGGCGACGCCGATCTCCTCGATGAAGCTGTCCTCGGCCTGGGCGAGGATGTCGACGATCGCGTTGCCGATGGCGACGACGTCATAAGTCGGGCTGGTCAAACTGGTGCTCCAAAAAGATTGCGCGGACGCCCTAGTGGCGGGCAATAGAGGATGCAATGATTCAGGCCTTCTTCCTGTCGCTGGGCCAGCTGTTCGACCGGCCGATACTGGCCGTCTTCGTCAAGTCCGTGATCCTGACATTGGTGCTGTTCGCCGCGGCGAGCGTCGGCCTCTGGTTCGGCATGCATGCACTGGCCGACGGGATCGCGGCATGGCTGGGGGGCTGGAGCGGCTCGGACGCCTTTGCCGACATCGCCACGATCCTGATCGTGCTCGTCGCCCATTGGCTGATGTTCCGCGCCATCGCAGTAGCGGTGATCGGCATCTTCGCCGACGAAGTGGTCGCCGCGGTGGAGAGGAAACACTATCCCGGCGCCCATGCCCGGGCGCACGACCTGCCCCTTGGCCGCGCCCTGGCGATGGGCCTGGGCTCGGCGCTGCGGCTGATCGGCGTGAACCTGCTGCTCTCGCCGCTCTATCTGATCCTGCTCGTCACCGGCGTGGGCACGGCGCTGGCCTTTTTCCTGGTCAACAGCTGGCTGCTCGGCCGCGACCTGGGCGACATGGTCGCGGCGCGGCACATGCGGCGCGACGAACTGCGCGGCTGGCGGCGGCGGACCGGCGTCGGCCGCTTCGCGCTGGGCGCGGCGGGCACCGCGCTGTTCCTCGTCCCGATTTTGAACCTGGTCGCCCCGGTACTCGGAGCCGCGATGGCCACCCATGCATTCCACCGCGGGAGGCGGGCATGAAGAGACTAGTCCTGATCGGTATGCTGGCGCTCGGCGCCTGTGGCGAAGGCGGCGTGATCCCCCCGCCGCGCGCCGGCTATGTCCCGGTGCCGAGCGCCCGGCCCGCGCCGGGCCCGGCCGCGGGGCTGCCCGCCAATCTCGGCGCGTTGCGGGGTGCCACCGCGCCCGGGCTGATCGCGCGCTTCGGCAAGCCCCAGCTCGACATGAGCGAGGGCACCGCCCGCAAGCTCCAGTTCGCCGGGCCGATCTGCGTGCTCGACACCTATCTCTATCCCCAGAAGCGCGGCGAGCCGGTGGTGACGCATATCGACGCCCGCCAGCGCGACGGCCGCCCGATCGACGAGGCAAGCTGCGTGGCGGCGCTCAGCGGCGGACGGTGATCTGACGCTGATCCAGGGTAGAGACTCATCCGGCCAGCCTCGTCAATGCCCAGGCGGCCGCCTCCCGCACCGTCTCGTCAGGGTCGTCGAGCAGCGCGCGCACCGGCGCGACCAGCGCCGCGCTGCCGCTGTTGCCGGCCGCGATCAGGCAGTTGCGCATCATGCGGTCGCGCCCGATCCGCTTGATCGGCGAGCCGGAGAACACTTCGCGGAACCCCGCATCGTCGAGCGCGAGCAGGTCCGCCAGTGCCGGCACGGTCAGCTCCGCACGCGGCGCGAAGGCCAGGTTCGCCTGGGCGGCGCGCGCGAACTTGTTCCAGGGGCACACCGCCAGGCAATCGTCGCAGCCATAGATGCGGTTGCCGATCCCCGTGCGGAATTCCTCGGGGATCGGCCCCTTGTGCTCGATCGTCAGGTACGAGATGCAGCGCCGCGCATCGAGCCGATAGGGTGCCGGGAACGCATCGGTCGGGCAGGCCGTCTGGCAGGCATCGCAGCTGCCGCAAGTGGTGCGCACCGGCGCATCGGGCGCCAGCTCCAGCGTGGTGTAGATCGCGCCGAGGAACAGCCAGCTGCCATGGGTGCGGCTCACCAGATTGGTGTGCTTGCCCTGCCAGCCCAGCCCCGCCGCCTCGGCCAGCGGCTTTTCCATCACCGGCGCGGTATCGACGAACACCTTGAGTTCCGTGCCGGGTGCGGCGCCGACCAGCCAACGGCCCAGCTCCTTCAGCCGCCGCTTCATCACGTCGTGATAATCGGCACCCTGGGCATAGGTGGAGATGCGGCCGACCTCGCCCTCCCCCGCCAGGGCGAGCGGATCGGTGCGCGGCGCATAGCTCATGCCGAGCGAGATCACCGACTTAACCTCGGGCCACAGCCCGGCCGGGCGCTCGCGGTGGTGCGCGCGCTCCTCCATCCAGAGCATCGAGCCATGGCGCCCCTCCTCCAGCCATTGGCGCAGCCGCTCGGCGGTCTTCGGCGCGGCGTCGGCGCGCGCGATCCCGCAATCGGCGAACCCGATTTCCGCCGCTTTGGCCTTTATTCGTGCTTCCAATGGCTTGTGCTGTTCCACGCGGACCCGCTACCACGTTTCCGCAGTTTACGGCACCAGCCCGCTCCCGGCCTGGCCGAGACACCGACGGAGACGCTCTTTTGTCTGGCGAATTGGCCGTAAGCGCCCGGGGACTCGTCAAATATTTCGGAGATCGGCGCGTCGTCGACGGCGTCGACATCGCGGTTCCCAAGGGGCTCGTCTATGGCGTGCTCGGCCCCAATGGCGCCGGCAAGACCACGACGCTGCGCATGTTGCTGGGCATCATCGAGCCGGACGAGGGCGATCGGAACATGCTGGGCCGCACCCATCCGCGCGACGCCAGCGACCTGGTCGGCTATCTGCCCGAGGAGCGCGGCCTCTATCCCAACATGAAGTGCCGCGAGGCGATCGCCTTCATGGGCGCGCTGCGCGGCCTGCCCTGGGCGACGGGGCGCAAGCGCGCCGACACGCTGCTCGACAATGCCGGCCTCGGCCATGCCAAGGACGAGAAGATCCGCAAGCTCTCCAAGGGCATGGCGCAGCTGGTCCAGCTGCTCGGATCGGTGGTCCACGAGCCCGAGCTGCTGGTGCTCGACGAGCCTTTCTCCGGTCTCGATCCGGTCAACCAGGAGAAGCTCGAGAAGCTGATCCGTGCCGAGCGCGATCGCGGCGCGACGATCCTCTTCTCCACCCATGTCATGGCCCATGCCGAGCGGCTGTGCGACCGGCTCTCGATCATCGCCGGCGGCAAGGTGCGCTTCGAAGGCACCGTGAACGACGCCCGGGCGACGCTGCCGATGAAGGCGCACTACACGCCGCACCACAATGTCGAGGGTGCGCGCGCGCTGCTCCCCGCCGATGCCGAGCGCGAGGGCGATGGCTGGCGCTTCACCCTGCCCGCCGGCGGCGTCGAATCGCTGCTCGTGAAGCTGATCGACGGCGGCTACGGCGTCTCGGGCCTGTCGATCGAGCGGCCGGGGCTGCACGACGCCTTTGTCCGGATCGTCGGCGCGGATGCCCTTGTGGATCAGGAGGAAGCGGCGTGAGCAAGTTTTCGCGCATGCTGCGCCAGGCGCTCACCGTCGCGCGCCGCGACTTCACCGCCACGGTGTTCACGCCCACCTTCCTGCTCTTCCTGCTCGCCCCCGTGCTGATGATCGGCTTCGGCACGGTCGGCGGGATCGGCGCCCAGTCGATCGTCGGCGACGATTCGCAGATGCGGATGGTGGTGATCGCGCCGCCCGCCCAGGCGCCGACGCTGATCGAGACCGACCAGCAATTGCGCAAGCTCTTTCCCAAGAAGAGCGAGCTGATGCCGCCCCCGCTCACGATCGAGGCGCCGACCGGCGACCCCGCCGCCCAGGCGCGCGCCTATTTCGACAACGACAAGGTCGATACCGCGGCGGTGCTCTATGGCCCGCTCGACAAGCCGGAGGTGCTCTATGCAAGCCGCGGCTGGACCGAGGCGCAGTTCCTCTCGCAGCTGGCCGAGCAGAGCCTGCGCGCGCAGAAGCTGGGCAGCGCCGCCCCCACCAGCACCGTCACCCAGACGGTGGTGAAGCGCGGCCAGGGCTCGCCCAGTGGGCGCGGCCAGGCCGCCTCGATCGGCGTGTTCGCGATGTTCTTCCTCACCCTGTTCCTCTCGGGCCAGGCAGTGGGCACCATGGCCGAGGAGCGCTCGAACAAGGTGATCGAGATCCTGGCCGCGGCCGTGCCGCTGGAAAGCGTGTTCTTCGGCAAGCTGATCGGCATGTTCGGCGCCGCGGTGCTGTTCGTGCTGTTCTGGGCGACGATCATCATCAACGCGACCCGGCTGCTGCCGCCCGAGATCGCGGGCAGCTTCCCCAGCCTGGTCGCGGCGATCGGCGCGCCAACCTATGCGCTGCTGTTCATTGCCTATTTCACCATGTCCTACATGCTGCTCGGCGCGATGTTCCTCAGCATCGGCGCGCTGACCTCCACCCAGCGCGAGCTGCAGATGCTGTCGCTGCCGATCACCATCTTCCAGATGATGATGTTCGGCCTGGCGCTCGGCGCGGCGACGCGGCCCGGCAGCTGGATCGAGACGGCGGCACAGGTCTTTCCGTTCAGCTCGCCCTTCGCGATGATCGGGCTGGCGGGCAGCGCGCCGGCGATCTGGCCGCACCTGCTCGCACTGGGCTGGCAGGCGCTGTGGGTGGCGATCATCATCACCGTGGGGGCGCGCGTGTTTCGCCGCGGCGTGCTCAAATCGGGCAGCCCCAAGCGCCGTACGAAGATCGAGGCGACGGCCTGAGATCAGGACTATTCAACGAACCCGTCATCCCCGCCTTCGCGGGGATGACGACTATTTGCGTAACGGCCCTGCTCCGGCCGTTTCTCACTATTGACACTTCTGTCAATTAGGCGTTTCCTCCCTGCAAAAGGCAGGAGAGGCAGCATGGCTACGCTCGCGACCGAAACCGGAATTCCCGGAACCCAGACCGTCGATCCGCTCGACGTCAGCCGGCCCGAACTGTATCGCGACGATGTCTGGCAGGCCCCGTTCCGCGAGCTGCGCGCCCGGGGCGGGATCTATCATTGCGAGAACAGCGCCTTCGGCCCCTATTGGTCGATCGCCACCTACAAGCCGATCGTCCAGGTCGAATCGCTGCCCGACATCTATTCGTCCGAGGCCGGCGGCATCACCATCGCCGATATGCAGGAAGGCGACATCAAGATGCCGATGTTCATCGCGATGGACCGGCCCAAGCACACCGATCAGCGCCGCACCGTCGCCCCCGCCTTCACGCCGAGCGAGATGGTGCGGATGACCGACAATATCCGCATGCGCACTGCCGAGATCCTCGATTCGCTGCCGGTGGGTCGGGAGTTCGACTGGGTCGACAGCGTCTCGATCGAGCTGACCACCCAGATGCTCGCGCTCCTGTTCGACTTTCCCTGGGAGGAGCGGCGCAAGCTCACCTATTGGTCGGACTGGGCGGGCGATATCGAGATCGCCAAGGATCCCGTCCGCAAGGAGGAGCGGCGCCAGATCCTGTTCGAATGCGCCGCCTATTTCGGCAATCTCTGGCAGGGCAAGCTGGGCAAGGAGCCGAGGCCGGACCTGATCTCGATGATGATCCATTCGGATGCGATGAGCCACATGGATCAGATGGAGTTCCTCGGGAACCTCATCCTGCTGATCGTCGGCGGCAACGACACGACGCGCAGTTCGATGAGCGCCTTCGCCTGGGGGCTCGAGCAATTCCCCGACGCGCGCGCGAAGCTCGAGGCCGATCCGGGCCTGATCGGCAATGCCACCCAGGAGATCATCCGCTGGCAGACGCCGCTAGCGCACATGCGCCGCACCGCGACGCAGGACACCGAGCTGGACGGCCACAGGATCCGCGCGGGCGACAAGCTCGGCCTCTGGTATCTCTCGGCCAATCGCGACGAGAGCGTCTTCCCCGATGCCGACCGGATCATCGTCGACCGCGAGAACGCCCGGCGCCACCTCGCCTTCGGGCACGGCATCCATCGCTGCGTGGGCGCCCGGCTGGCCGAGCTGCAGATCGGCGTGCTGATGGAGGAGATGGCCAGGCGCCGCCTGCGCGTGAACGTGCTGCGCGAACCCGAACGCGTCGCCGCCTGCTTCGTCCATGGCTACAAGAAGATGGCGGTGGAACTCAGCCGCTATTGAGCCATCGCCGGGACTGGACGCGGCCCGGGCGCCTCCCCACATCCCCTCCCATGGAAACCAGCCGCCGCGCCTTGCTCGTCGTCGCCGGCCTGGGCACGCTGACCGCCGCATGCGGCGGCGCGCCGGCCGAGGCCGCGCAGAAGTTCGAATTCACGCGCAGCGATGCCGAATGGCGCAAGCGGCTGAGCCCCGCCGCCTATCGCGTGCTGCGCCAGGGCGCGACCGAATACGCCTTCTCCAGCCCGCTCAACAACGAGCACCGGGCCGGCACCTTCGCCTGTGCCGGCTGCGCGCTGCCCCTGTTCAACGCGGCGACCAAGTTCGACAGCGGCACCGGCTGGCCGAGCTTCTGGCAGCCCTTGCCCAACGCCGTGATCACCCGCGCCGACAATTCGCTCGGCATGCGCCGCACCGAAGTGCTGTGCCGCCGCTGCGGCGGGCACCTCGGCCATGTCTTCGACGACGGCCCCCGGCCCACCGGCAAGCGCTATTGCATGAACGGCGTGGCGCTGGCGTTCGTGCCGAAGGCGTAGACATGAAAAGGCCCGGACGATGCCGGGCCCTTCCATTCCACGCTGTCGAGGCGATCAGCCCGCGTCGGGCGTCTCGTTCTTCGCTTCCGCCATCAGGTCGCTGAGGTCGAGGTCGAGCGACGGCTTGAAGTCGTCGTCGAGGTCGTGCGGCGCGCCGCCCGAATAGATGAAGCCGTTGACCGGATAGACCGAGGTGCCCAGGCCGCCCATCGGCGCGAACCAGACCTTCACTTCGCTCCAGTCGCCCTCGGGCGAGACGTCGACGGCGCGGACGTTGCGCTCGATGCCGCCGGCACGCGACCAGTTGGCATGGGTGAGCAGCACTTCGCGCTCGCTGATGACCTGGCTGACCATCGCGACATGGCCGAGCGGCATGCGGGCGGTACGCTGGAACGACATCACCGAACCGACCTTCGGGGTCTCGCCGCGCTGGTAGCGGCCGGCGGCCTGGGACCACCAGGTCCAGGCATTACCGTGAATGTTCACTCCGGAGATTTCGCGGGCATAGGGCGCGCACTGCCAGAAGGTACGGCCCTTGGCCGAAGCCGCCTGGGGGGCGGCCATCATCAGGGTGCAAACAGCCATCAACGCGAAACGCGCTGCGAAAACACGGAAATTCATGGACCCCCCGGTCAGGAAGCAGTCTGATGAACAGCGACTGACCAGATCATGGAACGGAAGTATAGGCCCGCGGCCGGTCGATGGGACGAACCGTTGCGACGAGTCGATGACTTGCGGATTCGCTCCCGTTTGCGGGGAACCGGGGCCGCGAACCCGCCGCCGAAGCACCCGGGCCGCCCTGCCGGGCCTAGGTGCTAACCCGGACCCGGATACGCCCCGGATGGGCAGCTCCCCTCTGCAACCCCATCAGTATGCGCAGTTTTCCACAAGCGGGACTTCGGTTTATCGCATGCATGTTGCGCCGCGGAATCAGTTGGTTTCCTATAATGAACAGGGGACGACGACTGGTTCAGCGGCTCGTTAACCATATTGTCGCAGTATCGGTCTCGGAGGGTCACGATCTGGGCGGGAGTATTGAACCATGGGAGCAAGGGCGAAACCGGCGGAAGGCGCGATGACGCTGGCCGAAATGAAGGAATTCGCGGGTTTCAGCGCGGCGACGCAGCGCTATGTGCGCCGCTCGCTCGACATCGGGCTGGACCGCGACGACGCGATGGCGCGCTGGTCGCGCGACGTGGTCGAGGCCGCCAGCATCCGCGCCCAGGCGCATGTCTATGAGCGCCTCCACGAAGTGCGCGCGCTGATGCCCGACGACAGCGACTTCGACTCCATCGAGCCGTTCATGTCGCCGCTCGTCGCCATCGCCGCCTTCGACCTGAGCCAGGGCCGCCTGACCAGCTTCTCGAGCTTCCGCTTCCTCTACGAGCGGCTGATCGGCGCCGAAGTGCGCCCCTGGCTCCCCTCGGCCTTCTGCGCCGCTGCGGCGCTGCCGCATCTCCATCCGGACCTGCGCCGCAAGCTGCTCCAGTCGATCAGCGAAGCCGCGGCCACGGCTTCGGGCTGGTCGAACCGCCAGCCGAGCTTCTATCCGGCCTGGGTGGAGAAGGTCGACACGGCGTCGCTCTCGCATTGATTTCCCATTCCCCTCTCGCTTGCGGGAGGGGATCCCTTCGCCGCCTTCCTACCGGCAGGTCCGCCACCCCCACTCCCCTCGCTCCGCTTCGTCGAGGTGCAGATGGTCGCGGTGCGCCGCATTGTAGTCCGGCGAGAGCACCGTCGAGAACAGCTTGCAGGCGCCGGTGCGCACGTCGCGCAGAAAGGCGGCTTTCCCGCCCCCTTCCTCCCAATCCTCCGCCACGCCGATCCGCGTCCCGTCCGCCAGGCGGAAGGCGGCGATGTCGATCGCATCGGCAGTCGCATGCTCGCTCCAGTCGCCGGCGCTGCGGCCGTACATGCGACGGCAGGAATAGCTGCCGAGATGCTCGATCCGCACCACCGCCGCGCCGAAATGCCGCTGCGCGGCGGGCTGTACGATCTCCCATTCCCAGAGCGACAGCGCCGCGGCGACCGGGCAGGAGGTGCCGGGGGAGGCCGGCGCGAAGGCGATCCCCCGCGATCCGCCGGGCGCGAAGCGCACCCCGTCCGCATAGCCGCATTGCGGCGCGTCGCCGGAAACCCTGGCGAGCGCCGCGTAGCGCACCCCGGCGGCACGCAGCAGCGCCCGGCACCGGGCATAGTCGCCGGTCAGCCCGGCCAGCTTGCGGCCGGTGAAGATGCCGATCTGCCGGCGCAGGTCGAGCCGGGTCCAGGGCAGGTCCTGCGGCCGGTTGCGCAGCGCGGCCCAGGTGAGGAACGATCCGCCAAGGAGCACCGCGAACAGGATCGCCGCCATCACGGCGCGGCGCACCCGCCTCACATGCGGATCGCCTGATCCAGGGGCTGGGCGGCGACCGGGTAGCCAAGATCGTCCGGAATGCAGAGATGGCGTTCGCCGTCGCGCTCCTCGATCCAGGGCGTGACGGTGCGGATCGGATGCGCGCGGGCATCGGCGACGGCATCCTCGTAGCGCGCGAACAGCGCCAGCCGCTCGAGATTGCGGCGCGTGGGAAAGATGATGTGCGCCTCGCCCCGATCGGCGGCGTCGAGCACCGCGCGCGCGCTCGCCCAGAAGACGCGGACATTCTCGTTGCCATCGACCTGCGGTTCGGCTCCTTCCGGCGCGCGGGCAAGGTAGAAGCGCGTGTCGAAGACCTTGTGGTGCACGCCCCGGGGCAGCCAGCGCGCGAAAGGCACCAGCCGGTCCAGCGCGAGCGCGGCGCCGGCTTCGTCGAGCAGATCGCCCATCGGCTCCCCGGCATAGAGGCGCTGGCGCAGCGCGGGCATGTCTCCCGCGGGGTCGAGGCCGATGGCGACGCCGGCTTCCTCCAGCGTCTCGCGGATCGCGGCGATGCGCGCGGCATTCTCCTCGACATCGCCGGCATGAAGGGCGGCCAGGACGCAATCGCCCGGATCGACGCGGCCGCCGGGAAAGACCAGCGCACCACCCGCGAACGACATCGCCGCCGCGCGCTCGACCATCAGCAGCTCGGGCGGCCCGTCGCGGGTCTCGCGCATCACGATCACGGTGGCGGCGGGAATCGCCTGTTCGTCGGTCATGGAAGGAGTTTAGGTCGTGCAGGAGGGGATGGACACCCAATTCCCGAGGGCGGGGCGAGGAGGATCGTGGAGAACCGGGGATAGCGGCGGAAAGCCGGTGGGACGGAACCGGATCAGGCCCGCCTCACCATCCCGCCATTCGGAGCCGCACCCTTGCCACCCTGTCGGACGACGTGACGAACAGCGTTCGGCCATCCTCGCCGAAGCAGCAGTTCGCGGCCGCCTTGCCCGTCGCGATCAGCCCCAGCTTCCTGCCGTCGGGCGCAATCACGTAGATGCCGCCCGGGCCGCTGGCGAACAGGTGGCCGCTCTTCGCCACCTTCATCCCGTCGGGCAGGCCCGGCAGCTTGCGCGCCGCTTCCGCCGAGAAGTCGACGAACGGCAACAGCGGGCCTCTTGCCGAACCGTCCGCCGCCAGTTCGCAGTGGAAGATCCGTGCATCCTCGGGATCGGACTGGCTGACATAGAGCCGGTCGAGCCCCGGCGAGACGCCGATGCCGTTCGGCCGCTTCAGGCTCTTGTCGATCAGGCGCAGGTCGCTGCCGTCGGGATTGACGCGAAAGACGCCGTTGAACGCCAGCTGCTTGCGCGGCGAGGCGTCTCCCTCGGCCAGGCCATAGGGCGGATCGGTGAAGTAGATGATCCCGCCCCGCCCGATCGCCAGGTCGTTGCAGCTGTTGAACTTCCTGCCCTCGAATGCGCCGGAGACGATCGTCTTCCGCCGGGTCGCCAGATGCACCCGCGCGATGGCGCGCGTGCCCGAATCGGCCATCAGCAGGTCGCCGCGGGCATCGAGCACCATCCCGTTCGAGCCCGCCTCGCGCACCCCCGCCGGGATCGGCCCGGCCAGGCCCGAGGGGTTCAGGAACGGCCTGGCGCCCTCGCCCGCCCGCCAGCGATACGCGATATTCGCCGGCACGTCGGAGAAGAGCAGATAGCCGCCCCGCCGCACCCACACCGGCCCCTCGGCCCATTTGAAGCCGGTGGCGATCACTTCGATCGGGCTGGCCGTGTCGATCAGCGCGTCGAGCGCCGGATCGAAGCGCGTGATGCCCCCGATCCTCTCGCCCAGCGCCACCCCGGGCGCCAGGGGCAGCGCCGCCATGCCGGCCAGAACCGCGCGCCGTGTCGTCTCGGTCATTCTCTGCTCCGTCATGCCCACGGGATCGCCCGACCCTGGCGGTATATCGCCTCGATCCACTCCATGTCGCGCAATCCTTCCGCACCCGGGCCGCGCCGCGGGATGCCGGACCCGCCCGGTCAATCGAAGCGCGCGCGGAAACAGGCGCGAAGCGCCGCATGCGTTTCCGCCGCCCTTGCCAGCAATGCCGGATCGGCTTCGGCCTGGCGGGGGTCGGGCAGGCGCAGCGCGGCGGCATCGATCGGCGCCTCGACCAGCACCGCGAGCCGGGGGGCATAGTGGCGCGGACTGGCGCACAACGCATCATAGTCGAGGAACAGCTGGCGCTCCTGCACCCGGGCCGGTGCCGAAAGCAGCGCCTGGTGCACGCTGTCCCACAGCTTCAGCCAGTAATCGACACGGGTCGCGTCCTCGTCGCGGCCAGGCGCGCCGTCGAACAGGAAGGGCCGGTGATCCGCGCCGAACTCGTGATGGCCGAGCCAGGCCATGAAGCGGCGGCGGAACGGGTCCTCCCGCGCCAGCATGGTCGCCCGGCGATGCTGCGACAGCAAGGACAGCGCCTGTTGCAGCGGATCGCGGAACGGATGGACCAGAAGGGCGTCGGGAAAACCGGCGGCGAGCCCCTCTAGGCGCAGGATATTGTTGTTGTTCTTCGATAGATAGCGAGTGCCGCCCTGGCAGAGGAGCACCAGGCGCACATAGTCGCCAAAGGCGGCGAGCGTGTCTGCCTGGGGTGCGACCGGGGCCAGTCCATCGCGGCGCAGATAGCGGCTTCCCTCGCGCGTGCGCCAGAAGACCTCCTCGATCGCCTCGGGGCTGTCGAGATCATGGGTCAATCCGTCGCCATGGCCGCGCTCGCTGGCCTCGACATGCCGCTTGCCGCCCAGCCTGGCCCAGCTGTTCGGCGCGAGCGGAAACGGAAGGTCGCGATAGGACGGCGCGGCGAAGCTGCCGCCCCGGTGGAGCAGCCGGGTGAGGATCGAAGTGCCCGCGCGCGCCAGCCCGGCGATGAACACCGGGCGCCGAATCGGCACCGCCGCGATCCGCTTGCGGTGGGTGGCGCGCTCGATGTCGAAGGTCGCTTCGAGCAGCGCGGGCGAACCCAGGGCGATGCGGTGGAGGAGCTTGTCAGCCCCGCTGTACACGCGGGATCACCTGCCAGCGCAGCACGGCATAGCCGAGCGTGAAGGGCATCAGTGCCAGCCTTGCCATCCAGTCCGACCGGAAGGCGGCGATCTCCGGCCAGTTGGCGTCCAGTGCCAGCACCACCAGCACGGGGGCCGCGGTGGCGAACAGCAATCCGCCTGCACGCATCGCCCGCACGAACATACGGCCCGAAAGTATCCGGAGCGCCCGTTCCTTGCCCCAGTCGGAAACGCCCCTCCGGGCGAGCAGCCGCATGGCATGCTGCCCACAGGCGGCGAGCGCGCGAAAGGCCGGGATCAGCGGCAAGGCGCGCGCCAGTTCGAGCATCGCGACGACAGCGAGGAAGAACAGGATCACCGGGCACGCCCGCGGATGCGGCGGACCAGCCGCTTGATCGGGTACCAGACGACCGAGACGATCGCGAGCAGGATCGAGCCGATCAGCCCGAAGGCGACTCCGATCGCGCCCAGGCCCAGCCCCGGGCCGGTATAGGCCTGGGCCGCGAGCGGCGCCGAAAGGGCGAGGACAAGCGACAGGAAACGAAGGGTTTTCACGAGCATTTGGCATTCACCGTAGCTTGAATGGCCGGGCCATCGGTGGTGGGATCGAGATAGCGTGCCCAGGAAAGGGCCATGCGCCGCTCGGCGGAATCGGCGGAGATGTAGCGCCAGCGCACCGCGCCCTGGGGCGACATGCGGACGAGGCGCCCCTGCTCGGTCTCCTCGATCATCGCATCGCCATTGGCGAGCGGCGTGCCCCGCCCCTGGGCGCGGGTGGCGATCCGGTTGGCGGCGAAGCCCCGCTCCCAGGGCGAGCTGGTCGCCCCGCTGGAAAGGTCATGGACGAGCAGGCGGTTGTGCCCGTTCACGCGCTCGTCGGGATAGCCCATCAAGGTGTTGTTATCGAACACCGAAATGCGATGATCGTCGAGGATGCTGACATCGTGCTGGAAGCGCCACGGGCCGATCTTCCACCACAGGATCTCGCCGGTGGCCGGCCGGTAGAGTGCGATCAGCGAGAGGTTGCGGATGCTGAGGAACAGGTCCCCCTTCTTCCAGAAACGGCCGTCCGCCATCGCCGGCTGGATGTCGTTGAGATGGAAGGGATCCTGCACATAGGGCCGGCCGCGCCACAGCTTCGCCAGTCCGTTGCGCTCGAGGATGTCGGCGATGCGGTCGACGTTGCGCAGTCTCCCCTCGGGCGAGACCCGCGCCACCGCATCGTCCCAGAAGTCGGGCTTCACCCCCGGCTCGCGCGGCACCGGGTAGCGATAGGGCACCCAGAGATCGCCGTCCGGGCCCAGCTCGGTGGAATGGCTGAAGATGCCGTCCAGCGACCATAGCAGCTTGCCGCAGGCGTCGTAGCGGGCAAGCGGCGAGCTGTCGTGCAGCACCAGGCTGCCATCGGCGAGCAGCAGCGGGTGCATCAGCCGGTTGCGCGCGGCGTTCTTGTCGCGATGCACGTCGGTGAGCGCGGAAGCGAAGCGCGAGCGGGCATTGGCCGCGTCGACATCGGGTACGAACTCGCGCACCACCGCGCCGTCCGCGAGGCGGACCAGCTGCACCACCGATCGCTTGCGGCGGGGTTCGAAGGGCGAGATCAGCGCATAGCCGGCATCGACGAATCCCGGATCGCGGGAGAAGCCGCCCGGCAGCTTCTCATAGGCGCCGTGGAAATAGGGCGCGTTGCTGCGGAACAGGTGCTGGATCGTGTCCGGCACGCGCGCCAGCGTGATCGCGACGCGGCCGACCGTGCCCGCCTTCTCCCATCCGTCGACGATCGCGCCCGTGGCCATCGCCGCGAGCGGAACGAACAGCAGCACCAGGATCAGGCTCCACAACGGCACGGGCCGGGCAAGCAGGCGCTCCAACGCGCTGCCTTCCGCTTCGACCCGAACTCGCTGATCCCGACCCATTCGCCCTCCCCAGTCGGGCATGTGGTTCGACGGTGCGGGTGTCGGCGGGATTTCGGTACGTCGCTGGCAGGTTTCCGCTTTGTGGCCGTGTTAGACGGGCAAGGTCACCAGCGCGGAAAGGCCGCCCTCCTTCCGGTTGCGGATGACGAGGTCGCCGCCATGCGCGCGCGCCACCGCGCGGGCGCTGGCCAGGCCCAGGCCGATCCCGCCGGTATCGCGGTTGCGCGAACGCTCGCCGCGGAAGAAGGGCTCGAACACGCGATCCAGGTCTTCCGGCGGCACGCCCGGCCCGTCGTCGCACACTTCGATCAGCGCCTGGCCATCGGCCTCGACCAGCGAGACTTCGGCGCTCCCGGCATATTTGAGCGCATTGGTGACGAGATTGTTGAGCATCGCCTTCAGCGCTGGCGAATTGCCCTCGACCACCACCGGGCCTCCCGGCGCAAGCGTCACCGGCGCGCCGCGATCGCTCATGTCATCGGTGACCGTCTCGGCCAGCGAGCGCAGGTCCAGCGGCTTGCGCACGCCCTGCTTGGTCGTGTCGCGCAGATAGCTCAGCGTCGCGGAGATCATCGCCTCCATGTCGCGGATGTCGCCTTCGCAGGCCTGGCGCAACGCGTCGGGCGCCGCCTCCAGCCGCAGTCCCAGGCGCATCAGGGGCGTGCGCAGGTCATGCGCGACAGCGCCCACCACGGTGGCACGATCATCGACATAGCG
Organism: Sphingomonas sp. 67-41; assembly: GCF_001899725.1. Classification (NCBI taxonomy): domain Bacteria; kingdom Pseudomonadati; phylum Pseudomonadota; class Alphaproteobacteria; order Sphingomonadales; family Sphingomonadaceae; genus Sphingomonas; species Sphingomonas sp. 67-41. The sequence continues at coordinate 53,897 of NZ_MKWJ01000031.1, read as the reverse complement.
ATTGAGCCGGGCCTGCATCCGGTTGAACGCCGCCGCGGCATCGGCGATTTCCGTCGGCCCCTCGATCGCGATCGGCGCGGCGCGGGGATCGCGGCCGAGCCGTTCGGCGGCTTCGGCAAAGGCCCCGATCGGCTTGGCGATGCGGTGAGCGAGCGCCCAGGCAAAGGGCGCGACCGCCGCCGCGGACAGGATCAGCCACCACAGCACGAACAGGCGCCACGGCTCGAAGCTGTGGTTGGAATCGATCAAGGTCCACTGCCCATCGTCCTTGCGGAACGCGGCGGAGAAATCGCCGATTATCACCACGGCCCGCGCCGCCTGATCGCTGGCCGGCGGAACGGCGCGCGGCACGCTGGCGCGATCATAGATCTTCTCGCGCTGCATGAACGGCGTGGGGAAGCCGATCCGCACTCGCTCCACCGGCACTTGCAGCGCCTTGGCCAAGGCAAGTTCGATGCGCTCGCTCCGGGGATTCCAGGGAGCCGGCTCGATGAACGCCGGGTGGGATATCAGAAGATCGCTGTCCGGATCGCCGATGCCGCGCATCGCATTGGCGATCTGCCCGACGCTGTAGACCTTGGTCGACGGCGTCTGCACCGCGATCAGCAGGCCGAGATTCATCAGCTGGGTTATCGCCACGCAGGCGACCATCAGGACGAAGACGCGCAGGAACAACGGGGAACCCGCACCCCCGCGCCGCGGTGTCACGCGCGCACCACCTTGGGCACGAACAGATAGCCTTCGTTGCGCACGGTGCGGATGATCTCGTCGCCGCCCGAGCGCAGCTTGCGGCGCAGGCGGCTCACCTGCACGTCGATCGCCCGGTCATAGGCATCCGAATCCGGACCACGGGCCGCGGCGAGCAGCGCCTCGCGGCTCAGCACGCGGCGCGGACGCTCGATGAACACGCGCAGCACCGCGAACTCGCCATCGGTGAGGCCGACCAGCACGCCGTTGGGATCGAACAGCTCGTGACTGCCGAGGTCGATGCGCCAGCCCTCGAAGACATAGACGTCGCCGCTCTCGTTCGTGGCGATCGCGCCGCGCTTGCGCAGCGCCGCGCGCACGGTGGCGAGGATCTCGCGCGGGCTGCACGGCTTGGGCAGATAATGGCCGGCGCCGACCTCCAGGCCCAGGATGCGATCCTGTTCCTCGCCAAGGGCGCTCAGGAAGATGATTTCCGGCCCATCGGCGCGCGCGATGCGGCGGCAGGCGGAAAGCCCGTCCTCGCCCGGCATCATGATGTCCAGGATCACGAGATCGACCGGGGTGCGCGCGAGGATCTGGTCCATGTCGCGCGTGCTGGACGCCGTCTCGACCTTGTAGCCCCGCGAACCGAGGCTGTTCGCCAGCAGCATGCGGATGTCGCGGTCGTCGTCGACGACGAGCAGGGTCGCCGAATCGTCCTGGGAAGTCGCGGTAGCAAGCATGGTTTCAGCTTCTACGACAAAATGCGTCTATGGTGTTGCGCGAATTTGTAACAAGATTCACCCGAGCCTGGTCGCGATCGGAACACCCCGCTTCAAAGTGAGCGTCACCGGCGTCCTTTCGGCGATTTCGGCGAGGCGGGCATTCTGCTCGGCATCGGTGCCGGTGATCGTCAGGATGCGCTCGATATTGAGCGTCTCGCCCTGGCCATGGAGGAACAGGGCGACCTCGATATTCTCCACCGGCCACGCCTTGCGCTCGGCGTACATGCGCAGCGTGATCGCGGTGCAGGCGCCCAGGCTGCCCAGCAGCAGTTCATAGGGTGCGGGCCCGGCATCGCCCCCGCCCCGCGCTTCGGGCTCGTCGGCGACGAGGCCGCGCTTGCCGAAGCTGATGTCCGTGGCATAGGGCGCGGCGCGCCCGATCTTGGCAATGGCGTGAGTCATGCCGGCAAGACTAGGACGGTATAGTCGTTCCGTCATCCCCGCGCAAACGGGGATCCAGAGCGCAGGCGCTGTCCTTCCTGGCTCCGGACCCTGCCTGCGCGGGGATGACGTAGGGAGAAGAGGGCAGGCCCTCAGCTCTTCTGCCAGCCCCCGCCGAGCGCGCGGAACAGGTCCACCTGCGTCTCGGCGATGAAGGCATCGGCCTGTGCCAGGTCCGCTTCGGCATCGGCGAAGGTGCGTTCGGCATCGAGCAGGGCGAGCGAATCGATATCGCCCTCGCGCTGGCGGGCGCGGGCAATGTTGACCGCCGCCTCGGCCTCGTTGCGCGCCGCCTGGAGCGCGGTGCGCCGGCCCAGCGCATGGCCATAGGCGGAGAGCGCCGTCTCGGTCTCCTGCAGCGCGTTCAGCACCGTGCCGTCGAAGGTGGCGAGCGCGACCTTGCTGTCCGCTTCCGCCCCGGCGACGCGCGCGCGGGCCGGGCCGGGGTTGACCGCCCAGTTGATCAGCCCGCCAAGGAGCCAGCGCAGCGGGCCGGCGCCGAACACGTCGCCGAAATCGGTGCCGGTCGATCCGCCCGAGACGCCGAGCGTGATCCGCGGATAGAGGTCCGCGGTCGCCACGCCGATCCGCGCGGTGGCGGCGGCCAGGCGGCGCTCGGCGGCGCGGATGTCCGGCCGGCGCGCCAGCAGCGCGGCGCCGTCGCCGACCGGGATCGGCTGGCCGAGGCGCAGCGTCGTGCTGCGCGCGCCCGCCACCGCCGGCAGATCGGCAGGCGTGCGACCGGTGAGCGTAGCGAGGCGGAACAGTGCGGCATCGCGCGCGGCCTGGAGCGCCGGCACCTCGGCCTGGCGCTGGTTGCGGAGCGCGCCGATCCGGGCAGTGTCGAGCCGGGTCGCCAGGCCCACGCCGCGGCGGCGCTCGGTCAGGTCGATCGACTGGTCGAGCAGCTTGACGATATGCTCGGCCACCCCCAGCCGCTCGGCGGACGAAGCCGCATCGGCATAGGCGCGCGCCGTCTCGGCGGCGACGATCACGCGGACCGCGTCGGCATCCGCCTCGGCCGCGCCGACATCGCCGCGCGCTGCCTCGGTGCCGCGGCTGAGGCGACCGAACAGGTCGGCCTCGTAGCTGACGCTAAGCCCGGCATCGACCTGCCAGTCCTCGCGCGGCGCGCCGGGCAGGCGCTGGGCCGCGGGCAGGCGCCCGTAATTGGCGCCGGCGCTCAGGCTGGCCTGGGGCAGTTGGTTGGCCCTGGCGCCGCGCAGCACCGCGCGGGCCTTCTCGATCCGCGCCACGGCGACGCGGATATCGGTGTTGGCGGCCAGCGCGTCGGCAACGAGGCTGTCGAGCACCGGATCATTGTAGAGCCGCCACCAGTCGCCCTGGACGGGCGCGGCGGTCACCGCCGGATTGGCCGCGACGAAGGTGCCGGCCGCGGTCTGGGGCGGCGTCGGCGCGACATAGTTCGGACCGGCGGCACAGGCGGCGAGCGCCAGGGCCGAGGCGGTTGCGAGGAAGATACGGTAGGTCATTTCATTTCCTCCTTCCCGCCGCTCCGGGACGGGCCCGGAGCGGCGGCAGGGTTTCACTCGGCGGGCTGCAGCGCCGGCTCGTGGCCGCCTTCGTCGACTGCCTTGCGGTTGCCGCGCATCCTGGCGATGCGATCGCCCAGCGCGCGGCAGACGACGTAGAAGGTCGGCGTGAAGAGCAGGCCGAACGCCGTCACGCCCATCATCCCGAAGAACACCGCGGTGCCCAGCGCCTGGCGGAGCTCCGCGCCCGCCCCGCTCGCGATCAGCAGCGGCACGGCGCCGAGGATGAAGGCGAACGACGTCATCAGGATCGGCCGCAGGCGGTCGCGCGCGGCACGCACCGCGGCCTCCACCGGCGACAGCCCATCCTGCACTTCCGCCTGGTGGGCGAACTCGACCACGAGGATCGCGTTCTTGGCGGCGAGCGCGATCAGCACGACCAGGCCGATCTGCGTGAGCACGTTATTGTCCATGCCCCGCAGATTCACTCCGGCCATCGCCGCGAGCAGACACATCGGCACGATCAGGATGATCGCCAGCGGCATGGTCAGGCTCTCATATTGCGCCGCCAGCACCAGGAAGACGAACACCACCGCGAGCGCGAAGACCAGCCCGGCCGTGCTGCCGGCCGCCTTTTGCTGGAAGGCGATGCCGGTCCATTCGGCGCCATAGCCGGCGGGCAGTTCGCTCGCGAGCTTCTCCATCGTGTCGAGCGAAGCGCCCGAGCTGTAGCCCGGTGCGGTATCGCCATCGACTTCCACCGCCGGGAACAGGTTGTAGCGCGTCACGCGGTACGGGCCGGTCTTGTTCTCGAAGGTCGAGACCGAGCCGATCGGCACCATCGCGCCCGAGTTCGAGCGGGTCTTGAGGTTGGCGATGTCCGCCTCGGTCGCCCGGAACGGCGCATCGGCCTGCGCGGTCACGCGATAGGTGCGGCCGAGCATGTTGAAGTCGTTCACGAACGCCGAGCCGAGATAGACGTTCAGCGCCTCGAACACCCGCTCCGGCGGCACCCCGAGCATGTCTGCCTTGCGCCGGTCGATATCGGCGAAGACGCGCGGCGTCGCGGTGTTGAAGAAGGTGTAGATCTGCTTGAGGCCCGGAGTCTGGTTGGCCTGGCCGATCAGCCCGAACGCGGTCTTGCCCAGCTCGTCATAGCCATGCTCGGCGCGGTCCTCGATCATCATCCGGTAGCCGCCGGCCGAGCCGATGCCCTGGATGACGGGCGGCGGGACGACCAGCAGCATCGCCTCGTTGATGTCGGCGGTGCGCTGGCGCGCCTCGTTCATGATCCCGTCAAAGGTGACCCCGAGCTTCTTGCGCTCCTCGAAGGAGAGCAGGGGCACATAGGCGGCGGCCGAGTTCGGGGCGAGCGTCTGCGACGGGCCGTCGAAGCCGGCGAGCATCACCGATCCCTTCACGCCCTTGATCGGGAGGATACGGGCGACGACCTTGCGCATCACTTCGTCCGTCCGCTCGAGCGACGAGCCCGGCGGCAGCTGGATGACGGTGAGGAAATAGCCCTGGTCCTGCTGCGGGATGAACCCCACCGGCGTCACCCAGAACATCCCGATCGTCGCGGCGATCAGGCCGACATAGGTGAGCATCATCCGCTTCGGCCGGGTGACCAGCACGCGGGTGAGCTTGGCATAGCCGACGCTCATCCGCTCGAAGCCGGTGTTGAACGCATCGGCGCCGCGGCGCACGATCCGGCCGATCGGTCCCCGGGGTTCGCCCTCGTGATGCTGCAGCAGCAGCGCCGCCATGGCGGGCGACAGGGTGAGCGAGACGAGCAGCGAGATCGCGGTCGCGGCCGAGATCGTCACGGCGAACTGCTTGTAGAAGGCGCCCGACAGGCCGTTCAGGAACAGCGTCGGCAGGAACACCGCGAGCAGCACCAGCACGATCGCGACGAGCGCGCCGGACACTTCGTCCATCGAAGTGCGCGCCGCCTGGAGCGGAGTCATCCCTCGCGCCAGGTTGCGCTCGACATTCTCCACCACGACGATCGCGTCGTCGACGACGATGCCGATGGCGAGGACGAGGCCGAACAGCGAGAGGTTGTTGAGCGAGTAGCCGAGCGGCAGCAGCACCGCCATCGTGCCGATCAGCGAGACCGGGATGGCAAGCACCGGGATGATCGCCGCGCGCCATTTCTGGAGGAAGACGATGACGACGAGCACGACGAGCAGGATCGCCTCGCCCAGCGTGTGATAGACCGCGTCGATCGACTGCGCGATGAACTCGGTCGGGTTGTAGATGACGCGATATTCCAGGCCCTTGGGGAAGTTCTTGGACATCGCCTTGAGCTGATCCTGCACCGCATTGGCAGCGGCGAGGGCGTTCGAGCCCGGGCGCTGGAACACGGCGAGGATCACGGTCGGCTTGTTGGAAAGATAGGTGTTGGACGAATAGTCCGCCGCACCCAGTTCCACGCGCGCCACGTCGCTCACCCGCACCTGGTGCCCGTCGGCATCGGTGCGGATCACCACCTGGCCGAACTGCGCGGGATCCTTCAGGCGGCCCTGCGTCTCGATATTGAGCTGGAAGGCGTTGCCCGTCGGCGTCGAGCCCGGCTGGCCGAGCGTGCCGGCGGCGACCTGGACGTTCTGCGCGCGCAGCGCCTGGACGATGTCGCCCGCCGTCAGGTTGAGCGCGGCGGCGCGGCCCGGATCGATCCACACGCGCATCGCATAGTCGCGCGCGCCGAACATGCGCACGTCGCCCACGCCTTCGACACGGGCGAGGCGGTCCTTCACCTGGGTCAGCGCATAGTTGGAGATATATTCGCGATCGACGGAGTTGTCCGGCGAGATCAGGTTCACGACCAGCAGGAAGTCCGGCGTGGTCTTGCGCGTGACGACGCCCAGACGCTGCACTTCCTCGGGCAGGCGCGGGATCGCGACCGCGACGCGGTTCTGCACCAGCACCTGCGCGGAATCGAGATTGGTTCCCGACTTGAACGTGACGGTGATGGTGACGTTGCCGTCGCCGGTCGATTGCGACGACTGGTAGAGCATGTCGTCGACGCCGTTGATCTCCTGCTCGATCGGCGCGGCGACCGTCTCGGCGACGGTCTCGGCCGAAGCGCCGGGATAGGAGGCGGTGACCGTCACCGTCGGGGGGACGATGTCGGGATATTGGGAAATCGGCAGCGCGAGATAGGCGATCGCACCGATGATCGTGATCACGACCGCGATGACGGCCGCGAAGATCGGGCGCGTGATGAAGAACCGCGAGAGGCGCATGGGGCCACTCCTCGAAAAAGAGGTCTGAAACGAAGAAAGTGTCAGCCGCCGGACCCTGGGGAGATCCGGCGGCTGACGGTCAACGGGCGAAGGTTGCTTCGCCCGTCACCGGCGCCGTGAGGGCCGGCGCCTGACTGGTTGCGGTCGGCGCGATCTTGCCGGGCTTCGGGTTCACCTTGCCGCCCGGAGCGGCGAACTGGGTACCCGAGATCACCACCTTGTCCTGGGCGGTCAGGCCGGAGCGGACGATGCGCAGGCCGTCGACCACGGGCCCGAGCGTCACCGGCTTGGGCGCGACGGTGCCGTCCTTGCCCACGGTGAGCACGAGCTTGCGGGCCTGGTCGGTCTGGATCGCGGTGTCCGGCACCATCAGCGCCTGGGTGGTGCCGCCGGCCGAGAGGCGCATGTTGCCGAACATGCCGGGCGTCAGGAACATGCCCGGATTGCTCAGCACCGCGCGGCCGCGGATCGTGCCCGACTTGGGATCGAGCCCATTGTCGGTGAAGTCGAGCTTGCCCTTCCACTTATAGTCGGTCTCGTCCTGCAGGCGGATCTCCACCGGCGATTCCTGGGCGCCGGTTTCCTTCGCGCGCTTGGTCTTGAGGAACAGGGCCTCCGAACCGTCGAAGGTGAAGTAGATCGGATCGAGCGCGTTGATCGTGGTCAGCAGCGAACCGCCCTGCCCCTCGCCTGCGGCCACCAGGTTGCCCGGATCGACGCGGCGGTCCGAGATGCGGCCGGCGATCGGCGCGCGGACCTGGGTGAACTCCATGTCGAGCGCGCGGCTGCGCACCCGGGCCTGGGCCGCAGACACCGACGCACCGGCGGCGCGGACGCGGGCCTGGAGCCGCTCGACATCGCTCTTCGACACCGCCTCGACCGAGACGAGACGCTCGGCGCGACCCAGGTCGGAGCGGGCAAGCGCGAGATCGCTCTCGGCACTGGCCAGCCCGGCGCGCGCTTCGGCCAGGGCCGCCGCGAACGGGCGCTGGTCGATGGTGAAGAGCAGCTGGCCCTTCTGGACGATCGCACCGTCGGTGAAATGGACGCCGGTGATCGCCCCCGAGACGCGCGGACGCACCTCGACTGCGCGGCTCGGCTCGAACCGGCCGACATAATCGTCCCATTCGTTGACGTCGCGGACCAGCGGGGTGGCGACCGTCACCACCGGCGGCGGCGGCGCCGCCATCGCGGCGGGCGCGTCCTTGCTGGCGATGCTGAGGCCGGCGGCGACCAGCAACACCGGCAGCGCGACGAGGCTGCCGCGCTGCCACAGCGGCATGCGGCGAAGGCGATCCGAGACGCCCGGCTTGTTGTCGCCCGTCTCGGATTCGATGCGCGTGATCATGTTCATTGGAATCGCTTCCCCTGATTCAGGGCTGCCCGGCCGCGGCTGATGGAGGCGAGCAGCGTTTCATATTGGTCGGGCGTGAAGCCCGCTTCGTGGAAGGCGCGGATCTCGTGGCGGGGCACGGCATAGCCCTTGTGCCAGGCGAGCACCGACATGCGGCGCAGCGCCTCGAGTTTCTGGTCCGCTAGTTTCGGATTGGGCACCTCGCCCCCGAAGATCACGCCCAGCGCCACCGAGAGGCGACCGGGCTTCTCCAGCGACGCCAGCCGGTCGTGCTGCGCGATCGCGACGACTTGCCATTCGAGCGCGGAAAAGCCGCTGACCGGGAGGACATCGGCAGGCACCGCGATCGGGCTGCCCTGGAGCGCGGCGAAGTTGAGATAGGCCATGATCGTCTCCTCCTGCTTGTTGCCCGGCGGAAGGCAAAAGCCTCCCCGTGCCGCGCGGAACGGTTTCCGCCGGCATTTCCGGTCATCCCCAACCGGCACGAGACGAGGCTTTCGCGCAGACGCATGTGTCTGCGGCGCACCGTCCCGGTCCTGTCTAAATTCTGCGCTGCTGGAGTGATGGCCCGGGGCGTCGGCCCCTTGTCGTCGCTTCGGCAGCTTCCCTCATTCTATACTGACTGGTATAGAAATCGTGCTGCGTTGCGTCAAGGGCTTTTTATACTGGTCGGTATTTTTTGTCGAGGCGGGGCCAAACAAAAACTTTCAAGAGGCGTTCGCGATCGGGCGCCTCCCTGTCATCGCGGCGAAAGCCGGATGCCGGCAATCTCGCTTACTTGCTCGGCCAGCAGGCCAGGCTGGTGTCGATCAGCGCCTGAAGATCGGCGCACGACGTGCCGCCGCCGGCCTGGAGCGCAATGCCCTGGAGCAGTGCGGTCAGATAGGCGGTGAGCCCGATCACGTCGGTATCGGCGGGCAGGTCGCCTTCGTCCTTGGCGCGCTCGAATCGATCGATCAGGCCCTGCTTCACGGTTGCCCCGCGCTTGAGCACCTCGGCGCGGATCGACTCCGCTTCGGCCCCGCAAGCCACCGAGTTGATCACGCCCATACAGCCCTTGGGATCGCACGAGCTCATCTGCATCTCGAGCGCGCCGATCAGCAGCCGCTCGGCGACGCCACGCGCAGTCGGCGCGTCGAGCGCCTTGCCCATATAGTCGAGCTTCTCGCGCTGATAGAGATCCAGCGTCTTCCGGAAGAGCGCTTCCTTGTTGCCGAACGCCGCATAGAGGCTCGGCCGGGTGATCCCCATCGCTTCGGTCAGGTCGCTCAGCGAGGCGCCCTCATAACCCTTGCTCCAGAAGACGCGCAGCGCCGCGGTCAACGCCGAGTCGGTGTCGAATTCGCGGGGGCGCCCCTTGGCGACGGCACAGGCGGTGATTTCCATAATGACCGGTACATAATGTTGATGGACCCAAAAGTCCAATGCCTTGCGGCCCTTCCGCATTCCACTCCGGTTAACCACTGTATTTTCACGGGTGTGAACTTGCCGATCGGTGGGATTACGCGCTTCCCATGGTTGAATCCATTCGACTCACCAGTTGGCGGAAACATAGGGCGCCCGTCATGCAAGTCTCGGATGCATGCCGCGGGCCCTCCCGCAGCCCCGCCGAATTGACGAACGAGAATATCGCAGGACGCGTCAGGGGCATTTGGACGGCAATGGCATCGCATCGTCCGCAACAACCGGCGACCATGCGCCGCTCCCTTCATTTATACGCTGCATATCGTTTGCACCAAAATGGAGTAATTTAGATGGACGGCCAGCGTCTGGTGCACATCGTCGATGATGAGGACAGCGTCCGGAACTCGATCGGGTTCATGCTGCGGACCACGGGCTATGCCGTGCGCCTCTGGCCATCGGGCGCGGCGTTCCTCCGCGAACTGCGCAGCGTCGAGCCGGGCTGCGTCCTGCTCGACATCCGCATGCCCGAAATCGACGGGCTGCAAGTGCAGCAACTGCTCAACGAGCGCGGTGCCGCCATGCCGGTGATCGTGCTCACCGGACATGGCGACGTGGCGGTCGCGGTGAAGGCGATGCGCGCGGGCGCGGTCGACTTCCTCGAAAAGCCGTTCGAGGCCGATCGCCTGCTGAACGCGATCGACAAGGCCTTTGAGCGCATGCGCGAATCGAACGGCGCCTCGCGCACCGATGCGGCCCGCACGCAGCTCGCCAATCTCTCCGCGCGCGAGCGCGAAGTGCTGGAAGGGCTCGCGGCCGGCTTTCCCAACAAGACCATCGCCTATGACCTCGGCATCTCGCCGCGCACGGTGGAAGTGCACCGCGCCAATCTGATGCAGAAGCTCGGTGCGCGCAGCCTCTCCGAAGCGCTGCGCGTCACCTTCACCGCCGAGATGGGCGAAATCCAGCGTCCCTAGGCGTCAGAACCAGCCGGCGGTTTCGCCCAGCATCATGATACCCGCGGCGATGAACAGCACCGCGGCGATACCGTGCACCAGCCGCAGCGGCACGCGCTTGAGCAACGCGTTGCCAAGGAACACCGCCGGCACATTGGCCAGCATCATGCCCAGCGTGGTGCCGGCGGTGACCGCCCATATATTATGGAACTTCGCCCCCAGCGCCACCGTGGCGAGCTGAGTCTTGTCGCCCATCTCGACCAGGAAGAAGGCAATGGCGGTAGTGAGGAAGGCGCCGAAGCGAGCCGGCTTGTCCTCGATGTCGTCGATCTTGTCGGGGATCAGCGTCCACAGCCCCATGGCGATGAACGAAGCGGCGATCAGATAGCGGAACCAGGCGCCCTGGAGCAGCGCGGCGGCTTCCGAACCTACCAGGGCGGCAAGGAAATGATTGGCCAGCGTCGCGACCAGGATGCCGAGGATGATCGGCACCGGCTTCTTGAAGCGCGTGGCGAGCAGGATGGCGAGCAACTGGGTCTTGTCGCCGATCTCGGCGAGCGCCACGAGTGCGGTGGAACTGAGCAGGGCTTCCACGGGCAATACTCCGGGCCGGACGGAGACGAAATCCAACGACATCGCACCTCCCCGCCCGGCAAGAGCGGAGATGCGACGCCATTGGTCTCGCCCGAACGGTGACCCGTCCCTCCCGCGCCATGGCCTCTCGGCCAAGCATGTTGACGCAGGAGCCCGCGCGACGGCGCGGCTGGCTACTCCCCAAATAGCGAGGTACTGCCGAAGCAGCACCTGCCCGGCCTAGGGCAGGTGCCCGTGAGAATCCAGCGCTTTGTGGTTCAGCCCGCCAGGCAGAGCAGGGGATTCCCGGCCGCAGGCACCGCGTCCGGTTCGCCGCGCAGCGAAGCGAGCAGGTCGCCGATCGAGCGCACCGGCGTCGAATCGAGGAAGCGGCTGCCCCAGTCGCGTGCCAGCGCCGCGGCATCGGCTCCGGTATCCGCCAGGATCGAGGGAAAGGCGATGCGCAGGCGGGGCCCGGCGAAGAGCTGCTCGGGCGAGGCAGTCACCGCCGACCCCAGCGGCCGGACGAACACCGCGCCAGCGACCTTCTCGACATAGGAAGCCGGCGAGAGCCGCGCCCACCAGGTCACCGCGAAACAGCCGATGCCGTGCGCGACCAGGATCACCGGGCGCTCCGTCAGGCGAACCGCCTCGTCGAGCCGCGCGGCCCACAGGTTGCGCCCGCCCCCGCCAAGCTCGATGATCTGCCCGGCATGCGCCAACAGGCTGCGGGCGGGACGGTCGGCACGATCATAGATGGTCAGTGTCGGAAGCGACAGATCGAAGAGGCCATTCTCGGGCATTCGCTTATCTCCCAGCCGGGCGGGAAGGCACGCTCAACGAGTCGCCAGCCTATTCCTACTCCACCACTATGCAATCGCCCCTGCGCCAGGATGTTTTCCCGGCGCGCCGAAATAATCGGCCCCTCTGTGACTCTCCCGTGTCCGAATATTGCAGAAAGTTCATCTTGCGGAGAACTGTCGGCCACGCGGGCGGGTGCAGTCTCGCCTCTCCACAAGCAGGAGAGTGCCAATGTTCAGGAAGTTGATGATCGCCGGAGCCTCGCTCGCCATGCTCGCCGCGGCGACGCCTTCGATCGCAGCAGCGCCGTGCCGCGACGCGCACGGCAAGTTCATGAAGTGCCCGACCAAGCCCGCGGCCAAGCCCATGGCCACCAAGCCCGCGGCGGCCGCCCCCGTTGCCGCCAAGCCCATGGCGGCAAAGCCCGCGCCCGCCAAGGCAACGCACTGCAAGGATGCCAAGGGCAAGTTCGTGAAGTGCGGCACGGCAGGCGCCAAGCCGGCCTGACCGCCAGCTCCGGGCTCGGCCGCCCGCATCGGCCGGGCCTGGATCATTTCCTACCAGCAACTTCGAAGCCGGCGGCAACCCCGCCGGCTTTTTCGTTCGTCCGCCCGATGCGCGATCGATCCGGCTTCGTCGCAATACGCGCCGCCTCGGTCGCTTAACGGAGGAAGCTGCCCCCCGCTCCCCGCAGCGTACCTCCTGCGCCCGTGCTTCAATCGTGAAGGCGGCGCAGCGAGCGGGCGGGCTGCCGGGCGACATCCTGGACGATCGGGTCGGCGAAATTTCCCAAGCGAAATGGCCAGAGCGCGATGCAGCCCCGCCGCGCGAGCGAAAGAGGGAGTGGTCCGCCACGCGAGCAGCCTGAGCACAGACTGCCGCCGCGGCCACAAGCAAAAGGGCTGACAATGATAAATCGAACCAGGACCATCACCCGGCTGTTGCGGGACTCGACGGCACTTTGCGGCGCCATGCTGATCGCCGCGCCGGCATTGGCGCAGGAAGCCGCGCCGGCGGCGTCATCCGCACAGGACGCTGCCGCTCCCGCGGCCGCCCCGGCTGCCCAGGAAGCGACCGGCGACCAGATCGTCGTCACCGGCTCGCTGATCCGGCGCACCGACACGGAAACGCCGTCGCCGGTCACCGTGCTCTCGGCCGAGACGCTGGAGCAGCGCGGCCTCAACACCGTCACCGAGGCGGTGCAGCGCCTGTCGGCCGGCAATGCCGGCACGATCACCCAGGGCTGGAATGCGGGCGGCAATTTCGCGGCGGGCGCCAGCGCCATCTCGCTGCGCGGCCTCACCGTGCAGTCGACGCTGACCATCTTCGACGGCCTGCGCATGGCGCCCTATCCGCTTGCGGACGACGGCCAGCGCAACTTCGTCGACATGAACACCATCCCCAACGCGATCATCGAGCGCATCGACGTGCTGAAGGACGGCGCCTCCTCCACCTATGGCGCGGATGCCGTCGCCGGCGTGATCAACGTGATCACGAAGAAGGAGATCAAGGGCCTGCACGCCAATGTCTCGGCCGGCATCTCGCAGCGCGGCGACGCGGGCGAGCGACGCGCCGACCTGACCTGGGGCTATGGCGACCTCAACGACCAGGGCTTCAATTTCTACGTCAGCGGCGAATATATGAAGCAGGACCCGCTCTGGGCGCGGGACCGCGACTATCCGTTCAACACGCTGGACTGGAGCCGGATCTGCGGCGCCAGCGGATCCTGCCTGCCGAACCACACCTGGAACGGCATCAGTGCGAACGGGACGGTATTCGGCCTGTACGCCCCGCCTGGCGTCGCGATGATCCGTCCGGTGGCGACACCGGGCAACCCCAGCGGTTCCGGGCGATTCTCCTACATGGCCACGTCGAATCCCTGCGGACGCTGGACGCCGTATCAGCTCTCCGCCGCGCAGATCGCACAGGCGACCACCGCGCCCACGAGCGGCATCGTCTGCCAGGGCAACCAGGCGGAGTATCTGATGCTGCTGCCGGACGTGGAGCGCTTCGGCGTGTCGAGCCGCTTCACCGCCAATATCGGCGACTCGCACCAGTTCTACGCACAGGCGAACTATTACAAGACGTCCACCGCCGCCACGTCCTCGCCGCACGCCTTCAACGGCACCCTGCCGGATCCCACCTCGGTGGGCACCTACAGCGTGATCATGCCGGTCTATGTGTGCGCATCCGGCAGGGGCACGCCCAACGGAGTGAACACCGGTTGCGATGCCACCAACGGCACGCTCAACCCGCAGAACCCCTATGCCGCCGCCGGCCAGACCGCGCAGGTCCTGTTCCGGTCCGACCGGATTCGCGAGGATGAGGCGATCTCCCGTACGCTGCGCGGCACGATCGGCCTGTCCGGCCAGGTCGCCGGCTTCGACTATTCGGCGAGCTTCGTCGCCGCCAATTCGAAGCTCACCCGCATCCAGCGCGGCTATGTGAAGCCGCAGCGGATCATGGACGTGCTGGCCCGCGGCACGTTCAACTTCACCAATCTGGCCGCGAACCCGCAGAGCGTCTGGGACTATATCGCGCCGGAAAACGCCACGGTGTCGAACTCGGACCTGTGGCAGGCCACGGCGAACCTGTCGCGGCACGTCATCGACCTGCCGGGCGGCGGCGTGGATGCGGCGGGCGGCCTTTCCTATCGCTATGAATCGATCATCTCGCCCAGCGCCAATCCGGGCAGCGACATCAGCCCCTGGGATCGCTATTACAACGTCAACGCAGTCGGCACCTCGGGCAGCCGCAAGGTCTTCTCGGCCTTTGGCGAAGTCCAGGCGACCGCGCTGGACATGCTCGAGCTGAACCTCTCGGGCCGTTACGACTCCTATTCGAGCGGCCAGAAGAACTTCTCGCCCAAGGTCGGCGCCAAGTTCACGCCGATCCGTGCCCTTGCGGTGCGCGGCACCTGGTCGAAGGGCTTCCGCATCCCGAGCTTCAACGAAGCCTATGGCACGCCGACCACCGGCTTCGTCACGCGCGGCGGCGGCACCTTCTGCCAGACCTATGCGGCGTTCTGCGCCGCGCACGGCAACAATGTCTACGCCAGCCAGGCCTTCAGCATGGGCCTGACCAATGTCGGCAATCCCGATCTGCGGCCGGAGAAGTCGGAGAGCATCACCGCCGGCCTGATCTTCGAGCCGATCCGCGGCCTGAGCTTCACGCTCGATTTCTGGCGGATCCGCGTCAAGGACCAGATCGTCGGCGTGAACAACACGGCGCCGGTGCTCGACGCCTATTATCGCAACAACGGCGTGGTGAACATTCCGGGCGTCACCGTCCGCCCCGGTCCGGTGGATCCGGCCAATCCGAACGCGTTGCCGCATATCGGCACCATCCGGGCCCTCTATGCCAATGCCAACCGGCAGGTGGTCCAGGGTATCGACGCGGGTTTCAACGCGAACCTGAAGCTGACCGAGGGCGTGCGCTGGATCAGCTCGCTCGAGGTCTCGTATCTCGACAAGAACCACCTCACGCTGATCGACTCGATCACCGGCGAGGCGCAGCCGCCGCAGCGCTACGAGGACACGCTCAGCCCCTGCAACAACACGTCGTGCTCGGGTTCGCCGCGCTGGCGGGCGAGCTGGCAGAACACGCTCAAGCTCGGCGGCACCAGCGTGACGGCCACGGCCTATTACACCGCCGGCTATCACGTCTCGCAGGTCGATTTCGGCGCCACGCCGTTCGACTGCGCGAGCGCGGTCGACAATGGCGCGGCGACCTATGACGATGGCACGCCGGTGCAGTGCCGTTCGAAGGACATCTGGAATGTCGACCTGACGATCCAGCACCGGATCAACGACAATTTCGCGCTGTCGCTGAACGTGCTCAACCTGCTCGACACCAAGCCGCCCTTCGATCCGAACGCGGCCTACAGCACCTTCGGCTACAACCCGGCCTGGGCCGGCCCCAACATCATGGGCCGCTATTTCCGCGTCGGGGCGAAGATCGATTTCTAGACCCGCCGTAAGAAGGCAACTCCGGGGAGCGGCTTTGCCGCTCCCTCTTTTTTTGCCCGGCGCGTGCGCCCGTCGCGCCGCCTTCCGCTAATGAGATTGACTCGCAATATGCCATTCCCTAACGAGCCCGCCACAGGGGTGTTCCAAGGGGATCCGCGATGAAGTCCTTCCTCCGCAGCGCGCTGCCCGCCGGCGCCATGGCCGTGCGAGCCCCGGCGCCGGGCGAGGAAGAGGGTCAGGACAGGCGCCGCGAGGCGATCGACCCCATCGCCTCGCTCCGCCTCGCATATTGAACCGGGAGGAACGCGTGGCGGGAACAGCACGAGCGCGCGCGGGCTGGCGCTACCGCGTCAATGTCACGGCGCGCGCGGTGGCCGGGACGATCGGCGCCTATGCGGTCGCCGCCCTGTTCGCCGCGGCGATGGCGCGCCTGCTGCCGATGCCGAGAGTGGAAGCGATCATGCCGGCGACTCTGCTCGCCTTCCTCGTCGGGCCGGCGGTCACGCTGTGGGCGTTCCTCGCCCGCGGTCCCTGGCGCGCCTGGGCCGGGGTAATCCTGCTCGCCGCGCTCTTCGCCGCGATCGGCTGGGCCGCCGGGGCACCGGCATGAGCGCGCTCCGCGAAGGCGCGCGCCAGGTCATGGCCTGGCTGCACGGCTGGACCGGGCTGCTGCTCGGCTGGGTGCTGTTCGTCATGTGCCTTGCCGGCACGCTCAGCGTGTTCAAGCCCGAGATCGGCCAGTGGATGCGCCCGGAGACCCGCGCCACCGCCGATCCGGCCGATGCCGTGCAAGCCGCGACCGACTGGCTGGCGACGAACACCCGAGGTTCGACCGGCTGGTATCTCACGGCCCCGAGCGCCCGGACGAACACGGTCGAGGCCGCCTATGACAGCGACGGCAGCTTCGTCTATCGCGCGCTCGATCCGGTGCGCGGCGCCCCCGCCCCGCGCGAGACGCTGGGCGGAGAATTCTTCTACCGCCTCCATTTCGAACTGGAGCTGCCCTATCCCTGGGGCCGGCTGCTCGCGTCGATCGCGGCGATGGCGATGCTGGTCGCCCTGATCACCGGGATCATCGCGCATCGCCGCATCTTCAAGGACTATTTCACCTTCCGTCCGGCCAAGGGGCAGCGCTCCTGGCTCGACGGGCACAATGCGCTGGGCGTGCTCGCCACGCCGTTCCACTTGATGATCACCTTCACCGGGCTGGTCACGCTCGCCTCGCTCAACATGCCCTGGGCCATCTCCGCCACCTATGGCAAGGACCTGGCCGCGGTGTACCACGATCTTGCGCCGGGCGTGGCGGAGCGCGCCAGGGCGAACGTGCCCGTGCCGCTGGCTCCGATCGCCCCGATGCTGCGCGAGGCCCAGCGCCGGCTCGGCGGCACGATCGGCCGCGTCTATGTGATCAACCCGGGCGACCGGGCCGCGGTGGTCACCATATTCCGCTCGGATGCCGACCAGATCGGCTTCACGCCCGCCGAGATCAGCTTCGACGGCGCCACCGGCAGGCCGCTCCGCGCCTGGCGGGAGAATCGCGGCGCGATCCAGACCTATAATGTCGTCTACGGACTCCACATGGCCCGCTTCGCCTCGATCGCGACGCGCTGGCTCTATTTCCTGGGCGGCGCGATGCTGACGCTGGCGATCGCGACGGGCCTGGTCCTGTGGATCGTCAAGCGCCGCGAGCGCGCGCCGCTCTCGCTCGGCAACCGCGTGCTCGAACGGCTGAACGCGGGCGTACTGCCCGGCGTGCCGCTGGGGTGCGCCGCCTATCTCCTCGCCAACCGCCTGTTGCCGCTCGGTCTCACCGGCCGGGCCGAGCTGGAGGTCTCCACGGCATTGTGGGCCGCCGCCGCGGCAGTGGCGATGGGCGCCGCGCTGCCGCCGCGCTGGTCCTGGCCGCTGCTCACCGGCGCGACCGCGCTCGCCTGTACGCTCGCGGCACTCATCGGCCTGTCGATCAGCGTCATGTCGGCGGTGCTGCTGGCCGTCGCGGCGGCGCTCGCCCTGCTTGCCGCGAAGCAGCTGCGGCCCCCGAAGCGCGCCCCCGAACGCCGGAGGCGCGCGGCATGACGATGGCAGTCGCCGGTCTGCTCTATCTCGGCATGTTCGCGCTCGCCGCCGGCATGTCGCGCCACGCCGACCCCCTGCTCGGGGCCCGGGCAAGGCATGCCGCGCTCCGGCATCCGGCCCGCTATGGCTGGGCGCTGCTCGCGTTCTCCTTCCTCATCGCCTGTCTCGCGGGCGACGGCGGGCGGGCGCTGGTGCTGTGGTTCGGGCTGATCCCCTTCGCCAGCGCGATCATCCTGCTGGGGCTCAGCTATCGCCCGGCCGTGCCGCGCGCCATGGTGCCGGTCGCGATGCTGATGGTGCTGCTCGCGCCCCTTATCTAGGCGAGGACCGCCTTGCCGCGCAGCAAGGCTCCGGCAACTTCCACGATCTCGACGGGATCGAAGGGCTTGCCGATCGCCGGCACCTCGGCGAACCCCTCGGGCAGATGGTCGCGGCCATAGCCGCTGACAAAGGCGAAGGGCACGCCATGCGCATCGAGCGCGGCTGCGATCGCCTCGACGCTGGCGCCCTGCAAATTGCCGTCGAGCAGCGCCCCGTCGATCCGTCCGCCTTCGACGATCGCCCGGGCATGCTCGGCGGTCGCGGCCGGGCCGACCACTTCCACGCCGGCATCGGCGAGGATCGCGGCGAGTTCGAGCGCGACCAGCGGCTCGTCCTCGATGATCGCGAAGCGCTTGCCGGCGATGGACGCCATCGCGGCCCCGGCACCCCTGGTCCAGCCGCCGTCATCCGCCGGGCGATCCGCCGGCAGTTCCGCCGCGCCGCCGGAATGCGGCACGGTCAGGGTCCAGCGCAGCCCCTCGGCCGCGAAGACCGCCACCGCCGATCCGCCCTCGGCCTTCAGGCTCCGCTCGATCAATGCCGTGCCGAAGCCGCGCCGGCCCGGCGCCGTCACCGCCGGGCCGCCGGTCTCCGCCCATTCGAGCTCGAGCATCGCGCCGCGCAGCCGCCACTCCAACCGTACCCGCCCCGCCTCGTTCGAAAGTGCGCCATATTTGTTGGCATTGGTGCCGAGTTCATGGAGCACCAGGGCAAGGTGCAGCGCCGGCTCGGGCGACAGCTCGATCTCGGGCCCGGCGAAGCTCAGGCGCTGCGGGTCGATCGTGCCGAGCTGGAGCTGCCCCTCGATCAGCTCGCGCAGCCTGGCGCCCTGCCAGGTGGTGGCGCTGAGCAGCGAATGGGCGCGGGCCAGCGCATGGATGCGGCCGATGAAGGTCGGCGCGAAATCGGAAGGGCCGGCCGAATGGCGCAGCGTCTGCGTGGCGATCGCCTGGACCGAGGCGAGCGTGTTCTTGACGCGGTGGTTGAGCTCGCCGATCAGCAGCCGCTGCGTCGCCTCGGCGCGCTTGCGCTCGGTCACATCGAGGATCTGGACGCTGACCGAGACCAGCCGGTCGCCCTCGAACAGCGCCGAGCAATAGCATTCGCAGTCGAGCAGGGTTCCGCCCTTGTCGTTGGCGCGCAGCGTCTCGACGCGGCGCAGCTCATGCCCCTCGACCATCTGCCCCAGCACCGCCTCCACCGCCGCGCCATTGGCGGGATCCAGCCAGTCGAGCTTCGCGGCGCGCCGGCCCAGCACTTCCGCCGCGCTCCAGCCGAACAGCCGCTCGGCGCCGTTCGACCAGCCGATCACCCGGAGCTCGGCATCGAATTCGACGATGGCGAGCGGGCTGTTGTCGCTATGCGCCTGGATCCGGCCGAGCGCCGCGGCCAGCTGGTCGCGCTGGCGGGCAATCTCCAGCCGCTGGCGCGCCAGCTCGACGAAGATGTCGACCTTGTTGCGCACGATCTGCGGGTCGACCGGCTTGAACAGATAGTCGACGGCGCCCGCCTCATATCCCCGGAACCGCCGGCGCTCGTCGGTCGCCACCGCCGTCACGAAGATGATCGGAACGCGCCGCGTCCGCTCCGTCCCGCGCATCAGCTCGGCGAGTTCATATCCGTCCATCCCCGGCATCTGCACGTCGAGCAGGGCGAGCGCGACTTCGTGCCGGAGCAGCAGTTCCAGCGCGGCCGGGCCCGACGGCGCCTTGAGGATCTCCACGCCGTCGCGGCGAAGCAGCGCGTCCATCGCGATCAGGTTCTTCTCGACATCGTCGACGACGAGGATCTTCACGGTTTCAGGCTGCGGCATGGTCGACCTCCGCAGCTATCGGCCGGATGTTGCGCCGGTATATCTTCTCTTCGGAAACGAAGTCGGCGAATGCGCCGGCATGCGCGGAGAAGCGCAGATTCTCCTTCGCGCCGAGCCCCAGGAAACCGCCGCGCACCAGGCTCTGCCCGAACAGGCCGAGCGCGCGATCCTGCAACGCCCGATCGAAATAGATCAGCACGTTGCGGCTCGAGACCAGGTGCGCCTCGGCAAAGACCTGGTCGCTGGCGAGATTGTGCTCGGCGAACACCGCCCGGGCGCGCAGGCTCTTGTCGAACACCGCCCGGCCATAGCCCGCCGTATAATGATCCGAGAGCGATCCCCTGCCGCCCGAGGCGCGGTGGTTCTCGGTGAACTGCGCGATGCGATCCAGCGCATAGACGCCGGCCTCCGCCCGCTCGAGCGCGGCGGGGCTGATGTCGGTGCAGTAGAAGAGGGTCCGCTCCTCCAGCCCCTCCTCGCGGAACAGGATGGCGAGCGAATAGAATTCCTCGCCGTTCGCGCAGCCCGCGATCCACACCTTGAGCGAAGGGAAGGTGCGCAGATGCGGCACCACCTGTTCGCGGATCGCGCGGAAATAGGCCGGGTCGCGGAACATCTCGCTCACCTGGATGGTGAGGAAGCCCATCAGCTCGGCGAACAGCGCCGGCTCGCGCAGCACCCGCCCCTGCAGCTGCGACAGGGTATCGCAGCCGAAGCGCGCCTGCGCCCGCTCCAGCCGCCGCCGCAGCGAGCCGCGCGAATAGCCGCGAAAGTCATGGTGATAGCGCCGCCAGATCGCGTCGAGCAGCAGCTCGAGCTCCAGCGCGTCCACCGGATCCGCGGCGTCGCTCATCGCGGCATCCACACCCGGACCAGGCTGAGCAGCTTGTCGACGTCGAGCGGCTTGGCGAGATAGTCGTTCGCCCCCGCCGCGATGCAGTCCTGCTGGTCGCGCGCCATCGCCTTGGCGGTGAGCGCGATCACCGGCAGCCCGCGCCATTCCGGCCGCCCGCGAATCTCGCGGGTCGCGGCGATCCCGTCCATCTCGGGCATCATCACGTCCATCAGCACCAGCTCGACCGGGGCACCCCCGCCCTGCGCCGCGTCGAGCGCCGCCAGCGCCTCGATCCCGTTGCGGGCGATCTGCACCTTCGCGCCGTGCGGCTCGAAGATCGAGGTGAGCGCATAGACGTTGCGGATATCGTCCTCGACGACGAGGATGTGGCGCCCGTCGAGCGCGGCGTCGCGCTTGAGCGCCTGGCTCAGGATCGCCTGCTGCTGCTCGGGCAGGTCCGACACCACCTGGTGGAGGAACAGCGTCACTTCGTCGAGCAGCCGCTCGGGCGACTTCGCGCCCTTGACGATGATCGACTTGGAATAGCGCCGCAGCCGCAGCTCCTCGTCGGCCGAAAGGTCGCGCCCGGTATAGACGATCACCGGCGGGAAGCCGACGCTCTCGTCCATGCTCAGCCGCTCGAGCAGGTCGAGCCCCGGCAGGTCGGGCAGGTTGAGATCGAGCACCATGCAGTCGAACGTCTCGCTGCCGAGCCGCTCCAGCGCGGCCGCGGCGCTGTGCGCATCGACGGTCTCGACATCGCGCGAGGCGAGCAGCAGCCGCACGCTTTCGGCCTGTTGCGCATCGTCCTCCACCACCAGCACCCGGCGCAGGCGGCGCGTCATGTGCGCCTCCAGCCCTTCGAGCACGCCGACCAGCTGGTCGCGCAGCACCGGCTTGAGCATATAGCCGATCGCCCCGCCGGCGAGCGCCACCTGGCTGTTGTCGTCGGCCGAGACGACATGCACCGGGATGTGCCGCGTGCGCGGATCGCGCTTGATCCGGTCGAGCACCGACAGGCCGGTATGGTCGGGCAGCCCGATGTCGAGGATCACCGCGTTGGGCAGATATTGCCGCGCCATCAGCGCGCCTTCGTCGGCGGTGCCCGCGATCAGGCAGTCGAAGCCCAGTTCGTGCGCCAGGTCATAGAGAATGCGCGCGAAGGCGGGATCGTCCTCGACGACGAGCAGTACCCGGCTGTCGCCGCTGAGCCGCTCGCGATCGTCGGCGACTTCGGCGGCGCGCGGGGCGCGTCTGGGCGCGGGGGGTGTGGGCACGGCGGCGATCAGCGGTGCCTCCGCCATGGGCGCGGCCTCGATCAGCCCCGGATCATAGGTCTCGGGCAGCAGCAGGGTGAAGACGCTGCCCTCGCCGGCGCTGCTCTCCAGCCGGATCTCGCCGCCCAGCAGCCGGGCCAGCTCGCGCGAGATCGACAGGCCCAGGCCCGTCCCGCCATATCTGCGGCTGATCGTGCCGTCCGCCTGGCGGAACGCCTCGAAGACGATCTTCTGCTGCTCGGGCGCGATCCCCACGCCGGTGTCGCGCACCGCGAAGCTCAGCCGCCCGTCGGCGGCCCGCCCGGCGCTCAGCGTCACTTCGCCCCGGCCGGTGAACTTCACGGCATTGGAGAGGAAGTTGCGCAGCACCTGTTCCAGCCGCTGCGGATCGGTCTCGAGGTCGTCGGGCGTGCCCGGCAGCGCCTCGCAGCGCAGCGCCAGCCCCTTGGCCTCGGCCGCCGCCGCAAAGCCCTGGCGGAGCTTCTCCAGCATCGGCGAGATCCGGATGCGGCGCGGCTGCAGTTCCAGCTTGCCGGCCTCGATCTTCGAGATGTCGAGCACGTCGTTGATCAGCGCGAGCAGGTCGTTGCCCGACGTCTCGATCGTCTCCGCATGCCGCACCTGCTCGGCGCTCATATTGCCCGCGCGGTTCTCGGCGAGCAGCCGGGCCATGATCAGCAGCGAATTGAGCGGCGTGCGCAGCTCGTGGCTCATATTGGCGAGGAATTCGGACTTGTAGCGGCTCGCCTGTTCCAGCGCGCGCGCCTGGCCGGCGAGCGAAGCCTGCGCATGCGCCAGGTCGTCGCGCTGCGCCTCCAGCGTCTGGGTCTGCTCCTCGAGCTGGGCGTTGCTTTCCTCCAGTTCGGCCTGCTGCACTTCCAGCCGCGCCTGCGATTCCTGCAGCGCGCGGGCCTGCGCCTCCAGCTCCTCGTTGCTCGATCGCAGTTCCTCGCCCTGCGCCTGCAGTTCCTCCGCCTGTGCCTGGGTCTCCTCGAGCAGTTCCTGGAGCTGGGTGCGATATTTGGCCGAGCGCACCGCGATGCCGAGCTGCTCGGCGATCCGCTCGAGCAGGTCCTCGGCCGCCGCCGGCATCGCGGCGCCGGCGAAGCCGAGCTCCACCACCGTGTTGACCTGGCCGTCGATCCGGGCGGGCGCGATCAGCAGCTGCCCGGGCCTGGCCTGGCCGAGCGCCGAGCCGAAATAGAGATAGCCGTCCGGCACCGGCGCCAGCACGAAGCCCCGCCCGTCGGCGATCGCCTGGCCGAGCAGCCCGTCGCCCGGCGTCACTCGCTCGGGCACCGCGGCGCCGGCCGGCACGCCATAGCTGGCCCGGCGCAGGAAGCCGTCGCCGTTGCGGATGAAGATCGCCCCCGCCGTCGCGCCCAGATATTCGGCGAGGAAGCGCAGCGCGCTCGCGCCGAGCCGGTCGATCGCCAGGTCTCCGGCGAGCGCCTGTCCCAGCCCGACCTGCCCCGCCTGCAGCCATTCCTCGCGGCGAACGGCCAGCCGGTTGCGGACGAACAGCACGCCGACGATGCCCAGCGTCCAGGCGGTGAGCACGCCCAGCGTGCGGTTGACCCGCGCGATGCTGGGGTCGACGCCGCTGCGCGCCAGCATGAAGCCGGTGATGGTCAGCACCGTCGCGACTAGGGCGACCGCGGCGGGCACCACCGGGCGCGGCGCCAGATAGGCGAAGACGATCGGCAGCAGGTAGATCACCCATACCGAAGTGCCGAGCGGCAGCTGAAGGTCGGCGAGGAACGGCACCACGAGGAGAACCGCGAGCGCGCCATAGAGCAGCATTTCGTATTTCGCGCCGGACCGGTGGATCATCAAACCCCGTTCTCTAAGGCAAGCCCGAGAAATTGCCGCCTTATTCCAACAGCATCCGGGGATCGCAACCAAGATCGGCGCCGAACGACGCCGCCCGGCGCAACGTTCTGCACGCGAATTCGGTTCCGGGAAATGCGCAAATTACGGACAACGGTCCGAATCGGGACGGCAATGGCCCGGCGCGCGCAAGCCCGCTACCTGGCGGGATGCCAGGCCGGCCATGCTCCAACATGCGGGAACTAGGGGCGGCTGGCGGCGCTGAGGGGAATGTCCCCTCGAGGCCATCGCTTGCCTTGACATCCCACCAGGCACACAGACCGATGGCACGCCCACGCCGCTCCCATCGGGTGAAATTTCGTGCTTCACCCCATCCCGCAAATGTGACTGATGATCGCGAGGATTTCGGAACTCCCACTTGCGGATTCCCCCGGGGGAGAAGATAATTTCCCCATCATGAAAGATGGGATTTCCAGGCGCGCTGCCTTCGGCAGTTTCATGGCGGGCGTAGTTCCGTTTCTTCCCGAAGGCCGCAAGGGCAATCCCGACCCCGCCGGGAATGTCGCCAGCGACATTTTCCAGCTCAGAGCTGCGGCGCTAGCCAACGATATCATGATCTACGACGGCGTCGTGTTCAAATGGACGCCGGGCAATTTCACGGCCGAGGCGATGGACGCTCCGGATGATTTCGTGGAAAGCGACCACAAGCCCCTTTTGGTCGGTGCTTGGAAGCGCCAAGATGCAGCCAAGGTCCGCGACGCCGCCCGGTCATCCGAACTTGCATCGCCTACCGGCTTCACTCTCGTGAAACACAAGCGTGGGGAGGCGGGCACGTTCGCTAGAACGGCCGCCCAGATGGATCGTGCCGGCATGTTCGATAATGCCGTGCACGTTTTGCATTGGATCAGCCCGGACTATGACGAGGCGATCCGTGACTGGACGATTGCGGACTCGATCGACGGCACACCTGCACTTCAGAAAGCAGCGCTGGTAGCGAAGAACCTGCAGGGCGGCACGGTGCGCCTGCCATTCGGCCTCCTTCCGATGAAAACTACGCTCGACATTTCTGGCTACCCGATTGCGCTTATCGGCGATCCCTACGCGCCGATGCAGGCCGGATCGGCTGGCCCGGCGTGCACCTTGCGTTGGTTCGGCGTGGCGCGACCAATGATCACGGTGAACACCACGAACTGCTCCTTCGAGGGCTTCGCGATGCAGAACTACGGCAGCGCAACCGATGCCTTCGACCTAGTTCACAGCCAGCATCTATACTTCAACCGGCTCTCCTTCCTTCCCAGAAAGGACTCTACTCGCTTCTCGCGATCGATATTCAACCTTCAGAACGCCAGCATGGGCTATTCGATGTGGAAGCGGCAATGGTTCGGCAGCGCCGCCCCCAAGTTCATGCGCATCGTAAACGGCACCGGCGGTGGCACGCCAATGGAGATTTGCGACCGCTGCGTGTTCGAGACCAACGCTGAGATGGGCCCGGCAACGGTGATTTGGGTCGATGGCGAAGACTTCGACAGCGTGCTGATCCATGGCAACACCTTCAATCAGCAAGAGAACGCCGAACTCTGCATCTTCGACAATAGAACGAATCCGGCCCCTGTCGCCGGCACCGGCTTCAGCTTCTACGACAACGAAATCGACATCGTGTCGAACAACATTGCCAACCGTCCCTTCCGGATGGTGAATATCCCCAACATCGCCTTCTACGACAATTCGGTGCAGGGCGGCGCGGTCGGGCATATCGGCGAGTTGACCAACTCACGCGTAGTCCGCTTCGAAGGCAACTACGCCATGGCGCTATCAGACACTTTCTGGAAAGTTGACGCGACCAGTCGCGTCGATGTTGGCATCAACTATTTTGTGAAGGGCAACACCGGCGGCTATGTGAACAACGGAGCCGCGCAGGGGCTGATTGTCCCGCCCAAGGTCGGCAATCAGGTTTTCCTGATGCTGGAAGCAGCCGTCGAGCCGACCTTTCTTATTGATCTGACCAACGACCGGCCTCGATTGGTCGTGATCGCGAGCGAGGGCGACAGCACTCGTGGCATAAAATTCCCAGGCCAGTATTTCAACTTGATCATTCGCAACACGGCAAGCCCACTGAAGAATCTGGCCTGCAACAGAATCGAGCAGTGGCGGATGAATGGAGCGATCCCGGTTCCTAACGTCGGGAAGCAGATCGCCCTCCGCTTCGTTTGGGATGGCGAGAAGGCGAATGAAATCTCACGAACGTCGGAAATCGCTGTCTAGCCTGTGGTCCATCCGCTTGGCCGGCCTATTACCGAAAATCTCGATCCGGCTTCCCAGCATGATTGAGGATGTTGAGCCTTTCCCACGCGACCTATCCTTTCGCAGGCCGGCCACTGCAGGAGGGGACCGGTGCCAATACATCCACCTGCGCCCGGAATGCCCATGGAAATCCCTCGCCTCGACCTAGGCCATTTGAGCGACGGTCGGCGAGCATACCGATGCCCATTTGCGATACCAAATCGGCCACCGCTCGGGTCCATCGATGACATTGAAATCGCAGAATTCTGCGGCTTGGCGGCTGGTGGAGCTGAGGGGAATCGAACCCCTGACCTCTGCAGTGCGATTGCAGCGCTCTCCCATCTGAGCTACAGCCCCGCCGCCTGTCCCGGGTGGCCCCGGGAGGCGCTCCATTAGCGGCGCTTTTTCCCCAATGCAACCGGCTTGAAACAAGCGCGGCAAAACGCTTCGCCGGCGCGGCGAACTGCACTGAAAAGCGGGGCTTTTTCCGGAACCATTGCCGGCTCTCGCCCGCTGAATCCACGCCGGCCAAGCCCCCCAAGGACCGGCAGTGGAGAAGATTCCCATGAGCGACCGTTACTCCGATCCCCGCTATTTCGGCCCCGAAGACCAGTATCAGGTGAGCGGCGCCCGCCGCGCCGGCGGCGAACATTATTCGAGCGCCCGCGAATATGCCGCGGCCGGCGAGCTCGGCCGAACGCGCGGCAATCGCGGCTATGGCCCTGGCGGATATGGCAGCGAATATCGCGGCGGCTGGGACCGCGGCGCCCGCGAGCAGCGCGGCTGGGACGAGCCCCGCACCCCGTATCGCAGCCAGGATCCGGACCGCGGCTTCTTCGATCGCGCCGGCGACGAGGTCCGCTCCTGGTTCGGCGACCAGGAAGCGGAGCGCCGCCGCGAAGCCGATACGCGCTACGACACACGATGGCCCCATGGCCCCGACGATCACTATTCCGGCTGGCGCCGCCAGCGCATCGCCGAGCTCGACAGCGATTATGACGAGTATCGCCGCGAGAACGCCCAGCGCTTCGAGAACGAGTTCAACAACTGGCGCACCGATCGCCAGGGCCAGCGCGACGGCCTGCGCCGGGTGGCCGAGCATATGGAAGTGGTTGGCTCGGACGGCAGCCATGTCGGCAAGGTCGACAAGGTGCGCGGCGATCGCATCGTCCTCACCAGGAACGACAGCGAGGCCGGCGGCCATCACCATTCGATCCCGTCGCGCTGGATCCAGTCGGTCGACGACAAGGTGACACTGCGCAAGACCGCGGACGAAGCGCATGCGGCGTGGAAGGACGAGGAGCGCGCGGGCGCGCTGTTCGGAGGGCACGACGACCAGGACTGGAATCGCGACCGGAATCTCAACCGGAGCTTTTCCGGGACCTATTGATCCCCAGATGACGGATGTGAGCAGAACTGGGCCCGGGAACACGTCCCGGGCCCTTCCTTGTGTGCCGCCGGCTCAGCCCGCCAGGAACGCAGTCAGCGCCGCGCGGAACGCTTCGGGCTGGTCGAGCATGATGAAATGCCCGCTATCGGCCACGCCCTTCAGGTTCACCCTGGGCGCGCCGGCATATTCGCGCTTGTAGAGGTCGAGCGTCGGCGCCTCGCCGCCCCGCGCCGCCAGCCAGGGCACCAGTACGGTGATCGGCGCGGCGATGGCCTTCAGGTCGGGGCGCAGATCGGTCTGGAGATCCTCGAACATGGTCTGGGCGGAGACCCGCATGTCCGCCTTGGCCATCCAGGCCGCGACCTGCGCCTGCGATTCGGGCTTGGCCGCATTCTGCCGCGCAATGGCCTGGCCCACCGCTTCGGGAAGCGGCTTGCCGTAGAGGCCGGCCATCTGCGCGCGCATCGCCTCGGCCTGGGGCTTGACCGATTCGACCGTCGAGCCGGGGAAGAAGGCCGAGCCGACGAACGGCATCGCGTCGACGATCAGCGCCTTGCCGACATCGCCGGGATGCGCCTTGGCCAGCATCAGCGTCAGCAGCCCGCCCATCGAATGGCCGACCACGGCGGCACCCGCCAGCTTGCGCTCGGCGACCAGCTTGTGCAGTTCGGCGACCATGGCGGGGAGCAGCCCCTCGCCCAGATTGGCGCCCGGCGCGTCGCCGCCAAAGCCGTTGACCTGGACGAGATACACGGTGTGCGTCTTCGCCAGCTCGGGCGCCACGCCGTCCCACACCGCGCGCGGGCTCGACAGGCCGGGGATCAGGATCACCGGACTGCCCTTGCCGATCACCTGCACCGAGAGATGATCCATCTGGATCATCTCGGCCGGTGCCGGCGCGGTCGCGGCATGCGCCGCAGGGGCATGGAGGATGGCGGGGATGCTGGCGGTGGCGAGCAGGGCGAAGGCGATGCGCTTGATCATGACGGTCAGTCCTTGCGGTTGGGATTGGTGAAGATTTCTTCGATGGTGAGGCCGAACAGGTCGGCGATCCTGAAGGCGAGCGGGAGCGAGGGGTCGTAGCGGCCGGTCTCGATCGCGTTGACGCTTTGGCGGGAGACATCGAGCCGCTCGGCCAGGTCCTGCTGGCTCCAGGCCCGCTCGGCACGCAGCACGCGGAGGCGATTGATCATTCGCCGCCTCCGCGCATCGCCGCGAGCTTGTTGAAGCAGCGGCCCACGCCCAGGCCCGCGAACCACAGGATCGCGGCGTAATAGGCATAGACGTGCGGCACGAGGCCGAAATTCTCGAGAAAGCCCCATGCCGTCGCGATGCTCAGCGCGAAGCCGGTGGCGACGAGCGCCTGGCGGGTCACCTGCACGCGCAGATACTCGTCCTGCTCCTCGACGAGATAGCGGCCGAGGACGAAGAACACGCCGATCACCGGCAGCGCCGGCAGCACGCCGGCGACATAGCCCAGCGGCCCATGCAGCGGACTGTTCCGCGCATGCATGACCACGCCGATCAGGATCAGCACATAGCTCGCCATCAGCAGGATCACCGATTTCGTGTAACGCTTCTGTGCCCGATTGCCGGCCATGATTGGCTTCCTTTGCAGTTTGTAAAGGTAGCTTTACTCGAGTCGGCGTGAAATGTCAACCAAGCTTTCCATATGGGAAAGCCTGCCAGACTAGATGCTAATGCTACTTTCCAGCCGGTGCTTCGGGATCGAGGCGCCAGCCATGGAAGGTGCGGACCATCGGTTTGCCGCATCCCTCGCACCAGGATCGGAAAGCCGAGCCGTCATTCCAGGCTCGACCACGACTGCGGTGATGTTTGCCGACAAGACAATAGACTGGCTGCAGCAAGCGCATGTGCCGCCTCCCCGGAATCTCACGGGAATGGTGGCATTTTCCACCGAAAAGT
Organism: Sphingomonas sp. 67-41; assembly: GCF_001899725.1. NCBI lineage: Bacteria > Pseudomonadati > Pseudomonadota > Alphaproteobacteria > Sphingomonadales > Sphingomonadaceae > Sphingomonas > Sphingomonas sp. 67-41. Next base: position 24,442 of record NZ_MKWJ01000031.1, on the reverse strand, counting down.
CCATATTTTTGCGCAGATGCGTGAAAAGATTACCGGTTTTTAATCCGCTAGCCGTGCCAGCATCTCCGCGGCGAGGTGGCTGAGCGTGTCGTCGCGCGCACCCATCACCACGATGCGATCGCCCGGGCGCGCATTGGCGACGAGATGCGCCGCCGCTGCCGCGCGATCGGGAATGTAGAGCGCATTGCGCCCGGTCGCGGCGATATCGGCCACGATGTCCGCACTGGTCACCTCGCGGCTGGTGGTGCCGCCCTGATAGACGGGATCGGGCAGCACCAGCACATCCTCGCCGCCCAGCTTCTCGGCGAACATCGCGACGAGTTCGGCACGCATCACCTTGAGCGGGCCATAGCCGTGCGGCTGGAACAACAGGAGCAGCCTGCCCTCGAAGGCATGCAGCGTGTCCAGTGTCGCGGCGATCTTGTCCGGATTGTGCCCGAAATCGTCGATCACGGCGATCCCGCCCGCTTCGCCGACCAGCTCGAAGCGGCGCTTCAGGCCCTGGAAGCCCTGGATCGCCTGGGCGGCCTCCTCCACGGCGATCCCCGCCGCCGCCGCCGCGCCGATCGCCGCCAGCGCATTGGAGACATTGTGCCGGCCCGGCACCTGCAGCGTCACCGGGATCGACGCCTCGCCCTCGCGCGCCAGCTCGAAGGCGATGCCGTAGCGCTGCTCGCGCAGGTTGATCGCAGTCAGATCCGCCGGCGCGCCGATCGCGAAGGTGCGCAGCCGCTCGCGCGGCATCGTCGCCGCCAGCAGGGCGCCCTCGCCATTGTCGAGGTTGATCACTGCCTTGCCCGCCCGCGCGATGAATGCGCCGAACAATTCGATCAGCTTGTCCATCGGCAGGTGATCGAGGCTGACATTGTTGAGCACCGCCACGCCCGGGCGATAGAGCGCGATCGAGCCGTCGCTTTCGTCGACTTCGCTCACATAGGCTTGGCCTGCTCCCACCAGCGCGCTGGCAAAGGGGGCATCGGGCGTGACGAAGTTCTTCATCACCGCGCCGTTCATCACCGTGGGATCGCGGCCCAGCGCGTGGAGGATCCAGCCGATCATGCCGGTGACGGTGGACTTGCCGCTGGTCCCCGCCACGCCGATCGAGAGCGGTGCGGCATTGAACAGCCGGGCGTTCAGTTCCGCCCGCGTCATCCGCGCATTGCCCAGCTCGGCGGCGCGGCGCGCATCGGGCACGGTCTCCTCGATCGCGGCCGAAGCGACGACGATCTGCTCGGCCGAGCCGATCCCGCTGCCGTCCTGCGGGAAGAGCCCGATGCCGCTGCGCGCCAGGAAATCGAATTTCGCCGGCAGCCGCGCCTGGTCGAGGCTGCGGTCCGATCCGGCCACCCTGGCGCCCTGTCCGGCCAGGATCATCGCCAGCGGCATCATGCCCGACCCGCCAATGCCCACGAAGAAGTAAGGTTTGCGATGCTCCATGGCCTCGCGCTATCGGCAATTCGAAGCGAAGGGGCAAGGCATGCGCATCGGAGTCGTCGCACCAGCAAGACCGGTCAGCCGCGAGGGATCGCTGCGCATGGCCGCGTTCATGGCGCTGACCTATCCCGGGCACGAGATCGTGTTCCATCCGCAATGCTATCTGCAGGCCGGCCATTTCGCCGGCACGGACGCGGAGCGCGCGGCGGCATTCCTCGAATTCGCGAATGATCCGGCGTTCGACGCGATCTGGTTCGCGCGCGGCGGCTATGGTTCGAACCGCATCCTGGAAGCCGTGATGCCGAAGCTCGGGCCGGCGGCGAACCACAAGACCTATGTCGGTTTCTCCGACATGGGCTTCCTGCTCGGCGCACTCTATGCCCGGCGGATCGGCCGGGTGGCGCATGGCGCGATGGCCTCCAGTCTGGGCATGAACGACACCGGCGAGGGCGCCGGCTGGGTGCTCGGCTGGCTGATCGACGGCGACAGGCGCGGCTTCGAGCCGGGCCTTGCCGACGGGCGCCCCGCCGCCGCGTTCAACCTCGCCATCCTGGCCGCGCTGATCGGCACCAAATATCTGCCCGACCTGACCGATCACGTGCTCTATATCGAGGAAGTCGACGAGCCACTCTACCGGATCGACCGGATGCTGTTCCAGATGGCGCATGCCACGCAGCTCAAGGGCATTGCCGGCGTGCGGCTGGGCGCGGTCACCGCGGTCAAGGACAATGGCGAGACGGACGGCAACTACAGCTTCGGCGAGACGATCGACCAGATGATCGTGCGCTGGTGCGGGGAAATGGGCGTCCCCTATCTCGGCCGCGCCGAGATCGGCCATGTCGAGCTGAACCGCGTGGTGCCGTTCGGGTTGGTATAGTCCTACGCCGAGAGGCACGGGCATGCCCGGCTTCGATGCGAGCCTAGTCCCGTTTGCGGCACCAGAGATGGAACATGCCGGCGAACAGCTGCGGATGCGCGGCCTCGACCTGGTCCCATAGCACAAGGTCGCGCCGGTCGGCTGCGGCGCCGTGGGCCTGCGCGAACCGGGCCTGCGCCTCGGGCGGCGCATCGAGCATCAGCAGCTCGAGCCCGGCCGCCGCCAGCATCTCGCCGATCGCGGGCAGGCGATACCAATGCTCGCGGACATGGAAGCACAAGTCGCGGCATCCGCTCAGCGTGTAGAAATCATCGCTTTCCCGAAGCCGCGCGAGCGGCTGGCCGGCCGGCAGTGCGAGGACCTGGGCGCGGAAGGCGCGGATGCCCGCCGGGCTCGCGTCCCAGCCATGCCCGGCGATCGCGCGATGCGCCTCGACGACCCAGGCGCGGGCACGCTCGCTATAGAGCGCGACCCGCAGCACGCCGCCACGCGCAAGCGCCTCCGCCAGCGCCGCCAGCCCGTCCGCGGGCCGCTCCATATGGTGCAGCACCCCGGTGCTGCTCACCAGCCCGAAACGGCCGCCGAGCTTCGCGGCATCGAGTATGTCGCCCTGGACGAAGCGAATGGCTCCCAGGCCCAGCGCGCCGGCCATGCGCTGGCCATAGGCCAGGCTGGCGGCGCTCAGATCGAGCGCGGTGATGGCAAGCGACGCGTCCATCCGCGCCAGGTCGATCGGCTCGAACCCGGTGCCGCACCCGGCGACCAGCACCTCCAGCGGCTCGGGCTGCGGTGCCCCCAGCGCGGCGAGATGCGCCGCCACCGAGACACGCGGGCGGGCCGCCGGCGCACGCCAGCGGGGATAGGGGTTGGCCTCATACTGGGCGCGCACCATCCGCGAGACTCGATCGGAGGAGTCGCCGAGCGAAACCATTGCCGCCGCCAGCCGCCGCTCTTCCGCGATCTCGGCTGCGGCACCGGGCGGAATCCCCAGCGCCTCCCCGCCCCACACATATTCGCTCGCGAACGCCTGTGCCGCCAGCGCTTCGCGCAACGCCGCCGGCAGCGCCTGCCCGGCCAGCCATGCCAGCCGCGCCTCCATCGCCGGATCGACATTGATGCAGCGCGTGAGGAACGCCGCCCACAACGGGTCCTCCGCCACCACCGGCTCGGGATATTTCGCCAGCAGCATGCGTGCCGCCGCCCGCGCCAGCGATTGCGGATCGACCGATCCGGCGTGCAGGCAGGTCGCCAGATCCGCTTCGAGCTGCGGCGGCCAGCCGGTGAGCCGCAGCCCCGCCAGCAGTTCGGCATAGGCCGGCGCCGTCCCTTCGAGGTCGAGCGCCAGCGCATGGCTCAGCATCGGCAGCGCCTGGCCGAAGCGGCCCTGGTGCGCCGCCTCGCCCGCCATGGCCAGCAGCTGCGCGGCTTCAGGATGCAATGCGGCCGATCCGCACCAGCGTCCCGTCCGGATCGCTCACCGCGAACTCGTAACAGCCCCAGGGCTTCAGGCTCGGCCCTTCCTTCTCGATGATCAGCTCGCGCACCCGATCCGCCACGCCGTCGACATCGTCGGTATAGAGATAGATGCCGAACGGATTGTGCCCCGGCACCAGCCAGCCGAGCACCGCCTTGTTGAGGTGCAGGTGCCAGCCCTTGCCGTCATCCAGGATCTTGTAGTCGCCATAGTCGCTGACCAGCCGGAAGCCCAGCCGCACATAGAAAGCGAGGCTGGCGTCCAGGTCGTTGCAAGGCAGGATCGTCGTCGCGCGGTGCTCTTCCATCTGGGCCTCTCCGTCTGTCCGTCCGCTCTATGCCATCGAAACGGGCTTCCAATGCAGGATTTTGCCTGTCGCCCCCGGCCCCATGCGCAACCAGGCCGCAGGATCGATCGCCGGGGGAGCGATCGGGTTACCGGACCAAGGCGGGACAATGGGACGCCACTCCCTTCGCTTTGCCGCCCTTCCGGCGCGCAATTTCACCAGCGCTTGCTTATATCGCACCCGCGAAGGCATAAGCCGCGCTCCGATCACCCCTTCACGAAAGTCATCCCCGTGTCCGAGATGTTCCGCATAACGCTGCCCGACGGTTCCGTCCGCGAGGTAGCCCCGGGGACTACCCCGGCGGACATCGCCGCCGCGATCGGCCCGGGTCTGGCCAAGGCAGCGCTCGCCGCGCGCGTCGATGGCGAGCTGCGCGACATCGGCCGCCCGTTCGAAGGCGACGCGCAGCTGGCGCTCGTCACCGCCAAGGACGAGAAGGACGCGCTCGAGCTCGCGCGCCACGATTATGCGCACATCCTGGCCGAAGCGGTGCAGAATCTCTTCCCCGGCACGCAGATCACGTTCGGCCCGGCGACCGACGACGGCTTCTATTACGACTTCGCGCCCAAGGACCGCCCCTTCACCGAGGAGGACCTGCCGGCGATCGAGGCCGAGATGCGCAAGATCATCGCCGCCGACGCGCCGCTGATCCGCGAAGTCTGGTCGCGCGCCGACCTGATCGAGCGCTGGACCAGGCAGGGCGAGAGTTTCAAGGCCGAATGGGCGCAGGAGCTGCCCGAGGGCGAGGAGCTGACGGTATACCGCGCCGGCAAGGGCGAGGACGCGTGGCTCGACATGTGCCGCGGGCCCCATCTCGCCTCCACCGGCAAGGTCGATCCCAATGCCTTCAAGCTGACGCGCGTCTCGGGCGCCTATTGGCGCGGCGACCAGAAGAACGCGATGCTCTCGCGCATCTACGGCACGGGCTGGCTCAACAGGAAGCAGCTCGACGAGCATCTGACCCGCCTCGAGGAGGCCGCCAAGCGCGACCACCGCAAGCTGGGCCAGGAGATGGACCTGTTCCACCTCCAGCAGGAAGCGCATGGCAGCGTGTTCTGGCACCCGCACGGCTTCACCATCTGGCGCCAGCTCGAAGCCTATATGCGCCGCGCGATCGACGCCGCCGGCTATAGCGAAGTGAAGACGCCGCAGGTGATGGACGCCCGCCAATGGGAGCAGTCCGGCCACTGGGGCAAGTATCGCGAGAACATGTTCGTCATCCCCGACGAGGTGCCGAACATCGACGACGAGGGCCCGATCGTCTCGGACGCCGCCGACTGGATGGCGCTCAAGCCGATGAACTGCCCGGCGCACGTGCTGATCTTCCGCCAGGGCATCAAATCCTATCGCGAGCTGCCGATCCGGCTCTACGAGAATGGCTGCTGCCACCGCAACGAGCCGCACGGCGCGCTGCACGGGCTGATGCGCGTCCGCCAGTTCACCCAGGACGATGCGCACATCTTCTGCCGCGAGGACCAGATCGTCGAGGAAGTGCAGGCCTTTTGCCGCCTGGCCGACCGCATCTATCGCGACTTCGGCTTCAAATATTCGATCAAGCTGGCGCTGCGCCCCGACAAGCGCTTCGGCACCGAGGAGATGTGGGACAAGGCCGAGGCGGAGTTGCGCGACGCCGTGGTCCGCGCCGGCCTGGCGACCGAGGAATATGGCTGGGAAGAGCTGCCCGGCGAAGGCGCCTTCTATGCCCCCAAGCTCGAATGGCACCTGACCGACGCGATCGGCCGCACCTGGCAGGTCGGCACGGTCCAGTCGGACCGGGTGCTGCCCGAGCGCCTCGATGCCAGCTATGTCGGCGAGGACGGCGAGCGCCATCGTCCGGTGATGCTCCACCGCGCGATCTTCGGCTCGTACGAGCGCTTCATCGGCATCCTGATCGAGCATTTCGCCGGCAAGCTGCCGGTGTGGCTGGCGCCCATCCAGGCCGTGGTCGCGACCATCGTCTCAGATGCCGACGACTATGCGAAGGAAGTCGCGCAGAAGCTCCAGGCCGCCGGCATCCGCGTCGACACCGATCTTCGCAACGAGAAGATCAACTACAAGGTGCGCGAGCATTCGGTGGCCAAGGTCCCCAACCTGCTGGTGGTGGGCAAGCGCGAGGCCGAGGAAGGCACCGTGGCGCTGCGCGTGCTCGGCTCGCAGGGCCAGCAGATGCTGAGCCTCGACGAAGCGGTGGCGAAGCTGGTGGCCGAGGCGACTCCGCCCGACCTCGCATGAACCCGCCCGGCGCCCGGCGGGCCCATTGGGGCATGTTCGCGACGGCAGTCATCGGCGCCCTGGGTGCCGGTTTCGTGTTGTTCGGCTTGCTGGCGCTCGGCGAATGCCTGCCGCGCGACGGCAGTGCCGCGATGCAGGCATGCGACATCGAGAAGCAGCGAGAGTTCTGGCTCTATCCCGCGCTCATGATCCTGTCGCTCGGCGCCGGGGCGAGGCTTCATGCCGCCCGGCCCATCCCGGGTCTGGCGCTGGCCATTGCCAGTCCGCTCCTGAGCCTGGTCCTGCTTTTGACGATAGAGAGGCTCGTCGGCCGATGAACCCCGCCACGCTCGCGATCTACGCGGCCGCCGCACTGGCGGAGATTGCGGGCTGCTTCACCTTCTGGGGCGTGCTGCGGCTGGGCAAGCCGGTCTGGTGGCTGGTGCCCGGCGGCGCGGCGCTGGCCCTGTTCGCCTGGCTGCTCACGCTCAGCAGCGCGGATGCCGCCGGTCGCGCCTATGCCGCCTATGGCGGGATCTACATCCTCGCCTCGCTCGGCTGGCTGGTGCTGGTCGAGCGCGTGCCCGCCACGCGCTGGGACCTGGCCGGCGCGGCGCTGGCGGTGCTCGGCTGCATCGTCATCCTGTGGGGGCGTCGCTGATGGCGCATATCCGCCCGGGCACCGACGCGGACGTCCCGCGCGCGCTGGCGATCTGGCGCGCCGCGGTCGATGCGACGCATGGCTTCCTCTCGCCCGAGCATCGCGCCGAGATCGACGCGATCGTCGCCGAACAGTTCCTGCCCCAGGCGCCGCTCTGGCTGGTCGAGGACGATGCCGGCACGGTGCAGGGTTTCCTCGCCATGGACGGCGCGATGATCGATGCGCTGTTCGTCGATCCCGCCGCGCATGGCCGCGGCTTCGGCACCGCGCTGGTCGGTCACGCGCTGGCGCTTTCGCCGGACGCGCTGGTCGATGCCAATGAACAGGCGGACAACGCCCTGCCCTTCTATCTCGCCCGCGGCTTCGAAGTGATCGGCCGTTCGGAGACCGATCCGCACGGCCGGCCCTATCCGATCATCCACCTGCGCCGTGCGGGAGCGCCGGCCTGACCAGGCACAGGCGCACGGGCACCTGCGCACCGAGCAACAGGCCATGCCCGCGCAGCCAGGCAAGCGGCGCCGGTTCGTTCCGCTCGAAGCGCGCCTCGCGCAGCACCTGTCCGCCCGCGCACGGCACCTTGCCGAGCGTGAGCAGGTCACGGCGCGGCGCGTCCCCGCCCAGCGGCAGCGCAGCGGCGCCGGGAACGAGGGCGAAGGTCCGCCGCGTCCATTCGTCGGTCGCGAGCCTTCCCGGCGGCGCCGCGGCGATCCAGCCCGCGGCGGCGGCCCGCGCCGATGCAAGGTCGGGCTGGTCATAGGCCATCAGCAGCGCGCGGCCGGCGAGCAGCGCGAAGAGCGCCGCGACGATCAGCCGGCCGCCGTCGCGCCAGGCCCGCGCCCCGAGCACGCCCAGCGTCGCCGCCGCCGCCGCATAGGCGAGGGGAAACATGCGCGGCTTGGGATCCACCGCCAGCACATAGGTGAGCAGCACGAAATGGAGCAGCGCCGCGACCGCGACCAGGCGCAGCCACCGATCGCGCCGCCAGGCGCCCGCCCGCGCCACCGCGAGCGCCAGCGCGCCGCACAGCGTCAGCCCGCACAACGGATCGGCCAGAAGGTTGAGCAGCGGGTCCACCGTCCAATGGACATGGATGCCCATGCTGCGCCGCCAGTTGCGGATGAAGTCCAGGTTGAGCAGCGGGCTGCGGCCGGTGTCCACGCCCGCCGCCAGTTCGGTGGTGGGAATGCGGCCATGATGGAGCGAGAGCTTCCAGCCATGGAGCGGGTCGTCGGTCGCCATCGCATAGGCAAGCGCCTCGATGCCGAGCAGCGCCACGGCCGCGGCGGCGAAGGGCAGCGCGAGCCGCCGCCGGTCCGGCGCCAGCATCAGCCAGCCCAGGCCGAGCAACGGCAGCAGCGCCAGGCTGCTCATCCGAGTCATCACGGCCAGCGCCAGCATCGCGCCCGCCACCGCCGCCCAGCGCGCATCGTTCCGCTCCAGCGCGATCTGGATCGCGAGCAGGCCGGCCATGGTCCAGGCGAATTCGGGCTGGTCGACCAGCGGCTGGAGGGCGTTGAGCGGGAACAGCGGCGTCAGCGCCAGCGCCGATCCCGCCAGCATCGCCGCCGCGGCACCGAAGCGGCGCTCGACATTGCCGACGAACAGCAGCAGCCCCGCCACGGTATAGAGCAGCGGCACCAGCCCTACCGTCCAGGGCCGCTCGCCGAGCAGCGACAGCACCGCGCCCATCGGCGCCACCAGCGGAAACCGCGCCGCCCAATGCGTGTCGGGAAGGCAGAGGCCATGCCGGGCCGCGCACCGCGCCGCTTCGAGATAATGCCAGTCGTCGCCGCCGCCGCCGACATAGGGACGCGGGAACAGCAGGACGAGCCCGAGCAGCAGCGCGAGCGGCACCGCCCAGGCGGGCATGCGCCACCCGGTCTCGCTCGATTCGATCGCGGCGATGCGCGCCATGCCCTGCCCTTTCGGGCGCCTTCATGGCCCGGCCGGTCCTAAGCCATCGCTAAAACCGGGCTTGCAGGCCGCGCCTTTACACCCGATATCTGCGGTTGCCGTGCCACAGTGCGCGGAATTTCGGCGGAAATGCAGGCGTCGGACTACCCGAGTGCCGCATCCTGCGTTATTGAGCCGCCCAAACCCTGAGTCCGCAACAACAGGAGCAAGTCGTATACGTCCGCCCATGAATCGCCGCTCGATGGTGGCACCGCCGATGAACGGTCCGCGGTTTAACGAATTCATTCAGTCGCCCAAGGTCCGCGTGATCGACCATGAGGGTGAGAATCTCGGCGTGATGTACACGCGCGAGGCGATGGAACAGGCGCAGGAGCTTGGACTCGACCTGGTCGAGGTTTCCCCCAATGCGGACCCGCCCGTCGCCAAGTTCCTCGATGTCGGCAAGTTCAAGTACGAGGCGCAGAAAAAGGCGAACCTCGCCCGGAAGAGCCAGAAGACGCAGGAGATCAAGGAGATCAAGATGCGTCCGAACATCGACGATCACGATTACGACGTGAAGATGAAGGCGATCCACAAGTTCATCGGCGAAGGCGACAAGGTGAAGGTCACCCTGCGCTTCCGCGGCCGCGAGCTTTCGCATGGCCAGCTCGGCATGGCGCTGCTCCAGCGCGTCCAGCAGGACTGTGCCGAGGATGCCAAGGTCGAATCCTATCCGCGCATGGAAGGCCGCCAGATGCTGATGGTGCTGGCGCCCAAGTGATGCGATGCGGCGCCCTGGCGGCGGCACTGCTGCTGCCGGGCGCCGCCTCCGCCCAGACGATCCAGGCCCCGCTCTCCACCGCCCATGCCGACGAGCCGATGGCGGTGCCGGCGGGCTATGCGCTCGTCTGGTCCGACGAGTTCGACGGCAAGCGCCTCGACCCCCGCAAATGGGCCTATGACACCAGCCGCAACAAGGAAGGCTGGTGGAACAACGAGCTGCAATATTATGCCGCGAACCGCCGCGAGAATGTCCGCCTCGAGCGCGGCCGGCTCGTCATCGAGGCGCGCAGGGAGCGGCTGAGCGGCCGCGCCGATCATGGCGGCCAGGACTATAGCTCGGGCAAGATCCAGACCCGCGGCCTCGCCGACTGGACGGGCGGCTTCGTCGAGGTCCGGGCGAAGCTCGCCTGCGGCAAGGGGCTGTGGCCGGCGATCTGGATGCTCGGCAGCGACGAGAAGGCCGGCTGGCCGGGCCTGGGCGAGATCGACATCATGGAGCATGTCGGCTGGGATCCCGGCCGCGTCCATGGCTCGATCCATACCAAGGCCTATAACCACGTCATCAAGACGCAGAAGACCGCCCAGGCAATGGTGCCGGATGCCTGCACCGCGTTCCACGATTATCAGCTGGACTGGAACCAGGATCGCATGCTGATCGGCGTGGACGGCCGCGCCTTTCTGCGCTTCGACAACGACCACAAGGGCAATCCCGACACCTGGCCCTTTGCCGGCCCGCAATATCTGATCCTCAACGTCGCGGTCGGCGGCTGGGGCGGCGACAAGGGAATCGACGCCGATGCATTCCCGTCGCGCATGGAAGTCGATTACGTGCGGGTGTGGCAGAAGAAGCCGGGCTAGCGAGCGGCGGCAGGCGGCGACGCCCTGTCCTTCCCCACCTCTCTGCGAAGCCAGGATCCCAGGCGAAGGCGCATGGCCTCCCCACCGTCATGCTGAACTTGCCTGGCGATTATTCCCTGGAGACAAGCCCCCTGAAATACAGGGAAGGGCCGGCCGTCAGGCCGCGGGCGGCTCCCACAGCTCGATCGGGTTGCCTTCGGGATCGTGGATGCGGGCGAAACGGCCGGTCTCCGGCGTGTCCCACTCGTCCTTGGTGGTGATCTCCACTCCGCGCGCGTTGAGCTGCTCAAGCAGGCTGTCCAGGTCGCGCACCCGGAAGTTGAGCATGCAGCTCTTGTCCGACGCGAAATAGTCGGTCGTCGCCTTGAACGGCTCGAACACCACCGGGCCGGGTTCCGGATGCCAGAACCACGGGCTGGTCTGGCCGCTCTCATCGGCCCCGAAGCCGCCGCCCACGCCGAGCACCTCGCCATACCAGGCCTTGAGCCCCTCGGGGTCCTGCGCCCGGAAGAAGAAGCCCCCCAGTCCGATCACCGGCATTCTCGATCTCCTTCCGTCAGGCGGCCTCGGCCACCGTTCCATCGCCCATCGCGGCCTCGAGCAGGCGGCGCTCGATCGTCTTCAATCGGCCGCCGCTCTCGATCTTATCGCCGATCAGATCGGTCAGATAGAAGGTATCGACCGCGCGCTCGCCATAGGTGGCGACATGCGCGGAATGGATCGTCACCTTCGACTGGAACAGCGCGTAGGCGAGATGGAAGAGCAAGGCCGGCCGGTCGCGCGCGTTGATCTCCACCACGGTGAAGCGGTTCGAGGCATTGTTGTCGATCAGCACGTTCGGCTCGATCGCAAAGGCTTCCGCGCGGGCCCGGACCAACGGCTTGGCCTTGAGCCGGTCCTGGAGCTTGGCACGGTTGGCCAGCGCATCGGCGATCGTCGCCTTGATCCGGTTGAGCCGCGCCTCCTCGTCGAACGGCCGCCCCAGCGGGTCCTGGATCAGGAAATTGTCGAGCGCCATGCCGTCGCGGGTAGTGTGGATGCGCGCATCGATGATGTTGCCGCCGGCGACATGGATCGCCCCGGCGATGCGATAGAACAGGCCGGGATGATCGGCGGCATAGACCGTCACCAGCGTCGCGCCGCGCTCGGGATAGACCTGCGCCTCGACCGAGAGCTGGGCATCGCCCGCCGCGTCGATCTGGCGGGCATTGCGCTCGAGCACGTCGGCCGGCTCGGCGATCCAGTAGCTCTCGGTCATCCGCTTCCTGAACGCGGCCATCCGCGCCTCGTCCCAGCGGAGCAGCTGGGCGAGCTCCTCCTGCTTGGCGGCGATCCGCTCGGTCCGCCCACGCTGCTTGTGGCCCAGGCGAAGCACTTCCTCGGTAGCATCGTACAGGTCGGCGAGCAGCTGGCGTTTCCAGCCGTTCCACACGCCCGGCCCCACTGCGCGGATGTCGACGATGGTGAGCAGCAACAGCATGCGCAGCCGCTCGGGGCTCTGCACCTGGCCGGCGAAATCGAGGATCGTCTTGAAGTCGCTGAGGTCGCGCTTGAAGGCGGTGGCCGACATGATCAGGTGCCAGCGCACCAGCCAGGCCACCGTCTCGGTCTCGGCCGGGCTCATCCCCAGCCGCGGACAGAGCCGCCCGGCCACTTCGGCGCCCAGGATCGAATGGTCGCCGCCGCGCCCCTTGGCGATGTCGTGCAGCAGCACCGCGACATAGAGCGCGCGGCGCTGGGCGATCTGCTTGAAGATGCTGGTGCCGAGCGGGTGGTCGTCCTTGAGCGCGCCCTTCTCGATCTGGTTGAGCAGCCCGATCGCCCGGATCGAATGCTCGTCCACCGTATAATGATGGTACATGTCGAACTGCATCTGCGCGACGACCCGGCCGAAATCGGGCACGAAGCGGCCGAACACGCCCGCCTCGTTCATCCAGCGCAGCACCGTCTCCGGATTGCGCGGCGACGTCAGCACGTCGAGGAACAGCGCATTGGCGCGGGGATCGTCGCGCACCTCGTCGACCAGCTTGGCGTCGCGCGCGGCGGCGCGCATCGCCAGCGGGTGAACCTCGAGATTGTGCAGGTCGGCCAGCTGGAACAGCTCGATCAGCCGCACCGGATCTTCCCGGAAGAAGTCGTCGCGCGGCAAGGCGAGGCGGCCGCGATCGAGCGTGAAGCCCTTGAGCTTGCGGGGGCGGCGCCACAATGTCGGGAAGCCGAAGCGGCTGCCGCGGGCCGCGAACTTCTCGTCCAGATGGGCGAGGAACACGCCGGTCAGGTCGCCCACCACTTTCGCCTGGAGGAAGTAGAAGCGCATGAACCGCTCGACTTTCGACATGCCGGGCCGGTCCGCATAGCGCATCCGCTCGGCGATCTCGCGCTGGACGTCGAAGGTGAGCCGGTCCTCGGCCCGACCGGTGATCAGATGGAGATGGCAGCGCACCGCCCAGAGGAAATTCTCGGCCCGGCGGAACTGGCGGAACTCCAGCTTGGTGAGCAGCCCCTTCTCGACCAGCTCCGCCGGCTCGCGGACGTTATAGGCGTATTTTCCGATCCAGAAGAGCGTGTGCAGGTCGCGCAGGCCGCCCTTGCCTTCCTTGACGTTGGGCTCGACGACATAGCGGCTGTCGCCCATCCGCTTGTGCCGAGCCTCGCGCTCGGCAAGCTTCTCGGCGATGAAGGTGCGCGCGGTATCGGCCTGGACCTCCGCCTTGAAGCGCGCCGCAGCCTCGTCGTAGAGCGCGGTGTCGCCCCAGACATAGCGCGCCTCGAGCAGGGCGGTGCGCACCGTCACATCGGCCTTGGACTGGCGCACCATCTCGTCGAGCGATCGCGACGAATGGCCGACCTTCAGCTGCATGTCCCACAGCGAATAGAGCATCGATTCGATCACCTGCTCGCACCAGCCGGTAACCTTCCAGGGGGCGAGGAAGCCGATGTCGATGTCCGAATGCGGCGCCATCTCGCCGCGGCCATAGCCGCCCACCGCGATCAGCACCATGCGCTCGGCTGCGCTGGGATTGGGGTTGGGGTGCAGGCGCTCCGTGGTGAAATCCCAGAGCAGGCGCAGGAGCTGGTCGATCAGAAAGGCCCCCGCCGCCGCGATCTCGTGCCCGCGGGAGGGGTGCTCGGCGAGGCGGGCGGCGATCTCGGCGCGTCCGGCATCGAGCGCCGCCTTGAGTTCCTTCGTCCCGGCCGCGCGCAGCCTGGCGCTGTCCTTGGCCTGCAGCGCATGAAGCCGCTCGCCCACGCCCCGCCGGTCGATCAGCGCGCGGCGATTGGGGACGGAATCGAAGCGATTGGCCATATGACGGAGATAGGGAATCGCGGCGAGCGCGTCATCCACTCAGTTCTTCCCCCGGGGCAAGTCCGGGGGACGGAACTGCGCGATCAGCCGACGAAGGCGCGCTCCAGCACGAAGCTGCCGGGGTTCGCGTTCGAGCCTTCGGTGAAGCCGTGGCCTTCCAGCATGTGCGCGAAATCCTTGATCATCGCGTTCGAGCCGCAAAGCATGATGCGGTCGGTCTCGGGATTGAGCGCGCGGTCGCCCAGCACCGGCGGCTGGAACAGCCAGCCATTCTCGATCAGCTGGCCGATCCGTCCCGTGGTGCGGAAGGGCTCGCGAGTGACGGTGGCGATATAGTGGAACTGGAGCAGCGCCTGATCCGCCACCAGCGGATCCCCCGCCAGCTGCGCGGTCAGCTCGTCATGATAGGCAAGGTCGCTCACCCGGCGAGTCGAATGGACGATCACCACCTGGCTGAACCGGTCATAGATGTCGGGATCGCGCGCCAGGCTCAGGAACGGCGCCAGGCCGGTGCCGGTGGCGAGCATGAAGAGCCGCTTGCCGGGCAGCAGCGCGTCGGCGACGAGCGTGCCGGTCGGCTTCTTGCCGAGATACACCTGGTCGCCCGGGCGGACGAGCTGCAGGCGCGACGTGAGCGGCCCATCCTCTACCTTGATCGACAGGAACTCGATCTCGTCCGACCAGGTCGGGCTGGCGATCGAATAGGCGCGCATCAGCGCCTTGCCATCCACTTCGAGCCCGATCATCACGAACTCGCCCGCGCGGAAGCGGAAGCTCGCCGGGCGCTCGATCGCGAAGCTGAACAGATGCTCGTTCCAATGCCTCACCCAGCGGACGGCGCACGTCTGGAACGCAGCGTGCTCGGGAAGGACGATCGGCGGGCGGGCATGCATGTTCACGGGATCAGGTCTCTCTAATTTCACTTCAACGCCCGATTGCGGCGGCAATCCGCGCCACCGCTACGGATAGGGGAAGGCGCGCTTCGGGCTTCACGATCTGCTCGATGATGGCATCGACGCGCGGCTGCGCGCCGGCGCGTGCTAGCGCATGCAGCGAAAGGAGCAAGGCCTCGTCGTCGCCTATTTCCGCCGCGAAAGGCGGTTTGAAGCGAAGTTGGGACAGTGACTCGCGCTCGAGCAGCAGCATTGCCATGTTGAGATCGGGAAGCAGGTTCGCAAGTCCCTGCCTCTGCAACGCGGGCCCCAGCGTCGAGCATGGGCAGCGGCCGGCACGCACGCTCGCCACCCATTGCCGCATCGAGGAGAGCAGCAATTGGTCGATCGGCACGACCTCGGCGACGGAGCGATCCAGGAACTGGTACAAAGGCGATCCCCATGCGCCGGGGGGAATCCGGGCACGCGAATCGCCTTAGCGTTTGTTGCGAATGATTAGCAATAGCGTAGTTTTTATTCGACGCGCGAAAGCCTGGCTATCTCCGCGGTCAGCGCGTCGATCTTCTCGTGCAGGCTGTCGATCTGCACCTCCGTGCGCAGATTGGTCTCATAGTCGAGCCGCGCCTCCAGCCGGTCCTTCGCCGCCTGGCGATTCTGGCTCATCATGATGATCGGGGCCTGCAGCGCGGCCAGCATCGACAGCATCAGGTTGAGGAAGATGAAGGGGAACGGATCGAAGGCATGCGCGCCGAGCAGAATCGTGTTCAGCAGCGCCCAGGCGCCGAGGAACAGGCCGAAGCCGATGATGAAGCTCCAGGAGCCGCCCACCGCGGCGACTCGATCGGCCAGCTTCTCGCCGAAGGTCAGCCGCGCGTCGAACAGCGCGTTCGGATCGCGCCCGATGCCCAGGCGGCGGAGATCCGACAGGAAACGGATGGCTGCGTTCATATTGCACCTCACTGCCGACCGGCCGCCCGGGCCGGTGCGCGAGGTGAGCGGATCAGCTCAGCACGGCGGCCCTGGGCGGCACGGTCGATCGACTATGATCGTTGCTGGACATGACCCCATTCTCGGAGTTGTGGCGGTTGCGGGCGCACGATTGTGCGTCCACGGCCGAGATGGCGGCGGCGGTCCCGGATTTCAAATGAAAAAGCCGTCATGTCCGCATGGGCGGCGCAGGGGCCGAATCCGCTCCGCGTCCCTTCCGGATGCTTAAGCAGTTGATGGGCACCCCGTCCGGGTGCGATGACGGATATGTCTGAGCAACAGGGATTGGATAGTCGCGATGCTTCGGGGATGGGGCGACCTCTTGCCGCCGGATGAAAGGCTCCGGGCCTTCGGGCCGGAACCCCGGCGCGCGATCGCCGCCGTCGCGATCGCCGCATGAACGAGCTGCCGGCCGGACTCACCGCCGAGCAGGTCGAGGTGCTGCGCCTCGTCCAGCAGAACCTTTCGTCGAAGGAGATCGCCCGCCTGCTCGGGATCTCGAAATCGGCCATCGACCAGCGGCTCGACCGTGCCCGCCAGGTGCTCGGGGCCTCCTCGCGGCGCGAGGCCGCCCGCATCTACGCCGGGCTGGAGCAGGGATATGACCGAATCACACGTGACCCGGCGGCGCTTGTCTATCCGGCCCCGGCCACTGCATTTCCGTCGGCGGCGGACAGGAACGACATGCCCGTCCAGCGGGTCCAGGCGACGCGGAGCGCGTTCGACATGGATCCGGGGGTTGGACATGTCAGCCTGCGCCAGCTGTTGAAGGGGGTACGGCCACATGATCTCAGTACCGCACAGCGGTTCATCCTCACGCTGCTGGTCGCCATCGGCGTGCCGATGCTGCTCGGCGGATTGAGCATGCTGCTCTACGGCGTCGTCGCCATAGGCCGCCTCTTCCTCCGCTAGCCCTCGCCAAAACCCAATGTCGCAACAACCTGCGCCGGCCCTGCCGCGCGGGGAAAGGAAAACGCATGTCCAACCTCCCGCATATCGACGCCATCACCATCGTGGCCAAGGCCACCATCGCCGGCGAGCAGGCTTCGGACGCCGCATTGCGCAACCTGGCGGACCTGGTGAGCGCGACCACGACGCAGGCCGAGGCGATCCAGCTTCCGCCCCATGCCACCCAATCCACGCTCGACCATCTCCGCACCGCGATGATCGCCGCCTTCGACAGCCGTCGCGCCGTGGTCATGGCCCATCAGGAACTCGGCGCGCTCGCGCAGCGGCTCGGCGCCTCGCCGGAGTCGTTCGGCGACCTCTGGCCGTGCCCGCGCTTCCCGACCGGCGCCACCGAGCAGGCGCCGCGTCTGCGCGCCGCCGCCTAACGGCTTGACCGCGCCCCATGGGACGGGCAGCCGTCCGTCCCATGTGGCACGTCGCAGTCTTTCTGATCCTGCTCGTCGCGAGCGTCGGCTATGCATTCTGGCGTGGCGGCACCCCCGAGAGGATCGGAGCGGCAGTCGTGCTGGGAGGCACGCTCGGGTCGTTCTTCGCCGTGTCCGGCGCGCATGCGCGCTGGCTCAATCTGGAAACGGGCCTGCTGATCGTCGACGCGACGATGCTGGCCGCGATTCTGATCCTCGTCGTCCGGGCTAACCGATTATGGCCGATTCCCATGGCCGCGTTGCTGATCGTTCAGGTCGCGGGGCATTTTCTCAAGACCCTCGATCCGCAAATCTATCCGTTCCTCTACTGGCTCACGAGCAGCCTGTGGAGCTATCTCGTCACGGCGATCCTGATCGTCGCGACGCACAACCATCGCAGGCGCCTGAAGAAGCAGGGGCAGGACGCCTCGTGGAACGCCTCATCGCGCCGTTCCTTGGCGAACGATCCGGCGATCTCGCGCGAACCCTGATCGCGGCGCACGGCTCGCTCGCCGCGGTGCTGAACGCGGACGAGACGCTGCTTGGCGAGGAGCTGGACGGCGACGATCGTGCCGCCGCGCTGCTCGCCCTGGCGCGCGAGATTCACCTGTTCCTGCTGCGCGAACCCATCCGGGACCGCGAGATCGTCGGCAACTATGCCGACCTCGTCGCCTATCTGCGCGCAGACCTGACGTACAAGCGCACCGAGCAGGTCCGCATACTCTTCCTCAGCTCGGCCAATCGCCTGCTCCGCGACGAGATCGTCAGCGAAGGCTGTCTCGACGAAGCGCCGCTCTATGTCCGGGACATCCTGCGCCGCGCCCTTCAGGTGGGCGCGGGCGCGATCATCGTCGTCCACAATCATCCGTCAGGGGACGCGACCCCTAGCAAGGCCGATATCGACATCACCCGGCAATTGATCGAGGCAGGCAGGACGCTGGGCGTCGTCGTCCACGATCACCTAGTCGTTGCCGGCAGCGGAATCGTCAGCATGCGGAATCTGGGGCTCATCTGAGCCCCAGATCCAGCGATCCTGCCGGACCCGCCCCGGCGTCTGGGCAATCAGATCATGCCCGTGCTGGAGATAGGTCGCGGCAATGTCGAGCCCCGCTTCATCGCAGATCTCGATGGCCTCGGCGGCCAGGCGCAGGGCGCGGGCGCGCGCATCTTCGTTGGACATGCGGGGAAAATATAGTCGCGCCGACGCAGGGTAAAGGACGCGCCCCCACAATCGCTACCGTTACGGATGCATCCCCGCTCAGTCCGCCTTCTTGGCCACGCCCACCAGCGCCGGGCGGAGCAGCCGGTCGCGGATCATGTAGCCCGACTGGATCTCCTGCACGATCGTACCCGGCTCGGCATCGGCGCTCGGCACTTCCATCATCGCCTGATGGCGATTGGGATCGAGCGCCTCGCCCAGCGCGACGATCTTCGAGATGCCGTGGCGCGCAAAGACCGAATCAAGCTCGCGGCCGGTCGCCTCCAGGCCGGTCACCAGGCCCTTGAACTTCTCGTCGTCCTTAAGCTCGGCCGGGATCGCGGCAAGCGCGCGCGAAAGATTGTCGGCCACCGACAGCACATCGCGCGCGAAACCGGTCGCGGCATAGGTCTTGGCGTCCTGCGCTTCCTTCTCGGCGCGGCGGCGGACATTCTGCGTCTCGGCCTGGGCATACATCACCGCCGACTTCGCCTCGGCGAGCTGCGCCTCGAGCTCCGCCACGCGGTCCTGCTCGGCCACTTCAGGCGCAGCCTCCGCGGTTTCCGCGCGCAGCGTCGTGTCGTCCGTGTCCGTCACCTTCGATTCTTCCGTCATATTTCCCTGTTCAGGTCAGCAATCGGGCCAATGTGGCCGCCGTGAAATCCACCATGGGGACGACTCGCGCATAGTTCAACCGCGTCGGCCCGATCACGCCCACCACGCCGACCACACGCCCGTCCAGCGCACGCACCGGCTTGGCGATCACCGACGAGCCGGACAGGGCGAACAGCTTGTTCTCCGATCCGATGAAGATACGCGTCGCTTCGCCTTCCCGAGCCGAATCGAGCAGCCGGGCGATCTCCTCCTGCCCTTCGAGCTCATCGAGCAGCCGGCTGACCTTGTCGAGGTCCTCCGTCGCCGCGGTATCGATCAGCCGCGCCTGGCCGCGCACGATCAGCACCGGCCGGCGGCCGCCATCCTCGCTCCACACCGCCAGCCCGCGCGCGACCAGCGCCGCCGCCGCACTGTCGAGCGCCGCGCGCTGCTGGCCGAGCTCGCGCTCCACCCTGGCCCGCGCCTGGCTGAGCGTGAACCCGCCAAAGGTGCCGGTGAGGTAGTTTGCCGCGCGCTGCAGCGCCGCCGGGTCCATCCCGGGCAGCTCGACCACCCGGTTCTCGACCGAACCATCCTCGCCCACCAGCACCGCCAGCGCCCGATCGCGGCTGAGGGGCACGAAGCCGAACTGGCGGAGCACCGGCTCGGCCTTGGGCACCAGCACCAGCCCCGCACAGGCCGACAGGCCGGAGAGTGCGGCGGTGGTGTTGGCCAGCGCCGCTTCCACCGGGCCGTGTTCGGCGGCGTTGCGCTCGATCGCCGCGCGCTCCTCGACCGAAGGCTCGCTCGCCTGCATCATGCCGTCGACGAACAGGCGCAGGCCCGTCTCGGTCGGCATGCGGCCGGCGCTGGTGTGCGGCGCGGCCAGCAGCCCCAGCTCCTCCAGATCCTGCATCACGTTGCGGATCGAGGCAGGCGAGAGGTTGAGCCCGGATATCTGCGCGATCGTCCGCGACCCCACCGGCGCGCCGGTATCGATATACGACTCGACCACCATGCGGAACACGTCGCGGGCGCGGTCGGTCAGTTCGCGGATCGGCGGGGTGGTCATGGAGCCTATGTAGCGCGGACAGCCGGCGCGCCAACCTCTGCCGTCACCCCGGCCCTGCGCCGGGGCGACGAAGGATGGATCTCAGGGCCGCTCGCCGATCAGCGCCTGGATCGGCAATGCCTCCACGGCGTCGCCCAGCGCCTGGCCAAGCGCGCGGTTCTTCTCCGCGCGGCAGCCATAATAGAAATAGAGCCCCTGGCTGTCGCCGATCGCGCGGGTCCAGGTGATGTCGACGCTGGGCATGTCGGTTGCCGCCGGCTCGCAATTCTTCTCGCCCGGCGCGTAGCGGACCTGGCCGCTCGCCGGCCGGTACGGCGCGAGCTTGGCGGCAAAGGCGTCATATTGCGCGCGGCTGAGCCTGAATGCCTTCTGGCCGGTCACCGCCGTGAAACGCTTGCCCTCGAACATGCCGGTGCCATCGGGGCGCACGGTGACGGCGTAGATCGGGCAGCGGCCGAAACAGGCGCCGGTCTCGTAGCGGATCGAATCGCCTTCGATCGGCACCGGCCCGCCCGGCCCGCCGCTCGGCTTGACGCAGCCCGCCAGCGCCAGCGTGCCGAGTCCCATGATCAAGAGCCTGCGCATTCCCCTGTTCCTCCACGGATCACCCGCCAAGACTGGCGCGTTCCCACCGTTCCGTCTACGTGCCGCTGCGAACCTTGCAGGAGACTGAAGCAGATGCGCCCTTCCGGCCGCGCCCCCGACGAGATGCGTACGATCACGATCGAGCCCCATTTCACGCGCCATGCCGAGGGTTCGGTGCTGATCAGCTTCGGCGACACGCGCGTGCTCGTCACCGCCAGCGTCGAGGAACGGCTGCCGCCCTGGCTCAAGGGCAAGGGCGAAGGCTGGGTCACCGCCGAGTACGGCATGCTCCCCCGCGCCACCCATACGCGCGGCCAGCGCGAGGCGGCGAAGGGCAAGCAGTCCGGCCGCACCCAGGAGATCCAGCGCCTGATCGGCCGCAGCCTGCGCGCCGTGACGGACCTCAGGCTGCTCGGCGAACGCCAGATCACGCTCGACTGCGACGTGATCCAGGCGGACGGCGGCACCCGCACCGCGGCGATCTCGGGCGCCTTCGTCGCGCTGCGCATCGCCGTGAACAAGCTGATGGCTGCCGGGCTGATCAAGGAAGACCCGATCACCGCCCAGGTCGCCGCGGTCTCCTGCGGCATCTACAAGGGCAGTCCGGTGCTCGACCTCGATTATGACGAGGACAGCGCCGCCGACGCCGACGCCAATTTCGTCCTGCTCTCCAACGGCAACATCGCCGAGGCGCAGGCGACTGCCGAAGGCGCGACCTATGACGAGGAAGGGCTGCTCCGCCTGCTCCGCCTCGCGCGGATCGGCTGCAACCGGATCTTCGACGCACAGCTGAAGGCAATCGGATGACCCGCGAAGGCGAAGTTTCCAAGGACATCGGCCCCCAGGCGATCCGCAAGCTGAAGCCGGGCCGGCTGGTGATCGCCAGCCATAATGCCGGCAAGGTACGCGAGATTCGCGAGCTGCTCGGCCCCTATGGGATCGAGCCGGTCTCCGCGGCCGAGCTGGACCTGCCCGAGCCCGAGGAGACGGGCACGACCTTCGTCGCCAATGCCGAGCTGAAGGCGCTGCAGGCGGCGGACCTTTCCGGTCTGCCCGCGCTCGCCGACGATTCGGGGCTGTGCGTCGAGGCGCTGAACAACGAGCCCGGCATCTTCTCCGCGCGCTGGGCGGGAGAGGGCAAGGACTTCGGCTTCGCGATGCAGCGCGTGGAAGAGCGGCTCGCGGCGCTGCCGCCCGAGACCAGCCGCGACGCGCATTTCGTCTGCGCCCTCGCCCTTGCCTGGCCCGACGGGCATGTCGAATGGTTCGAAGGCCGGGTCGACGGCACGCTTGTCTGGCCGCCGCGCGGCGGCCAGGGCTTCGGCTATGATCCGATGTTCGTGCCTGCCGGCCATGCGCAGAGCTTCGGCGAGATGGAGCCCGCGGCCAAGCATGCGATGAGCCACCGCGCCGATGCCTTCCGCCAGCTCGTTGCCGCGGTGCTCGACCAGGAAAGGTGATTCGCGCCGCGTTAAGGATTTATTTCCCGCAACCCCGAACCCAAAGTTAAGTTATGACCCTTGCAATCAGAGCCAAGCGAGGGGTCGCAGAAATGGGTTCGTTCCGCCAGCTGGCGACGATGATACGACACGTCCACGAGACGCACATCCACGGTACCGCCGAAGAGGATGCGGAGGGGATCACGCTCGAGCAAGGCGAGGCCGGCACCGACCGGCCCGGATTTGCCGACGATGCGCAGGTCGCCGAAACGGAGGATGTGCAAGCCTGACTGCCCCGGGAGCCTGGCCTCCCGGGCCGTTTTCCTGTGCTACGGAGCGCCCCCGGGGCCGAGCCTCGCCGGGGGAAGTGGTGGACAGGGCTTCCACAAAAAAGCCAAGTCTAAGACTTTGAAATCAAAGTAGTCTTACTAGGATTACCCTGACCTTTCCCACACCAATTACCACAGGCGCCGCCGCATCCACAAAATTCACGCCCTGCAATTACCTCTTGAGACACCTTGAGACCATTGTCTATACTCAAAATCACCGATAGCGGTGCGAGTGATTTTGGTCCGCTTTGCGCCCTCATCCCGGTCGATCGCCGGGCCAATTGCAGATCCTAAAAGCAGACGCTCGTTGAAGTCGTGACGTTCGACAAGAGTTGGCGGCAAGCGCGTTTGTGCTAGTCCCGGCGAATGAAATCGCGCGCCACATCCGTCCTCCGTTGGATTAGCGTACAGTTGGGCCGAGCAGCGACCTACCTGGACAAACTGACGCATCCAAGCAGCGCCGGGTCGAAGTTCATCGACCTTGCCCCAACCGAGGAGGCCGACAAAGAGGGCGTCTACGCCGAAGCTCTCAGCTTCGCCACGAACAACGAGAGGGTATTCAACATAGCGCTCACGGGTCCGTATGGATCGGGCAAGAGCAGCATCATAAAGTCTTTCCTGAAGCGATACCCGCGACCGGCGCTAAACATTTCCCTGGCAGCCTTCGTGCCGGGGGTCGATGCCGCGAGCGAGGAGGTCCATCGTCAGGAAATCGAAAGAAGCATCCTGCAGCAGATGCTTTACGGCGCTGACGCGAACAGGCTCCCGCTATCACGCTTCAAGCGGATCCGATCCCCCGGCTTCTGGTCGATCTTCAAGACACTCTTCATCCTGATCGGCACAGCCGCCACGGCCTACTTGTTCCTCAACCGCCAAGCCGTAATCGGCGGCACCTTCCTCAGCCCCCTGGCGGTAAGCAACTGGCTTCATTTGGGCAGCATCGTACTGGTGGGCCTCTTCCTGTGGATGACGATCCACCACTTCTACGTCGCAAGCTTCGGCCTGTCGCTGAAGAGCATATCGTTGAGGGACATTGAGATAAAACCCGCATCGGACGCCGGAGAGTCCATACTAAACCGTCATCTAGACGAGATTATCTACTTCTTCCAATCCACAGATTACGAGCTCGTGGTTGTTGAAGATCTCGACCGCTTCAACGACGCGGATATCTTCATCACGCTCCGGGAAATCAATAGTCTTGTTAACGCCAATGCCGGCGTAAAACGGCAGATCAGGTTCTTGTACGCGTTGAGGGACGACATGTTCGTCAACACTGACAGGACCAAGTTCTTTGAATTCATCATACCGGTCATCCCGATCATCAACGCGTCAAACTCGATCGACATGGTGTTGGATCAAGGCAAGCGGCTGGCGCTGATCGAGCGCCTCGACCGCCAATTCCTGCGTGAGGTCTCGAGATACCTCAGCGATCTCCGGCTGATCACGAACATATTCAACGAATACGCGATCTACGTAGCGAACCTCGAAGCCGACGACCAGAACCTGCTCGACGCCAACAAACTGCTCGCCGTACTGATATACAAAAATGTCTATCCGAAGGACTTCGAGGATCTCCATCGCGGAGAGGGAAACCTGGCTAACATCCTCGCTCGCCACGATGAGTTTGTTGCGCGAAGCGAGGCCGCCCATAGGTCGGAGATAGCCGCTCTAGAGCAAAGGACCGTTGCGGCTGAGCGGCAGACCCCCGCCGACCTGCGGGAGCTGAACCAAATCTACGCCATGGCACTTATCGAGCAGCTCCCGGAAAACGTCACCCAGATCAACGTTGATGGGCAGCCTTGGATCACGTGCCGACAACTGCCCGAACAGGACCCCTTCGAACCGTGGATCAGCGGTGGGAGGTTCAACTACCGCACAATGCAGGGTTACAGCCAGCAGGGCCAGCTGGCGGACATCGAGGACAGGGTCGATCCCAGGCGAACTTACTCTCAACGCAGGGACGAAATCCGGGGAAAATCAGATGCCGGGAAGCTGGAGAACCAGCGTCGGATAGCGGAACTGAGGGCGGCTTGTTGATTTCCACTGAGAAGTGACCCGGGTAGGGCGTAAATTTCCACTGAGAATTGACCCATGTTGAACTCGTCCCTGGCTTTGACAAGCGAGGGTA
>NZ_MKWJ01000030.1:0-28486 GCF_001899725.1 Sphingomonas sp. 67-41 | reverse complement strand
ATCCGGCGCGTGCCGGCACTGAGCGTCAGGTCCGGAATGCGCTGGCTACGGGCGACCCGGACATTGGCGTCGGCAATCGAATAGTCGGCGGACGCTACGGCATAGGACAGCGTTCCTTCGATATTGATCGGGGCCGTGGGACCGAAGAGGCCGGTCCGGTCGAACCATGCCTGGTCGAGATCCCCGGCGATCGGCTGACCGATCAGGCGTTCCAGATTGCTCCGCGTGACCGCGACGGTCCGCTCTGCACGCTCGACGTCGGTGCGGGCGTTGACCAGCTGCACCTGCGCACGCTGCTCGTCGATCGGGGAGGTGGCGCCGACCATGACCCGGTCGGATGCAACGCGCAGCGCTTCCTCGGCGATGCGAAGCTGCTCGCGCGCCACGATCAGCCGCCGCTCTGCCGCGACCGCGACGATGTAGGCCTGCGTGACCCGCAGCCTCAGGTCCGCAATCGTGACGGCGGATTCGAGGCGCGCCCGGTCGAGCTGAGCGTTCGCTACGCCGACACGCGCGCTGCGCTTGCCGCCGAGTTCGAGCGGCAGTGCGAAGCCGACAGTGGTCTCGGACTCTCCGATCCCGCGATAGGGACCGGTTCCGGCGACATTTTCCACTTCGACCGAGACGCTCGGATTGGGCCGCAGGCCGGCAACCGTCCGGCCTTGCTCGGCGGCACTGACGCCGGCTTCGGCAGCTTCGACATTGGGGGACGACACGCCGGCAAGCGCGAGCGCCTGATTCAGTGTGGTGACCTCACGCGCCTCTACGGGCGGCGCGGTCTGCGCCTGCGCCATACAACCAAAGAATGTCACGGCCAGTGCCGTCGCGATGAGTCGCATCATCGATTACTCCCGATCGTTCGCAGAAACAGGATTGGCCTCGGGCGACACGGCAGGTTCATCGAGGCGGGGACACGATAAGCGGCGTTGCGCAAGCACCAAGCAGCCGTATTCCGCTCCACTGTCTGCCCGCTATTTAATCCCATTTGCAGTCCCCCTCGAACGACTCGACGAAACAGGCTATGCGATCTGTAGCAGCTATAGGGTCAAGCGGGATTTTCGAATGCAGATCGGCGAACTGGCGCGCGCGACGTCTACCAAGGTCGAAACCATCCGCTTCTACGAGAAGATCGGCTTGCTTGCCGCACCCGCGCGCACGTCGGGCAATTTTCGCGACTATGGACCGGGGCACCTAGCACGCCTCTCATTCGTTCGGCGCGCGCGTGACCTGGGCTTCACAATCGACCAAGTGCGCGAGTTGCTGGCCCTCGCCGACGACGGCAATCGTCCGTGCGGTGCGGTCGATGTTGTCGCGCGTGCGCACCTCGCGCAAATCGACCGCAAGATCGCCGATCTTCGCGCGCTGCGCCACGAGCTTGACGAGCTCATTAGCCAATGCAGGCAAGGCGCGATCTCCGATTGCCGGATCATCGAAGCGCTGGGGCCGGCGGCCAAAAGCTGAGCATTGACTCTATAGCTGCTAGAGGGAGCACACTTCCCGGCGACTCGCAGAGGAGGTGGTAATGAGCGATTGTGGCTGCGAAGCGGACACGGCGCGGGCCGGCATCAATTCCGCCTACCGTCGCACGCTTTGGATCGTGGTGGTTCTGAATATCGGCTTCGGACTGGTCGAGCTTGCCGGCGGGTTCCTCGCCGGATCGCAGGCATTGAAGGCGGACTCGCTGGACTTCATCGGCGACGGGTCGATCACGTTCTTCGGGCTAATCGCGCTTGGCTGGCCGGCGGTCGCGCGCAGCCGTACCGCGCTCGTGCAAGGGACATTCCTCGCAGCGCTCGGGGTCGGCGTCTTGGGCTTTGCGGCATGGCGGGCATTCCATGCCATCCCACCCGAAGCGGGATTGATGGGCGGGATCGGCATCGTGGCGCTCGCCGTCAACGTGTCAGCGGCTCTGATGCTCGTCCGCTTCCGCGACCGGGGAGATGCGACATCACGCGCGATTTGGCTGTTCTCGCGCAACGACGCGGTCGCCAATATCGCGGTGATCTTTGCTGCGGTGCTGGTCGGCTGGACAGGCCAAGCGTGGCCCGATCTCGTCGTCGCGGGCGTCATCGCGCTACTGTTCCTTCACTCGGCCTATGACATCATCCGCGACGCTCGTCGCGAGTTGGCGGGGCATGCGCGGGGAGTGCTTGCGTGAACGGCCGCGCCTACACGCCGCCGCTTGGAACCGGCGCCACCGCCGACTATGACCGCGCGATCCGGCGGTGGACACGCGAGCTGCGCTGGCGCCGCGCCATGATCGCGGCTCTCGTGCCGCGCCCCGGTGAGATCATCATCGACGTCGGATGCGGTACCGGCAGCTTCGCCGTCATGCTAAAGGCAACCACGCCCGGCGCGACTGTCATTGGAATCGATCCCGATGAGGAAGCGCTGGCGATCGCGCGTGCCAAAGCCGATGCCGCCTGGCTCGCGATATGCTGGGAGCGCGGCTTCGCACGGGACATTGAAAGGCGCGGCGTCGACGCCGTGGTGTCTAGCCTGATGTTCCACCAGGTACCAATGGCCGAGAAGCGCGCCGGATTGTCGGCGATGTACGCCTCACTCCGCCCCGGCGGGCGGCTGGTGATCGCCGATTACGGCCGGCAGCGAGCGCTGATGCGCCTGCTGTTTCGTGTCACCATCCAGCGCCTCGACGGGGTGACCGACACCCAACCCAATGCGGACGGCCTGCTCCCCACGCTGGTCCGCGACGCTGGCTTTGGCAATGTCCGGGAGCTACGCCCAATCTATACCGTGACCGGCTCGATTACGCTTATCGTTGCGGACAAGCCGGGCTGAATGGAGCGAGCGATGGACCTGCAATCGGAGCAGCGGGAGATCAAAAAACAGTCCGCGCAGGCCCTCATGCTTTGCGCTGCGGTTGCGACCGGGTGCGTGCTCTTCCTGCCCAAGCTGGTCACTTTCCCATCCGAGATCGGCGCGCGCCTGGCTTTCGGGATCCAGACGAGTTCGATACATTTTGCGGTTGTCCTCATTGCAGTCCGCCTGGTGTCGAGCGGACGCTACCGTTCGGCGGTCGATATCGGCGGCGCGGCGAAGGCGCCGCCGAGTCCCGCACTCGCGATCAAGGCCGCCTTTCTCCAGAACACGCTCGAGCAGGCGTTCCTGGGCGTCGGCGCGCATCTGCTCCTCGCCTCGGTCGCCAGCGGTCGTTGGTTGGGGCTGCTGGTCGCCTCGCCTACACTGTTCGCGATCGGCCGGTTGAGCTTCTATCGCTGCTATTCAGACGGCGCGGGCGCACGCGCCTTCGGCATGGCGATCACGGCACTGGCTACGCTAATCTGCTACCTAGCTGCGTTCGCGCTATTTATTGGCCTGCTAGTCGGCGGATGATATCGCCGTTCTAGCCTAATTGGACCGGAGGGAAGTCAACGCCGTCCTTGGGATGTGCGGACGCTCGACCTCTCAGAACCCACTTTCGTCAATAATAATCGGCAAGCCGGAGATCACGCAGGCGACCGGTCTGGTCCTCCAACCTCACCCCCGTTCCCGGTGGCATGAAGCGCCACCGCCAATGTTCGCCCTTGATGTAGGCTGCGTCAATCGGACGGCCATTGACGGTCTGGATTCGGTCCCCGGCCTGCCAGCCGCCAGCGGCAGCGGGGCTGTTGGCCGCCACATGAACAACGGACAGTTCGCTCGCGCGCAGCGCGAGTCCGAAACCGCTATGATCCTCGAGCATCGGCAACCCACGCCGCGCCGGCCGCAACCATAGCTTACCCGCCGAGACGTCGAGTACGAGGTCGAACTGTGAGATCAGCGGAAATCCGATGCTGCCAGTCGCGCTGGCTGAAGTCCAACTCGCCGGCGCGAGCGCCGGGACGGAGCGCACCGAGAGTCCGCCCAGCGCCACATCGCCGACCATGAAGGTTGTGGCAAGCAGTAAACCCTCGACTCCGCCGATGGCCGCCGTCGATTGCCGAATACCCTCGAGTAACCGGTGCTCTTCGATAAAGCTGCGCGACAGCATGAGCGCGGTCGAGTTGCCCAGGTCGAAGACCATTGGGGCGGCCGGCAGGCCAGCGACCGACGCGGAGACGAGCAACTCGCGGTTCGAGCCGTGCAAAAGCGACAGCTCCCGCCAGCCGCGCCCTCCAAAAAAAGTGCCGCTACCACCGACCGAAATCCGCCGAGATTCAAAATCGAGAGCTACCCGGTGCCCGGCAAGCATGTCCTCGCCGAGTATGAGATCAACGCGACCGCCGAGCGCCGACGAAACTGTGTCAAGATCAGCGACGATAATGACGGGAAGGCGCCTCCGCTGCCCTCCGAGCGCGAGATCGACGTCGCGCGCGAACCGGACGGATGCACGCCCCCCAACACCACGGATGGTTCGCTGTTCGGCCAAGGGTAGGCCAAGCCTTGTCGCCAGCGAGGCGCTGATGATCGATGCGGCGCTGCCGCTGTCGAGGATCGCATCGACGGAGATGCCTGCGACAACCGTTGGGAGGACGATCGTGTCGCCCGTGACCAGGCTGAAGGGTTGCCAAAAAGGCGGTTCCGCAAATCCGTTCCAATCGGCAACCAAGCTCTCGGCTCCCGCGATGGCAGGGCCGATCGTCCCTCCCACCAATACTGACCCGCAGCAGCGGAGCATGGCAATCACATCTCGCCGAGAAATCAAAGAGTTTCCGAACCGCATTCGTCAGCCTTTCGCTCGGCGTTGACCGGAAATCAGATGTAAACTTGATTTGATCAGGAACCGGCATCTGAACGAGAAAACTGCACCAGTCGAGCAAGTTATCTTCACGCGCCAATCGTCTTGATTGCCAACCAACTCTTCAACGCGACCGTACTAGACCAATTTTTGCGCCCTGTCAGCGGCACCCCATTTCTTGGAATAGCTCCATGACGTCACATGCGGGATGACGTGTCTACGCGATTGCCAACCGCAAATCGGAGCAACGGCACGCGCAGGAGCGGGCATGATCGAGGTTCATTTGCTGCGCTATGCGCTCGCCGCTGCCGACAGCGGCAGCTTCAGCCAGGCGGCCGACCGGTTCGGGATCAAGCAATCGACGCTCAGCAAGCGCATCCACTATCTGGAGGATCGGCTCGGCGTGGCGCTGTTTCGCCGGTCGAGCCGCGGCGTGGTGCCGACCGACCCGGGTATGGGCATCCTGCGCAAGGCGCGCCAGATCGTCGAGGACATCGACGCGCTCGATCAGGATTGCGCGGCGATCGCGCGGGGCACTGCGGGGCTGCTGCGGTTCGGCTTTCACGGGTCGCTGGGAAGCGGTGACCTTTCCGCGGTCGTCCGCGACTTTCGTGCAGCCTGGCCGGATGTCGAACTGGCAGCGCGCGAGCGGAGCCGTTCGCGGCTGCTGCGGGCGCTGGAGCGCGACCAGCTCGACTTCGCGGTGATGAGCGGACAGGCCGCGCGTCCCGGCATCGTCTCGCTGTCCTTCTGGAGCGAGCAGGTGATGATCGGGCTGGCGCGCAGCGATCCGCTGTGCGCATGCGATCCGCTCTACTGGTCGGACCTGCGCGGCATGACCTTCGTGATCAGTAAGGTGGATCCGGGCCCGTTCCTCAACGACCTGATCGCCTCCCGCCTCTCGGGGCCGGGCTTCGGCCCCAGCGTCAAGGTCCAGGACGTCCGCCGCGAGAACCTGTTCTCCTTCGCGGGGATTGGCTGCTGCGTCGTCACGACCGGCATCGCGCGCGAGGATGACGATCTGGTGCTCCGTCCCGTGCATGACGCGTTCGGCGCCACCCATCTCGAGCAGGCGATCCATTGGCGCCGCGATAATGACAGTGCGGCGCTCAGGCGCTTCCTGGAGATGCTGGCGCATCGTTACGGTCGGCCCTTGCCGACCCGCTGAGTATCCAGAAATTCGAAGGGCCGCCGCGCACAGGGGGGAGCGCGGCGACCCTTCCCGCTTGCCGGCTGTCCCAGGGGGCGCGGGAAAGCCGGAGCGGATCAGCGAAGGCTGGTGATGCTGTTCGTCGCCTGGTTGCCGACCGCGACCGCGCTCACCTGGTTGCCGGTGAGGGCGAAGCTGCTGCCGGTCATCGATCCGAGCGGCAAGATCAGCTGATTGCCCGTCGCGATCGCCGTCACCGGACCATAGTTGGTCTGGCTGCTGACTATCGCGACGCTACCCGGCTGCCCGAACGAGGACAGGCTCGCCGCATTGGTCGCGGTGTTGCCATAGGCCGCAGCCGAGACGGTGTTGGCGCCGATCGTCATCGACGCCTGGTTCATGCCGGTGAGCGGGCCGTTGAATGCCGCGCCGACCAGGCTGTTCGAGGCCGAGGCCGTCACGCTGCCATAGTTGGTCTGGGCGTTGAGCAGCGGCGCACCCGCGTCCGCCCAGATCTCGAACCGGCTGACCTCGGACGTGACGGTTACCGGCGACGGCACATTTCCGCGCACCACCAGCTGGTTGTCCACGGCATTACCGCGCGCCAGCGCGCTGGTCGCATTGCCGTCGATCCCGACCGACGAGGCGTCGATCATCGGCATCGCCGGGAATTGCGATGCGCGGTAGCCGGCATCCAGGGATGCGTTCGCCGCGACACTCGCGGTGCTGGTCTGCATGTTGCCGAGCCCGCCCGCGACGCCACCGCCCAGCGTGTCGATCGTGACGAGGTTCACCGCGCGGTTCGCATTCGCCTCGGCGGCAGTAACGTTGGCGTTGATCGCGAAGCGTGAGCCGGCCATGCCGATCCCGCTGTCGCCATTCTCGATCGAGGTGACGCCATCGGCCGAAATGCTGCCGCCTGCGAACTGCAGATTGCCAAGCACATCGTCGCCCGAGATGCCGGGGCTCGAGACGATCGAGACGCGCGTGTTGCGGCCCGTCAGCGATCCCGCATCGACAGCAGCGACCGCGAGGCGGTTGTCGGCCTCGTTGATGCCGGCATAGGCCTGGTTGGTGTTGGCCTTCACCGAGACGCTCGAGCCATCCAGCGATCCGGGCGCGACAAGAGCCTGGGTCGACTGCGCGGTGCCGATTACCTGACCATATTGCGCCGAAGACAGGGCGGTGCCGGGTGCCGGCGTGTCCGCCGATCCGAGGCTGACCGCGCTCAGCGACAGCCGGTTGGCGACGGTGTTGCCGATGATCGTCGAGGCGACGCCATTTCCCTCGACAGAATAGGCCGAGCCATAGGTGCGATAGTCACCGAGCATGCCGAAGCGGCCGGCCACCGCGCTGTTGATCCCGACCGCATCTTCCACCGAGCCCGACAGGCCGAGCTTCTGGGTGCTGGCCAGCGCATAGTCGGCGGCGGCGCCATAGCCTTCGAGCAGGGGGCCGGAGACCGCCTCGCCATGCCCGCTGCCATTGGCGAAGCTGGTGCCGGCCACGCTCATGCTGTTCGAGGCCGAATTGCCGATCGCGGTGCCGGCCAGCACATTGTCGCGCACCGCGAGGTCGGACTGGAGCACCGTCGCCGGGAGCGCGAGTAGGACGCCGAGCGGCGCGGCACCGCCGCCCGCCTCGACTCGGATTTGGCCGTTGCCGCTCTGGACATTGTTGAGATCGGCGCTGGCGCGCAGCAGCGGCGCGCTGAGGGTAAGGCCGTTGGTCGCGCCGTTGCCGGTCGCCGCGACGCTGACCGTGTTACCGTCGGCGGCCAAGGTCGAGCGCTCGACCGGCGACAGCACGCCGAGCTTGAGCGCGCTGGTCGAAGTGGCGCCGACGCTCGACTCCCCGAAGTCCTGCACATTGTGGACGCTGAACGCGGCGGTGACGCTGGAGCTGTTGTCGAACCCGGCGGACGCGGTGCCGACCGGACCCGAACCCGGAAGCCCGAACGTATCGACGGTGCTGGCTTCGACGGTCAGCTGGTTGCGCTCCGCGAGATTGGCGATCGCGACGGCGCGCGCGCTATTGTCCGAGAGCGACGCCTGCGAAGCCGTCATGGCGCCCAGGATGTTGGTCCGGATGCCGCCAACGGTATCGGCCTCGACATCGGCCGCACCGGCACGCTGGACAGCGGTCAGGTTGGCGACCGCGCCGCTTCCCGAAACCGCGCCGACGCGCAGCGACATCGCGTTGTCGGACTGGTTGCCATAGCCGCCTGCGACCAGTGCGTCGCCGTCATGCCGCACGGCGGAATCGGACAGCGAACCGAACACGACCAGATGGAAGGGATCGGAACCGTCGTTTTCGCCCGCGCGAGCGGTAACCGCGCCGTCCTGCTCCTGGTGGCTGAGCGTCGCGAAGGTCGCCGAGATCGTCGGGTCGCCATCGGCCGAGCCGGGAACCAGCGAGACCGGGCCGCCATCGGCAGAACCGAATGCACTCGCCCCGGTGACGGTGAAGTCGCTGGAGAAAGCGTTGCCGTAGCCGAGCGCCCGGACGAGGTTGTCCGTCATCGCGAGATCGCTGCCGAAGGTGGCGCCGGTGCCGATGCGCACCGCCGCCATGTTGGTCGAGGTGACCGCCGAGCGCGTGTCGTTCGACTGGAAGCCGACGATGCCGCCAGCCGCCGGCTGCTGGAGCCCTTCGAGCGACAGGGTGGCCATGGCATCGTTGCCGAGTGCCTGGGCATCGAGCCGGTTTTCGGCGACCGCGACGCTGTTGCCGCGGCTGGTGTCGATGTTGATGCCGAGCGTGCCGCCGGTGCTCAGCGCCGTCGCGATCGAGGAGGCGCCGCGCTGGGTGGTGACCAGCAATGCGTCGCCATCGGCGGCGACCGCACGATTGCCCGAGGTGAGGCGGGTGACCGCGCGCTGGCCGACGAGCTCCGCGGAGTCGATCGAGAACTCGCTGTCCGACCGATTGGCGCGGACCGACGCAGTGACGCCGTTGGCGCGCAGCGCGATATCGGAACCCTGGGCGGGAGGCGCGGCCATCACGATCTCGAAGCCGCTGGTATCGGCAAGCGCGCGAACATGGTCGGCGCGCTGGTGGTCGGCGACGACACGGGTGCCGCTGACCTGGTCGGTGGACTGCGCCGAAGCGGGCGTGACGGCCAGCATGGCGGCGAGCGCAACGGTGGCGCCGCCGATCATCAGCGCGGTGCGGGAATGGGTGATACGGGACATGGGAATACTCCGGTTCAGGGGGTAAGGGGCAGTCGGTGGGGGTCGTCAGGCTGTCAGGTGGGCGCCTCCCTGGGACTTGAGGGACGGGCTGCTCAGCCGCCGATGCGGAGCCGAGCCAGATCCTGCGCGCCGGCTTCGCCGCGGTGCAGGGTTGGGTCGGAGGCGGCGGGCCGCCACCGCAGGGCGATCTTTCCCTTGGCGACGCCGCGTGCGGTCAGCGCGTCCACAACCGCGGCGATGCGCTGGTCGGTGAGCGCATCACGTTTCGCAGGCTCGAGCACCTCGATGTCGCGCGCGACGATGCGGAGCTCGACGGGCGCGGTACGGGCGGCGTTTGCGATACGGTGGAGCGCGGCCAGCGCCGAACCGCCGAGATCGGAGGACCCCGGCTCGAACATCAGCGCAGCGCCATCGCCCCTTCCCGGATTCGTCTGCGGCAGCGTGTTGAGGGCCTGAGCGGCGGCGTCGACCAGACCCTGGGTGACCGGTCCGGCGCGTTCCGCGAACCGGATGGGCGGCAACGTGATCGCGGGATTCCACGACTGCATCGCGATGCAGCCCTGCGGATCGACCTCCGCGACCGCACCGACCAGCCGCATCGTCGCTTCCTCGAGCGTCGTGCGGATGCCGAGCTGCAAAGGCTCCTGGCCCTTCGCGCCGATGTTCACGTCGAACAGGTCGGACCCGAAGAAGCGGAAGGTGTTTAACCCGATCTCATAGCCGGTGAACTGCTTGGTGAGGCTGACGGTGCGCGCGACCAGGAGCGAGCGCGTATCGACAATCCGGAGATCGATCGCGACCGACTGGGTGTAGGTACGGACCTTGGGACCGACCTGCCCGACGCGCACTTCGGCGCCTCCCGAGCGGATATTGTAGTTGAGCTCGGTGATGCCTCCGACGATGTAATAGTCAGAGGCGGCGATGCTCCCGCCATAGTAAGGCAGCCAGGGCACGCTCGACGGGCCGTTCGCCCCGCCGACATTGTGCGGGCTGCCATCGCCCAGCTGGCGCCGGTCGGTATAGCCGAGTTCGCGTTCGCCGATGGTCGGATCGAAGCGCTCGGCGAGCGTGACCGGGCCCGCCAGCTTGCCGAGCGCCGAGGACACCATCAGCGCCCCGCCCTGGGTGATCGCGGTGCCCTCGCTCACCGAATATTTGCCGGTGAAATCCCGGACGTCGCCGACCGCGATCACGACGGGCTTGTGCCGCACAGCCGAAAGCTCGGCGCTGAAGCAGGCGAAGGCGGGGTCCATCGGGGTGCGGTTGTCGCGCGCGGCGGCGCCGATCAGGACCGGCTCCTCCCCCGGTGCCAGGCGCTGCTGCCTGAGGCTGACGCAGCCCGAGAGGCCGGGGAGCACCAGCGCGGAAAGCAGCAGGCGGACGCGCCGCGCTCCGATGACGGGCGCCAGCATCAGTTAAGCGCTCCGAAGCCGCAGGCGGTGCTGCCCGAGACGCTGGCGCGCTGATCGCCCGAATTGGACTGCGAGGAGTTGAGCGCCTGCCAGGCGGGGCCATCGGCGGTCGCGCCGGTCGCGCCGATCGCGGACGAGGCGATGAGGCCATCGTTACGCTGGTCGAGGCCAATATCGGTGCGGGCCTCGCCGGACGCGGTGCCCGCATTGCCGGTTGCGGCGGAGCTGGCGCCGGTGACCGTAGGAGAGTTGGCGACGGCGCTCTGCGCCCCGCTGTTGCCGACCGCGCTCGCCGCGACCGAGCAATTATACTGGCGCGCGATCGTGGTGTTGTAGACCGGCGCCGCATAGATGCCGGCGCGCTGCTTGGCGATCAGATCGGCGACGGCTGCGCGGGCGGCAAGATCTTGCGGCGTCTCGAACTGCCAAGCCCGGTTTTCGCCGACCTCCTGCGCGAATGCAGGAGCAGCTGCCAGCGAAGCCAGCAACGCGGCGAAGGCTCCGAGCCGAAGCCGGCGCCCACCCGAAAACTGGAACCCCTTCAACATGGTAATGCTCCTCTCGCCACGCGGCAGCGCGGCGTCGGGAGCAAGGAAGAGAAGCGCGAACGCCTGCGCGGCAACAGAAAACAACGAGCGTCGAAGGCCAGCGTAGAATTAGAAAGTGCCGGCTCGATCGCTCCGCACCGGCACCGTCAGATTATGCGCGGTTGCCGATCACCATCGGTGCCAATGGGAGTTCATGGGTGGCCGAGTCGAGCACCGCTGAATCCCGTCCGAGTGCCGATATAGCGACCGTACCCGTCCTGCTCTGGATCGTCTAAAGCCCGCTGCACACCCGATTCCGAAGAGTGCAGGGGCGCCGGAGCCATTGGGGTAGCGAGGATTATTGGCGGCCGGCTGGCGGCAGGACCAACGATGACCACGCCATCGACCGCGACACACGTTCCTGGGCCCTCGGACCTCAGGCCCCGTCAGCCTGATAGCCGAGATCGATGATTTCGCTGACTGGACCGACAATCAGGCCGTCCTTGCCGATCTCCGATTGGTCGCCGATGCGTTGTCGCTGGGTGGTTGCGAGGGGCTGGCCCTGCAGATAGTCTTGGAACAGCGCCTGTTCGAGGCCGACGAACCGCACCAAGTCGGGATTGGGGAGCAGCAGGCTCAGTTCTTTCGCCTGCTCAAGGTCCATATCGACCCGGCCGAACGGCGTGATTACCGCGCCGGCGAAGAGGCGCTTCTCGGTATCGTCCGCGACCCGCACAAGGCGGCGCGGCGTTGTCGCCAGCGCGTCTTCATCGAACCATTTGAGCAGGCCGAGACCGATTGCGGTCTGTTCGATGTGCGTGCGGGCGACCGCCTGAATCAGATCATCGCGTTCTTCCTGGGTGAGTTCATCGCCCTCAGTCTTGGGATCAAGGGCAAAGAGGAACGGCGCGCGAGGCGGATCGACCAAGCCCCAGCGCGACATTACCGCCCAGCCTTTGACCGACCGGTTGAACCAGCGCAGGCCACGGGCGGTGCGGGTCCGCTTCTGAACATGCACGCCGCGAATCTGGCCATCGGCCGTCTTGATCGGTCCGGGTCGCGATGCGCCAGTCGCGTTTCCCTTCTGATGCGACCCCTTTGCCTCTGCGATCGCGAGGGCGCCGGGCCGCGCGCAGATCCAATCAGGCATCTCCGCGCTGGTGAACCTCTTGACGCGCCAGTGCGGCGACAAGTGGAAGTTATCGCCATCGATCGCCGCGAACCAAACATAGTCGTGATGGATCTCAAGATAGGCACGCGCAAAGAAGCGGCCGAACAACCCGGAGAAGGAGCGGCGCATCTCTGTGCCGCGGCCGGGGCCCCTGCCGCGCCAGATCAAGTCGGGGCCGGGCTGGAGCAGGTCTTCGAGAAACGCGAACAGCGAAGTCGAGCCTGGCGCGGTCTGGAGGATTTCGCCCCAGGCAGCTCGCGCGACATGGTTCATGTCGAGCGATACCTGCGGTAGCGGCCGACCGGCGGGTCCGCGAAGATGCGTGGGGCATGCGCGCGGCGGGCTAATGATGTAGCGCTGTGAGCGGACAGTCATGGTGCGGCTCTCGCTACAGGAAATTGTGAATAGTCAAAGCGCCTGCCGCGCTTGAGCCGATCCAGCGTTCCGAATCGTCCGCGGTCAGCTCGATAGCGTCCTGCTCGGAGTTAACGCAGACTAGGGTCTGCACCTGCGGATCGGCCAGACCATTCAGCCCGCTGACGAGACGACGCTTGTTGTCGCTGTCGAGCCCTAGGAACAGGCTGGAATCGACAAGGATCAACCAGGGAGTCGGTCGGGGATCGCTCCGGATCATTCTCAACATGATGTCGAACAAGGCGAAAGTCTGCTCGGAGCCGGCAAGGCCGCCGGTCTCGTAATAATGATCGCTCTCGCGCGGACGCACTTCGGCGCGATACTCGCCGACCCGGCGGATTCGGGATCCAAAGGTCGCACTGCAGAATAATTCTTCGCGCAGTGCGTCCCAGGCCTGATCTTCGCTCAGGCCAAGCTGCGGCGCGAGCGCTCGCAATTCGCGGCGGAACGGGTCCTTTATGTCGCTCGGCTTGAGTGAATGGCTTTCGAGATAAATGATGTTGAAAAGCGAGCGAGGCCAGTTCGCGGCGACATTGCCGTCTACCTCGATGTGCAGTCGTGTTCGGTGCTTTTCAGGGATCCGCTTGAGGGTTTTCGCTTCTTCGCTCAGCCTAACCGTTGTCCGGACGCCCTGCATCGAAACCGCCGCCTCAATCGCCATCGACGGCGAACGCACGCCGAACAACTGCCAGCGCTTGCAAAGATTCTCGAAGTTGGTGCCGCCCGAAAAGGCGGCGATGCACTCGCACAAGCTCGATTTGCCGGAATTGTTCTGGCCGAACACGACATTGTGCCGCCCAAGAGGAACCGTCGACCGGGTTCGAAAGGGCCCTATATTCTCGATTGAGATGCTGGTGAGGCCATGCTTGAGCACGCTGTCGGCGGAGGCAACGCGCTGGAATATCCACTCCTCATGCTGCGTCTTCCAGCGCCTCAGGGTCTCGACCGTGTGACGGCTGGCGGTGTCGTCGATCAGCTTGCCATGCGTCTGACAGACCCACAGGCCGTTGGCTTCGCTGGCGCGGTCCTCGGGCTGCATGCCAGCATCGAACCGGGGACCGCCGGGCGCCGCGGCGGTGATGTGGGCTGCGACGCCCACCATGGTGACGCGACCGACGCGATCGTCGGACGGCCCCACCGTCAGTTGCCGACAGTCGGGCTGGGCGCACAGGTAGCCGGCGCGCTGAGCTAGGAGACGGATCGTAGCCTTAGAAAAATCGTCACGCGCTCCCGCCAAGCCTGGTCCCTCCCGAGTTCCCGGTCCCGCGCGGGCCGGAATTGGTTCGACCGATCATCGGTGGATAGGCAGCGATATTCAAGTCGATCACCTAACGCCTGCCTCAGCGTAACGCTTCCAGCATCAACTGTTTGCGGGACGTTGGCGCCTCAACTTCGCGAACTCGCGATCACTTGCCATGAAAAGCGTCAACATCGGCACAATCAGCTTCGCGGGACCCTGCGATGCCTCACCCGTCGCCGCGGCATGCGCCTCGGCATAGGCAATAAGGTCGCGATGGACATCGGCGGGTATCTCGAGCGTCATTCTGACCGGCTTGTCGTTCGCGATCGGACCGAGCTTGAGCGTCATTTCGAACCTCCGTCGCTTGGCGCGATCACGATGTCGCGCGTGACGATTACGCGAAGCTGGAATCCCGGCCGGATTGTAAGCGTCGGCTGCACCCCCATCTGGCGCCGAACCAGATCCTGGCCGGTCCGGCCGATCGATTGCGAGGTGCCCTGCCGCACGGCTCGGACAAGATCGTCATCATCGCTGCTGCCTACCTCGGTGCCGACACTGAGTAGGGTCGAGATCAGCGCGGCACGTAGCATTCCGCCCCAATGCTGGTTCACCCGGTCCTGGAGGCCCGAATAGCCCGCGGCATCAGCGCCCGGCAGCCGGTCGAGCTGGATCGAACCGCCATCGGGCAGGATGAGGCGATCCCAGGCGAGGAGCACACGATTCTGGCCGAACGATACCTGCGAGTCATATTCGCCGATCAGCCGGCTGCCCTGCGGAATCAGCAGATACTTGCCGGTCACGCTGTCATAGACATTCTGGGTCACCTGGGCGGTGATCGTTCCCGGCAGGTCGGAGCGTATGCCCGTGATCAGGGCAGCGGAGATGACGCTCCCCGCCTGCACCATATAGGGCGAGCTCGGCTGAACGATGCGATAGCTGCTTTCGGTCGGCCCCTGGTCAGTCTGACGAAGAAAGTCACGCTTCCCTCCCTGATCCGTCGCGGCAGCGCTCGACGGAGTGGGTACCGGGACCGCGCTTTGAGCAGCAGGCAAAACCAATGGCTGCGGTGCGGCCGTTGCGATCGACGGGGACGTGCTTTCTCCGCCTGCGAAGACCTTGCTGGTTCTGGCGGCGTCTCGCTCCTGTCGCACTCGATCCCGCGCGGCCAGGGCGGCGTTCGCACCCGTTGACGGGGGCGACGAAGGCGCGCCGATCGGCGGCGGCAAGGCGTCGACGCCGCGTTGTTGCGCGGAAAGGATCGGGCGGCCAAGATCGCCCGGAAGCGGCGGGCCGAGCTTGGGCACTTGCGAATAGTCCTTCGGCGCGCCGGCAAGGCTGTCCGTGGCGCGATTGTCGGTCGCATAAAGCTCCGTCTGGTTCTTCGGCGCCGCGGGCTGGAGGGCGTAGATCAGCGCCCCGCCGATCCCGGCGGTGGCGACCAATCCTACGCCTGCCAAAGCCTTGCGCGAAAGCCGCATCACGCGCGGAGGGTCACCGCGCAGCCGGAGATCCGCCGGGCTGATCGGGGCCGGTTCGGCGGACGCGGTCATTTGGATTGCTCCCGGCGCGCGACCGTCTGACGTAGGATGCGGACGCGCTGATCGGACTTGCCGACGCTCAGGCGCATCTCGGCACCGTCGAACAGTCGATCGACTACCAGATAGCGTCCGCGGACACGGTAGTTGACCAATTCGCCCTCACCCTTGGCTCCGGCGATAAACAGCGGCGGGAGGTCGCTCTGGCCGATGCCCGGCGGCAGCTCGATGAACACCTGGCGGCCATCGTCGAACGCGCGCAGCGGACGCCATGCCGGACGGTCGCCTTCGACGCGATATTGGAAATTGAGCGCGTCGATATCGATGCCGGGCACGACCGGAGCCACGGCCGCGGCCTCGCGGTTCCGTGCCGCGAGCGCGATCAATGCGTCCTGTGGATAGGTCCACGACACCGAGGCCATATAGGTGTCGGGGGTCGATCGTAGCTCAACATGGTATGTGCGGCGGTCGGTATTGATGACCAGATTGGTGACGAGGCCACTCCGGGTCGGCTTGACGAGAATGTGGACGCGCTGACCCGCGCCCGTGCCGCTGACCGTGTCGCCGATGATCCAGCGCACTGTGTCACCGGCAGCGACCGGACCTGGCCCGACCAGCTGTTCGCCTTCCTGGAGCGCGATATCGGTTACCTGCCCCGGTGCGGCGTATAGCTGGTATAGCGCGCCTTCAGCCCAAGGGTAGAGCTGGATCGCGTTGAGGAAACCCTCGCGAACCGGTTGCATGCGCGCGGCCGCGTTCGCAGTGCCGACACGCGTTCTGGGATCGGCAGCCTCGGGCACGGTCGATGCCATCATCGGCTTCAATTGGCCGGGAAGCGGCAACGGTTCGGGGATGCGCACGATCTCGACCGCCTTGGGCCGGTCGGGTTCCGGCACTGCAGCCGGTGCTGAGTCGAACGCAAGTGGCGGGGTCTGCGCGTGGGAGGCAGTGCAGGCGGCGAGCGGCATGCTCGCCAGCAGCAGGGCCAAGCGGATGGGGGTCATTGCGAAAGCTCCTTTGACCAGTTGAGGGCATTGACGAACACGCCGAGCGGGTTCTTGCGCAGCGCATCGGGCGTGCGGGGCGTCTGGATCACCACGGTCGCGATCGCCGACCAGCGCTCGGTCGCGGCAAGGCTGCCGTCCTGATATCGGCGCTCGGTCCACGATATCCGGAAGCTGTTGTCCGAGGCGCGGATCACGCTCGAGACGTCGACGGCCACCTGGACCTTGCCGACCTGCGTGAACGGG
This sequence comes from Sphingomonas sp. 67-41, assembly GCF_001899725.1. Classification (NCBI taxonomy): domain Bacteria; kingdom Pseudomonadati; phylum Pseudomonadota; class Alphaproteobacteria; order Sphingomonadales; family Sphingomonadaceae; genus Sphingomonas; species Sphingomonas sp. 67-41. The sequence goes on along the minus strand of NZ_MKWJ01000030.1, from coordinate 11,915 downwards.
TCGTTGTTGCGGGCATAGTCGTTGAGCGCGAGCGCGCCCTTGGCGGTGGTGAATTCATAGGCCCTGAGCCAGCTCTGGCGCAGCACCACCGGATCGGCCGGGATGCCACGCACATTCTCGATGAAGCGCGCCAGGTGGAAAGCGATTTGCGGGTCGCTCGGGCGATAGTCGGCCTCGGCCGGCGCGACGGCCTGGGCTTCGCCCAGCTTGTCGACCTGGACGATCCACGGGGTGATCGTGCCGCGCATCGCCATTCCGATCAGGCCGGCAATGGTCAGGGCGAGGAGCGCAAGCGATGCAAAGCAGGCGAGCCGCCAGCTATGGGCCTGGACACGGCCGGAGCCGATGCGGTCATCCCATTGCTGGCCCGCGCGCTGATAGGGAGTCTCGGGCTCCGGCGTTGCGCCGTAGCGCACGGTCGATCGGCGAAACATGGCATTCTACTCCTTGTCGGTGACGCTGACGGAGGCCCCGGGGCCGCGGCTGTCGCCGCCGCGCAGCGTGTGGGTTGCGACGGTGGCACCATGGACGATCGCCTGATGGCGGCGCATCGACTTTGCCCAGGCAGGCGGTTCGCTGCGTGGCGCGCTGGCCGCGGCGGCCCCGGCCTCGGTTGCACTGCTATCGGGCGGTGCCGATGCCGATCCTGCCTCAGGGGCTTCGGTCTGGGGTAATGGGACGCCGCCACTGTCGCGCTCGACCGGACCAGGTCCGGCTTGCGGCTTCGGGACGCCACCGGAGTCGCGTTCGACGGGAGCAGGTGTCGGAGCCGTTCCCGCCGCACCGCCTGAACCTGTGGTGCCGCCACCGCCTCCGCCGCTTGGCCCGCCGGTGCCGCTTCCCGCCGCCCGGCGAAGCGGAGACATGGCGCTGCTGGCCGCAGTGCGTCCGACATTGCCCAGACCCGATGCGACGCCGGCTATGCCAGACTTGCCTTCGGCACCGGCGCGATAGGCGCTGGCGGCAGTGCTGACCGTGCGGCCGGCACCGGCAAGCGCACCGCCTGCAGCCCCCATCGCGGCACCGCCTGCGGCGGCACCCGCGGCGATAACGCCGCCTGCTGCCAGTGCCGTGCCGGCAGCGGCACCAGCGCCCAGCTGCGGGCCGCCCGAGACGATGCCGCTGGCGATGCCCGGTCCGAAAATGCCGAGCCCGAGCAGGCAGAGCGCGCCGAGGACGATTGCCATAGCGTCCTCGATCGTCGGCTGCGCATTGCCAATGGCGTTGGTGAATTCGGAGAAAAGGGTCGAGCCGATGCCGACGATGACCGCGAGCACCAGGACCTTGATCCCCGACGATACAACGTTGCCAAGCACGCGCTCGGCCATGAAGGCGGTCTTGCCGAACAGGCCGAACGGGATCAGCACGAAGCCGCACAGCACCGTCAGCTTGAATTCAATGAGCGTGATGAAGAGCTGCACCGCCAGCACGAAGAAGGCGAGCAGGACGATCACCCAGGCGAACAGCAGGACGACGATCTGGATGAAATTCTCGAAGAAGCTGATGTAGCCCATCAGCCCGGAGATCGAGTCCAGGATCGGTCGGCCGGCGTCTAGCCCGACCTGCGCGACCCGCCCCGGCTGAAGCAGTTCGGCGGTCGTGAAGCTGGTGCCGGACGCTTTCAGCCCCAGGCCCGCGAAGCTCTCGAAGACGATCCTCGCGAGCATGTTCCAGTTGCCGATGATGTAGGCGAAGATGCCGACGAACAGCGTCTTCTTGACGAGCCGGGCGACGATGTCGTCGCCCTCGCCGAAGGTCCAGAACAGCGCGGCCAGCGTCACGTCGATGACGATCAGCGTCGTCGCTAGGAAGGCGACCTCGCCTTGGAGGAGACCGAACCCGGAGTCGATGTAGGAGGTAAAGACCTCCAGGAACCGGTCGACGACGCCTGTGCCGCCCATGTCACTGCTCCTGCTGAGAATTGGGGACCACGCCATTTGCGGGGATCGCCGGCTCGGAAGACTTGCCCGTCGCCTCGCCGTGCACCGGTTCCGCCAGAGGCGTTGGCCGGTGCCCGAGGAACCGCTGGCGGTTCTCGGCCCAGGCTGCCAGGCAGCCCGGGTCCGAGCCCGCCGCCTGCCCGGCCAATTGGCAGCTCCGGAGTTTCGCCTGGAGCGGGTCTGTGGGCAGGTCGGTCGAGAGGTTCGAGGGTGGCGGTGAGGGCTTCGGCCCCTCGCGCAAGGCAAGCAGGCCCATTGCGAGCGCCACGCCAAGGCAGGCGTATGCACCGATGCGTGCGGGGAGCCGGATGTTCACCGCCATCGCCTCAGCGGTGGAACATCTGTGCCGGGGTCGGCCGATAGCCGGTGCCCGGTGCGAGGAAGCGGCGCAACTGCTCGCGGGCCTGGTCCTGGGCGGCAGCGCGCTGCGATGCCTCGAGCGCCTGGGCGCGACCCTGCGCCGCAACGACCGCCGTCAGGTCGGCGAGTTGGCGGGCCTGGAGCGCGAGCAGCTGATTGCCAGCCTGCGCCGCCTGCAATGCACCCGACGCTGACTGGCTGGAGCCGACGATCCGGTCCATCGCGTCGCGGGAGCCCTCGATGTTGCCGACCACGCCGGCCTGTACCTTCAGCGCATCCTCGAACCCGGCGACGGTGTCTTCCCAGCGCGCACGGGCATTGTCGACCAGGGCCTTGTCGGTCGCCGACATCGGAGCGCCGCGATACCGGCTGGTGAAGGCCTGATCGATCGACTGGACCGAATAGGCGATGCGCTGCGCGTTGCTGAGCAGCTGCTGGGTGGCGCGCACCTGCGACTGGAGCTCGGCCAGCGCGGAGGTGGGCAGCGACGCCAAATTCCTGGCATCGTTGATCAGCGCCTGTGCCTCGTTCTGGAGCGACTTGATCTGGTTGTTGATCTGCTCGAGCGTCCGGGCGGCGGTCAGCACATTCTGCGAATAGTTGGTTGGGTCGTAGACGACGCCACCAAACTGGGCATGGGCGGGGGCGGCGGCGAAGCCGAGCAGCATCGCGGTGCCGGTGGACAGCGCGAGGCGGCGGAGCGACGAGATACGCATGGACTTTACTCCTGGGCAGTGAGGGGGAGAAGATCCGCGGCCCAATCGAGACCGCGGGCGCGCAGCCACGCAGGCGCAAAGCCCGCGCGGCCATGGGCTTCGAGAAGTTCGGCGATGCGGCGCTGGTCGGTGCGTGACGAAGCGGCGGCGAAGGCGAGCGCGACCTCGCCCAACCCCAAATCGAACAGGCGGTTGCCGCGGCGGGACTGACAGTAATAGTCGCGCTTGGGCGTGGCCCGGGCCAGGATCTCGATCTGGCGGTCGTTCAGGCCGAACCGGCGATAGATCGCGGCGATCTGCGGCTCGAACGCACGCTCATTGGGCAGGAAGATGCGGGTCGGACAGCTCTCGACGATCGCCGGCGCGATCGCCGACGTCTCGATATCGGCGAGGCTCTGAGTCGCGAATACGACGCTCGCATTCTTCTTGCGCAGAGTCTTCAGCCATTCGCGGAGCTGCTGGGCAAAGGCAGGGCTGTCCAGAACCAGCCAGCCCTCGTCGATGATGATCATCGTGGGCGCGCCGGTGAGATGGGCTTCGATCCGGTGGAACAGATAGGAGAGGACGGCGGGCGCGGCCGCGCTTCCGACCAGTCCCTCGGTCTCGAACGCCTGGACACGCGCCTTACCCAGATGCTCGGATTCCGCATCGAGCAGCTGGCCGTGCGGGCCACCGACGCAATAGGGGCCAAGCGCCTGTTTAAGCTGCTGCGACTGGAGCAGCACGGCCAGGCCGGTCAGCGTCCGCTCCGGCACCGGTGCCGATGCGAGAGAGTTCAGCGCAGCCCAGAGATGCTCCTTGGCCTGAGGATCTAGCGGAACGCCTTCGGACGTGAGGATGGCAGCGAGCCATTCTGCCGCCCAGCTGCGCTCGGCGAGATCGTCGATCCGGGCGAGCGGTTGCAGCCGGACGCCATGCGCACTCTCGTCTTGCGGCGCATGGCCGAGGTCCTGCCAGTCTCCGCCCATCGCCAGCGCGGCCGCGCGGATCGATCCGCCAAAGTCGAACGCGAAGATCTGCGCATTCTCGTAGCGGCGGAACTGCATCGCCATCAGTGCCAGCAGCACCGATTTGCCGGCACCGGTCGGTCCGACGATCAGCATGTGGCCGACATCGCCGACATGGAGCGAGAAGCGAAACGGCGTCGAACCTTCAGTGCGCGCGAAGAACAGCGGCGGGGCATCAAAATGCTCATCGCGTGCCGGCCCCGCCCAGACGGCCGAGAGCGGGACCATATGCGCGAGATTGAGCGTCGAGATCGGCGGCTGGCGGACATTGGCGTAGACATGGCCGGGCAGGCTCCCGAGCCAGGCCTCGACCGCGTTCATGCCTTCGGCAATCACCGTGAAGTCGCGACCCTGAACGACCTTCTCGACCAGCCTGAGCTTCTCGGCGGCGATACCAGGATCGGGGTCCCAGACGCTGACGGTCGCCGTCACATAGGCCTGGCCGACGACGTCACTACCGAGTTCCTGCAGGGCGAGATCAGCGTCCGCCGCCTTGTTGGAAGCGTCGCTGTCTACCAGCACCGACGCCTCGTTGGTCATCACTTCCTTGAGGATCGCGGCGATCGACTTGCGCTTCGCGAACCATTGGCGGCGGATGCGGGAAAGGAGCTTGGTCGCATCGGTCTTGTCGAGCGTGATCGCGCGTGTGACCCAGCGATACGGAAAGGCTAGCCGATTGAGGTCGTCGAGCAGGCCGGGAAAGGTCGCGCTCGGAAAGCCGGTGACGGTCAGCGTGCGCAGATGCTGGCCGCCGAGCCTCGGCTCGAGCCCGCCGACCAGCGTCTCGTCCGCCAGTATCGAGTCCAGGTACATCGGAATGTCGGGCACGCCGACGCGCTGGCGCTTGGTCGAAATCGTAGCGTGTAGATAGGTCAGCGTTTCGCCGTCATCGAGCCAGCGGGCTTCGGGCACGAACCCTTCGAGCAGCTGGAGCAGCCGCGTGCTGCGATCGACAAAACTGGCGAGCAGCTCGTGGGGATCGACACCGCTGCGCGACCGCCCTTCGTAAAGCCACCCTTCCGCGCGGGCTGCATCTTCGGGTGGCGGCATCCATTGCAGCGTCAGGAAATAGGCGCTCTCGAAATGCGCACCTTCCTCGGCGAACTGCTCGCGGCGTTCCCGCTCGACCAGCGCCGAGGCCGGGTCCGGAAAGCTATCGTCGGGATAGTCGAGTGCGGGCACTCGCTGGGCTTCGAAGAAGATCGCCCACCCCGACCCAAGCCGGCGCAGCGCGCTGTTGAGACGTCCGGCGGTTGCGACCAGCTCCGCAGGCGTCGCCGAGTCCAGGTCTGGCCCGCGGATGGAAGCGGTCCGCTGGAACGAGCCGTCCTTGTTGAGGACGACGCCCGGCGCGATCAGCGCAGCCCAGGGCAGGAAGTCTGAGAGGGTCGTGCCGCGCGCACGATATTCGCGGAGGAACATCATCGCCGCCTCACGCGCGCAGGAAGGCGGGATAGCGCATGTGGCGCCGCCCGACTTCGAGGAACTGGGGATCCCGGCGCGCTGCCCAGACGGCGGCCGCATGGCCCACCGCCCAGATGAGCAGCCCGACCAGCCACAGCCGCAGCCCCAGCCCGACCGCACCTGCCAGCGTGCCGTTGACGATCGCGACCGAACGCGGTGCGCCGCCGAGCAGGATCTGCTCGGTCAGCGCGCGGTGGACGGGCGCGAAATAGCCGGGAATGCCCCCTCCGGGATCGAGCGTTTCCATCAGATCAGCGCCCCGCCGCCGAAGCTGAAGAAGCTGAGGAAGAACGAGCTGGCGGCAAACGCGATCGACAGCCCAAACACGATCTGGATCAGGCGGCGGAAGCCGCCCGACGTCTCGCCAAAGGCCAGCGTCAGCCCGGTGACGATGATAATGATCACGGCGATGATCTTGGCGACCGGTCCTTCGATGCTCTCCAGGATCGACTGGAGCGGGCTCTCCCAGGGCATCGAAGATCCGGAGGCGTGCGCCGGGCCGGCAGCGAGCGCGACCAGCGCACAGGTGGTGAAGGCCGCCGCGCGATTGCGGGCGGCGGAAAGCGAGACGTTCATTCGACTTCTCCGTGGTCAAGGAAATGGAGGCGGTATTCGCCAGAGGGTTCGAGCCCTTCGACGCGGGCGAGCTCGGCGAGGCGCCGGCCGGCGCCGTCGCGCACCAGCACCGCGATCAGTCCGATGGTCTCGGCGATCAGCGGGCGCGGTACGGTGGTGACGGCCTCCTGGATCAGCTGCTCGAGCCGGCGCAGCGCGCCGAGGGCAGTGCCGGCGTGGATCGTTCCGAACCCGCCGGGATGACCGGTGCCCCAGGCCTTGAGGAGATCGAGCGCTTCGGCGCCGCGAACTTCGCCGATCGGAATTCGGTCCGGGCGCAAGCGCAACGACGAGCGCACCAGGTCGGACAGCGTCGCGACACCCTCCTTGGTCCGCATCGCGACCAGGTTGGGCGCAGTGCATTGCAGCTCGCGCGTGTCCTCGATCAGAACGATGCGGTCGCTGGTGCCGGAAATCTCGGCAAGGAGCGCGTTGGTGAGTGTGGTCTTGCCGGTGCCAGTGCCGCCCGCGACCAGGATATTCTCGCGACCGACGACGCTGGCGCGAAGCGACGCGCATTGCCCGGATGAGATGATGCCCGCGGCCACATAGTCATCGAGCGTGAAGACGGCGACTGCGGGCTTGCGAATGGCAAAGGCCGGCGCAGTAACCACAGGCGGGAGCAGGCCTTCGAAGCGCTCGCCCGTTTCCGGAAGTTCGGCCGACACGCGCGGGGAGCGGCCATGGACCTCGCTGCCGACATGGTGTGCGACCAGCCGGATGATCCGCTCGCCATCGGCGGCAGAGACCATCTCTCCGGTGTCGGCGAGCCCGGTGCCGAGGCGGTCGACCCAGAGCCGGCCATCGGGATTGAGCATGACCTCGACGATCTCGGGATCGTCCAGCCAAACAGCAATCGCGGTGCCGAGCGCCGTCCGCAGCATGCGCGCACCGCGGCGCGAGGCTTCGGATCTAGCTGGCGTTGCGGTCACTTATCGACACCCTGGCTTCGAGCCGAAGCGAGGTGCTCCGGCGACAGGAGTGACTAAGGAGTGACGAAAATCGACCGGCGCAACAGCAACTTGCTGCCATCGTAGCCTAGCGAAAGGTTAGAAGGGTTCGGCGGGCTAGCGCGCCGATCGTAACCTGCTTTGTGCCACCAACAGTGACGCAGGAAGGTGTGATCGCGACTCGCTAGCGCTGGCTTGAATCTCCTGCCGTCCACCGATCAGCCATCGCGATGAACGCGCGCGGGCCGATGGCCGACGATTATCCACTTGACCCTCTAGTGGGTCGAGGGTCGATAACGCGAAGCATTCTTAACTAGAGTGCTTCCATGGCCCTGATATCGATCGCGCCTTCCCTCCGCACCTATTCGACAATCACCAGGCAGAGCTGGCTTGCCTTGATGGCGGTGTTGGCCCTGCTTTGTGCGGGTCCGGCCTGGGCGAATGACGCAGAGGTGCAGACCACTTGGCGGCTGCTCGACTATGTCGCGGTCGATTATGGCGGCGCGGTCGGTGGCGGCCGCGTCATCAGCCAATCCGAATTTGCCGAAATGAACGAGTTCGCGGGCCAAATCGTCTCGCGGTTAGGCCAGCTGCCGGACAAGCCGGCGAAGGCGGGACTGCTGCGAAGCGCCAATCAGTTGCGCGCCTCGGTCGCTGCGAAAGCCGATCCAGCCGCGGTCGCGTCTCAGGCGCGTTCGCTCGCAGCGGCTTTGCTGGCGGCCTATCCCGTACCTCTGGCTCCGACATCGATGCCGGACCTCGGCCGCGGCGCGACGCTCTACGCGCAGAATTGCTCGTCATGCCATGGCGCGGCCGGCGACGGCCATGGGCCGAGCGCCGCCAAGCTCAATCCGTCTCCGATCGCATTCACCGATCAAACGCGCGCGCGCCAGCGCAGCCTGTTCGGACTCTATCAGGTCATCACCCAGGGCCTCGACGGCACGGCAATGGTCAGCTTCGATTCCTTGCCGAACGAGGATCGCTGGGCTCTGGCCTTCTATGTCGGCGGCTTCGCATTTCCCCAATCGCAAGCCGCACAGGGCGAGGCAGTCTGGCGCGACAATGCGGCAATCCGTGCCCGCTATCCCAATCTGGCGGCGTTCATTGGCGCGACCCCGGCAACGCTCTCCGCCGATCTCGAGGCCGGCAAGGGCGAAGCCGTCACGGCCTATCTTCGCCGTCATCCCGAGGCGATCGCCGCGGCACCCACCGGGTCGCTCAGCCTGACCCGCGAGCGCCTCGCCGCCAGCCTCAAGGCCTATGCTGCCGGCGACCGGAAAGCCGCTTCCGATCTTGCACTCTCGGCCTATCTCGACGGGTTCGAACCGGTCGAGCCGATCCTGCGGGCGCGCGACGCCGCGCTGATGGCCCGGATCGAAGGCGCGATGGGCGATCTACGCGCGGCGATCAGTGCCGGCCGGCCGCTGGCCGAGGTCGAGGCCTCGAACAAGCAACTCGCCGTCCTGTTCGGCGAGGCTGAAGCGGCGCTCTCGCCGGACCGCGCCAGCGCCGCCGCGACCTTCTTCGGGGCCTTCGGCGTTCTGCTCCGCGAAGGCCTGGAAGCCTTGCTAATCGTCGTTGCGATGATCGCGTTCTTGCGCAAGACCGACCGCCCAGAGATGGTCGGTTTCGTCAATGGCGGCTGGATAGCAGCACTCGCCGCAGGCGTGCTGACCTGGTTCGCCGCCACCTACCTGATCGCCATCAGCGGTGCGTCCCGCGAGCTCACCGAAGGGTTCGGATCGCTGTTCGCGGCGGTCATCCTGCTGACCGTCGGGATCTGGATGCACGGAAAGAGCAATGCCGAGTCCTGGCAGCGATACATCAAGGAGAAGATGACGAACGCGCTCTCCCGTCGTTCGGGCTGGTTCCTGTTCATCCTCGCATTCGTCGTCGTGTACCGCGAGGTGTTCGAGACGATCCTCTTCTACGCCGCGCTCTGGGCGGAGGGGAATGGCGTCGCCTTGCTCGCCGGGGCGCTGGCCGCGGTCGGCCTGCTCGCGCTGATCGCATGGGCCATGCTGCGCTTCAGCACCAGTCTGCCGATCACCAAGTTCTTCGCCTGGAGCTCTATCCTGATCGCGGTGCTGACGGTTGTGCTTGCCGGCAAGGGCGTGGCCGGACTTCAGGAAGCCGGCATCATCGGCGTCCAGCCCTGGGCCTGGGTACCGCGCATCGAGGTCCTCGGCCTGTTTCCCACGCTGCAGACCGTGCTGGCGCAGGCTGTCGCCCTGGCGATCCTCGTCATCGGCTTCTGGTGGAACGGCCGTGACCGCGCCGGTGTCGCCGACGCCGGGACATCTGCTGCGTAGCCAATACCGGGTGACGATCAGTGCGTCGCGGCAGACGGACCGAGCGCTTCGATGATGCGGCACTCGGAAATGGCGCCGTGGCCGCATTGACTGATGATGCCATCGAGCTCGCGCCGCAGCGCCTGAAGGTCGGCGATCTTGCGGTCGATCTGCGACAGATGTTCGCGGGCGACGACATCGACGGCGCTGCACGGCTGATCCCGGTCGTCGGCCAAAGTGAGCAGGGCGCGGACCTGGTCGAGCGTGAAGCCGAGATCGCGGGCCCGACGCACGAACGACAGCCGCGCGAGGTGAGGATGCGAATAGTCGCGATAATTGCCGTCGGTCCGCTCGGGTGCCGGTAGCAGGCCGATCTTCTCGTAGAAGCGTATCGTCTCGACCTTGGTGCCCGTCGCGCGGGCGAGTTCGCCGATCTTCACCGAATTATCGCCTTGACCCTGTAGTGACTTCAAGGTCCATATGGGCCGTCGTACCGCTCCCGTCGAGGTGAACGACATGGTTTGCAGCAGCTGCGCTTCGGAGACGACCGACCCCCGGGCCGACAAGAGATGGCGGACGGTCCTGTGGATCGCGCTCGCCGTCAATCTGACGATGTTCCTCGGCGAGATCGTCGCTGGCATCGCCTCGGGCTCCCGAGCGCTTCAGGCCGACGCGCTCGACTTTCTCGGCGACAGCGCGAACTACGCGATCAGCCTGGGCGTCGCCGGCATGGCGCTGCGCTGGCGCTCGCGCGCCGCGGTCGTGAAGGGCGCGACGATCTTCGCGTTCGGCGCCTATGTGCTGGTGACGTCGGTGCTGGCTGCTCTGGGGGACGGCGTGCCGCGCGCGGAGACGATGGGGATTGTCGGCGCGATCGCGCTGGTCGCCAATGGCGGGGTCGCGCTGATGCTGTACCGGTACCGCTCGGGAGACGCGAACATGCGGTCGGTCTGGATCTGCTCGCGCAACGACGCGATCGGCAATCTAGCGGTGCTGGCAGCCGCCGCGGGGGTCTTTGGCACCGGTTCGCAATGGCCTGATCTTGCCGTCGCTGCAGTCATGGCAACACTTGGCCTGGTCGGCGGTGCGCAAATTCTGCAACAAGCAAGTAATGAGTTGCGTGCACCAGCAAAAGGTGAAGTTGAGTCACACACAGTCTCTGCATGACGCTTGGTGATGAAATAACATGCGCCGGTTCGGACGCGATCAACTATTCGCGCATAATAAAATGACTACGGCAGGCGAATAGCGTGCGGAAAAACTCTTTCGTGCCACCTCGCCATCGGCTACAGGGCTGCCCAATGCGGAAGCTGCTCGCCTCGATCGCAAGCCTGATGCTGGTCCTGACGCTTTGGTCGGGTTTCCAGGCATCGGCCGCCTATGCCTCGGAGACCGCGGGCTGCATCACTGCCGTCGATGGCGATGCCATCGGCCACGCGCCAGGCGATGGCGACGAGGTTCCCGGCGACAGCGACAAGGCGACGCCGCACCACCACAATTTCAACCACAGCCACGAGCTTGGCGTTCCGGTTACGCAGCCGATTGCCATGCCATTCGTGCGTGCAACGATGAAGGCCGGAATAGCGCCGAGCGCGCCGCCGGTCGAATTCACGCCCAACCGCGACCTGCGGCCTCCGATCGCCTGACTTCGCCGTCCCTCCGCGTGCCTAGCGCGCGGGGTTTTTTGCGAACGTCAGGGAGAATCCCACTTATGTCTCGTCTCATCGCGGCGCTTCTCGCCGCGGCGTCCTGCGCAGGAATTGCGCAGGCGCAGACCGCACCGCCGATAGAGGCGCGTGACGTCACCACACTGAATCAAGCGCTCACGCTCGCCGGCGTGTCGTCCCCCAATGTCGAAGCAGCCGAAGCCGGCGTCAGTGCCGCCGAGCAAGGCCGAACCGTCGCCGGCCTGCGGCCCAATCCGAGCGTCTCGGTCGAGTTGGAAAATGTCGCCGGAACCGGTCCATATCGCGGGATCGGAGAGTCCGAGACCACTGTAGGCTTCGCACTGCCACTCGAACTCGGCGGCAAGCGCAACGCGCGAGTCGGCGTAGCGAATGCCCGCCTCGACCGGGCGCGCCTCGAATCCGCCGTCACGATTGCGGACCTGAGGCTGCGGGTCACGCAAGCCTACATCGTCGCGGTCGCGGCAGAGCGGCGGCTGATCGTGGCGCGCGAGCAGCTTCGCATCGCCGAGGAGGCGCTGCGCGTTGCGTCCGACCGGGTCATGGTCGGCGCCACCTCCCCGATCGACGAGCAGCGTGCGCAGGTGCAGTTGGTCAATGCCCGCACCGACGTCGAGCGTGCCGAGCGGACGGTTGGGGTCACACGGAGCAATCTGGAACGCTTGATCGGTCAGCCGATCGCCGGGGATCTCGACCAGGCATGGTTCGACCGGACCGGCGTCTTCGGCCCCACGGCCCCGATCAATATCGAAGGCACGCTGTCCTATGCCGTGGCGTCCGCCGACTATTCGATCGCCGACGCCAATGTCCGGGTCGCCCGTAGCCAGCGCATTCCGGACCTGACGCTCAGTGCCGGCACGCGCCGGATCGAGAGCAGCAACAGCCAG
>NZ_MKWJ01000029.1:32550-32843 GCF_001899725.1 Sphingomonas sp. 67-41 | reverse complement strand
TTCAATGGTCTCGAATCGTCTCAAACGGCGGTTAATTTTATAGCGCATAAATAAAGGGTTGTGATGAGACGAGACACCATCTGCAAACATAAGATAAAACAGGAGGACTTAGGGGGCACGGGGAGGCCCGCAGCCTTGATGCGATCCGCACAGTCGGAACGGGTCCAGCCCCATTCTCGCAGAGGGTAGCGGCATTCGAACAGCGCGTTCTCGATGGTTGAGGCATGAGCATGACGGCGGCTATCGGCAGGCGAGATGTCGTAACCGATGAGCCGAACGACCTTTGAGCCTGC
>NZ_MKWJ01000029.1:29504-32477 GCF_001899725.1 Sphingomonas sp. 67-41 | reverse complement strand
CAGCTGTGCCGGCCCATCGAAATGCTGGGCAAGGTGGCATTGGTCAGGACGTTCTCGAGCAGCGAAAAATAGGGCGGCCAGTGCTTGAACCGTTTGGGCACATAGCGAACGACCTCGTAGGGGATCCCTCGCTGGGCCATCCAGGCGGCGATCATCGCCTGATACTCGTAGGTTTCCGGCTTTTCAGTGCCGGTGTCAGCGGTCAGGACGAGATCAGGTAAGGAGCCGCGCGCCTCGAGCTCGACAAGAATAGCCGTGCTGTCGACGCCGACGCCATAAGCAAGCACCGTCGGGCCACGCCGGGAAAAATCAATGCGATCGATGATGCGCTGAGCTGCAGGATCGCTCATGCATGCCTCCGTGGTAGAATGGGATGCGAGGGGCGCCTGGAGATGTTGGCCAGACGCCGCCTTGGTGCGTCAGCGAGTCAGGCAACCAGAGCCATGGGTTCTGCCGCAGGGGTCAAGGTCAGCTCTCGCCGCAATCTTGCGGCAAACCGTGCCGGGTCGAGCAGATTGATGAGCGGTGCCCGCCGGTCGCGATCACCCCAATGGTCATCCCGGCCTCGGACCCGGCAGTAGGTCACTTCCTCGCCGGGAAACACGATATCGAGCGACAGGCGGACCCTGAGCTCGTCCCCGTGGAGAATGATTTCACCCGACTGCGCCAGCGTACCGCGCCTCGCGGTGAGGGTGTATCCCGAGTCCGGCAATCCCAGCGCATCCGCGAGGGCGCGGAGCGCCACCCGCCCCTCTCGATGGAAGGCCCGTTTCGCGGCCTCGTCATTCGCCACCCCACGATAGGCGAGCGTCGGCAGAGCTGGGACAAGGCGCAACCGATCGATCGCGGCCTCGCACTGTTCCTGCAGGGCATCGATATCCGGAGCAGAGGCGCAGACCGAGTGGAAGTGCCGCACCAGCAGGATAACGGCAGGATCGCTTTCAATAGCGCAACCCGCATTGCGGGCGTCGGTGATCGCGGCCTGCACCGCGTGCAACGTGGCTGGAATTGTGGTGAGCGCGCTCGGGTCGAGCGCCTGCTGAAAGCGGTAGGCGACGTCATAGGTCATCGGGCATCTCCGGCTTCAAGCTCCCATCGAGCTCGACCGGCCTCTTCCCCCTCCCCTTTTTCCCCGACGCGCCGGTGCGTTGCCATCGCCGCTGGGGTTGCCCTTGAAACGACACGTGGAGCCGCCATAAATTTGTTTCGTTCGCGCGGCGGTGCCGCTCGCTGAACCCGTCGCCGGAGATCGAGAGAATGGAGTTTGAAGAGTTAGGGTCCAGGGCAGAGCTGGCCGAACTGGAGGCCGAGCTTAATCGCGAGCGCTGCCAGCCCGATAGCAAGGTGGCGATATGCGACCTTGGTGCGTCAGACGACCTAAATCCACGGTACTTCGTCGCGCGGATCGACGGAAGGCATGCCGGCGGAGCGACCTTCACTCAGACTGATGACGGGGGTTGCGAGCTTCACAAGCTTTACGTCCATCCGGCGTTTCGCCAGCGCGGCGTGGGCGCGGCGCTGGCCGAAAAGGTAATGAAGATCGCCTCCGAGCTGAACTATCCGGAAATCGACATCGAGATGTCAGGCGACAGTCTCGAATTCTGGGATCGATGGGTTGGAGAGCGGCCTTTTGAATATCACGGCACCCGTCAATTCTCGGTGATCCTGAAACCCGGTGGACCCTCAACGGAGGGTTGACCGGTCAGCTTTGTTCACGTTACGTTCAATTCGAACGGAGTGATTCCCATGAAAGCTACGATCTTCCACGACCATTTCGACCTTGATGTAACCCTGCGGGATGCTTCGCTGGATCCCCACACGCGCCCGACCCGCCGCATGATCGCCGGAGCCTCGCTTGGCATGTGTGTCGAAGACGCATATTTCTCGGTTCGGGAGCTGCGTGAGGCCGTCCAGTGGGTGCATGAAGGCGAGATTGCTGGGAAGAAGCGTCTGGCCGCCATTTTGGGGAACGATGGTGCCGACGATTTTCAGCGCTGCATCTACTACTGCCTGGCCGGACGCGGCGTCGTCGCCATGCTGGACGATCTGATGTGGCTCGAGGATTTGCTGGAACGGCGAGGCCGGGTTGCCGGCAAGCTGATGCGGGCAAAGGGTCGCGCCATGCCGCTGATCGATCCTTATGTGTCCAAGGAGCCCGACGGACCCGTCGGCCGAATTGACGCCGATTTCAGGCAGGGCCCGTCCTGGTATCTGGACCCTTCCCTCGCCGACTGACCCGCGCTTCGCATGACAGGCGTTCGCCGCGGCGCCACTTTGCCGGCTCGATCCATCGACCGGCATGCATGCCCGCTTCGGCTTTTTTCGCCGTTGCGAACGCCCGCTGGTATCGCGTGGCACGATCGGGGTCGCTCTTCAGATACTGTACGGCCGGGACGGCGAGCCCGGCCGCAATCAGCCGCTCCCCCAGATCGACGCCCGAAACCTCGACTGTCGCCACCCGGCGCCGATAGGTCCGCCCACTGGCGAGGGTGATGCGCACCTCCTGGTCACGAAGCGCACGGGCCAAATAGTCCTGAGCCGCCTTGCCACACGGCCACCACCCCTGATCGTTCGCGCAAAGCTGGCGCTTCTCGGGCGCATCGAGGCCAAGCAGGCGAAAATCGACGGAGAGTGTATCGCCGTCAATCGCGCGCGCCGCAGCTGCGAAACTGGCTTGGTCGGCCGTCCCCTGCGTCGGCTGCGAGCAGCATCCGATGAGAAAGAGCGGCAACAACAAGGCTAGACGCACAGCAGGACCTCGACTTCATCGTGGCTCGAGGCCTCGGCGGCGGCACGATAGGGCTGGATTGGATTTCCAGTGCGTATGATGCAGGCGCGCTGGCCGGAGATAAAGATCCTGTGCGCAACCCGCTCTGCATGTGCCCGGCTGCACAGCAAGGCGCGCTTGGCAGAGAGCGATGGATCCGGGTTTGAAACAGACATGGGCGGCCTTTCGGTTGAAGATGCCGTAGT